>CAJXOJ010000097.1 GCA_913057515.1 uncultured Cycloclasticus sp. | reverse complement strand
GGAAAGTAACGGTGACTATTATGGTGCCATTGATGATGCGCCGGATGATTCAAATAATGGAAGAAAAGAGTATTAAAGTGCCATCTCTGCGTTTAATAACCTATGGCTCATCACCAACAACGCCACAACTGATTCGCAAAGCTGCTGAAACGTTTAAATGTGATCTAGTGCAGATGTATGGTGTTACTGAAACAACAGGTGGCTGGATATGTGTTATGCGGCCAGAAGATACGGTGAGAGGCCTGAATGGTGAAGATCATATTCTTCGCTCATGCGGTCGGCCAGCATTACATTTCGACATAGAAGTCCGTGATGATAATGGCGTCGTGTTAGCGCCAAATACCAGTGGTGAAATCTGGGTAAAATCTGATACGTTAATGACCGGTTACTTAGGCTTAGAAGAGCTAACTGATGAAGTGCTACAAAATGGTTGGCTCAGAACCAATGATTTAGGCTATCTAGACGACGAAGGGTTTCTTTACCTAACAGACCGTAAGAATAACCTTATTATTACTGGCTCCGCTAATGTTTTCCCAAGCATGGTTGAAAATGTTTTAGATGAACACCCTAATGTTGCTGAAGTAGGTGTTATTGGTGTGCCACATCCTGAATGGGATGAGGCGGTGGTCGCGTTAATTATTGTCAAAGATAAAGCTGCGTTTGACTACGACGAAATGATTGCATTTAGTAAAGCTAAGATGGCAAAGTTTGAAGTGCCTAAACACATCGTATTAGTCGATGATTTGCCAAAAGGCTTGACGGGTAAAATGCTGAAAAAAGATATGCAAGCGATGTTTAAAGATGGTCGCCTTTCGGTGCCATGGGATTTAACTTAGGGAGTACTTGCAGCCAGTTATTTGGTAAGAAGGTTGTCAACTAACTGAAATAAGTCTGTCACTTTTGAGTGCTAATGTTTGCGATATGTTTTATTGCGAATGACTACTCACATGCCAGACACTTATGTCTTCTATACTGCGCTTACTCTTTTATCCTTTTTCTTTTTAATAAAAGCCTCTACACGGCTGAAGCTTTCTAGGGCTAAACACCCTTCTGTCCGAGGTCATTCAAAATGGGCTAGACGAATTGCCAAATGGATACCTTATTTTTCTTACGCAGAAGAGGCATTCTTTAGTAGTGACAAAGCACCATTAGCCGTCGTTAATCAACGGAAAGAGGGTTTTAAGCAACTGAGTGAAAGCTTAGCCTGCCATTCGCCAAAATCTACCGAATTTTATGCCAGCTTAGAAGACAGTGTATCGGATGTACGCTTTACTAATTTATATCGCGTCCCTTATCCGTACCGTAACTACCTAGGCCAGCATATAAAATCGGCCTCAATCGTCACGGAGTCCTCAGGCATTATGCTGAAGGATCTCGATGGTCGCTGGGGGATTGACCTGAGCGGCTCCTATGGGGTGAATGTTTTCGGCTACGATTTTTATAAGTCTTGTTTGGAAATAGGGTACGAAAACGCGCAAAGCCTTGGCCCTGTCCTGGGGCCCTATCACCCAATAATTAAAAATAATGTTGAAGAATTGAAGCGGATATCTGGCCTTGATGAGGTGTCGTTTCATATGTCGGGTACAGAAGCAGTCATGCAGGCGGTACGTTTGGCTCGTTATCATACCGGCAAGCGATATTTAGTTAGATTTTGTGGTGCTTATCATGGTTGGTGGGATGGGGTTCAGCCCAGCATTGGCAATCAACGTAAAACCAATGATGTTTATACATTGCGTGATATTAGTGAACGTACGCTGAGTATTTTGCAAACACGAAATGACATTGCCTGTGTGTTGGTTAACCCGTTGCAAGGGCTGCATCCAAATTCAGATGCCTCAAGTGATGCTATGTTGCTTAATAGCGAGAGAGCGGCAGCTTTTGATAAGACAGCTTATAGCGAGTGGTTACAAACACTTCATCAAGTGTGTAAAGAACGCTCCATTGTATTAATTTTTGATGAAGTGTTTACCGGGTTTAGGCTCTCTCATAAAGGCGCGCAAGGTTTTTTTGCTGTGCAGG
>CAJXOJ010000096.1 GCA_913057515.1 uncultured Cycloclasticus sp. | reverse complement strand
TATAAACATTTTTGCCTGTTTTCAGATACAGCCCCTCAACAACAGCAAGCCAACTCGCCAAGCCGATCGTGAAGGCTGGAAAAACTATATGAAAACTAATCGTAAAGGCGAATTGAATACGTGCCAGTAATACGGGATCAAGCTCAAGTGCTAACATAATATTTATCCTCTATTTGTTCCACGGTGACCAGTTGCTATAAAAGCTGATCAACATTTATAGAATATTCCTCTAAACCCACAATAGCAAATAGACGAAAGGCCCGTGTGAAAACGCCTACTCAACTAGCTAAAGGTGGATGCAATATGGCGACTGCAGAATTATTGGAGAGCAAGAAGCCTAAAACTCAAAAAGAAAAGAAAGTGCCTGCGCTAAATACCCGCGCCTTAAAAAAGCTATAACAAACAACCTGAGAAGGTGGAAAATTAAGCCTTAGGGCGACACCCGCAGTTTTTATCCGCCACCTTACCCAAAATAACCTTCCCTCCCAAATCAAATCGTTATAACAACGCCGGTCATTACGACCCCATGTTAACAGTGCCATGCTGTAAAAATAGTTGTGTTATATTCAGCTATAACAACTCACTATATTACAAGCCAACAGCCTATTTACGTTTAGCTGCTAATATAAAAATACATGGAAGTATTATTCACCTATCTATATTATTTAATACGTGGAAAACTGCTTCGGCTTACTTGATACAATTAGGTTAAATAGGCATAAACTTACGTTTAAACAAGGATCGTATGAATAATATACTATCAATTACCATCATGGTAATGGCGTTATTAAATGGATGCGCAAGCATAGTTACAACGGGAGAAAGAGTGTTCATCACACCATCTGATTCCGCCCACCTTTCAAATTGCGAGATGCTTGGTCAAGTTCAAGTTGATGCTAACATAGTTATGCTATGGGATAGAAATCAGCAAGTAATGGAAATAAAAAATAGATTACGAGATGCAGCTGCCCAAAGGTATCCAAATGCCGATACCGTTACACACTCCGATCTAAATGTTGGCACATGGTCATCCCCTGACGCACAGGCAATGGGCACGGTATTCAAGTGTTTCAGGCCGTCTTAGATTCACAACAAAAAAGTCAAATACGAAGCGTAAAAACCACGTGAATCTTATTTTAAGCTTTATAAGTCAATCCAACATGGCACCAGATGAAAGCAATTGAAGTAATTACTGAAATAAGAGAGGCGCTAAGCCAGACGAAGGAACAGGGGCACTCGACTGTATCTATTGATGCTATGGAGAATTACCTCATGTTATTTGATAAAGACGTTGAGAATGACACATATTATAAGTCACTAAATCATGAAGCAGAATTGGCTAAATTCAAAGCTGAAAACGACCGAAATATAGCGCATGCTAATAATGAGACTGCTCATTCTCTAGAGATGTTTAAGTCTGTCATAACTGCAGGGCAATCAGCTCTAAAAGCAAGCATGCTGATAAACGGTGGTGCAGCGGCAGCACTTTTGGCTTTTACAGGTAAAATATGGAAAAGCCCAACAACGGAAGTTGTTGCAAATAGCCTTACAAGTTCAATTTTTATATTCTGCTTAGGTGTGCTTTGCGCGGCCTTAGCTACAGGTACCACCTATTTGTCGCAATTAGCATTCTCAAGTGACTCGCCCAAGCTAGGACATTCTATAAATGCCTTCAATATACTTATTGTACTTTCTTCCTTTGTGCTATTTGGTTTTGGTGCTTTTAGAGCAGCCAACTCTCTAGGCGTTCATTTTGGCTTATAACAAGGCATTGGCACTTGACCACCAAAAGCGTGTTTCGCTGCTCTCCACTATTCTTTTGTCGGCAAGTGAGCTATATCATTAGCCAAATTAAAGCGAGAGCATGAAATTTCAAGGTAAAGTTTTAAACTGGAATGATGAGAAGGGTTTTGGTTTTGTCGAGCCAAATGATGGAGGCAAACGCGCTTTCGTGCATATTAAAGCTTTTAAACCTCGTTCACGTCGACCTGTTAATGGCGAAGTTATTGTGTACGAATTAGTTCAGGACAATAATAACCGTTATAAAGCTGACAATATTCAATTTGCTC
>CAJXOJ010000095.1 GCA_913057515.1 uncultured Cycloclasticus sp. | reverse complement strand
GTTCGTGATAGGGGATGTTGTAGTCGCACACCAGCGCGATAAAATCCCATTGTGTGTATCGACTCAGTGCTGATTTGCAAAAGTGAGGATTATGGGAAATATAATTGTCTGCACTGATATCCATATTGGTGAAGTTACAGCGCCCACCACCGGACATGAGTATTTTTTTACCCGCCTTATTTGCATGGTCTAATACCACCACATTGCGGCCACGTTTGCCGGCTTCTATTGCACACATTAAACCAGAAGCGCTAGCACCAATAATAAGAACATCGACGGGTTTACTCATGATGCGAATAGAAAGGTTTAGTTAGAATGGAGAACATTTGTAATGTTGGTGGTTGAATCATGAGATAGTTGCCCCCAATGTTTATAACGGATTAGAAATAAATATTGGGTCCGGTAAACGCACTATTGTATAAAACTCAGCATTAAAAAGGATAAATAAACCATGGTAGAAAGTAGTTTACGCGATTCTAAAGCGGCTATTCAGCAACTTAAAGAGACGATCAGCAAGCAGATTATTGGTCAAGACGTATTAGTAGAAAGAATGTTAGTTGCCTTGTTAGCAGATGGCCATATTTTAGTTGAAGGTGCGCCGGGCTTGGCTAAAACGCGTGCCATTAATGTGTTGAGTAAAGGGATTGAAGCAGACTTTCACCGGGTTCAGTTTACACCAGATTTATTGCCCTCAGATTTAACCGGTACGGATATTTATCGACCACAGCAGGGCACGTTTGAGTTTCAAAAAGGGCCTTTATTTCATAATCTAGTATTAGCGGATGAAATAAACCGTGCGCCTGCAAAAGTTCAAGCCGCTTTATTAGAAGCTATGGCAGAACGACAAATTACTGTTGGTGGTGCCAGTTATCAGTTACCCAGTTTATTTATGGTAATGGCTACGCAAAACCCATTGGAACAAGAAGGCACTTATCCTTTGCCTGAGGCACAACTAGACCGGTTTTTACTGCATGTGAAAATAGATTACCCTAAGGCAACACATGAAAAAGAGATTTTACATTTAGCCCGTTGCGAGGAAAAAGGCGGTGATACTAAAAAAGCAACAAGCGAGCCGATAACACAGCAACAGTTATTTGCAGCACGTCAGGAAATATTAGACGTGTATATGAGTGACGAACTGGAAGATTATCTGTTGCAATTGATATTAGCAACACGTGAACCGGCTGCTTATGGTGATGATCTAGCTGCTTGGGTTCAATACGGGGCTAGTCCAAGAGCGAGCATTGCGCTTGACCGTTGTTCTAGAGCCAAAGCGTGGTTGAATCAACGTGATTTTGTTACCCCAGAAGATATTCAAAATATTGCCTACGATGTATTGCGGCATCGCTTAATTATGTCTTATGAAGCCGAAGCAGAGGGCATTACAGCCGATAGGTTTATTAAAGAATTAATTAATAGAGTTGCTGTGCCTTAAATGAAGCAGGCTGTTATACAAAACGAACGGGTTTCTGTTCAGTTAAAACCCATGGTCGATTTAGCGAAAAAGGCGGGGCTGTTAAAAACTCGTCGGCATCGCATACAGTCGGCCCAAAATGGCGGGTATGTGTCACGTTTTAAAGGCCGTGGAATGGAGTTTGATGAAGTTCGTTTGTATCAAGCAGGGGATGATATCCGTAGTATTGACTGGCGGGTGACTGCTCGTACGAATAAAACACACAGCAAAATATTTCGTGAAGAACGTGAACGACCCATTTTTATTTCTGTTGATTTACGACCCACTATGAATTTTGCAACACGCGGTGTGTTTAAGTCGGTACAGGCCTCAAAGGTAGCGGCATTATTGGCGTGGTCTGCTCAGTTAAATGGCGATAGAGTAGGGGGGCAGGTTTTTAATCAGCACGGTTGCCAAGAGTTAAAACCAGCCAATGGCCGCTCAGCTGTTTTACATTTTTTAAATGCGTTGGTTAAACCTACGTTATCGATAACAGAGTCTTTCTCGTTAGAGCAAATTCTTAACCGCTTAATGCAACATGCCAGACCTGGTAGCTTGGTATATATTGTTAGTGATTTTCGTGGCTTAAATAATCATGTTGAAAAACAGTTATCTAAATTAGCTAAACACTGCGAACTTCAATTAGTACATATTTATGATCCGCTAG
>CAJXOJ010000094.1 GCA_913057515.1 uncultured Cycloclasticus sp. | reverse complement strand
TCATTGGGTCACTGGTTCGAGTCCAGTCGGAGGAGCCATATATCAAAGCCTTAGCGTGAAAACGCTAGGGCTTTTTTATTGGGGGCTACTCAGGGGCTACTTTTAAATTAGCTCTGTCTAAGATAATGATTAGTCACTACCACCCACCCCCGTGATTTCAGCCTAAGTAATAATAACTAAATGCTCATGTGTATTTCTATGTGCTGAACCGGCATCATGGCATGTCAAATATAGTTTTTTATTTATTGGGCATCAGCCTCAACTGGTTATGCTTTTTCTTGCTCACGTGGTTGAGAAGCCGAACAAGCTATTTGTTAGCTATTTTCATTTTGTTTTCTATCCTCTTCCCATTCCTCCCTTTCTCTTTCTCGATCATCACTTGTATAAATATCCGCCTTTAGTTTTTTAAAACCACTCGAAAAATGCCCAATGTCTTTTTGTATTTTTTCGAGAATTCTAGATATTTTACGAAGCGGGTCACCATCGCCTAACTCAGTAATACCTTTGTATTCAGAAAAGTTAAAATATGCGCGCGACACATAGTCTTTACCTTCATTATCTTGGTACCGTATATCAACTTCTGATTGATATTCGAGCGCCCTATCACCAAATGAGGCATGTAGTTCAATAAAGCTAAATATGAAGCTTGACCGCTTATCTCCTGCGCCTAGAGAAGATATGCCATTTGCCAACATAGAAAGCTTTTCATATTTCTTATTCAACTCTTGGAACACATCTTCCGCTTGTGAATTTTTATTGGCAAAGTTGAATTTAATATTCTGAGCCACCCCAAATCCATTATTAATAATATAAACGTCCATAAAGTTAAACCCCGCATGTGATGACTTTAGGTATATGTCAACATTTGGCTTAATGGAATCCTTTCTAATTTGCTCTATTTGAGACAGTTGAACCTGCCGTAACGCCCACGTTTCTTTTGCTAGGAAAATAGTCAATATTGCTATACATACCGTTGCCAGCGCTGACACCCATGCTGAAAGAGTATCACTAGATAAGACAAGGTCTCCTTGTGAACCTAGGCCAACTGATAAGCCCATGAAGAAAAATATAGTAAGCACTATCAATATCATTAATGTGCCGAATACCCACCCTGATTTATTTTTCATGTCTGTATTTCCATTGTTAACCGAGGTTTGATTAAATTATATAATATGGGTTTTCACTATTCAGTTTTAGATAACATAGATCATTCAGCCTATTCAACTCCTCAATTAAAGGCAAAATTTCCATTTTCTTAGGCCCTTCTCGCTCTTCAGTAACAAACAAGGACTCAGCCAAAATAAAGACTCTACGAACAATCCACCTATCAGGAGATAGATAAGCAAAGTCTTTTTCCGCTTCGAATATATTTTCTAGTATCCCTTTGTGGTCGGCATCCAGCCAATTATCCATTCTTTCATCAAGGTGCTCTACAGCATTTCTGGCATCCCTATTGTTTAGAGCACTAACATTACTTGTTTCTAAATGTGCACTAAGTTCGGTTGCGCGGTCTTTTGCGCGCCTGTTACCTGTTGGAGCAAATAACAATTTAGAAACCATTCCAAAATGTGACAAAAAACTTTGAAGATACATCCATGCCTCCTTATGTTGCCGGGTATCTGGGTTATCAACAATATTCCTAAACGTTTGATAATTCGACAACGCTAATTGCGCATGAATATATGTTTCTTCCGTGTAAATATGTAGTTGCTCTGGTGTCATATTTTAAAGAACTAAACTTAGCGCTTTTCAGCAAATTTGTAGCGCAGCAAAAAATTTGCCCGCATGCCCACGATTGTTATACAAAGTTTCTAACTATGCTACATATGCCCTTTATGTATACTGAAGAAAACATCATTTTTCTTATCAAGCAACCCTAAATCAAGACTGTCCATCCGCCATTCAAAATTGTACTTATCTGGATGTGACAACCCACCTTGACCATAAAGGTCGTTTATAAAATGTCTTTCATCAAGCATGGGGTCATTATTTCTAATAATCTGAGCGTAATAGTCACACAGCCTAGTTAAATACGTTGGGTGTCCCGAAGTCATTATTGGATTACTCATATATACCGCTCCGGGAGCCATGCCTGAAGTTACATGCTTTTCGTGTAACGCCCACATCCGCTCTCTTTCAGCTGTAAAGTGTCCATCAACACCTATAGGCTCAAAAACGCTATGATCAAAAACCCCCATAGCACGGAAGGAGAATCAAGGGGTCGGCCAGCTTGATTAATAAATTACCCCTTACAATTAACCTTCAAACTGCAATTCA
>CAJXOJ010000093.1 GCA_913057515.1 uncultured Cycloclasticus sp. | reverse complement strand
ACCCGAGCCTGAACCCGAGCCTGAACCCGAGCCTGAACCCGAGCCTGAACCCGAGCCTGAACCCGAGAGCCTGCCAGATCATGCTGTTAGTGAGGAGGAGAGTGATTCCCCCTCTGAAAAGAGAGAGGATGCGCCTGAGAAGCAGCTTGAGAACGGTTCTTTAGAAGAGGAACTGTTGGTAGAAGACGGCGAGGACAGTGTGCGCACGTAGTTCTGTGTAGGAAGTCATTTCGATAAAGCGAAGTGGCTTTAGGTGCAAAGCAATGCAGATACGGATGTTAATGATATAAACGTATTGAACGGGTTAGGCGCTCATCTTATTTGGAGTAGGTGCTTATCAGTAGATTTTGGTGAAAACAGAAAGTAATTTTGAATAAATATTAGAATAAGGCAATATAGTCAGGTTGTTTTTATAAAAATAAATAAGTTCCTGCTAGAGGATGGGTTATGACAAATACTGATAAAAAAATGATTACGTTAAGGTACCTTGCAGGGTCCGCGATGTTAATGCTGGGTGTGCTTGGGTTTTATTTAGGTGGGCTATGGACTTGGCTAGGAACCGCCGGGTTTATTTTATTGGTTATACTCGATGTTGCCCTGCCTAGAAATGAAGCCTTAGCCGAAGTTGAATCAGGCGGCTTTCAACACGCGGTACTTTATTTTCAGCTACCACTGATAGTTGCTTTATGGCTGATGTTTGCTGAGATGCTAAGTATGGGCTCTGGCAGCCTGCTTGAAATAAGCGGGGCTATCTTCTCTATCTCTTTCTTAAGTGCGTTAGGGGGCTTGCCTCCGTCTCATGAGTTGATGCATCGCTACGGTTGGTTTGACCGGTTTTATTGCACACTTTATTTAACGATATTTTTATTACCGATGAACGATTTGGGGCATGTAAAAGGCCATCACTTGAATGTGGCGACATCTAAGGATAGTGATACACCGCGTAGAGGTGAATGGGTTTACACGTTTGCTTTTCGGTCGCTTTGGGGTCAGTTAATGGAATCGATCGCTATTGAGAAAAGTCGCCTGCAAAAAAACAAAAAGCCACTATGGTCATTAGGTGGCCGGTTCTTGCAATCGATAATTATAAGCGCTATTTGGCTATCAATCTGGTTTTCAATTGCTGGAATTGAGGCGTTGCCGGTGTATGTTTTAACAATGGTTGTTTTATATTTAGTGCTAGGGGGCTTTAATTATACTCAGCATTACGGTTTGATTCGGCTGATTGGTGAGCCAATTGAAACAAGGCATTCATGGAATCAATTAAAGCCGCTTAGTCGAGCGCTTTCATTTGAGATTTCAAACCACTCTGAGCACCATTTAAAGCCGACGCGTTTTTATACCGATCTAAATCCATATCCAGATGCACCGCAACTACCTAGTATTGCGTTGTGTTTTGTTTGCGCATTTATTCCCCCTCTATGGGAGAAAAAGATTGTTAGGCCGCAATTAGCTATTTGGGATCAAACGATGGCTAGCGAAGCAGAACGAAAGCTCGCTCATGAGGCAAATATAAAAGCAGGGTGGGTTTAAACTTGATGTAGCATTGATTTGCGCAAAGGGCATTCATAAGCTTATTTATTCTTTACTCTATATTTACTAAACAGTTATTGCATCGTTTCATAACGAAGGGTTGTTGAGTTGGGGTTTAATAAGCACAGCGCCTATTTTTGAATAAAAGTAAAATAAACTATGAACATTGTAGTAAATATTCACAGTTTATTTGCTATAGTGCGCGAATGAATCGATTTGATACGAATTTATCTGAAGAACAGATAAAAAAGGACATCCTAAGTGCCGCTGATAAGCGTTTTAGAGCGTTTGGATATAAAAAAACAACGATGTCTGAAATTGCGCAAGATCTAGGTATGTCAACTTCAAACCTATATCGTTATTTTCCCAGTAAGGTCAGTATTGCTGAGGCGTTTGCCTTGCATTGCTTTGCAGAAAAAGAGGCTGGCCTTCGATTGTTACTTGAGCGGCCATTAAACAATGCCATCGATGCCTTGATTGTTTATGCAAAGGGGCTTTTGCACTATAACTTTGAGCAGTTGAACAGCTACCCCGCTATCAATGACATGATTATGGCCCTATGTGAGACGAGTTCAGAAGTGGTGGATAAAAAAATGGACGGTGAATTATCGATCCTTAAGGTTATTTTGGAAAAAGGTCAGGCTCAACAGTGTTGGGCAATAGAGAACATAGAAGAAACCGGTATGGCTATTATGGCTTCTTGGGTAATGTTTAGTACACCGACCTTTATGCATCATCAAACACTTGAGCAACTAGAAGAGCGCCTGAGCAGTGTGCTCAATTTAATTATTATAGGTTTAAAGGTAAGGGACTAATCATGCATCGTTTAGAAACAAATTTTAGTGAATGGGTTATACGTTACCG
>CAJXOJ010000092.1 GCA_913057515.1 uncultured Cycloclasticus sp. | reverse complement strand
CTATAAGACTGTACAGTTTAGATCTAGCTTCAGTAACATTTAATATGGTCATAATGTTTTACCTCCAAGCGAAGCGTACGCCTAAACGTACGCAAATTCAAGTCTTTTAAAACCAAAACGTTAAAGCTACGGTGAGAGTAAAAGGAAGCTTATTTTTGAAGAAAACCAAGCTGGCCACCCCTTTGATTTCGTCGAGTAATTTGAAAAACAGAAATGCATGATTGCAAGACCTGACCCTATTATTCTCTTATTTTTTGTCTTTTGAAAAGCTTCTGTTTGTCAAGATAAAGCAGCCGATCAGGATTTCTTGTTAAAAGTGAGCGACCTCAATTTAAAGGGGGAACCTCATAGCGTCCCCTTTAATTATACAAAATGGTAAATGGTAGCGACCCACTTTTGAATTGTGCGTTATATTTAGTAAAAAGAATGATAATATACATTTATAGTATAATAATTGACCTTTTATTAATTTATGGATAACGCTGTAGTAGGAATGGGATTGTGGTTAGGGGCAAGCAGAAAAAGAAAATAGTCAAAAGAGGGGCTAACTTTAACGATGTGCTAATTAAGCTAATTGACTCTGTATATAATTTAGTTAATAGTGGCAACATTGTTGGTGTTATATTGTTGTACTTTTGCGTACAAGTATTCTATATTACACAAAAACTATCTGATGAGGCTCTTGATAAGTACCTCAGCCAAATATTTTCGCATGAATTATTTTACACCATACCTTTAGGCGGGGCTTTAGTCATTAGCCTTTTAGCTAACTATCACCAGAAAAAAACATATGGCACTCACATTGAGTCGCTAATTCAAACTCGTAAAGAGCTTATACACGGTATAACCTCTGGAGAGATGCACGAACTACGTTCTCACAACACTAGTGGAATCAATTCAGGAGAAACAGCTGATGACTGTTAATAATATAATTTTAATGAATTTATTTATTTCATTATTAAGTGTTTGGGCTGCAGTATTAGTAAACTCAAAGTTCTTGCGCCCGGCAATATTGAATAAAAAACGTTTTACGCTTTATGAGTTAAGAGATAGGTTGGCTATACTGGCAATGAAGGATGTAGTGTCTGATACTTCAGAAGAGTATATAACCTTACAAAGACTGATAAATAATTCTTTAATGTCGACTAAAGAATTCAAAATAACAAGGTTCTTAAAGCTGCAAAGTAAAATAGTTACAGATCAAAGGCTTCGTAAACATTTAGATAGTATTTTGGAGAAAATTAAAAACGAAGAAATGCCTTCAGAGTACAAGGAAATCGTATCTGATTTTTTTGTTGTTGCTAGTGATATTTATGATCATAAGACCTGGCTTCTGCGCAATTCATTGACCCCTGTTATTTTATTTTTTACATTCATTTCAGTGATCATCAAAACATCGAAAAAGGTCAGTGATTACCTTGAAAATCAAAGGGCTAATATTTTAAGAGTGGAAGAAGAGCTTGAAGCAAATCAAGCAAGGTTTGCAAAATAAATAAATCGAGTTAGGTTGGATTAAAAAGGGCGCTATAAATCTATCCTCAATAACCTGGAGCTAGTTAAACGGAACGCTACCCTTTTATTCTTCACCTACCCAGCCCCCGCCAACTTTTAATATTTAAGCCGACGAGGTTGACCTGTTTCTGCGTCTAGTCTGCGTTTTAAACAGCCTCGTACTCTTCATTAATTATCAATCGATATTTATCTCTGCTAAGCGTCGCTCGCGCATTAATAGAAAAACGGGCACTGCAAAAGCCACCGCAACGGTAGCCGTTAGTAGAATATATACCCACCATCGAGCCATTGAGAGGCGGCGAGCTTCAACAAATGACCAAACAATAAAAGCGCCCCAGATAACCAGCACATCATTGGTTAAAGAGCTTGAGGCGTTGTTAATATAGGCCTGATAAATAAAATGACTAAGTGAAAACCCACCCTGTTCAAGCATATATTGAATATTAAAATACGATGTTAACGTGACGCCCGCTAAAGCAAATAAAGCATAGATTATTTGACGGCTTTTGGATGAGTTGAGCATTAATAGTCCTTTTTTAATGGTGTTTATGGTGCGAAATCATAGGGGCAATCAAATTGATATTCGATGGCCCCATGAATGAATTTTCTACCCCGCTAATTTCTTATATTTAAGCCTTTTAGGTTGATCTGCTTCTACACCCAGTCGGCGTTTTAAATCGGCTTCATATTCTTCATAATTACCTTCAAACCAGACTACATTACTATCGCCTTCAAAGGCAAGCATGTGGGTGGCTATGCGGTCTAAGAACCAGCGATCATGCGAGATGACCACGGCGCAACCGGGGAAGCTGAGTAGGGCTTCTTCTAGTGCGCGAAGGGTTTCAATGTCTAAATCATTAGTCGGTTCATCCAGCAGTAATACATTACCGCCTTCTTTCAGTACTTTAGCTAAATGCACACGGTTACGTTCACCACCGGATAGGTCGCCCATGCGTTTTTGTT
>CAJXOJ010000091.1 GCA_913057515.1 uncultured Cycloclasticus sp. | reverse complement strand
AGGGCTTCACCCTGATCGAGCTCATGATCGTGGTTGCCATTATCGGTATTTTAGCTGCCTTGGCTATCCCTGCTTATACGGATTACACGATTAAATCTCGTGTATCTGAGGGTGCATCACTATCTGGTGCTGCAAAGACAGCGATTGAGGTTTATTGGAGTGAAAATGGTACAATGGACATAACACCTGGTGTCAGCATCACATCACTTGATATAGATTTCATCAGCCCAAGTGCTCAATACGTATCAGCCGTTAATGTTGTCGACGGGCCATTTATTGAAGTTCTCATGAGATCAGAATCTACCAAATTAGGCGGAGACGCAGACGGTACGAACACTGGTGGCGCGCGTAACGGTTGCTTTAGATACATACCAAATCGCACAGTTGGACAAAATATCACATGGGACATTGATAACACTTGCCCTACTGCAGGGTTAGGCGGCGTTGCTCCTAAATATCTACCAAAAACATAAAAAACATTATTTATTAAAAGAGGCGGCCCATACAGGCCGTCTCTTTTTTATGTGCAAATGACACCCAAAATCCAAAATGCAGGGTTAATAACCGCATTACTTAGCCTAATATGCGCGATAATATATTACCCGGGGGTATACGGCCCCTTCATCTTTGACGATTTAAGTAATATAACGGGCAACTCTTTTTTACAAATCAAGAACCTAAACTTTTCCAGTTTATATTCAAGCGCCACTGCTGGACATGCTGGCCCGCTTCAGCGCCCCATCGCCATGCTAAGCTTTGCTCTCAATTACCACTTTGCAGGTGGTTATTCCGTATCTGCGTTTAAGATAACTAACATTGCTATTCATTACATAAATACCATATTGGTATTTATTTTATGCCTGCAACTAGTTAAGCGGACAACCATCAACACCATAGACTTCTACTACCCTAAGGCCATTTTTTGGTTCGCCAGTGGTGTTAGCCTTATGTGGGCATTACACCCCATCAACTTAACCTCTGTGCTGTACATTGTTCAACGAATGACATCGCTCAGCACACTGTTCAGTCTAGGCTGCGTTATTTTTTATCTATATGCCCGTAACCGCTGGTTAAACGGAGCTCACCCTTGGCAAGTAAGTGGCTTATTTTGTGCTAGCCTTATCAGCTTGGCTCTTGCCTTATTCAGTAAAGAGAATGCCGCTCTTATTCCCTTAATTATTTTACTGATTGAAGCACTACTTTACCCAACCGAAAAACCATGGAACCTAATCAACAAGCTATTTAAACAGCAAAAAATAATCAGCTTAGCCGTTATTATTACCTTTTCTATTGTCGCTTTATTATGGGCAGTAGACTATGCCGCAGGCGGCTTTAACAATAGGCCGTTTACTATGCTCGAGCGCGTACTAACCGAGTCACGAGTATTGTGTTTTTACATATCATTAATACTGATTCCTCGCATTGATGCATTTGGTTTATTTCATGATGACATTGCATTGTCAACCTCGTTATTTACTCCGTGGACAACCATCACATCTATCATTTTTATCCTTGGCTTATTGGTTACTGCTTTTCATTATCATAAAAAGAATCCATTATTTGCCTTAGGCATTGGTTGGTTTTTCGTTGGGCACTTATTGGAATCCACATTTTTTCCACTTGAAATTGCTCACGAGCATCGTAATAACTTGCCATCAATAGGCATTATCATCGCGGCATTTTCTCTTATTCCATTGGACAAGCCGGTTAGCAAGAAAGTAATTCTGGGAGTTCTTTCTGTTGCTCTTATTTTAGGCAGCACAACATGGCTACGTGCCAAGCAATGGGGAAACTACCAATCACTTGCTTACTATGAAGCTTCTCACCATCCAAACTCACCGGCTATACAAGCATTACTGAGCAATGCTGCAAATCAAGCGGGGGATATTGATGTTGCTACGCAAGCAATAAAAAGAGCCATGGAACTGGAGCCTAACGAAACCGCTTACGCGCTGCACTACCAAAACATCTTAGCTATTCATGGTAGAGAAATCCCAGATGAATTACAGCAAGAAACACTCAATCGAATTAAAAGAAATCTTGCCACCCCATCGACTATATTAGCTCTTCAACAAATTGCCTCTTGCTTAGACAAGCAGCCCTGCCATCCACTAAAAGATAATTACCTAGAATGGTTGAACACCTTTATAAATAACGAACCAAAAAATTCAACTTATTATTATTTTCGCGGGATAGCTAATCGTGCAACAGGTCTTAGCCTACCGGCATTAAATGACTTCCAAAGAGCACATGAATTAAGAAAGGACTTCCTACACCCTTTGTTTGAAATGGTAGCTATTCTTCTAAAGCATGGTCAAATTAATCAAGCTGAGTTTGCATTACAACAACTAAAAAGCGCTAACAAACAGTCAAAGAACCCAAGGCATACGGAAATAGAGCGACTTGAGAAAAACATTGCTGATTTAAAAACCTTGATAAAACAATAAAATCATGGAGTCAGCTAGCCTTATCTTTATCAACTACGAACTAGCCCTATTCAAAGCCAACTCTTCCATACTGCTGGGCATCGCAAGCTCTGCCCCAACCTACTTTCAACTTATTTGCTCACCATCCATTTGAAGAACCTAGGGATCAGTTAGCTTGATTCCAATGAAAAAATTAAAAACTGAAGGGCTTTAAAAGAGCGACAGCATATTCTCTAGCGATTTTTTAGCCATTTGCTTGTCATCATCATTGACTTGTATCTGATTAACTACAGTC
>CAJXOJ010000090.1 GCA_913057515.1 uncultured Cycloclasticus sp. | reverse complement strand
TGAAAATTTCAAATAGGCTGATGGATAAGGCAAACCATAAAAGTGGAAGGGTGATAGAGTCGGGCAATAGTTGAGTGTCAAGGTCTATCAATGTTAGGGAAATTAATGCCCAGGTAAATAATAAAGCGACGCACATTTGTAACGACACGCCAAACTGTACGGCAATGAGAAGCGACAAAAGAGCAGTGATTAACTCGACGGCGGGGTATCTCATTGAGATAGCTTGTTGGCAGTTTTTACATCGCCCTTGTAGAAATAAGTAGCTCAAAACGGGAATGTTTTCGAGTGCGCTAATAGGGTGTTGGCAAGAAGGGCAGCGTGAACGCGGTTGCGATAAATTAAAGGCCGCTGGTGAAGGATTATTTGTATCTTCTTGCTCAAGAAAGGCGAGGCATTCTTGGCGCCAAGCATTTTGTAACATGATGGGTAGCCGATAGGCGACAACATTAAGAAAGCTACCAACCAGAAGTCCTAGTAAGCAAACGGTTAAATAGAATAAAAAGGGGCTTTGTTCAAGCGCTTGGATAATGCTCATGTAAGACGGTTAAGCCGTTGGGTTTATTATTAAAAAACAGACCCTAACATAAAGATAGGCAGGTACATGGCAACAATTAAACCACCCACTAAGATACCGAGAATAGCCATAATTAAGGGTTCAATAAGGCTAGATAAGGAATCCACAGCGTTGTCGACCTCTTCTTCATAAAAATCAGCCACTTTACCAAGCATGCTTTCGACCGAGCCTGCTTCTTCGCCAATAGCGACCATTTGTACAACCATATGAGGGAAAAGACCTACATTTTTCATGGCTTGTTGTAATTGGATGCCGGTCGCCACTTGTTCTCTCATTTGTAAAACGGCTTCAGAGTAAACAATGTTTCCGGTTGCCCCTGAAACAGACTCTAGTGCTTCTACTAAGGGTACGCCAGCAGCAGACATGGTGGACAACGTTCTAGCATAACGAGCAATGGCTGCTTTGTTCATGATGTCGCCAATAATTGGCATTTTCAGTATCATTCTATCGAGCAGGTGGTTAAATTTACGTGAACGTTTTTTAACTTGCATTAGAACAAATACAACACCGCCTATTATGCCAAAGACAGCCCACCACCACTCTTGCATAAAACGAGACAGTTCGACGACCATTTGTGTAAACGCAGGTAAATCTGCACCAAAGCCGCTAAATAAGCTTTCAAACTGAGGCACAACAAAAATCAATAAGATTGCGGTAACAACAACGGCCACTACTAATACTGAAATAGGATAGGTAAGGGCTTTTTTGATTTTAGCTTTTAAGCTTTCTGTTTTTTCTTTATATTCAGCAATTTTGACAAGTAAATCTTCGAGAATACCGGCATGTTCGCCAGCTTCTACTAAATTACAAAATAGCTCATCGAATTGAAACGGGTATTTTCCTAAACTTTCAGCGAGTGTTGACCCACCCTCAATGTCTGATTTAATGTTGGCAAGCATATCTTGCATGGCAGGCTTTTCGTGTCCTTTGCCAATAATATCAAAAGATTGTACTAATGGAATGCCGGACGCCATCATGGTTGCTAATTGACGGCTGAAAACCGCGATATCTTTAGGAACAATTGGTTTTTGACCCATGCTACCAAAAAGTGCTTGAGGCTTTTTCTTAACCTTAATAGGGCGAATCCCTTGACGCCTCAGTTCTGCTTTAACAAGGGCATCACTTCGGGCATTTATTTCCCCTTTGCTGCGGTTGCCTTTATTGTCGGTTCCTTCCCAAATATAGGTAATTTTTGATGCACTAGATACCATAATGTTTAATCTTTAGTGATTCGGTTTATTTCTTCTATGCTGGTAATACCAGCGATGACCTTTTTAAAGCCAGACTCCCTGAGTGTTAAAACGCCCTCTTGTGCAGCTTGTTCTTCAAGTTCAGTTGTTAAACCACCTTTAATGATAAGGTTTTCCATGGCTTCAGAAACAGGCATCACCTGGAAAATTCCAATACGGCCCTTATAGCCGTTAGTGCAATGATCACAGCCTACAGCCTTGTAAGTTGTTAATCCTTCAGCTTCTTCAGGGCTAAAGCCTTCTTTGATTAATAACTCTGTTGGTAATGTTTCTTCTTTTTTACATTTATCGCATAGTTTTCTTGCTAAACGTTGCGCCATAATTAATAACACAGATGCCGCAATATTGTAGGGTGGAACGCCCATTTGGTTTAAACGGTTTAATGTTTGTGGGGCATCGTTTGTGTGTAATGTAGATAGAACAAGGTGACCGGTTTGTGCGGCTTTAACAGAAATTTCAGCGGTTTCAAGGTCTCGAATCTCACCGACCATGATTATATCTGGATCTTGGCGTAAAAAAGCTCGAAGCGCTTCAGCAAAGGTTAAACCAGTTTTTGGGTTTACGTTGACTTGGTTAATACCCGATACAGTAATTTCAACCGGGTCTTCAGCTGTTGAAATGTTGATGTTTGGGTCGTTTAATAAGTTAAGCGCGGTATAAAGGCTAACGGTCTTACCACTACCGGTAGGTCCTGTCACCAAAATCATGCCGTATGGCTTTTTGATAGCGGTTAGAAAAGCTTCCTTTTGAGTTTCGTCAAACCCAAGCTGCTCAATACCAACTTGTGCGCTGGTTGGGTCTAAAATACGCAGCACGATTTTTTCACCATATAGAGTAGGGCAAGTATTAACACGGAAGTCGATGGCCCTTTTTTTCGATAAAGCCATTTTAATACGACCGTCCTGTGGAATACGGCGTTCTGAAATATTCATCCGTGACATCACCTTAATGCGTGAGGTTAACTTAT
>CAJXOJ010000089.1 GCA_913057515.1 uncultured Cycloclasticus sp. | reverse complement strand
ATGAAGCCTAAAAAACCTCATAGATAACATTAACCACACTACGCACAACAGGCTAAAAAGGCTGTTGTGCGCAGTGTTTCTTACTCAGAAGACCAATTTAAAGTAGTCCAAAATAAGGCAGTATAATTCCAAAAATTATTAAATTTTAGGAAGCCTCTGGCCACGCTTGAACGACTGACTAAGTGTTTTATTTCTCTTTAAACACACCATTTTTTATAAATTCAATGGTTTGATCTGCCACTTCACTGTCATAACGCATCATCGAATGACCAGTTTCTATAATGATAAAATCTGTCATACCATCAATCTTGGTGGCTTCTACCGAAACAAGTCCATCATCTTTTCCTGGTATAACCGTGTCATTCAATTTACTCTTGAGCTCTCCCGCAATAATACCCACGGGATAGTATGGAGGCTTTAGTGATTTTGGAAAACTCTTATCATCGGTACCTAAGGCTTTAGCTGTTGGGCCGAGAATATCCATTAACCAACTGTTACTGAAGTGGTCAGCCGCTTTGCTGCCTTTATTTGGGGTGCCCAATAAAACGACTCTTCCCAGTTTATCTACCTTATTATTTTGTAGGTAAGCTCTAACCATCAATCCTCCGAGTGAATGCCCTACGAAATTAACGTTTTGAGTATGATTTTGGCAACATTGGTTAATTTGTAAACTGATATCTTGCAAGATTTCATCAGGCTTTTGATGTAAAGAACTGTACCCCACACGCTGAACATAATACCCGGCATCTTCAAGTCGAGAAGCTAGCAACCACATTGACGTATTGCTTCGACCTAGACCGTGAAGAAGAACAATAATTTCCTTATTCTCAGCCACCTCATCATTGTGATTAAACCAAGCATTGGCAGTTTTAAAAGTAACTAATGTTACTAGTAATATTATAAAAATAAGACTAAATAATTTTTTCATCTTACTGTCAGTTAGCTTTATAAATGCAAGTGTTCAGTGGATTACAGTTAGCTCTAAAACACATAACGCTCGGACTCTCTAGGGTCGGGAATCAATAGGGTCAGGCTCGATTTATTTTTAAATTTCTATATTTTTCAATACCTTGAAGATTTTATTTTACTCTAACCCCAATTATTCAAGGCAGAAACCAATCATTCACGTTCAACGATGGGACAGTTACTGCTTTTGAATTTTATATTAGGCTGTGGCCCCGGCATAGCTCGTGTCAAAAAGCTGGGTGTTTGCCGTTCAAAATGTGCTTCGCAGTCACGATCAAAAAAAATAGTCAGCGATATAAGGTCAATCTGTTTTAACGACAGAGCCACGCGTTTGTGTGACTTGATAAAAAGCACCATCGTATCCAAGTCTCTCAAATTGACGGCGGAAGGTGGCAATGCTGCTTGCGTATAGCTAGCGCTGCTTAATAAAAGAAGACTGACAATACCGCGAATACTCTTCATGCTTTCTATACCCTATCTCACATTTGGTGTATCGCCATACAAGCGATACGACATTGCCCTTATATCAAACCGTTACTTTGGACTGATAATAACCTTTGTTTTATTCGCTTGAGATTCAGGCGCACTAATATCAATAGTGTATTGATTGCCATAGGTCAACCAGGTTTCACCAACTTCATTCGCCGTCAAATAACACACTTCACTCCACTTACTTGCTTCGCAGTTCACACTGGCAGTTTCAGGCGAGAATGAGACGATTGCAGGGTAGACTCCCCACCAGCCAGGAAAACCATTGCTAATGCTTAAAACTTCTTTGGTTTCGCCGACGGCTAAATAAATAGCCGAGTCATCGCCTCTCCTTTCAATTAAGGATTCGTAACTCGTTCGAGCGCTTGCACACCCTTGAAGTAGTACGACGATGAAAGCGAAGGCGATTATTTTAAAATTCATCATATAAATCTCTCTGTAATATGGGCTCAAAACAAACCGTTTCATGTGTTGTCATACTCATTTAACACCCCATCGCAATGGCGATATTAATTACCGTTACGACCTGCCATTGTGTATTAATTAATTTTTCTATTTTAATGCGTGCCGTGCTAAGCGAAACCTCGACGGGACTGTAACCTTCTGGCCAACCTTCTCCATTAAGTATCCTTACCCACTCCTCGCCGCCTTTCGCCAATACCGCCGCATTTATTTCATCATGCGTGACTTCTGGAAAGCAGTCCACATTCACCTCATCAAAATTCGGCAATAACACTGTATGGTTGTCAGCGATCTTAAGCCGATGCCATTTGGTCGTGCAGTGTTTCCACTCCGTTAAGTCAAGATGTGGGCCTTCGGCATTGACTGATAAACTCGTTTCAAGCTGCAGAGCAACTCGATAGTTTTCGCGATCTTTACCATGAAGCATGACCGTTGCTTGAGACAGATTGTCGCCAGCCTCAAGCTCAGAAAAATACGCTTTTTTGAAAGGGGCATTATAATTTATCGGGTTCTGAAATGAAATTTTTCCATCGGGTATGAGCGTGATTCTGTCGAATGCGTAAGAATAATTCGACAAACCAATCATTAACAATGCCACAAAATATTTCATCTCTATACGCCCCTTACCCATTGTTGTTTAGTCTATTCAAAATCAATAGTGTCAGACTCGATTGATTTTATTTTTAAACGCTTTCGATTTCCTATCACCCCCCTTTGCTCCTTGGATGCATGGGTCGGTTAATTTTAGCCTTTATCGTTTCTTTAAAAGAATCACTGCCTAACACCCAAAGTTTGTTAGTTACCTCGCGTATTGCTTGAAGATTTTTTTTGCAGAACCTCACCATCAAATAATGCACGGTAGGCTTCGCCACGTAGCTAGCTGCTTTTCCCTAAACGTTTATACAGCTCATGCTCAACAACTCATTCGTTTGCTTTGCTCAACCGTTTTATACTTGATGATATTTTTATTATTATTTATCAATCGCTTTATAGAAAGCTTTAATAAATACGTTATAGTTTTCATAATGAGGCATATGACCTACCCCGTCCAACTCAATAAGCACTGAGTCTTTAATCATAGCTTTAGTGCTTTTTCCGAGAT
>CAJXOJ010000088.1 GCA_913057515.1 uncultured Cycloclasticus sp. | reverse complement strand
CTATAAAATATCTTAAAATATATCATGTTGTTTAATCATCCCTGATTATTGTTTATTTGCCATTATCGACAGCTTTATCGATTTAATGAAAAGATTTTCTCAGTTCAACAAAAAAAGCTCTGCCAGCAAGAGGCAAGTCATCGGGGATGCTTCCAGGTGCTTCGGATGGCTCTTTGACTGTTTCATCGAGTAAATTTCTAGCCGATAAAGCAAGTTCTATGTCAGGGTTAAGTCCTTTTGCACGTAGAGTTAAATCAATGGTGGTGTAATTGCTTATGTCTGGGCGTAAATCGCTTGCAGCACGTTGCCTATCACGGACATGGTTTAGTTGAGAGTTGATTGACCACATGGGCGATATGTCATAATTGGCTCTCAGATAAAGTTGTTGTTGAGGGGCATCTGCGGCATCGCTATTAGTGTCTTTATCCTCAGAAGACTGGTAGGCATAATTACCATAGATGGAGAGCTTGTTTGTCACACTCCAGTTTGCTTCCATTTCTAAGCCGTGCCCGGTTTGTTTGCCAGTATTGCTAGCCGTCGTAGGAGCAAATCGAATGATATCATCCATTACATAGTAGAACATATTCATGCTGAGTTTTAGGTTGTTGGATGCAACATAGTCAAAGGCTATTTCATAGGTGTCAATAATCCCGGGATCTAGGTCTGGATTACCTAAAGCAATAGGGTTGTTAATATTGAACTGTTCAGCAAATGAAGGGGCACGAAATGAGCGCCCGTATAAAAGCTTACTGGTTAAGCGGTAACTGGTTTGCCAGACTAAGGCTAGTCGTGGGTTAAGGGTGTCGCCAAAATCCGAGTAATGGTCGTAGCGTAGGCCGGCAGTTAAAGTCCAATCAGGAGCAAAGTCCCATGCGTCTTGTACAAAGCCATAATAAATTTTACGTGTTTTTTCTTGGTTGAAAGGGGCCGTATCGCTGACGTCAACTAGTCCGCCAAGAGGGATTAAGGCTGGGCCAAACGGTAAATAGTTTTTCTTTTCTTCAATTTTGTATTGGTCTTGATGGTGGAATCCAGCACCGAGACGAATATCATGTTTTTTTAAGCCAGTAAAAAAGCTAGATAAGTCAATTCGGTTATGGCGTTCGTATACATCCGGCTTACCCAGAACACCATTTGGAAAAGTATGGGCTGGAATACCTGTTGTATTAGCACCCGGTGGGAGTAATACTAAATCAGATCGGGTGATACTGTTAAAAAAGCTATATTGCGCTTTAAAGTCCCAGTTTTTAGAGAAATCTGTGTTTTTATACGTAACGTCCGCATTATAACGATCAGCATCTGCTTCACCAACGGGGTCAAGTGCTTGAAAAAGTCCAGCACCTGCCTGGCCGTCTCTTCTGGCTTGATACCCTAAACGTAATTGCCAATTGGCTTTAGAGATATCAACTCGAGTGTCTAATGCGCGGCGTCCTAAATTAATATTACCTGGCGCTAAAGAGGCAGAGGTTCCAGTAAGATTATCAAGGGTTGTTTGGAAATCTGAGTTTACGTTTTCGTGCTGGCCATGTGTATCTAAAACTTGAGCAGAGAACGCCATGTCCCAACCGGCTTTCGAACCGCCGTATTGTATCCAGCCTCGGTATTCATCAAAGCTCCCTGCGGACGCGCCTATTTCTAGCCCATCTATTTCAGTGGAATTTTTAGTAATGATATTTATAGTTCCAGCAAACGCGTCAGCCCCATAAATAGCAGAACCTGGCCCCCTGATAACTTCGATACGAGAAATGTTCTCAACAGGCATCCCTCCCCAAGCCTGAGAACGGTCCCCAGTAAATATATTAGTAATAGGAATACCGTTGACTAGAAGTAAAGCTTGGGAGTTAAATTTTGATGTGATTCCTCGTATTTGGTATATAGGGTTATAGCCACCAGCAGTATAAGAGACATGCAAGCCAGGAACAGTTTCTAACACTTCATCAATATCACGGGCGCCTATTTGACGAATAGTTTTAGAAGTAATGATACTAGCAACAGCAGGTGCTTGTGACACTGTTTGCTTTCGCCCAGTGGCTATATAAATATAATCCTCATCACCATATATGTTTTCTAGGGTATCACCCCCCTCATCGTAGGCATATGAAGTGCTTCCAAAAATGAGAAATATTGTTAACAACAGCCAAGTAAGAGTTTTTTTCATGTCCGAGTCGATAAACTTTTATTAATTATAGTGAGCTTAGTTTATGTTTTGAAAATTACCAGTCTCTGCTATCTTTCCCGGTATAATTAACTCGTTGACAACTAAGAGGGAAAAAAGCCCCTTCTTTTTGATTAATGGAATCAATATAACAAGGAAGGATGCCAGCCGAAAAACCTAATATTGTTGCGTAATAATGATCCTGCCTAGTAAAGCCAATATCGGCCATTAGGGCTGCATCAATGCCAGCAGCATTTAAAGTAAGTCGGTATTTAGAGTTTGTTAAGATTTTTTCTATTTCAAAAGCTAATTTTAGATGAGGCCCATCTCCAAGGCCTAGTTTTTTAGCTTCTTTAAGTATTGGTGCAATTCGTTCATCAGCCTTAACAAGAGGGCGACCATAACCGCGAATTGATCGTTTTCTTTTAAGTTCTTCCAAGGTAAAGTCAATAAGGTTTTCATTGGTATCGACTGCTTTTTTCGCCCTTATTATGAAATCCATTGCGAGGTAACCTGCATTAGTTCCATAGATGTTTGCTTCTGAACAAGCTGTTGAGGCAGCTGTTGCAAGTGCGCCAGTAGATCTTGATGTTCCGGTAATGGCCGCAACTCTATTATTCCAGATTCTTGGGTCGGGGTAACTAATCGTTAGAGACCATATTTTTTCCATCAACTTAATTTCATTGTCTGAAAACATTTTATTTGTGATTCCAAAAATGAAATGTTTAAACCAAGATATATCATTAAGTTCTGTAAATAAGTCTTTGCCTCTATAAACGACACGTTCTCCTATAAATGCTGCGCCAATATCGGTTTGCCAGTTATCTTCAGCCTGCTTAAGTGTTATCGGACCTTTCATAGTTCGTCTTGGGATGTTTGGTTAGAGTTTGATGGGCCAGGGTCGTTGGTGAGGGTTAAGCCATTTCCAAAAAATGGGTATTTACGCCAGCCAAGCTTTTTTTGTTCAAGTGAGTGTGCTGCAGCGCCAGGAAGGCGAAGCAAAAGGTATAGCATTTCTGCTTGTTCATCCGTAA
>CAJXOJ010000087.1 GCA_913057515.1 uncultured Cycloclasticus sp. | reverse complement strand
GTGGGCTGAGTATTTTTCCTCCTCGACTAATGAGCTTGTTGCCATCCCAATAGCCGCGGACACCATCGAGTTTTTCGCTCATAAGCCAACCCGTCACAGGAATATCTTGATGGTAGTTTTTAAGTAAAAATATAGCCGGTTTAGCTGCGTAAGCAGTTAGCGATATAAGGCTTATTAATATAAAAAAGATCCGTTTTTTCATGTTCCATTGCTTCGAAGCGTTGGTGATATTGATGTATGGACGATGATTCTGCCCATATACTCTAGTATTTATAGTAGATACACTGCAAGTGAGGTTGTTTCTGTTTAGCAAGATATAGCTGTATATATGAAATATTACAACCTTGATCGGCTGTGTACTTGGAATGGGGGTATTGATTAATTATGAAAAATCTTTAATTAATGTGCCTTGTTTGAGTTAGCAGTACACACGTATTAAAAATACATTTTCTACGTTATTATTTAGTATGACTGACAATTAACTCAAGGTCCAAATGAACAGGCTCTCCTTACGAATCAACCCGCTATGGAAAACGTATTTTTTTATTGCTTCCATGTCTGTTTTATTTACTGCAGCGGCTACCTTTGTTGACTATCAACGCATTGAGGAGAGTGCTAGAAATGAGCTTAAATATTCGAATGCCCTTGTCACGCACTCAATTCATAATTTGCTCGATAAGCAGGAACTATTATTAGACGCACTAGGTAAGAAACTAGTAAAAGCAGGCATTATGAATAAAGCTAAGTCATCCACTCTACTGGATGCTATGTTGAAGAGTAATCCTGAGTTAGCAGGCCTAGGGCTAGCTCTTCCTTCCGGTCAGCTGATTGTAACGAGCTCGAACTTTTCCTCAGGCAAGCTACCAAACTTGTTAGATAAAGAAGATACGCGTAAATCATTTAAGGCAGCCCGGCATTCGGATGAAATGGTGATGGGCCGGACCTATTATATGACATCCTTGAAGCAGTGGCTTATCCCATTAAGAAAACGAATTTTAGATGCAGATGGGCGCGTTGTCGCCGTTATGACGAGTGGTGTTAAATTAAGCTTCTTAAAAAAAATGCTGGCTGACCAATCAAGTGTTCCTGGTGCAGATGTGACCCTTATTAGTGATGAGTATTATCGTTATTACGTTTCATATGCTGACGAAAGTGATTACGACTACTTATTTAAAATGCCTGTGTCGGAGCAAATTATCCAGCATTTTACGGAGGGTATGATAGATCAAGTTGGTTATAACTTCATCAAAGGTGAGGGCAGCGGCAAACCTGTAGTGTTGCAGACAAAAAATTACCAAGGGGAAAAGGTTATAACGTCTTTGTCTTATAATGATAAATACCACTTCTTTTCAGCTACAAGCCTTAATAAAACGCTTGTATTAAATAAATTATGCCAGAGGCTTGCTTGGTATATCTCCCTCTTGTTGCTTTTCAACCTCACTTTGTACTTTCTTTTTAGGATGAATATTTCTAGTCAAGGTAGGTCGAAAAAAGCACTTGAGTTTCAAGCGACGCACGACCAATTAACAAAACTACCGAATAGACGCTATTTGTTAGAAAGTTTTGATGCATGGAAACAGAAATATCCAAAGGGCTTCGCTATTTTTTTTATTGACCTTGATAACTTCAAAGGGATTAATGATTTATACGGGCACTCTATAGGAGATCAGGTATTACTTGAGGTTTCCGCTCGAGTAACAGCCAACTTTGATGATTGCCTGTGCATTAGACAAGGAGGAGATGAGTTTATTGTTCTTACACGCTCAGGTGACAACGTACACAACCTTAACTTATGCCGACACTTTTTAACTCAATTGAATAAGGCCTTTGTGCTGGATGGGCTTGAGTTTTCTATTCAAGCGAGTATAGGAGTGGTAAAACACTCCAAAGATGGGGATAAGCTGGATGAGTTATTGAGTAAAGCGGATATGGCAATGTATGAAGCTAAAAGATTGCGGTGCGGCTTCTTTTCTTACTCCGAAGGCTTGCAAGAAAAAATGCAACGCACAGCCATGATTGAAAAAGAACTGCTTCATGCGGTAGAACGAGAAGAGCTCTTTGTCGTGTATCAGCCACAGGTTGATGCTTATTCAAAAGAAATTATAGGGGTTGAAGCGTTGTTGCGTTGGGATAACCCAAGTTTAGGCTTAGTTCCTCCTGATGAATTCATTATGATAGCCGAATCAATAGGGCTTATTCATGAGATTGGTTTATTTGTATTTGAAACGGCACTGGCCGAATTTATTAGTGTTTGTCGTTCAGTTCAAAAAAATAAGAAGAAATTACGCTTGTCGATTAATGTGTCGGTTCAGCAACTTTTTCACCCAGCTTTCTTGATGTCTATATTCCAGCTACAGAGACGACATGATTGCTCTAGTATAGAGCTGATGATTGAAGTGACAGAGAGTTTGTTCATCGAAGATGTTGGGCAGGCAAAAAAAATTCTTTTAGCATTAAAGGAAAAAAACATCCTCACCTCTTTAGATGACTTTGGTACGGGCTACTCATCCTTAGGCGTACTGAGCGGGCTGCCCATTAGTGAGCTGAAAATAGATAAAGTGTTTGTTGAGAATATCCTTAATAACAATCAAGACCTCCAGTTAATAAAAAGTATTATTAAGCTTGGGAGCGGCCTGGGCATGTCGGTTATCGCTGAGGGTGTTGAGGAAGTGGAGCAAGTGGACGTTTTAAGTGAAAATGGTTGTGACCTTTTTCAGGGGTATTACTTTTCAAAACCACTTAATAAAAAGGATCTTATTGTATTTATGTCAAAGTGAGCACGGGCTATATTAATAGCCCATCGTGTATGAGATGAATGACTTTTGGTGATTAGAAAGGATAAGGTTGAATGCTAAACCAATGAAGCCATCACAGCTAAAGAGGACGCCAACCTTTAAATTAAACGTTATGTGTATCTAAAAGGCATGCTGTGATATGAAAGTCTCTTTTACTAAATTGTATATCTACTTTTCATGGTTATCTCTTCCTATATACTTTTTAGCATCTAAGGTAATTAGGTATCGCCACATGCTCTTGTGTAGCCCGTTTATAAGCATGTTTAGGTTGCTGGCAGCTATTAAATTGATAGGGCTTCATCAACCGATCTGCACGATAACGGCTAAGCGGCTGTTTTCTATTCAGTAAGACCTGTAGTAAGACAATAAAAAAACACTAACGTCAACGTTTGGCTTGAGTTAAAAGTTTATCGAGTTGATTTGCAAATACTTGTCGGTCGGTATTATTTAAAGGCGGTGGGCCGCCACCAATTTCTAAGCCACTGGAACGCATGG
>CAJXOJ010000086.1 GCA_913057515.1 uncultured Cycloclasticus sp. | reverse complement strand
TACGAGATAGCGTAGCGTCTCGTGGGCTCGGAGATGTGTATAAGAGACAGGCGTATTATCAGTCTCAACGTAAAGGCGTTTCACCTCATTCACCAAGAGTCTGTATTCCTGGCGGTGGTTGGGAAATTGCGGAGTTTGAACGCACAGAAGTGAATAACCACCCAGTTAACCGCGTATTGATTAAAAAAGGAAATCAACGGCAACTGGTCTATTATTGGTTTCAAGGCCATGGGCGCATAATCGCCAATGAGTATATCAATAAATGGTATTTATTCATTGATTCGGTATTTAAAAACCGTACCGATGGTGCTTTAGTTCGATACACCATTGCAGTTGGTCAGAATGAAGATATCAGGGTGGCTGAAGCAAAAATTCTATCTTTTATGGCTGAGTCAGAAACTCAGCTTAATAACTATATAGTGGATTAGGGGTAATGATGACAAATTTAAAATGTATGTTAGTTTTATTGATTAGCTTTTGTGGCTTAACAGCTTGTGGTTCATCAGCCGATAGTGCAGCTAGATTTATTGAAAGTGGCAAAGAACTATTAGCTGAGAATAAGCCAGAAAAAGCTAGAATTGAGTTTAAGAATGCTATTCAGGTTGACCCTAAGGTGGCCGAGCCACATTATCAACTTGCTTTGCTTGATGAAAAAGCCAAGAGATGGAAACAAATGTATGCAAGTTTACTAAGGGTTGAACAGTTAAACCCAATGCATCACGAGGCGACTATCAAGTTGGGCCAGTTGTACTTGTTATCCGGCAATAAAGAATTTGCAATGGAGCGTGCAGATAAGGTTTTAAATAGTGAGCCTGAGAACACCTTGGCGTGGATTTTAAAATCTAGTGTTGAGCTAAAAAAAGAGAACTATGACTTGGCAATGGGGTACGTAGAGCATGCCTTGAAAACTGAGCCTTCAAATATTGAAGCCATTTCTTTAAAAGCTATTTTATTAAATAAGCAGGGCAAAGTTCAGGAAGCTATTAACTTATTATCTGACACAATCAATAAAGAACCAGACCAGTTGGCCTTGAAAATGATCAAGCTTTCTATTTTAGAAGAGCAAAAAGATTATTCGGCGATGGAGTCAATGTATCAAGGCTTAAAAGCTAAAAACTCTTCAGAGACATGGGTGTTTGTATCATTGGCAAAATTATACAATATGCAAGGTAAATACCTAAAAGCTAAAGAGGTGTTGGAAGAATTTGTAGTGGCTCAGCCTGCCAATATAGAAGCTAAGCAGTTGCTAGTGTCCTTGGTCGAAAGAAAAGAACCAGAGCTAGCATTAAGCTTATTGGATGGTTATATAAAAGAAGATGCAACAGCGTTTGACCTTCGCTTTAAAAAGTTAGGGTTGTTAGTTTCTCAAGGGAAAACGGATACAGCAAGAGCTGAATTGGAAGCGATTAGCGAACAAACTGATATTATTGAGAGTGCGAATAAGGCAAATGCGATGTTAGCAAGCTTAGATTTACAGCAAAATGATACAGAGGCTGCAAATAAAAGACTGAATGATATCTTTCTAAAAAACCCTGAGCATGAAGCCGCCTTGTTACTAAAGGCACAATTGGAGGTCGTAGGTGGGGATACTGATTCGGCCGTTACACGATTACGGACTGTATTGCGTAACAACCCTGAATCGGAACAAGCCTTGGTATTATTGGCGCAGGCTTATATGAACAGTGGTTCTGTTGAATTGGCTGAAGATAGTTTCCGTCAGGCATTAGTCGTTAACCCAGGAAATTCAGTGGCAGCTTTATCAGTAGCTAAGGGTTTGATGAAGTCAAATGATTTAGATAGAACCGAAACAGTATTAATGAATGCCTTAACTAAAACACCAAATAATGATGCAATTCTACAAGCACTTGCTCAGGTTAGGCTTTTAAAGAAAGATTGGTTGGGTGCGCAAAGTATAGTTGATAGATTATTTAAATCTAAGGATAACGTTACTGTAGCCTTATTTTTATCCGCAAGTATATCTCAGGGACAAGAGCGTTATGCTGATGCGATTGAAGAGTATAAAAAAGTATTGCAAGAACGCCCAGATATGAGTCGAGCCATACAAGGTTTGGCCTATTGTTCAATTAAGTTGGGTCAGGTGCAGAAGCTGTTAAGCTATTTAGATAATTTTACTGCTAATAATCCACGTCAGTTTACGGCATATGTAGTACAGGCAAATATCTATACTGACGATAAAGCATGGAAGCAAGCGATTGCTGTGTTAAATAAGGGGCTTGCAGTAGATAAAAAATGGTTAGGCGGGTATGCAGCGACGGCCACAGTATATTTACAGCAGGAACAGTTTAGTAAAGCCATTAATACTTATTTAACAGGCCTAGAGATGGTCCCTGAAAGTAATGGTTTAGCCATGCAATTAGCTTCTTTATACGAGCAGCAAGATGAACTTGTTAAGGCAAAAGAACTGTATGAGCAAATTCTGGAACGTGATGCAATGATAGAACCTGCCATCAATAACTTGGCAAGTTTGTTAACTGATCAATTTCGTTCAGAAAAAAATCTTAAAAAGGCACAGGAAATTTCAGAACGCTTCAAAAACTCAACAGAGCCTTATTACCTAGATACTTATGGCTGGGTTAGGGTTCAGTTGGGTTTATTAGATGAAGCTCAAGTTGCGTTAGAAGTGGTAGTGCTGAGTGCACCAAATGTAGCTGTTTTTAATTATCATTTAGGGCGCTTGTACCAGTTACAGAATAAGCCAGTAAAGGCTGCAAAGTACTTAAAGTTGGCTAAAGAATTAGCGGATAAACAAGGGGATGCAAAAATGAGTGAGCAGGTATCCGCTTTATTAAAAACAGAGACTTAACTTGAAATAAGCAACCTATGTATATCAAACATAGGTTGCGGTTGGTGTGGAAATCAACCATAAACAATTTGCAAGTATCATAAATGTCGATGAAATCAATGTTTTTCAAACGGTATACCTTATGGTTGCCAAAAGCTTGGTTTCTTCTCTTGATATTATTTTCTCTTAGCCTAATATTTTTAACATGTTTTAGGGGCATTGGTTTTTTCTTAGCACAAACGCACCCTATGCACGCTGAATACTTGGTGGTTGAAGGGTGGCAAGCTGAACAAAGTTTGCAACAAGCCTTGTTGAAATTTAATGAGCCGACAAACCAATACAGATACCTAATTACTACGGGTGGGCCGAGTACCCGATGGGGGAAAATGGCGTGGTCAAACTACGCTGATAAGTCGGCTCATTATTTTGTTTCTCATGGGCTTTCGGCTGCAAAGGTTATTTCTATACCCACTCCTGCATCAGCACAAAACCGTACTTATTTAAGTGCAGTAATGGCTGTCTCTTATACACATCTCCGAGCCCACGAGACGCTACGCTA
>CAJXOJ010000085.1 GCA_913057515.1 uncultured Cycloclasticus sp. | reverse complement strand
AGGACCGCTTGCGCGAACTGGCCCAATCTGGCGTTAAAAAAGTATTGGTGATTTGCCCCGCTTTTGTTACAGACTGTTTAGAAACACTTGAAGAAATAGCCACTCGAGCAGACGAAGTGTTTAAGGAAGCCGGCGGCAGTGAATTATCTTTAATACCCTGTCTGAATGACCATAAGGCATGGGTTAATACCTTGGTCTCGTGGTGCCAAGCCAATGAAAAATAAGACGTTATTCTGCACCTGACGGATAAAACCAAGGTTTCTGCATCACAACGGCTTTTGTAGCAACTAAGGCAGAAGAGGAGGTATTGATTCAGGAGACAATCCCCAGCTTTAAGGCAGTGAAGAATATCTCATTTAATACATTTCCAGTAAGGTCACCTTTTGTTGGGGGGGTTAGGCACGACTCTATCCGAGTTGAGCATATCTAATGATTTAATAACTGATAAAATCACTGTTTGTAAAACAGATCATGCTACTGATCTAGACTAATAAATATAAAAAAAGCCGCTATAAAATATAGCGGCTTTTTTGTTCACTCTTTCCTTTACAACGCTAGGAATTACTAACTAATATCCTTACCTAACATTCTTTTCAATGTGCCATCTTTATCGATAAAGTGATGCTTTAACGCACCGGCAAGATGTAATAAAAACGCCGCAAACATAACCTTACCTGCAATTTCATGCACCTCATGTGAAGTACCCGCAAGCGGACCATTTATCGGAATCATCTTGCCTGCTTCATCAGGATTTGGCGTAGCCGCTAACAACTCTAAGCCAAAAATATGCAAGCCATAACCACCTAAACCGGACATTAACATGCCTGAAATTGGCATCACAACCGTTGCAATAATCAACACCCAATGAACCACTCTAGATAATGATTGCTCCCATGTTTTATATTCACTAGCCGCTTCTGGCCAACCCTGCTTTAAACGCCAGATAACACGCATAAGAACAACAATAAATATAAGCATGCCAAATGATTTATGAATTGGGTAAAGTGCATACACTTTATAATCAGTCATATAGACACCCACCGTTACCAAAACAATCATGGTTAACCCTACAATCCAGTGTAAGGCAACCGACACACCCGACAACTTTGTTTTTGAATCACTCATTTAAAACTCCCCTTCTTTTTTTAGATTACTTAAGCATTAGATGATATATCATATCCTACCTAATTCAAAAATTATTTGAAGCTTATGAGCAACTCGATTTTTCCCACTATTTACATCCCTCACGGTGGTGGCCCTTGTTTTTTTATGGACTGGACACGCGGACCAGCCGATACTTGGGATACCATGAAAGCATGGTTACAAAACCTACATAAAATTCTTCCGAGAAAGCCAAAAGCGATTATTATTATTTCTGCTCATTGGGAAGAAGACGTTATTAAAATCAACTCGCAACCTAATCCGTCGCTATATTTTGATTACTATGGCTTCCCACCACACACTTACGAGCTGACTTACCCAGCCCCAGGCTCCCCAGAGCTTGCTACGCAGATACAAACACTTTTAAATAATGCCAATATTGACTGCGCACTTGACCCCGATCACGGCTATGACCACGGCACCTTTGTACCTTTAAAGGTTATGTTCCCTGATGCTGATATTCCCGTTGTTCAAGTGTCCTTACAACGTAACTTAGACCCGGCTTACCATGTTCAAGTTGGCGCTGCACTTCAGTCCTTAAGAGAACAAGATATGCTAATTCTCGGCAGTGGCATGAGTTTTCACAACATGGACACCTTAAGGCAAGGTCAAGATATCGGCAATCATGCTGCCACGTTTGATAATTGGTTAACGAACACCTGTGAATCTGAGCCCGGCGAACGAAACAAACTGCTTGGAAACTGGCTCAACGCACCTTCCGCCCGACAAGCACACCCAAGGGAAGAGCATCTACTGCCGTTAATGGTCGTTGCTGGGGCGGGTGGAAACAACCAAGGTAAAAACATATTCCAAGACAATGTTATGGGTGTTAACGTCTCGGCCTATCAATTTAGCTAGGGTTAACAAACTCAACTCTACCTAACGCTTAAATACAGGAAGAGCCCAACCGAGCTACAAAAGATACTTTATTAGAGTACTAAATAAAAAAGGGGAAACTCATCACCCCTTTTTTATTATCGGGCATATCAAATTTACCAGGCCGTCCAACCCCCATCATGCGCGATGACTTGCCCTGTCATAAAGGAAGCTGCATCGCTTGCTAAATACACTAATAATCCCGCTAACTCCTCAGGGTCGCCTGTTCTATTTAATGGCGTTAATTCATGTAGTTTTCCTATCATCGAAGCAATATCAGCTTCACTTAACGGCAAGGCTTCACGGCCCAACTGCGTACCTAAATGCCAGCCCGGCGCTATCGCATTACAACGAACACCCTCATTTCCATATTCCACAGCAATCTGTTTAGTTAATGTTGCTACCGCTCCTTTAGAAGCAGAGTAATTCGCAGCCACTGCAGATAAATCATTCGACACACCACCCAATCCAGCTACCGAAGAAATATTAATGATAGAGCCTTTCTTTTGCGCCATCATTTGAGGAAGCACTGCTTTGGTACACAGAAAGACACCCCGAGTATTAACCGCGTTAACACGATCCCAATCCTCTACCGGCATATCATGTATTCGATCTGCTGGACTGGCGATACCCGCATTGTTCACTAAAACATCCATGCGACCATGTTCCTCAAGAATCGTTGTATTCATAGCCTCAACTGAGGCAGCATCGCTAACATCAACTGCTACTGATGAAGCTTTACCACCCAGTAAACGAACTTCTTCAGACGTTTTTTCCGCTGATGCTAAGTCAATATCCGCAGATACAACCGTTGCTCCTGCCGCGCCTAATGCACGCGCAAATACATTACCTAAACCCGATCCTGAACCGGTAACAAGTGCGACTTGCCCATCTAGACGAAATGAATCTAATGAGAATGTTGGATATTGGCTCATTGTGCTGTATATCCACCATCAATGGGGATAATGGCGCCGGTAATAAACTTGGATTCATCACTCGAAAGAAACGCCACTAAATTAGCAATCTCTTCTGGCTCTGCGCCACGACCTAAAGGTGTCATACCAGAGGCTGCCTCTATAAACTCTGGCCCAATTCTCTTAACCATTGACGTTAATACAAGCCCTGGGCAAATCGCATTAGCCCGAATATTATGCGGCGCATACGTCACTGCCCATGAACGAGTTAACGAAATAACTGCCCCTTTGGAAGCACAGTAAGAGTGCAAGCCGCCGGGTGTGCCTATAAGCCCACCAATTGAAGAGGTTGTGGTAATTGAACCGCCTTTGCCACCTGCTATCATGCTTTTAAGGGCATATTTAGCGGCCAAAAATACACCTCGTGTATTAATCGACTGCACTTTTTCCC
>CAJXOJ010000084.1 GCA_913057515.1 uncultured Cycloclasticus sp. | reverse complement strand
TTTCAAAAGGGGCTATTTCTAAGTTGCCGTTTTTAAGCATGGTGTCATAGGTTCCCTCGCCTAATTGCTGCCGAATAACATCGGTAAATGGTGCTACCCAAGGCGCCATTTTTTCAGTCAATGTGCCTGGGAAAAAGCCCAGTGACTCTGATGCCGATACATTAGGCCGCGTTAAGACGATTTTGTTAATTTCGCCATCAAAATACATACGTGAAGCCAGCGTAGCTGCTATGTATGTTTTACCCGTACCGGCAGGGCCCATCACGCAAACCATATCATTCTCAAAAATAGCTCGAATATACTCTTTCTGGGTGAAATTTTTGGCCAGTATTTCCGGGCGGTTATCAACTACATAGAACTTTTCCTTTTTACGACGGGCGCTCATAAAGTTATCTCCAGATCATTTAGGGGGGTGTGGTAAAGCGAGTGGTTATTAGTAGTACAGGGTGAATTTTTATTGAAAACGTAGGGGCATTGTTGCTGAAGGTTGAATAAGGATTACGTGGGTTCATGCCAATGCTTATTAATCATGAGGGAGGAGCGGAGTAGCTGGCTTAATACCCGCCTGAAAGTCGCTAGCATGGGTGACTTCGCCTTGTGACATCCTGATGAGGTAGCATTAGCGAGCAATGTCATCAGTCTTTTTTTTTGAGTTTCGCTTGCTACTATCTGACGTAATCACTCTATTCATTCGAATAACCCTTGAAAGCCAGTATTAAACTTATTAGTTAAGGTATCGAGATTTTATGACGGTTTAATGACAACAATGCGACGATTATGTAATGGCACACTATGATGAGTTGCTTTAAAAGTTAACAGCACTTTATTAGCACGCTGCAGTCGTTGCTAGAAAACGCTTTGAAATATGATGAGACGAGCTTATAGAGCCAACTTACACTGGCATAAGGTTGTTATTTAAAGCCTTAGCGTTAGGTGAGTTTGAGATTATTTGGATTCATGCCCTTTTCTCAAGACAAACCAAGGAATAAACCCAGCCATACCAATCATGAAAATAATGCCCGCTAATGATGCGATGCCGCCCCAGCTACTAAATAATTCTGACCATAATTCCATAGCAATATCATCCTTTTAGAAAAATTATTTAACTATTTGCATTGTAAGTCATCTGTTTGATAGAGTTTCTGACCTGCATCAGTATTGCTCAATATTAATTAGAGGTTTGTCTATTTTAAATAGGCAGGTGTGTAGAGCCCATGAAAAAATAGGCTGTTTTTTGTTAGACTAAGAAGAAACAACGTTAACGATGTATTGTTATATTCACGAGTATTATTTTAGATACTTTACTGAGTTAGCTTATTGATCATTCGTTAAACTGCACGATCAGTAGTGAATATAAAAATTGAGATATCACGATGATGAAAATATATACATTAATATTGCCAAGTAAGAAACCAGTTTGGCTAATGTTGATTTTGCTTAGCCTGATCTTGGAGTCTGTTGCATTAGTTTATCAATACGTTTTGGGCTACCCGCCTTGCGTGGTGTGCATCCAAGTTAGAATGTTGTTAGCTGTGTTTGCATTTTTTGCTGGAGCTGGCTTATGGCAAAGAGCCTATATGCCCTTACGACTTGTTAATTTGTTTGCTTTATTGGCACTATGTGGCGTTGCCATTGAGCGTTCGTGGATGCTCTTGGGTACGGAAAGAGGCTTTATTTTTGGTAGCTGTGGTTTTGATTTAGGCTTGCCAGCATGGTTAGCGTTAGATGAATGGCTACCGTTTCTCTTTAAGGTGCATACTACCTGTGGCTACACGCCCGAAATTGCTTTTGGCGTAACGATGGCCGAAGTGTTGATGGTTTTTTTTAGCACTATGGCTGTCTTTATCCTTTTATTACTGTTGCTTGTTAAGAAGCCGGCTGACTCATAGGCTTTTAATTGGTTATCAAAGCTCTCAGGAACGTGCATGAGCAAGGTACTCTTGAAGAATAAATTAGGTGTTTTTACATTGTAAAAATGACATAGCTCTTTTAGAGCATATTTTTTCTACAGTTATACATCTTGCCAGTTGTTTCACAGACAGCCTTTCTTTTATAAGTCCCTTTGGTGCGTTTAGTGCTGAGCGTGGGTACGCCTAGAGGTGCTGCTTAAGTTGTGTTAGGCAGTGAAAGTTTAGGTCAAAAAAAAGGCTACCCATCTAGGAGTAGCCTTTTAAACTGCTAAAAAGTTTAGAATACTCGGCCAATACCGATACCCCAAACAATAGGGTCAACATCAATATCCACCTTGATACTAGAACCATTGGTTATATGAGCGTCTGCATCAATATCAATGTATTTAACATCAAAGTTAACAAACCATGTATCGTCTAGATCAATATCTACACCCGCTTGTGCTGCAAGTCCCCAAGAATCATCGATGTCAAGATCTGCCCCTGGTGCGTCTAAGCCGCCTTTTACTTCAGAGTCAAAGAAATGCGTGTAGTTAATGCCAGCACCTACATAAGGGCGGATATTTGATGTGGGCGCAAAATGGTATTGCAAGGTTAACGTAGGAGGTAATACTTTAGTTTCAGCAATATTGCCAAGCCCCAATAACTTAGTATCTACTTCGTGCTCAGTGTAAGCTAAAATTAATTCTAATCCCCAATGAGGGTCGAGCATATAAGTGAAATCAAGCTCTGGCATAATATCAGAGTCAACCGTTGCGCTACTACCAAATGAAGCGCCGTTAATACTGATAGCGCTGCTATCATCCTGAGGGTCCACACTAATAACACGACCTCGAACAATAAGGTCGCCTGCTTCATAAGCGAGGGCAGGTGTAACAGTTGCAGTTACTGCCAGCGCGGCTAGTAGACTAACTAAACTTTTTTTACGTATCATTTTATCTCCAATCCATTTAAAAATAATTATGTGAGAGATTGTAGTTAGGTATAAAAAAAGTATCATTGATCTAAATCAGAACAAATGAAAAAACTAGCTAAATATAAAAGGTGCCTTTAAAACTGTTAGTTCTTGTTGTAGATGATGTAAGGCCAGCCTTTAAGCTCGTTAGTGTCATGTTGAAAGGTTATGTGTACTAAACGCATGCTTTAACGACACCGCCATCGACTCTAATCGCAGCGCCGGTAGTGGCAGAGGCTAATGGGCTACATAAATAGGTGACCATGTTGGCGACCTCTTGTGTATCGGCAAAACGTTTGATCAGTGATGAAGGGCGCATAGATTGGAAAAATTCTTTTTCGAATGCTTCAAAATTTTGGCCACCACTGACCTGATCAACAAATTCAACGACACCTTCCGAACGTGTAGGGCCAGGTAACACGGCGTTAACAGTAATGCCAGTACCTGCACAAGTTTCAGCTAAGCCGCGTGAAACAGCCAGTTGGGCTGTTTTGGTGGTGCCGTAATGAATCATTTCTTGCGGAATTTGTATGGCACTTTCGCTACTAATAAAGATAATTCGGCCCCAGTCTTTTTCTCGCATATAGGGTAAATATGCACGTGACAGTCTGACACCGCTAAGTACGTTAACGTTAAAAAACCGTTCCCAGTCCTCATCAGGAATATCCATAAAGTCTT
>CAJXOJ010000083.1 GCA_913057515.1 uncultured Cycloclasticus sp. | reverse complement strand
TATGTATTGCACGGGCGATTGCATTAAAACCAGAGGTTATTTTGTTTGATGAGCCCACCAGTGCGTTAGACCCTATTTCAACCTTAGCGATTGAGGAAATGATTTCTGTTCTTCGTGAGCAATATAGTATCTGCATCGTGACACATAATATGCAGCAGGCGGCGCGCATTTCAGATTACACAGGGTTTATGTATTTGGGTGAAATGATTGAGTACGATGAAACAAAAACCATTTTTATGAAACCATCACAAAAGCAAACTGAAGACTACATTAGTGGTCGATTTGGCTAAGGGGGCAATATGACTACAGGGGAACATATTTCACATAAGTTCGATGAAGACGTTGAAGAGGTGACGACCAGTGTGCTGAACATGGGTGGTTTAGTGGTTCAGCAAATTGAAAAGTCGGTTAAGGCGCTATTGGCGGGCGATAAAGAAATGGCGGAAGAGGTCATCGAGGATGACTTGAAGGTGAACACGTTTGATGTTGACATTGATGAAATGTGCAACAGTATTATCGTAATGAGGCAGCCTACGGCAACGGACTTGCGTTTGATAATGGCTATTATCAAAACAACCAGTGATCTAGAAAGAATGGGCGATGAGGCAAAGCGTATTGCTAGGCAAGCGATTGATATTTCTAAACGGGGCGCCTTCCCTGAACAGTTTGATAGCATCGAGCAGATGTCGACCCGTGTGATAGGCATGCTGAACAAGGCATTAGACGCGTTCGCACGTCGAGATGTTGATGAGTCGTTTAATGTCATTCAAGTCGATAAAAAAGTGGATAAGGATTATGAAAATTTGGTCCGCCAACAAATCACTTATATGATGGAAGATCCGAGAAAAATTCCGGTAGCAATTGATCTATTATGGTCATCACGAGCTCTAGAGCGCATTGGTGATCGTGCTTGTAATATTTGTGAATACGTTATTTACCTTGTTAAAGGCAAAGATGTTAGGCACGTTGAAGTAAAAGAGTTAGAAAAACACTTGTAAACTAAATGATTGTCTACGTTTTAAAAGCCCGCCTTATGGCGGGCTTTTTGTTGTGAAAAGGCAAAAAACAACAATTGTCATCTGGCTGTCACACCATTGTCATTTAGCCCCTTTAATATGCGCCCGAGTTAAAGATATTTATTAAAAAACAAGGGATTAAAAATGAAACAAACTAAATTATCTGTGGCGATTAAAGCGACATTATTGGGCGCTTCAATTGTATTGGCACCGGCTTCATTTGCGGTGGATAAGGAATTATTAGACATCTTAAAAGCTAATGGTGCTATTACAGAAGATCAGTATACAGAGCTGTCTATGTCAAACATGATGAATAAGCAAAACAAACCTTCAGACGAAATGCTTAAGAAAATGGCATGGGCAGGTAAGCTTAAAGTGAAGGGTGATTTACGATTACGCCAAGAGTTTCGTAATGATACAAATGGTTCTTCAAAGCGTGAAGACCGTCAGCGCTATCGCGCGCGTATAGCCGTAGAAGGTCAAGTGACTGATACAGTAACCGCAGGTGTCAGAATGGCCTCTAATGGTGGCGCAACCTCCACGAATGAGACATTAGGTGATGGCTTTGAAAATGATACGGTTTACTTTGATAGGGCGTATATTAATTGGACGCCTTTTAGTGGCTTAGATTTGATGGGTGGTAAGATCAAACAACCATGGGAACAGGTATCTGGTGGCCTTGTATGGGATGGTGATGTGAACCCAGAAGGTGGTGCAGCTCGTTACACAGCTAAATTGGCGGGTGCAGAAATTATAGGGTCAGTTGGTCACTTTGTCTTAGATGATATTGATGGCTATAGCTTTGACGAAGATCAAACGATGCGCTATGGACAATTGACTGCTAAATTTAATGTGGCAGGTGCTAAAGCGATGTTAGGTGGAAGTATTTATGATTACGATGCAAACAAAGCAGGTGCCTTTACAAGTGGCGGCGGTAATGATTCAACAAAATATAGTCTGCAAGAAATATTTGGTTCACTTAATATTAATGCCGGTTTGCCTCTAACAGTTTATGGCCAGTATGTTGTAAATGGTGATGCAGATGGCTTAAACGATGGTGAAGACACCGCATGGTTGTTAGGTGTTGAAACTAAAATGGGTCGCTGGAAAGCCAGTTATGATTATCGTGAAACAGAGTTAAACGCTGTAAACGGCGCTTTTAATGATTCTGACTTCGCGGGTGGACGTACCGACTCTGAAGGTAATCGCTGGAAGTTATCGTACAAGATTGATAAAAATTTCAGTGTTGGAACAACCTATATAGACTCTGAAGTTGGCCAATTAAACGGTGATTTAGATTCAGATATATGGCAAATTGACCTAAAAGCTAAATTCTAGCGTTATGCTTTGATCAGCAGTGCCATAATGGCATTTGCGCAATAGTTTTATAAGCCCAGGCATTCATGTCTGGGCTTTTTTTTGTGATGTGGAAACAATAGTTTTGGCAATACTGGTCAGATTGATGCAAAATGCCGACATTCTTTCTAAATTAAATATTAATAAAAATATGGCTTCTAAAAACTATATTACCGGCCTGTTTGGTACTTCTCCAGTGGCGCCAATACAGGAACATATGGCACTTGTTGACGAATGTGTTTCTAAATTAGTCGATTTGTTTGAATTCATGAGCAAAGGGGATACAGAATCGGTAGAAAAAGTGTATCACCAAATTGCTGAGTTAGAGCAAGACGCCGATGATAAGAAGCACTTTCTTCGTGAGCATTTGCCGACGGGCTTATTTATGCCTATTGCACGTCAAGACTTGTTGGATGCATTGCGTGTGCAAGACTTATTAGCAAACCGTGCCAGAGATATAGCCGGTATTGTTGTTGGTCGCCAGCTTAAGTTTCCAGAGCAAGCAAGTAAACGCGCTATTGAGCTGGTGAGAGCGACAGTCGAAACGTGTCATCAAGCATTGAAAGTGGTCAATGAGCTAGATGAGTTGGTAGAAACGGGTTTTAGAGGCCACGCGGTGCATGTGGTTGAGGATATGTTGACCGAGTTAGATAATTTGGAGTCGGCTACGGATCGGATTCAGGTTGATTTGCGTGCTGATTTGTTTGCGGTCGAAAAAGAGTTATATGCGGTAGATGTTATGTTTATGTATCGGATTATAGAATCTATTGCCGATATTGCCGATGATGCTGAGCGTGTCGGTCGTCGCTTTCAATTGATGTTGGCTAAATAAGGGGAAGGGACAATGGATTACGGAACTACTTATTTGGTATTAGCGATTGTTTTCGGCCTATTTATGGCGTGGGGCATTGGTGCGAATGATGTGGCGAATGCGATGGCAACATCGGTTGGCTCTAAAGCGATTACTATTAAACAGGCTGTTATTATTGCAGCCATTTTTGAATTTTCAGGGGCTATTTTAGCGGGTGGGCAGGTTACCTCTACGATTCGAAAAGGAATTGTCGATGTTAGCGATTTGGGTGCAACCCCCGAGATTTTGATTTTTGGTATGCTCGCAGCGCTACTGGCAGCGGGAACTTGGTTACTGGTTGCTTCATTTAAAGGCTGGCCAGTTTCAACAACGCATTCGATTGTTGGCTCTATTGTCGGCTTTGCGATTGTAGGTATGA
>CAJXOJ010000082.1 GCA_913057515.1 uncultured Cycloclasticus sp. | reverse complement strand
GTGGTATGGGTGGCTGCGCGATGATTGGTCAAAGCATGATCAACATTAATTCTGGTGGCCGTGGTAGGGCATCTGGTATTACCGCTGCTTTATTTTTACTCACCTTTATCCTCGTTGGCTCATCACTGATTGAAATGATTCCTGTTGCCGCGTTAGTCGGCGTGATGTTTATGGTGGTACTGGGTACATTTGAATGGGCTAGCTTCCGTTTGTTCGGCCGCATACCAACGTCAGACATGCTTGTTGGCATTACCGTAACCGTTGTTACTGTATTAACCGACTTAGCTATTGCCGTGCTCGTTGGGGTTCTCATGTCTACACTGGTTTTTGCTTGGAAACACGCTAAAAATATGCACTTTGATATTGAAGAAAAAGACGGCGTTAAAATTTACAAGCCAACCGGCCCACTATTTTTTGCCTCCATTCATAAATTTCGTGACCAGTTTGACCCTAATAACGACCCTCAAGAGGTGATTGTTGATTTTGCACGATCACGTGTTTCTGACCATTCGGGCATTGAAGCCATTGATGCCTTGGCAGAGCGATACATGAAGCAGGGTAAAACACTGCACTTACGGCACTTAAGCCCCGAGTGTATTAAACTGCTACATAAGGCTCGAGAGCTGATTGAAGTTAACGTGATTGAAGACCCAAAATACTCAATTGCTGACGATGAATTAGGTTAATGAGCTAACAATCAGCTAAGCCTAAGCAGCAACGAAAGTAGTGTTAAAGCCCACTATCAGTTTGCGTTTTAGGCTTAACTTAATCAAAGAATAAAGCTTTTCAATTTAATTTTTATAATAATGCTCAGAAAAATATTCATTTTTGCTGCTCTTTCCATTTCCCAACACGCTATTGCTCAGCCTCAACAAGCAGAGATCTATTTAGACGATATTAATATTGTTGCCAGCACCCCGCTACACGCTGTGGGGCTAGATAAAAACAAACTCCCTTACCCCGTGCAAACGGCCGGTTCAGAAGCTATTGAACAATCACAGAGCTTAGATTTAAGCGACTATATGGCTCGCCATCTTGGTAGTGTTCATATTAATCAAGCACAAAATAATCCACTACAAGCAGATGTTCAATACCGAGGTTTTACCGCCTCACCACTATTAGGAAACTCTCAAGGCTTGTCAGCTTATATGAATGGAGTTCGCATTAATGAGCCATTTGGCGATGCCGTTAATTGGGATGTTATTCCACAATCGGCGATAGCCGACATTAATTTAATAGCTGGCTCAAATCCCTTATTCGGTTTAAATACCCTCGGCGGCGCCTTATCCATAAAAACAAAAAACGGTTTTAGCCACCCAGGGCATTCAGCACAGGCCTACGGCGGCTCATTTAACCGGCGTGCCGGCGAATTTGAAAGTGGTGATAACGATGAGAAACACAGTTATTTTATTACCGGTAATTGGTTTAAAGAGGATGGCTGGCGTGACCACTCAGAATCAGAAGCCAAGCAGATTTTTACTAGCTTTGGTTGGCGCTCTAAGCATTCTGAATTAGAGCTAAACCTAGCCGCAGCAAACACTGACCTTAATGGCAATGGATCATCGCCATTGGAACTCCTTAAACAAGACCGTGAGGCGGTATTCACTTACCCCGATAATACACAAAATGAATTACGCATGGCCTCATTATTAGCTAATCACTGGCTATCGGATTCTATACAATTATCAGGCTCTGCCTATTTCCGCAGAAATAACCGCACAACCTTTAATGGCGATGGGGCTGATTACGGTGTTATTGACGCATTTGATGGACTCGGCAATGGCCTAGATGAAGACGGCGATACCATTATTACAAGCGCTGAATGTGCTGGCAGTTGTACAACCGGTGATTTAACTGAGGATGGAGAAAAGGTTGAAGACCAATACGGCAACTACATTAACCCAGGGCTTGATGATGACGAACTGGCTGTTAATAACCGCAGTAAGACCGAGCAAGATGGCTTAGGGTTTAGCGCCCAGCTCACCTTTCTTAACGAGCTATTCGGCCATGAGAACCAACTCATCACCGGTCTAAGTTTTGATGATGCCAATATTGATTATCGCTTTAAAACTGAAATTTCTGAATTTACCCCTGACCGAGGAACCACCGCCAGCGATATCATCGACGCCGACAGCCTTGTAAAGGCAGACGTTAAAAGCCGCACGAGCAGCCTATTTTTTATGAATAACTTTTCAATCAGTGATGCGCTCAGCATCACCCTTGCAGGGCGATATAATTACTCACGCATTAGAATTGATGGCACCAGCGGCGACAGCCCCGTGGTACCCGCAGGAGAAAGCAACACCCATAGCTTTATTCGCTTTAACCCTTCAGCCGGTTTAACGTATGAATTTAATCCCTTAGTTAGCAGTTATTTTAGTTATAGCGAATCATCTCGAATGCCAACGCCTGCTGAGTTAACCTGCCACGACCAAACCAACCCCTGTGCCTTACCGAACTCATTTCTCAGTGATCCACCACTGGATATGGTGGTTGCAAAAACCGGTGAAATGGGAGTACGCGGCTTATACCAGCACGTTAACTGGCATTTAGGCTTATTTCAAACCATCAATCACGATGATATCTATTTCTTGCCCACCGAAGAAGGTCCTGGCTTAAGCCCAGGCTATTTTGCTAATATCGGCAAAACACGCCGTCGCGGTTTAGAGTTATCCCTTGCCGCTGACTATCAACAATGGCGTTGGTTTATCAATTACAGTTGGCTTCAGGCTCAGTTTAGAAACGACTTTACCGTGAGTGCTGAAAATAACCCTGCCGCTATTAGTGCTGGCGTTGACGAGCTAACTGTACACAGCGGAGATAACATCCCCAGCATTCCTCAACACACCGCCAAATTAGGCGCGGACTGGAGTGTTAACGATAAATTATCGCTAGGGTTTGATGCAACATATAACTCAAGCCAGTACTTTAGAGGTGATGAAGCCAATGAGAGCAGTCAAGTTGGTTCATACGGCCTCGTTAATGTTCATGCACGCTACAATATTAACAAGGCGATTGAAGTATTTGCCCGCATCGACAACTTACTTGATCGAGAATATGAAACCTTTGGTCTTTATGGTGAAGCCGATGAAGCCCCTGGTTTTAGCGGCTTTGATGACAGCCGTTTTTATGGTGCTGGCGCGCCAAGAAGTGGCTGGCTTGGTGTTAAGCTGGTCTTCTAGCTATGCTATTTTATAGCGATGCTTGAACGCATTTAATAATACCGTAGTCGTACTCTTCATCTAACGCTTCATAAATAGGTTTAATGCGACCCTTCGAATCGTCTTCTAGCGATTCGATGGTCATCACTATTTCTTGATATTCACTGTCGTCTAAATCGAGAACCTTTTTAACATCCAACAAGCCAACCTCAATCGCATCGGCTAAATGCCCGTACGCTGTGTTTTCTTTAATATCGCGCCGTGCTGCAATCGCTTTTATATCTAAACCCTCTTGATACAACATGAGCGTCTCATTAACCGTCGCGCTAAGCCGGTTATTCAATAATTCTGCTAGTGGATATTTTGCAATTTCCGCCAAAAAAACCTGGCCATAACGCTTTATTTTTTGATCACCCACACCGCTGATATACCGCATATCGCCAATCTCAAGCGGGCGCTTTTTAATCATTTCCATTAAGGTTGCATCATGAAAAATAACATAGGGCG
>CAJXOJ010000081.1 GCA_913057515.1 uncultured Cycloclasticus sp. | reverse complement strand
CCGTATCTTTTCGCTTTCATTTACGCTATTTTTACGCCACAATTTACGCCAAGTTGTTTTTAACGGGGGCTTTGTGGCTAAACCGAGGAAAGTTGGTGATAAATGACGTGTCGAGTTTAGGCGTGGAAAGTTTTACGAGTCAGCTCAGTTTAAAACTCAATGACTCCGACAAAAACAGAATTGCCGATGTTAACGATAAATTAATTCAAAAACCGGCAATAAGGCTGAATTTCTCGTCGCAAAATGAAGGTGAAAAAACTACTTATTAAATATCGCGGGGCAACAACAACTCAACGAGTTGCACATACAACTGATCGTAGATACTTTTTCTCAAGTAAATAAATAAGGTATTAAATATAAGGAAACAACATGGACGTTAACCTGATTTTTATTTTAATCTCAATAGTGCTATTGGCTCTAGCTTCTGGTGCCACTTTTTTCTATACAAAAAAACAGACTCTTCAGCGAATAAATAAACATGATGTTACAAAAGAGCAGCTAAACATATTATTAAAAGATTTATCAAAATCACAAGGGGAGCTTGCCTACTTAAAAATTGAATTTGACAAAATCAACAATGAAACACAGGTACTGCAAGACTTAAAAATTAATGCTGATAAAATAGCCTCTCAGCTCAAATCAGATAATAAAAATATCGCCCTAAAAAAACTAGAGCTCGATATTATTAATGAGGAAAAGTCGTCTAAGCAGGCGGAAATGAAAAACCTTCTCGGAAAATTAGACTTGTATACACGGATGGATGAGTTTGTTGAACACGGGTTGTTTGAAGAACCTAATTATTTATACGAGACTTCAGCTCGCTTCACGATAGAAATAAAGCGTGTAAGAGAACTTCAAAAGAAACAGATAAAAGATAAAAAAGCGGTTATATCGTACGACTCAACGCAACCAAAGCAATTCATAAATTCTCAAATAAAGATATTATTAAAGGCTTTCAATATTGAGTGTGACGCTCTAATAGCAAAAGTTAGTCCTAGCACTTACGAGAGAACACTTGAGCGACTAGAAAATCAGGCAACCTCCCTTTCAAAAGTAACTGAGCTTATTGGTCTTGAAATTAACCAAGATTATGTCGACCTGAAACTAAAAGAATGCCAGTTTCAGTATCAGTTCAAATTAAAAAAAGAAGAAGAAAAGGAAGAGCAAAGAATTATTCGTGAGCAGATGAAAGAAGAGCAAAAAGCCATCAAAGAATATGAGCGGGCAATAAAAGCCGCTGAAGATGAAGAAAAGTTATATAGAAAATTATTGGATAAAGCTCAAAAAACACTAGACGAGGCATCGGGGGCGGACAGAGAAATCGCAGAGCAAAGAATTAAAGAATTAGAGCAGCAGCTTGCTGAAGCAGAAGACAAAGAAGCTCGCGCCAAAAGCATGGCAGAGCAAACAAGAAAAGGCCACGTCTACGTGATAAGTAACATCGGCTCATTCGGTGAAAACGTTTATAAAATAGGCCTTACTAGGCGGCTAGAGCCACTGGATCGTGTGAAAGAATTAGGTGACGCAAGCGTTCCGTTCTTATTTGATGTTCATGCAATGGTCTACGTAGATGACGCCCCATCACTAGAAAAAGCACTGCATAATAAATTCTCTAAACAGCGAGTAAACGCAATAAACCGCCGTAAAGAATTTTTTAATACCGACCTTGAAAGCATAAAAAAAGCCGTCCAAGAAATTGCAGGGCTTGATGCCGAGTTTACAATGACAGCTTCAGCAGAAGAGTATTACGAAACAAAAAGGTTATTGGGGTAATGAAATCAAAGCTACTAATAGCCAACCTATATAATATGGCCCATTACCTTAATTATTTACCTCGTTACACCAATATCAGTAAACAACACCCAACAAGGGACGGGGAGTATTAGAAAAGGTACTCTCTAGCACTTTAATACTTGCAAGGAAAGAGGCGCTTTTCTTTACAGACGTTTAAAATTCAAAGGGATTCCGGTTATTCAATACATTTCAGGCTTGTATTCAACGTTACCCCATTCGAGTAGTTTATTAGCAAATTTATCCAGTGTCTCATACCCTTCTTTATCCTCCCTCCAACTAAATTTATGACAATCATTAATCGTCCTAAAAGTAAGTGAGGTGGTAGAACCATCAACCCCTGTTAGCATTGACAATGGAAGAACAGGCATTTTATGGTTTCTTAAACGGTTAATTGCTTTATTTGCAACATTATCAGGCACGATAGTATTAACAACTTCTTCATCATATAAGCCGTATTTACCATCTAAAATCCAGTTTTCACCATCATGCTCTAAAACCAACTGTGTTTTAGATTGAGGGAAATCTGTTGGGTCAATATTGAGCGTAATTGAAATGAGTTCATTCATAATGAACAAAGAAGAAACTGATAAAGATTACTGATTAGATGCTTTTTCTAAGATGTTATTTTGCATTTCAGTCGCTTCTTCAAGGACTTTTTTATAAATTTTCTTTTTTTCGCTTGATGACGCGTCTCTTACGAAAGAAGAAAACGGTGTGGTTGATAATTTTTTGACTTTTTTACTAAACATAGTGTTTGTAACTTTAGTTTATATCTAAAATATTTTCAAGTTCTTCCCTAGTGTGTGACTCAGAAATAAACGTGTCTATATTATCTATATTGGCTTTATAAAACTTAGGTGTTCCATCGGTATTTTTCAATAATAAATCCACCTCAATAGATTTTTCATATTTGGTTTTGAGCCGATTAACAACTTGTCGAGCTTCAAAATATTGCTCAATAAATGTTTCTTTCGTGACCTTTCTTCCATCAACACGTTCACGTGCTTTTACAAACGCCCATGCCTGGGTTGGGTCTTGATAAACATAGATAATTAAAACGACACGGCCCCTGCTAAGCGAACGTTCAATATTTTTCTTTGCTACCTCATAACTGGATAAAGTCCCATCTAATACAAAACTCTGAGAGTTTTTAAGTGCTAAATCGTGAATCTTTTCGACTAATATTGAAACCGCTCTCTGAAATAAACTGGAATTAAGACCGTTGTACCGTTCAAAATTCACCCTTAACTCATCAGCATCAATTCTTAACACCTTTAATGTATTATCATTAGTCGTGTCAATTGCATTTTCTATTAAGCTTATTGAGGCTTCCGTTTTACCCGCTCCAGGAGAGCCGGCCATGAAAACCGATACTGGGTTTTCTTCTGGTGGATATACATCAACATTAGTTAGCTCTTTAGCTATGCGTTTCTTATTCTTTTTCGCATAATCAATCGCTTCGTCAATAATATTTTGATTAGTTTTATCGCTACTACCCATATTTTTACTAACAGTCTTTGGAAATACATTAATCTAAATGAACTTTTGAGCCAATATCCTATCAAGTAAAATCGGATAAGTTGATTTAATTTTGCAACATAGGCACCTAAAATATATCATCTAAATAAATCTGCATGGAAATAGATCCATTACCATGCAAGACCACTACTTAAACGTAAACCACTTGGGGGTATTTTTGGGGGTATTTTTAAAAACCAAATTACACAAAGCCTTACATAACAGTACATACAAGAGTTTTCGCGGTTCCGGCCCTCGTACCACTTAAGTTTTCAGCAATAGACTGAATCAGACTTCAAAGCCCATTACTAAAGGGCTTTGAGGCTCTAAACCCCCCTCCTTACTTTTCGCTTTAAACCGTATCTTTTCGCTTTCATTTACGCTATTTTTACGCCACAATTTACGCCAAGTT
>CAJXOJ010000080.1 GCA_913057515.1 uncultured Cycloclasticus sp. | reverse complement strand
TCTTATTGGCTTTAATTGCCTATGTACCCTTAATGAATACGTTCTTTGGTACCGCACCGCTGGAACTGTGGCAGTTGAGTTTGAGCATTCCGTTTGCCATTACGATTATTATTGCAGATGAAATACGCCGCGTATTTGTAAGGCGTGAGAATCGGTTTGTATTGAAATGGTTAACGTGGTGAGCCCACTATGCCCAGAATAATGGACACGATATAAAGCCAAACAGAGTGATGAGCTAACAGGCTCTAGGGTTGTTTTTGATTGATGACGTTTGTTCTGAGGTCAGTTAATGGTTTTAGTATATCAATATGGACTCTTTCTGGGCTGCTGGTGATGTTATTAAATAATGTTGAGTTTGAAATCTAGCTCGCTGGGCTGCCAGTACATCATCTAGTCATTTAAGAAGTCATAAACTAACTAAGCCATAAAATTAATTAAGCTAGCATCCAGATTGTTGAGTTGTGAGAAACAGTGCCTTCTTTTTTTTGAGGGAAGGCACTGTTTTTCCTTTGGTGATGCTGTGTTTTAGTTAAATGCTGGTTTTATTTTGCTTTTTTCAGTAACCAGAAATCAAAAAAACCGGATACGAGGAACACCATAGGAAAGGTTACACCTAACATGGCTGTAGCTATCCATAGTTCAAGTTCCCAGCCACCTGCTGGGCCTGATATTAGCTCATGCCCTACGAATAAATAACCGGCATAACTGTAGAGTCGGTACATAACTAAGCCTGCTATAACCGCACAAGCAAATAGCGCAAAACCACGGTAAGGCTGCTTTAGATTAGGGAAGAGGCTAAATTGCATCATATTGTTAACCAAAAACGCACCAAAAAGCATGCAGACCGGCACTTGAATCATATAGCTCACCTGTTCCATGCCGATAAAATCAGTAAAAAACCAACGTACGATGAATGCAAAAAGTAAAACATATATCGTCCCAATAAGGCCGCGAATAGGCTGCGGACGGCCCATCGACAGCTTATTAATAGGCCAAAAGTCAAATAAAGAATGAATAACAATCACTCCAGCCGTTGTAACCGCAAACGTCATAGCAACCCATGAGTCGAATAAGCCTTTCGGGTCAATTTCTGGGTGGTAAAGCGGGTGAACAATCTCGCCGTTGGGTGTGGGGATATGCGCTAATGCGCTGTAGTCAAAAAAGATAAACCAGACTATATAGGCTAAGACATACGTGCTCACTAATGTAACAAGCCCAATGATGACAGGGTTTTTACTCAGTAAAGAAAACGGCCAAGCATGCCATATCGGAATAAGCCATAAAACAGTCACAACCGTTAGAATCGTATACTGGATAAACATCGGGGTATCGCCATAATTCTGGCCGACTACTGTAGACAATAACAGGGTAAAGAACGCACCTGCAGCGACAGTAATAAGGGTTAGGCTAATGCCTTTTAGTGGCTGTGGCATATCGCCGATTCGTTTGGGTAAGTTGTTATGCCAAAACAAATTTAAAATCACTTGCGTGGGTGTTGCGCACATAAATGCGATACCCACCCAGCCGGTAAAAAAGTGTTGATCAAAAGGTGCAATACAAAGAGCGGCTAGGGTTAATACAACAATGATACCCATGCTCCCTGTTAGTAAGATAGATGAAAGTGACTGGTTTGCTGCTTGAGTGCTCATGAGGGTCCTTTAATATTATTTTTTCACACAACCATAGACTATCTATAAGTCATATTAAAGTTGAATTTAACGATAAATAGGCTCGTGGGTATTAATTAGGGTCACGCCAAGCAATGCTAGTCTTCCAATTCAGCAGCGGGTTTAATATTATTGAACACTCCAATAATAAAGCGATAACGCTTTTTCAATTAGCGACCCCTTAAAGGAGTTTGTAAATAGCTTGTAGAGCAATTATTGATTTAATAGGGGTCTAAAATACGACAGCTAAGCCATCATTAAGCGCGGCTAAGGAGACGATAAGGGGCTAATTTAGGCTATAACATGTTTCACCAAAACGATAATAAAAAACTATGTTGGCGATGAATGCTGCAATGGTAAAGTAGCCCTTTAAAACTCGGAACGTTTGATATTTTAATGTTTGAAGAAAGAGCACAATGTAATAACTTGCCTGACTTGTTGAGTCAGTTGAGCGGGGCAATAGAGCAACACCAACGTTATGCATACCCTGATGCGATGACTACCGTGGATAGTTGGAAAGCAATTTTAAGTCAACCTGTTCCAAGCGAAGGTATAGGAGCAGAGCAAGTGATTAGCGAAATAGGGAAGTATGTCATTCCGAATGGCTCCCAAATGTCCAAGCCCGGTTGTTCATCCTATATCACAACGGCGGCAACTGATATGGGCTCAATTGCCACAATAGCAGGTATTGTAGCCTCACCACAACGTGTCGGAATCACGGCCTTTAATTATTTAGAGGAGGTTGCTCTTAGTTGGTTGGCAGAGATGTTTGATCTACCCGAGGGCATGCAAGGTGTACTTAGTAGTGGAGGTTCTACGGCCAATTTAATTGGCTTAGGGGCTGCTCGGCAGTCTGCTTTTGAACAAGTGGGTTTGGATCCTGCGAATGATGGGGTGCAGCGTGCCTGTAAAATATATGCCACTGAGCATAGTCATCATACGGTACATCGAGCGGCGTCGGTATTAGGGATGGGGCGTAAGGCGATGGTGCATGTGCCGGTGGATCATATGATGAGGCTTTCACCGAGAGAGCTTAAACGTTTATTAATAGAAGGTAAAAAATCTGACGCATTGCCGGTGGCTATCGTGGCTAATGCAGGCAGTACCAATACCGGCTCGATTGATCCATTACAAGAGATTGGTGAAATTGCTCGTGAACATAATATCTGGTTTCATGTTGACGGTGCTTATGGCCTACCCGGCACATTAGACCCGCAAGCACATGATTTATATAAGGGTCTCGCATTAGCCGATTCTATTACCGTGGATGCCCATAAATGGCTAGGTGCGCCAGTAGGCATCGGTGCTACCTTTGTACGTGATGTTCAGGCGCAATATAAAACCTTCAATCAAGGAGCTGCGGCTTACCTTGATACAACCACAGTGCAGAAGGAGCAAGTAGAAAACTCTATGGATGCGCTGGGTTTTCCGTACCATGACTTAGGTGTGGAGCTATCTGCACCAGCACGTGGAGCGATTGTGTGGGCGTTGATTCGTGAAATTGGCAGGGAAGGTATCAAAGCACGAATTTGCCGGCATAACGCAATGGCGCGACGTGTTGCAGATTTAGTTAAAAAACATCCTCATCTAGAATTAGCCTTAGAGCCAACCTTATCAGTGTGTTGTTTTCGATATGTTCACGATAATGTGGCTGATTTGAATGAGCTTAATAAAAAAATCCACCGACAGTTAATGAAAAACGGTATAAACATCCCAAGTACCACTATGGTGGATAATAAGCTGGTTATCCGGCCGTGTTTTTTGGGTGCTAGAACAGATTGGCATCATGCCGATGATTTGGTCAACGAAGTGCTAGAGATTGGCAATACATTAACTTCATAAAAAGAAACCACCATAAGGAGAATTGATATGGGTAATCGATACGATAATATTCTTAAAACAATAGGTCATACTCCCGTTGTACGTATTAATAAGCTTGGCCCGAAGGGCGTTAATATTTTTGCCAAAATAGAAGCGTTTAACCCGATGGGCTCGGTTAAAGATAGGCTGGCCCTCGGTGTTATAGAAGATGCTGAGCGTAAAGGTGAGCTAACGCCAGGTCAAACGATTG
>CAJXOJ010000079.1 GCA_913057515.1 uncultured Cycloclasticus sp. | reverse complement strand
TCCACATTTTGTAGATTTCTCTATAAACATTTTTGCCTGTTTTCAGATACAGCCCTTCGACAACAGCTAGCCAACTCGCCAGACCGATCGTGAAGGCTGGAAAAACTATATGAAAACTAATCGTGAAGGCGAATTGAATGCGTGCCAGTAATACGGGGTCAAGCTCAAGTGCTAACATAATATTTATCCTCTATTTGTTCCACGGTCACCAGTTGCTATAAAAGCTGAATAACATTTGTAGAATATTCCTCCAAACCCACAATAGCAAATAGACGAAAGGCCCGTGTAAAAACGCTTACTCAACTAGCTAAAACTGGATGCAATATGGCGACTGCAGAATTATTGAGGAGCCAACAGTCTAAAACTCAAAAAAGAAAAAGAAGATACCTGCGCTAAATACCCGCGCCTTAAAACAGCTATAACAAACAATCAATATACGTAGGGCCATACCCTCAGTTTTTATCCGCCGCGTTACCCAAAAAAATCTTCCCACCCAAATTTAATCGTTATAACAACGCCGGTCATTATGACCCCATGTTAACCGTGCCATGCTGTAAAAATAGTTGTGTTATATTCAGCTATAACAACTCACTATATTACTAGCCAACAACCTATTTATATTTAGCTGTTAATATAAAAACACATGGAAGTATTAGCCACTTATTGTCTACTTAATACGTGGAACTTTGCTTCTGCTTATTAACGCTGTTATGTTTTGAAAAGATATGGATAGTAAACGACAAGAGCTTGAAGCATATATTGAAGGTCACCTTTTTAGACGAAATTATGCAGATAAAACCAGAGAAGCATACGTTTATTGGGTTATGCGATTCTGTGATTTCTTTGATAAGTATCTGATAACAGACTTTACAATACGTGATATAGAGGCATTTATTAATGATATTGAAGACAGACACGGATTATCGCCAAGCACAACTAACCAAGCAACAAATGCCCTGCATTTTTATTTTAATACTTTAGGTAAATGCAAATTTGAAATTAAAAGCCTGAGAAGACAAGTAATATCTAGAGCACCGCAATACGTACCATCGCAAACAGAAGTATTAGAAATACTCAAAACGATACCCTCAAAAGGAACAAGATTAGCAGTAACACTTCTTTATGCCGCCGGGCTAGATTTAGAGGAGGTAATTAACTTGAGGAAGGTAGATATAAATTTCGAACGAAACTCCATACGAGTTCCATTCAAAAGGTCACAAGGTTTTAGGAACGCAGTTTTAGCAGAGTACATTAAGCCAGAGTTATACTCTTACATCAGAGATACCAACTCGAAAAAATGGGTTTTTGAGGTAAGCAATGGAAATCATATTAGTGCGTCAGCCATTCAAAAATCCATATCAAAAGCCGTTAACATACTTGATTTTAAACATTCAGTTACACCTAAATCACTTAGGTATGCATACGTAAAGCATTTAGAAAAAATTGGAGTAAACCTACTCAATATACTAGATGAACTAGGCATATCACACAGGTCATCTTATGAATACTATGCAGAACTGAGTCGAAAAAAAGAAAATGTATCCATAAGTCCAATAGACCGCAAAATACCCTCAGAGGCAAAAACACCAGCTAAACACTCAAACGAGTCATATATATCAGAACAAAGACTTAATGAGTTATCAGAATTACAGCATTCAAAATATGATTTAACTAAGCTATTGGAGTTATTGCGTGAGATAAATATATCAAATAGGCATCATATGTACCTCTCAGTTGCTATATTAGTAAGAGCGGTACTTGATCACATACCGCCTATCTTGGATTGCAAAAACTTCGCTGAGGTTTCCAATAACTACAAAGGGGGCACGTCATTTAAAAAGCAAATGCTGCATATGCAAAATTCGTTTAGAAATATTGCTGATTCACATTTGCATCAACAAATACGCAAATCCGAGGTATTGCCTACATTTAATCAGGTCAATTTCAAAGCAGATTTAGATGTTCTTTTGAGTGAGATTGTGAGAATTTCTAAATAACATAACAAACATTTCAAAGCGGACGCGCAAAAAACCGCGCGCCCTTTAAATTAAGCGTTATGGCGCTAACCCCTCGAATTCACCTATCTCCCTTGTGTTGAAATAATAGAATCAACCCTACATATGGTAGTTGCTATATCCGACACAACTTCATTTATGTATGCTAAAATGGCTATGTAGAATACACAAATGAAGTTGTGTCGGATCTGGAATACATAAATGAGCCTCCAATATAAACAAGAATTCCCCCCTCAGAATATTGAATTAGGGGCAGTGGTAGCTCTTATAGGAAGGGCTAATGCTGCCTTGTCCCGATATGATGGCCTGCTAGAAAGCTTAATCAACCCCGCGGTAATGTTATCGCCATTGGTAATGAAAGAGGCAGAATTATCCTCAAAAATAGAGGGGACTATTGCTACTGCAAATGAGGTTTATCAGCAGCAAGCTGGTGAGAAATTCGAACCGGGGAAAGATGCCGATATCCAAGAAATACTAAACTATAGAAGTACCCTTCGAACCGCAGGGGACATATTAGGCGCAGGCCCATTATCTCTCCATTTACTAAGGCAAATGCATGAGAACCTTATGCAGGGAGTACGAGGCCAAGATAAAAACCCCGGACAATTCAGAAGTACGCAAAACTGGATTGGTCCTCGAGGCTGCACAATAGAGGAAGCTACATACACCCCGCCCGCCCCCTTTATACTACAAGAGCTTTTGGAGCAATTTGTAGAGTTTGCAAACAGACTAGATGACTCATTAGACCCTATTGTTCAAGCAGCTCTGATTCATGCTCAATTTGAATTAATTCACCCATTCGATGACGGAAATGGCCGAATTGGCCGAATATTGATTCCTCTTTTTTTGGTAAGAAGGGGCAGCATTGTAAGCCCATCATTATATATAAGCGGGTATTTGGAGGCGCATAGAGACCGGTATTATCAATGCTTAGAAAATATATCAAGAAAAGGGGATTGGTTAGGTTGGGTTGAGTTCTTCTTGAGCGCCGTTGTAAGTCAGTCTGAAAACAACCTGGTACTTGTTAGAAATATCATCGAATTGTACGAACGAAAAAAGAGAGAAATTTCCGACTTACTTCATACAGATCAAGCAATCTACATAGTAGATATGCTCTTTGATACCCCCGTATTTCGCGCCAATGAATTACATAAACGACTTAATATTCAGCGCCAAAGAGCAGCCCAATATATTCGGGCATTAAAAGATGCAGGCATCATTGTTGAATTACGGCCATCAAAAGGACGTACGCCAGCACTGTTGTCTTTCGATGATCTTTGGAAAATAACTGACCGACAGTAAGGTAACTATATAAAAGTAGATTTGCGCTTAGCAGTAAAGACGCTCCATAACAAATTAAAGCGAGAACATGAAATTTCAAGGTAAAGTTTTAAATTGGAATGATGAGAAGGGTTTTGGTTTTGTCGAGCCACATGGTGGAGGAAAACGCGCTTTCGTGCATATTAAAGCCTTTAAACCTCGCTCACGTCGACCTGTTAATGGCGAAGTTATTGTGTATGAATTAGTTCAGGACAATAATAACCGTTATAAAGCTGACAATATTCAATTTGCTCGTGATGCTAGAGATTTAAAGAAAAGAAGCCAAGCAAAAAAAGGCTGTCATTTTGGTGAAATTTTTATAGCGCTTTTTTGCGCAGCGCTATTAACCTCAACTTATTTTGGCAAGCTACCCCTAATTATCACCAGCATTTATATTGTGATGAGCCTTATTACTTTTGCCACATACGCAATTGATAAATCTGCAGCTCAAAACAACCATTGGAGAATACAAGAAAGCACGCTGCATCTACTTTCAATAATTGGAGGCTGGCCGGGTGCTTTTTTTGCTCAAAAGAAATTGCGCCACAAGTCGAGCAAAAAAGAGTTTAAACGTGTTTATTGGGTCACTATTATTTTGAATTTAAGTGGTTTGTTTTGGA
>CAJXOJ010000078.1 GCA_913057515.1 uncultured Cycloclasticus sp. | reverse complement strand
AATCACAGCACTTAGTGGATATTATTAATCAGTCCGATATGGTTGAAAACTTTGACGGTGAAGATAAGCTTGGGCAAGCCATGCTTAACTTGTCACTTATTAAAGACTGGGGAACAGTTGATTTGTTTGTATTGCCAGGCTTTAGAGAGCGAACTTTTTCGGGCAAAGATGGGCGCTTTCGCCCAACACCGGCAATAGACGATCACAGCGCATATCAATCTGCCTCTAAAGAGAAGCACGTAGATTATGCCTTGCGTTGGAGTCAAACGTTTGATGATTGGGATGTTGGGCTCTCCCATTTTTATGGCACCAGTCGTGAGCCAAGAATTATTCCTACAGCGACCGCAGGTGGTATCGCGTTGGTTCCTTTTTACGACCTTATTAATCAAACCGGCCTTGACGTACAAGCAACGCTCGATGAGTGGCTCTGGAAGGTTGAGCTGATACACCGTAGTGGCCAGGGTGAAACATTTAACGCGTTTACCGGCGGTTTTGAATATACCTTCGTGGGTGTTATGGAGTCTGCTGCTGATGTTGGCCTGATAGCGGAATATTTGTACGATGATCGCGGTGCAGACGTTGCCTTTGATAATGATATTTTTGTGGGTGCTCGTTTAGCAATGAATGACGCAGCGTCAAGTGAGCTATTATTTGGAGTTATTGCTGATGTTGACCAAAATACCCAGTTCTATAGCCTTGAGGGAAGCCGACGTATTGGTGCTAGTTGGGTTTTAAGCGTAGAGGCGCGTTTCATATCGGCGGCCAGCAACGTCGCTCTGGCACCTTTTCGTCATGATGATGTTGTTCAACTAGAGTTGGCACGCCACTTTTAATCAACCCTTGCTGCTGATTATTAGTTGATGGCCGTTTTTTGCTGAAAGGTGGCTATTAACAGTTTGCACCAAAATAGGTTGATGAATGACCAGCTTTGATGCAGAATCAGAAATTCGACCAATAAAAAAAATAGGTTTCGCATGAAATTAATTACAGCCATTATTAAACCATTTAAGCTTGAAGATGTGCGTGAAGCACTCTCAGATGCTGGTATTGAAGGTATCACGGTTACTGAGGTTAAGGGGTTTGGGCGTCAGCGCGGCCATACAGAGTTGTACCGAGGTGCTGAATACGTGGTCGATTTTTTACCTAAGGTTAAGCTAGAAATTGCAGTGGCAGAGGATCAGTTAGACACTGCAATAGAAGCGATAATTAAAGCGGCAAATACTGGGAAAATTGGTGACGGTAAGGTTTTTGTAACAACTTTAGAAAAAGTGATTCGAATTCGTACCGGTGAAACAGGACCTGAGGCATTGTAGATGAAGCTAGTTAACAGTGTTTTAAGCTTAAGTTTACTGTTGTTACCGAGTTTGGCGTTGGCTGAGGAGCTTAATGGCGCCAATACAGCGTGGATTCTAACGTCCACCGCGCTCGTACTCTTTATGACGATTCCTGGTCTGGCTATGTTTTATGCAGGCTTGGTACGAAGTAAAAATGTATTGTCCGTGTTTATGCAGTGCTTTGCTATTACTTGCGTGGCGTCAGTCTTATGGTTTGTAGTCGGCTATAGCCTTGCGTTTGGAGAAGGTAATGCATGGATTGGTGATTTATCAAAAATAATGTTTTCTGGTATTGATCGGGAGACACTATCAGGCGACATTCCGGAAGCTTTATTTGCCATGTTTCAGATGACGTTTGCAGTGATTACGCCGGCTCTTATTCTTGGAGCTTTTGCCGAAAGAATGAAGTTTTCTGCGATGCTTCTGTTTAGTGCCATCTGGCTTATTGTCGTATACGTGCCGGTAACCCATTGGGTGTGGGGTGGTGGCTGGTTAGCTGAAATGGGCGTGTATGATTTTGCTGGAGGTATTGTTGTACATATTACCGCAGGTGTAGCGGCGCTAGTGGCGGCGCTTGTTATCGGGCCAAGAAAAGGGTTTCCAGCGACAGCTATGCCGCCTCATAATTTAACCATGACGATCACCGGAGCTGGCATGCTATGGGTTGGCTGGTTTGGGTTTAATGGTGGTAGCGCTTTAGCTGCAAACGGAGATGCCGCGATGGCTATAGTCGTTACCCATATTTCAGCATCAATGGGCGCCTTTACCTGGATGGTTATTGAGTGGAAAAAATTTGGTAAGCCAAGTGCCTTGGGTGCAGTAACAGGCATGGTTGCGGGGCTAGGTACCATTACACCGGCCTCTGGTTTTGTTGGGCCAGGTGGAGCGTTAATCATAGGGCTTTTAGCAGGTTTTATTTGCTTTAACGCTACACAATATATTAAACGAGTTTTGAAAATTGATGACTCGTTGGATGTGTTCCCTGTGCATGGTGTCGGCGGTATATTAGGCTCTTTAATCGTTGCTGTGTTTGCATCAACTCAATTGGGGGTACTTAGTGGTTACGGTTTCGCTGATGGGATTGCGACGATGGCCGGTCAATTGTCCGTACAAGCAGTTGGTGTGGGATCAACCATAGCGTTTACTGCTGTTGCAACGTACGTCATTTTGAAATTGGTTGGTGCGTTAACGGGTGGTTTACGTGTTGTAGATGAAGACGAAGTTCAAGGTTTGGATATTACGTCTCACGAAGAAACGGGCTATAACTTGTAACTAACCTAAAATTAGCTAAAGAAGCCCGGCTTGGCCGGGTTTTTTTATGCCGGAACACTGTGAAAAAGTGAAGTGTTGAGCAGCAAAAGTAGGCTAATTTGCGTATGGTGATTTTTTAATGAGGTGTTGAACAATGAATTCTACAAAGCTTAATAACGATAGTGGTCTATTCATTAAGTTAAATTCAGTGATATAATAACGAGTTCATTCAAACGAATTCTTTTTCGGCATAAGCCTGCGCTTTTTGTTTGGATAATACCCTTTAACTTAAACAATTGTAGACTTATGACTGACTTAGCCAAATATAGAAACATCGGTATTTTCGCCCACGTGGATGCAGGTAAAACCACGACCACAGAACGTATCTTAAAATTAACCGGTAAAATTCATAAAACAGGTGAGGTTCACGATGGTGAAGCGACAACCGACTTTATGGAGCAAGAAGCTGAGCGTGGGATAACGATTCAGTCTGCTGCGACTTCTTGTGAGTGGAATGGTCACCGCATGAATATTATCGACACACCGGGACACGTTGATTTCACAATCGAAGTGTATCGTTCATTAAAAGTACTAGATGGTGGTGTGGGTGTTTTTTGTGGTTCTGGTGGTGTTGAGCCTCAGTCAGAAACAAACTGGCGTTATGCGAATGAATCTGAAGTGGCGCGTGTTATTTTTGTGAACAAGCTAGACCGTATGGGTGCTGATTTCTACCGCGTGGTTGATCAGGTTGAGAATGTGTTGGATGCTAATCCATTAGTCATGGTGCTACCGATTGGTATTGAAGATGACTTTACAGGTGTTGTTGATTTGTTAACACGTAAGGCATACGTTTGGGATGATTCTGGCCAGCCTGAAAACTACACAGTGAGTGAGCCTCCAGCTGATATGGTTGATAAGGTTGAAGAATACCGTGAAAAGCTGATTGAAATGGCGGTTGAGCAAGACGATGACTTGATGGAAGCGTATCTTGAAGGTGAGGAGCCTTCTATGGACGATATCAAACGTTGTATTCGTAAAGGAACAATCGCACTTGATTTCTTCCCAACATACTGTGGTTCTGCATTTAAAAACAAAGGTATCCAACTAGTATTAGATGCGGTTGTAGACTTCTTGCCAAACCCAACTGAAGTGAAGCCTCAACCAGAAACAGATGACGAAGGTAAAGAGACAGGTAAGTTTGCAGTTGTTGATCCAGCCGGTCCATTACGTGCATTAGCGTTTAAAATTATGGATGACCGTTTCGGTGCCTTAACGTTTATTCGTGTTTACTCTGGCGTGATGAACAAAGGAGATACGGTTTTAAATACCTTTACGGGTAAAACAGAACGTATTGGTCGATTGGTGGAAATGCACGC
>CAJXOJ010000077.1 GCA_913057515.1 uncultured Cycloclasticus sp. | reverse complement strand
TCTTCAATGATGAGTTTGGTGATATTTTTGCAATGGTTTATAGCTTTAATAGTGAAGACTATTCGTTTGCAGACATTAAAGATTATGCCGAGAAAGCACGTAATGCATTGGTGCGTATTGAATCAGTAGAAAAGGCCATTCTATATAGTGTTCAAAATGAAAAAATATTTGTAGAGTTGGATGATAAGCGTATGTCTGCGCTTGGTTTAGATCCACTGCAAATAGGTCTTTTACTAAATGAACATAATGAAGTTCAGAACAGAGGACGTATCGAAGGGAGGCAATCCTATTATCGACTGCGTCTAAATGATCGTTTTAGCTCCCTTGATGATGTTAAAAAAATGCCTATTGGCTTAACAGATGGCAGTGTTATTTACCTAGAAGATGTTGCTAACATTATGCGTGGTTACGATGATCCACCGGTCTTTAGAATGCGGGTTAATGGGATGCCTTCTATCGGCTTAGGCATAACGATGCGTGAAGGGTATCAACTATTAAGCTTATCTGATGAAGTTAAGCAAGTTATGACAGAATTTACTGGGCAGTTACCGGCAGGGATAAATGTGTCACTGGTAGCCGACCAACCTCAATCAGTTAAGGAGCAAATTAACCGGTTTGTACTCAAGTTGGTACTGGCGATTGTTATTGTTTTGATTGTTTGCTACTTTTCACTCGGCTTTCGTACAGGTTTTATTGTAGCGTTGGCCATTCCTGTTGTTTTGGGTGTTGTTTTTGTTTTGATGTATATATGGGATATTCCTTTAACTAGAGTGTCTTTAGGTGCATTGGTCATTTCACTAGGTTTATTGGTGGATGATGCGATGATTGTTGTTGAGTTGGTACATGTGAAACTTGAGCAAGGCTGGGACCGATTAAAAGCGGCTACTTTTACCTATACATCAACAGCCATGCCTATGTTGAGTGGGACGTTAATTGCGTCGGTTGGTTTTCTACCTGTTTTTATTGTTAACGCATCACCTAGGGAAATATTAGGAAGTCTTTTTGTAGTGATCACGGCTTCTTTAATTACCTCATGGTTAGTAGCCGTTTTGTTAACGCCATATTTGTCGTTTAAATTATTAAAAGTAGAACATAAGCAAGAACAGCAAATTAAAAAAAACAATGCTAACAATGACGATATGTATCAAACCACTTTTTATAATAAATTTCGTGCGTTGATTGCTTGGTGTATGACACACAAAAAAACGGTACTGGGTGTAACCACTTTATTATTCGTTCTTACAATTGTAGGTATGCAGAGCGTTAAAATGGAATTTTTTCCAGGAAATGACCGACCTGAAGCTTTGGTAGATGTATGGTTTCCAGAAGGCACGAATTATAAATACATGGAACGCCAAATTAAAAAAGTTGAAAACTTACTCGATCAGCAAACGGAAGTTGAAAACTATATTACTTATGTAGGCGGAGATTCTTTGCGCGTACAAAATGATATGTTCGTGGAACAACCTAATGCCAATTACAGCAAAATTGTTGTTATTGCCAAGAACCTGAATGCGCGCGAAGAGATAAAGAGGCTACTAAGTGATTATTTTGCTACGCATCAACCAAACCTACGTACTCGTGTATACAGCCTCATGTATGGTTTACCCTTTAGCTACCCCTTGCAGTATCTAATTACAGGGAATCAGCCAAAGCAGTTAGATAGCATTGCAGAGCAATTAAAAGAGATTGTAAAAGGGCATTCAGCAACACGTGATGTGCATGACAATCGTCGAGAAAAAACGATGGCGGTGGATATAAGGCTAGACCTTTCTCGTGTAGCTGCTAGTGGAACGACTCCAGCTAAATTAAGTAAAACACTACGTGCCATGTTAGATGGCTTACCTGTTACCCAGTATCGAGAGGGTAATGATCAAATTGCTATTGTACTTCGTAACCAGTCAGGCAATCGGTATAACTTGGATAGGATTAAATATTTACAGGTTCCGATAGGTAATGGCACTACAGTAGCATTGTCAGAGCTGGCGGAGATTAACTTAACGCTGGAAGATGGTGTTATCTGGCGCTATAGCGGTTATCGTTCTGTGATTGTTCAATCATTGTTAGAAAAGGACGTGCTAAATTTTGATGTAGTGAAAGAGCTGCAACCAAAAATTGATGAACTTCGTGAAACATTGCCCAGTGGTTATCGCATTGAAGTATTTGGTGAAGTGGAGATTTCTCAAGAGGTCGATGGGATGCTGGCCAAGACGTTGCCGTTTATGTTGGTGGCTATTTTGACCTTATTGATGCTTCAGCTAAACAGCATGAAAAAAATGGCTCTAGTGTTAATGACCGTGCCATTAGGCTTGATTGGTGTCGTCTCTATATTATTGCTGTTAGATTTGTCATTTGGCCTTGTTGCACGGCTAGGTATGCTCGCCTTGGTTGGGATTATTATTCGTAATACGATTATATTAATGGATCAAATTGATCAAGACTTGGCTGCGGGTTCTTCAGCTTGGGATGCTGTGTTGGAGTCGACTGTACGCCGTGCTCGACCCATTATATTAACGGCTTTAGCAGCAATTTTTGCAATGATACCTCTTGTTAGCGACTATTTTTGGGGCCCCATGGCAATTACGATGATGAATGGTCTATGGGTGGCAACCTTGTTAACACTGTTTGTCTTTCCGTCAATGTATGTTGCTTTTTTTAAGGTTAAAAACACACACGCCTAATTAGCTCTTAGATAGATGCAATTAATTATTAACTTTAAACACACGGAAAGCCTGTTTAAAGTATGAAACCGATGGTTTTTAGTTAGATATTATAAATAAAAAACCAGACATTTATTGTCGTGCTGATTATGTCATTACTAATAAGTTAAAGGAGGTCGCAAATTTGACAACATTTAAAATTGCTTTTGTCGGGCTTGGTGCAATGGGGCAAGCTATTGTGTCTAGAATCATTCAAGCAAACTACGCTGTGCTAGTTCACGATTTATCTAAGCAGGCTGTGGATGCAATGCTTGAGAAAGGTGCAACAGCGCTTGAAGGGGGCGTGCCGTTAGGCACCGATAAAAACCTCGTATTTATGAGTGTGTCTCATGCCGATATCATGGAAAAGATAATCTGTGAGGAAGGTGGTTTGCTGGATAGTATGGATGAGGGTGGTATTATTGTTGATTTGGGCACAACACCGATCAGCCAGTGCCGTGACTTGGCAACCCTCGCTAAAGAAAAAGGCAAAGTGTTTCTTGATGCGCCTGTGAGTGGCTCTACACCATGGGCTGAGGCAGGCTCATTGGCGATGATGGTAGGTGGTGATGAAGCGGCTTATCAACGAGTGTTGCCGATACTGAGTAGCTTTGCGAATAAAGTTCATTATTTGGGCGTTAATGGGAATGGTCAGCTTGTAAAGTTATGCCACCAGTTGACGTTTGTTTCCACTATTACTGGCTTGTCTGAAGCGATTGCTTTGGCCGAGCGTCATGGTCTAAATGCGAAAAAGGTTCTAGAGGTATTAGAGGACTGTGTTGCCCCTCGGCATGTTATTGATTTTATGTTGCCGATGGCAGAAAACGAACGTTTTGACCAAGGGCGTGGAACCTTAAAATTAGGCCATAAAGACCTACAAGCGGTTAAGAAAAGTGCCGAAGATGTCAGTTTAAAACTACCGCTCGCTGAAGAACTGTTGGGTTATATGGATAAGGCAATGAAAGAGGGTTGGCAAGATGCCGATTTATTTGCTTTGGTTGATATGGCAAGAGATGAGTTTTATGCGACGATGAAAAGCAGCTAAGAAAGCGCTTTTCTTACATTATATAAACGGGTTAAATGTTTATATGCAGACGTAAAGCCTCTAAATTTAGAATGGTAATGTTTTTGCCTTGTACCTCAATCAGATCATCGTGTGTTAATTGTTTTAAAATTCTAGAAAAGGTTTCAGGCCGTACGGATAGGCGTGACGCTAGGGTTGCCTTTGGTGCTGTCCATTGTATTTTATAAGGCGATAGGGCATCGTTAGTGATGCCTTGGAGCATAAATTGAACAACACGCATGGTAGCATTTTGTAGGGTTAACTGATCAATCTCCTGAATACTTCCAT
>CAJXOJ010000076.1 GCA_913057515.1 uncultured Cycloclasticus sp. | reverse complement strand
AAAACAGTACCGACAAGCCAGCCACTGCAAAAATTTTACAGCCCAACATCGGCACCACAAATGATGCGTCACCATGCCGCATTGCATTAAGATAACTTGTTTGCCCTAATAGCACGAGCACACACATCGATAAGACCAGCCAAAACTGCTCCCATAATTGCGCTAAATCGACAAACGGCAATAACAATACCGCTAAAAAACCCACTGCAAATTGGCTGTAAAACGCTAGTTTCTGACGATTCGCAGAATGAGCTAGAAATTGCTTGGTATAGGTGAAACTAAACGCGTGAAAAATTGACGCTATCAGCGTCAACCATACATATGCTGGGGTAATTGATATCAAGATGATGACCTAGAACATTACGACAATCTAATACTCTACCAATATTCATGATGTAAATCAGTTTAAATAAAAAGTTATTATCAAAATTCTAGCACCAGATGGAGGCGGGGTTAATAATTATCCCGCAAGTATCTTACAGTGAATCCTTTGTTAAGGCTGAACATAAAAAAATATTTAATTAGGAGAACAAATACTAATGAATACTGACGCAACAGATAATTCTACTTGGGCCAATGATCACATCAAAGGATTATTCAATGATGAAAAAGGTACTTTAGATGCCCGCATTTATAATGATGAAGCGCTATATGAGCTTGAGCTTGAACGTGTATTTTCTCGATCATGGATTCTACTAGGCCATGAAGATCACGTTCCTAATACCGGAGATTTTTTAAATACTTATATTGGGGAAGACCCTGTTCTTCTTGTTCGACAAAAGGATGCCAGTCTCAAAGTATTCTTAAACCAATGCCGTCACCGTGGAATGAAACTATCCCGTGATGATTCAGGTAACGCAAGAGCATTTGTATGCACTTACCATGGTTGGGCACACGATATTTCAGGTGAACTTATTGATGTACCTTTTGAAGAACAGGCTCATTGCGATCGCTTAGATAAGCATGAATGGAGCCCTTTACAAGCACGTGTCGCTACCTATCGAGGGCTTATTTTTGCTAACTGGGATGAAGAAGCTCCCTCGTTAGAGAAATACTTATCTGATTGCAAGCCCTATATTGACACCATGTTTAACCGTACTGAAGCAGGAACAGAGGTGATTGGAGGCATGCAAAAATCAATCATTCCAGCTAACTGGAAACTTGCTGCTGAACAGTTTTGTAGTGATATGTACCATGCGGGCACCATGTCACATTTATCAGGTGTTGAAGCAGGCTTACCTGAAGGCGTCTCTCTAGACAATATTGAAATACCTTCAAGTGGCAACCAATTCCGCGCTAAATGGGGCGGCCATGGCACTGGCTATTTTGTTGACCAACCCGGTCTTTTACAAGCCATCATGGGGCCCATTATTACTGATTATGTTACCGCCAGTCCACAAGCTGAGACTGCTTCCAATCGTTTGGGTAGCCGTATGTTTGGGCAACGTATGATGGGGCAGCATATGACCATCTTTCCAAGCTGCTCCTTTCTGCCTGGCATTAACACTATCCGCACATGGCACCCTCGTGGTCCAGGCTCTATTGAAATCTGGACATTTATTGTGGTTGATGCCGATGCACCTGAACATATCAAAGCTGAATTTAGAAAGCAAAATATTCGCACCTTTTCCACTGGTGGTGTTTTTGAGCAAGATGATGGCGAAAACTGGATTGAGGTTCAAAAGGTTTTCAGAGGTAATAAAGCCAGAAAAACTAAACTGAATGTGCAAATGGGATTAGGTGATTCAACGACCGAACACCCTGATTTCCCGGGCCGTATTGGCGGAGTTTATAGTGAAGACGCGGCAAGGGGTTTTTATCAGCATTGGCTCAGAATGATGACGGAACCAAACTGGGACACCTTAAAACCTTAATTTTAAGAGCTGATCATTAATCTAAATTATAATTTTTTTGGAAAATACTATGGCCTCAATTATTGACATTAATAACATTATTTCAAGCTCTGCTGCTGACCTAGCTTTGCAACAAGAAGTTCAGCAGTTTTATTATCGTGAAGCGCTACTTTTGGACAACATCAAATACGAAGATTGGTTTGCATTATTAGATGACGACATTGAATACTACATGCCGATTAGGCGTAATCGTATGCATCGTTATGGCAAAGTAAGATCGCGTGAAATAGCTGAGTATACCAACAAAGATGAGTTTGCTCATTTTGATGATGATAAAACCTCGATGAATGGTCGCTTAAGAAAGCTCCTCTCTGACTATAGCTGGTCTGAAAATCCAGCCTCACGAACACGTCATACTGTTTCTAACGTTATTATTACCGAAAGCGAAGAAAGCGACACCTTAAATGTCTGCTCCGCATTTATTGTCTATCGTAACCGTTTAGAAACACAAGTGGATATATTTGTCGGCGAACGTCATGATGTACTACGCCGTTCAGATAATGCATTAGGCTTTAAAATTGCTAAACGCACCATTTTATTGGATCAAAGCACCATCATGTCCAATAACATTAGTATCTTTTTCTAAGTATTATCCTTGGGTATAAAAAAGCCTTATGTGCATATCGCACATAAGGCTTTTTTTTAAAACAGAATAAAGGTTAGTTAGCGATTAAATCGCTCTAATAAATTAGTCACGGCACCTTTTAACAATAATGTATCAGCCCCGATCAAGAAAAAACTAGCTCCCATCTGTTGATAGCGCTCTGTTTGCTCAGGATCACCACAATAAACCCCTACCGGTTTCCCCAACTCATGAACACGCTTAATTGATCGCTCAACGACCTTACAAACTTCAGGGTGTCCAGGTTGACCTATATAGCCCATCGCAGCCGCTAAGTCTGCAGGACCTATAAAAACCGCATCTACACCATCAACTTGTGTAATAGCATCAAGCTCAGCAATACCCTCAGTGCTTTCTAGTTGCAAGACTAAACAAATATTATCATCTGCATGTTGAAGATAGTTTTTGATGCCTCCCCAGCGGGTCGCTCTGGTCAACGCTCCACCCATACCGCGAATGCCATTAGGCGGAAAACGTACCGCTGCAACTAATTGCTTTGCTTGTTCAGCTGAGTCAACCATTGGAATGAGCAGAGTTTGTGCCCCAACATCGAGAACTCTTTTAATGTCGCCCACATCATGATCTTGCAGCCGAACAACTGAATTAACAGAGTACGCACTCATTGCCTGCAATTGATGCATGATACTTTTAATATCATTTGGCCCATGCTCGGCATCAATCAACAACCAGTCAAAACCAGTGGTTGCCATCAGCTCAGCTGCCGTTGAGTCAGCCAATGCCATAAAGGCACCCAACTGTTTTTTATCCGATTGTATTGCCTGCTTAAATATATTTTGCGTCATTGGTAATGACATATTTCTCTACCTCTTAATATTTAATTAGACGAAACGGAATCCAATGCTACCCAACGTGCCAAAATCAGCATGGAATGTATCTCCACGCTCAACTGATAATAAGCGCGTAAATGACCCACCTAATATCACTTGTCCTGGCTCCAGCGATATACCATGCGGCCCAAAACGTTTTGCCAACCACACAATCCCATTACCTGGATGATTAAGGACACCCGCAGAAACACCGGTTTCTTCAATCAAGCCATTTCGCGCTACAATAGCACCAATCCACCTAAGATCCACATCCATTGGCTTAACAGGTCTTCCCCCTGTAATTAAGCCAGCGCAGGCAGCATTATCTGCAATAGTATCAAATACCTTCCTACGTTTACCGGTTTCTGGGTCCACACGTATAACCCGTGAATCGACTATTTCCACCGCTGGACAGACGTAGTCAGTCGCCTTCAATACATCCATTAGGGTAATATTTTCACCTTCTAAGCGCTTGCCAAGTACAAAGGCTATTTCCACCTCAACCAAAGGCGCAATGAATCGATCAAATGGAATTTCAGAGTTATCTGAAAAAACCATATCATCCATTAACGTGCCGTAATCAGGCTCAGTAATTTGCGACGCCATTTGCATAGCACGAGATGTTAGACCAATTTTTCGCCCAACAATTTTATGACCTTCCGCTAACCTTAACTTCGTCCACTCAGCCTGAATGGCATAACCATCTTCAATAGTCATCTCAGGATACAATTGAGAAAACTGTGGAATAGTATCACCGCTGGCTAGCGCTTTATTGAGCGCTAGCGCAGAGGCTTCTAATATTTTCTGATCTAACACCTGATTTCTTTACCCAAGAAATGAGACATAATGATTGGATACATACCATCCCAACGCTGAGTTTGAGCCCAGTGACCACAACGATCCAACACATGGAGCTCAGCACGTTTCAAATGCTGTAAGAAGTACATGCTAGTTTCTAGTGGTACTACTTTATCTTGACGGCCGTGAACAATCGCCCATTCATGGTCCATAGAAGCAAGGATAGGTGGTGGAATAACGAGCACTGTATTCATCTCTTCATTCATCGCTTTAAACA
>CAJXOJ010000075.1 GCA_913057515.1 uncultured Cycloclasticus sp. | reverse complement strand
AGGGTTCAGGCATTAATGATTACATTGGCGCATTTGCAGTAACGGCGGGTATTGGTATTGAAGAGCACGTAAAAAGATTTGAAGCAGAGCACGATGATTACCAATCCATTATGATCAAAGCAATAGCCGATCGTTTAGCGGAGGCGTTTGCAGAATGCTTGCATCAACAAGTGAGAAAAGAGTATTGGGGTTACGCGGCGGATGAATCGTTAACAAACGACGATTTAATTAAAGAGACATACAAGGGTATTCGTCCTGCACCAGGTTATCCTGCGTGCCCAGATCATACGGAAAAAGCCACGTTGTTTTCATTATTAAATGCGACTGAAGAAGTGGGTATTGAGTTGACTGAAAGTTTCGCCATGTACCCAACAGCAGCAGTGAGTGGTTGGTACTTTGCGCACCCTGATGCTCAGTATTTTAACGTCGGCAAGTTAAAAAAAGACCAAGTGGAAGACTACGCGCAGCGTAAAGGCGAAAGTTTGGACTATATAGAACGCTGGTTAGCTCCAAGCCTTGCTTACGATCCAGATGATAGCTGAATTAACGTTTTATACAACGGAGGGGTGCCATCTTTGTGAGGATGCAAAAACACTTCTTCAGCAACTATTGAGTGATTATCCAGATCAATATCAAGTGGAAATAGTTGATATAGTCTGTGTTGACTCCTTAATCGAGCAATACGGAACGCGCATTCCCGTTATTAAACAAAATGGGCTGACTGCTGATTTAGGCTGGCCTTTTGATTACAAAGGTTTATTGCGCTTTTTGGGGGAAAATATTGAGTGACGGGAATAGAAAGTTTTCAATGATAATGGTGATTTTGAGTATTATCGCGGTGTTAATGGGTGTAGCTGTTTTTTATTGGTTATGCCAATTTGAGCCTTTACCATCAAGTTATTTATCCAGTCAATTAATGCTCGACAGGCTGCAGACATTCAATAAGGTTTATTTTTTCATTCAAAAGTTTGGTTAAAAAATAACAAATGTACTTAGATTATTTTGGTTTAAAGAAACAACCCTTTGGTATTACACCAGACACCTCTCTGTTTTTCAAAGGTGCTGAACGTGGTGATGTGCTGGATGCGGTGTTATATGCCTTGAATTCAGGCCAGGGAATCATCAAAGTGGTTGGTGAAGTGGGTAGCGGCAAGACCATGTTATCCCGTATGTTGGTTAACAAGGTGCCGGATAATACAGTATTTGTCTATTTGTTAAACCCAAGCATAGAAGCAGAGCAAGTACTTTATGCCATCTCTTATGATCTAGGTTTACAAGTTGACCTCAACGATAAATCTATTCAAATACTACATGTGCTTCAACAAAAGTTATTGGATTTTTATCAAGAAGGAAAAAAAGTTGTCTTAGTGGTGGATGAAGCACAACAAATGCCCCTTAAAACCTTGGAAGAAATTCGCTTGCTGAGTAATTTAGAAACAGAAACAGAAAAATTATTACAAATCATTCTTTTTGGCCAGCCTGAGTTGGATGAACATATTGATACCCCGAGTGTTAGACAGCTTCGAGAAAGAATTATCTATAGCTTTTACCTCAGTCCGTTGGATTGGAAAATGACCGATAAATATTTACACTTTCGCCTTGAGAAGGCAGGGCATCAAGGCCGAGGGATTTTTGATAAGAATGCAATAAAACTATTAACAAAATATGCAGATGGCACGTTAAGAAGGCTAAATGTATTGGCAGATAAATCATTGCTGGCAGCTTTTTTACAAAAAAGCCCAGTAGTAAAGGTTAAGCACGTTAAGTTAGCATTAAAAGACAATATTAAAGGTCATAAAAAGTCAGAAGCTTTGAAATATGTAGCTTTAACATGTTTAGTTACCGTAGGTATTCTTGCTATGGCATATTTTTTTATACTTGTTAAGAGCCAAGGGTTCGCTGTGGAGACTGTGACGAGAATTGAAGAGGTGCCTAAAAAACGGTCAATTATCACCCATCAAAGCAACGCGGACGAGAAAAAGCAAATGGGCATTCAGGCAAGTTTATCGGACAACTTATTACAATCACGTCTTAGCGCTTTTAACTTATGGAGACAAACTACAAAAAACGTTTATACAATAAGGTTAATGACCGAACCTACTGGCTCTGCTAAAAGGGTTGAGAGTTTTATGCGTTCTGTATCATCTCCACGTATTGAAGATAAAATTTTTGTTAATAAGGCTGACGACAATATCTATATTGTTTACTACGATGGGTTTGAAACCTACTCTGAAGCGAATTTGGCGTTAAAAAAGTTATCGCCCGCTATGCGTAAATATAAGCCGTATATTGTTAATATTAAGAAATAACATCAAATTGGTTTTAATTATTAAAATCAGTATGATAGGAACTAGAGTTAATTTTTTTATTAACTTGTATTTTTCATTTCATCGTCTACAATTTGTTTAAAATTAATAATTTCAAAGTGTGTTAACTAAATGAAATCAATAGCTCTTGCTACTTTTATGCTCCTTGCCTTATCGGCATGTAATACGGTTTCTTTTAAACCATCCGATCAACATATCCAGGAAACACCTAAACCGGTTGGCAGCCCTCCAAAGGTATTGGAATCTATTCCATTGCCTGAGAAACCTTCAGCTAAAAAACAAATGGAAGTATTTACGGTCGTTGTCAATGATGTGCCAGTACGAGAGCTGTTGTTTGCGATTGCGCGTGATGCGAATATCAATATCGATATAGTTGAAGATGTATCAGGGGAGGTAACATTAAACGCTATAGATCAGACGTTCGAAGAAATTTTAGAAAGAATAAGTCATCAAGTTGATATTCGCTATAGCGTAGTAAACACCATAGTGAAAATTGAGTTAGATGCGCCATACATTAAACATTACGAAGTTAGTTATGTGAATATGGATAGAGGTAGCACAGCAACCATTGCGATTGCTACAGAAGTATCTTCTACAGGCGGTGGTTCAGGGTCGGAGTCTACCGTTGGTAATACCTCTAACACTAGTATCACAAATAATTCAAATCATCGATTCTGGACGACGATTGTTAATAATATTAGAAATATTGTTGGGCAAAACGACTCGGAGAATAACGCTACCGAAGAGGTGACTGAGGTCTTAGAAGGCACAACTGATGCATTAGTGGGTCAAGCTGGTGAAGGGGCGCCTGCTGAGGGCGATGAAACGGAAACAACGAGGGTTAGTAGGCAGGCAGTTATGGCTAGTCCTGAAAGTGGAATGATTAGTGTTTTCGCAACTCAGCGCCAACACCGTGAAGTGGAAAACTACTTAGAGCTTGCGTTAGAGGGGGTTCAACGACAGGTTTTTATAGAGGCTACTATTGTTGAAGTTGATTTGAATGATGATTATCAGGCTGGTGTTGATTGGAGTCGTTTACTAACAAACCCCGCGGGCGACGGGTTTGGTTTTGAGCAAACATTAACCGGTAATAATCTATTAGATGCACCTACTACAGCACTTCAGTATGTAGCATCGGGTGATAAGTTTAATGTTACCGCAACGGTAAGGATGTTAAACCAGTTTGGTGATGCAAAAATATTATCAACACCAAAGATTATGGCGCTTAATAATCAGACAGCCTTGTTAAAAGTGGTCGATAACCGCGTGTATTTTACGATCAATGTTGAGACTGAAACAAATGACAACAACACAATACGCACATTTGAATCCATTATTCATACATTGCCTGTTGGTTTAGTGATGAGTGTGACTCCTCAGATATCTTCAAGTGATGAGGTAACGTTAAACGTTAGACCCACTATTTCTCGTATATTGCGGTTTGTTTCAGACCCTAATCCAGCGTTAGGTGATGTGGAAAGTTTGATTCCGGAAGTGTCCGTGAGGGAAATTGAATCCATTCTACGAATAAAAAATGGGGATGTTGCTGTCATTGGCGGCCTGATGAAAGATAACCGCAGTAAAAGTACAGATGGTGTTCCTCAGTTGTCAAAATTACCATTTGTTGGGGACCTATTTAGTTATAAAGACAATAAAGCGTCTAAATCTGAGTTGGTTATCTTCCTAAAGCCAATCGTTGCTAATAAACCGTCGCTCGGTGGGGAGTTTGCCAAATATAAACACTATATTGAAAATGCAGAAGAAAGCTCAAGGTCAGGTAATGCAAAATGAGCCTGTTGCTAGATGCCTTAAAACAGGCTGAAAAACAAAAGAACGCTGAAAGTACTAATGGTGAAGATCTACCAGAGAGTGAAGTTGATGAGATAGAGTTTAATTTAGATGAGCCTGTTGAGCAAGAACCTACTTCTGTGCCAGTAAATGAAAATGAGCTTAAGGTTTCTGAGCCCAAAGAAATTCCTTCGTTGGTTGAAAAGAAAATAGACGTTTCGATAGAAACACCAAGTAATGAAAATAAAAAAATACGTGAAGACAAAACGGATGAGCTACCTCTCGATTCGAGTTTAAATGTTTTTGCGGTTGGAAATGTGCCTTCGAGCAAGGGCCGGAATAAAAAATACACGTTAATAGGGCTAGCCGTTCTGGTTATTGTTTTACTGGCAGCCAGTATATGGTCTGTCTCTTATACACATCTCCGAGCCCACGAGACGCTACGCTATCTCGT
>CAJXOJ010000074.1 GCA_913057515.1 uncultured Cycloclasticus sp. | reverse complement strand
GATTGGCAGCACGAAGCTCAGCTGCTGCTTTATCAGCAGAAGCTTGAGCTGCTTGCAACCTAGGGTGATGTTGTACTACTTGGTTTAGCCAACTTTCGAACTTCTGTTGCTCGTTAGCACCAACTGTTGAGGGCAACAATAAGGCGCATGCAAAAAGGCTAATGACATTTAAAAATCTCATGGTAATTCCTATAAATAAAATAAAACATAGACGATTTAAATTAATGAATCGTGTAGGTATCGCCGGCTATAACCGACAAAATTATTAGGAATTAGCTAAGAGGGGGACGCTGGAGCGGGCTGGTTTGGTGTGACTGAAAAAGTAGGTTATATGCCAAGGTGTCACGTTTAGCTACGTGAAGTGATACTTTTGTATAGAGACCAATCAAGCCTAACAAATGAGCACCGGCGTGACAGCAGTGATCATCATCTAGGTGGTTGTCTTGATCACTAGTTAGATCAGTGCTGTGTAAATCAGCTATATGAGATATAGTTTGCTGATGTTCCCCGGCAATATCATCATGACCGCTCATTGCCCACACACTGCTATAGCTTAGTGTGCTAAGAATCAGAAGCAGTATGGTTAGGTGTTTAAGCACGATGTGTTTTTTCGGGAACATTGGCGCGAACTCTAACCCTTTGAACTGTCGCTTGTCAAATTAGTGTTTATTCTAAATTAAGTGGTTTGTTGGGTTTATTTTGAGGTGAATGTTGCTAGCAATACAGAAATAGAAAATGGACTGAGGAAATGAACTATGAGCCCGTCGTGGTGGTGACGGTACATCAAGGATATATCTGAAAATAAAAAAGCCCCAGCACCGCAAGGGTAACTAAGACTTTGATATATGGCTCCTCCGACTGGATTCGAATCAGTGTTCCAATGATTAACAGTTGTTTTATATAGTTGATTACTGCCGCAAACCTTTTGGGAGCAAAGTATTCTATGTTTTTCTTGGTTATTTGTGATCTAGGGAAATATGTTGAGCGCGAGTCTATCGACGCTTTATATTCGTCCCATTCTTACGATGGGGAAACGATTGCTAAAAAGATAACAAATAACAATTCAGCATTGACCCCGCATTGACCCGAAAACTATAGGCAATAAAAAAGCCCCAGCAAATAATTGCTGGAGCCTCGATATTCAATGGTGCCTGGGGCCGGAATCGAACCGGCACGACCGTTAAAGTCGCGGGATTTTAAGTCCCGTGTGTCTACCAATTTCACCACCCAGGCAATCAAATTGAGCGCGAATTTTACCCTATGATTGCAATAAAGACGAGTAGAAGTTTTATAAATTTATAAGTTTTTTAGTAAGCCTTCATTAATGGCGAGTTTAACCAGTTCGATATCGTTGCCAATACCTAATTTTTCATGTACGCGGTAGCGGTGTGTGTTAACTGTTTTAGGGCTTATTGATAAAGACTCTGCTATGTCTGAAATTTTGTAACCATCAACAATTTTGGTAACGATTTGTAATTCTCTGTTGCTGAGTTGGCTAAATATATTTTGTTCTACTTCTTGTGCACCAAAAATAAGGTTGGTTGCAACCGCTGATGATAAGTAGTTTTTACCTTGATAAACAGCCATGATTGCTTTGATCATTTCATCAACAGGGCAACCTTTATTAATGTAACCTTTGGCACCGAGTTTGATGGCTTGATGGGGAATTGGGCCATCGTCGTATACGCTTAAGGCAATAATTTTAGTAGTTGGCTCGTGCCTTAAAATTCGTTTGATTGCTTCAGCGCCTCCGATGCCGGGCATATTTAAGTCCATTAGAATTACGTCTGGCTTGAGTTGATCGGCTAATTTAATGGCTTCTTCACCGGATGAGCCAATAGCGACAACGTCAATATCGGGGTCTGAGCCTAAGAGGTATTCGATACCGCTTCTAACTAGCTCGTGATCGTCAATGAGTAAGACTGTGATGCTGTTTGAATTCATTAATTAGTACTTATTCTTCTATTAATTAAACTGGCGCTCATCTTGACTAGCATAGTCCAAATCAAAGATAATGCCCACGCTTTTTGGTATTAGGCCTTGGCCTAATTAAAAGGGAAGTTGGTACGATTTCGATCAATCCCAACGCTGCCCCCGCAACGGTATATAAGAAAAGTGTATCAACAGCCACTGTGTCAAAACATGGGAAGGCGATACATCGGTTAACGTAAAAATTAACCACTTATGAGCCCGGAGACCTGCCATAGGCAAACCGGTACGTTGTGGGTGGGCAACAGGGCTGATGTTGACTTTTTCTCTTTTTTCAACCTCATAACTTCCTCTCGTGGCGTCATTTTAATTGGCGCGGGGCTGCGCCTTATAACGAGGAAATCTCATGAAAAAAACTCTTTTGGCTGCCAGTATTACAGCTGCATTATCACAACAAATTGCATTGGCTGAAAACTCCATGCTCATTACTGCAACTAGGACTCCAAGCAATATTGATACATTAGGTAGCACTGTTTCTCTTATTACGGCAAAAGATATCGATCGTAAACAATATGTGTCACTAGATGAAGTTTTAATGAGTGTGCCGGGACTTAATGTTGTTCAGTCCGGTGGAAAAGGGGCTCAAACCTCAGTATTTTTACGTGGAACAAATTCTGAACATGTCCTCGTTTTAATTGATGGTGTTGAAATGAATGACCCAAGCACACCAAGCGGTGCTTTTGATTTTTCAAATTTTTTAGTTGAAGGTATTGAAAGTATAGAAGTAGTACGTGGTTCTCAAAGTGTATTATACGGTTCAGATGCAATTGGTGGTGTTATTCAAATAAGAACAAAAAAAGGGCAAGGAGATCTTAATTTTCGAGTTAAAGCTGGGGTAGGTACTCAATCAACTCACCGTGAATCAGCTGTATTATCGGGTGAAAAAAACAACTTTAATTATTCTGTTGCTATCGGGCGCTTAGACACTGATGGAGAAAGTATTGCAGCTAAAAAGAAATTAGCGCCAGGGAGCATTACTGAGGATGATAATTATGAAAACATCGTTTTCTCAACACGTTTAGGCTGGAAGGGTTTTGACTCTTTAGAGGCAGATTTTACTGCTCGTTACATTGAAACTGAAGCCGATATCGATGGTGGTTTTGATTTTTCTGGTAATACGGCTGAGGATGCTGATGCAACGAATGATAGCGAGCAATTGTACTTAGGTCTTGAATTAAAAGGCTTATATGCTGATGGTGTTTGGCAGCCTATTTTAACGGCTAGTCGTTCTGATATTGAAAGACAAAGTAAAGATGAAAGACAAAGTCCGTTTGGTACCTTGGTAGATACAAGCTTTGATGGTCAAAAAACAAAATTCGCACTTCAAAATAATCTATTTTTATTTGAAAATCAAATCATTACCATTGGTTTCGAACATGAAAGTGAAGAGGTGAACTCCAAGGGGTTCAGTGATTTTGGTGGTTTCATCATTAATCAACTAACCAACGCTGATCGTGATACTAAGTCTACATACATTCAAGATCAAATTGAGGTAAATGATCAACTCTTTATTACAGTAGGCGCTCGCTATGACGACACAGACGACTTCGGTTCAGAGTTAACATATAGAACGACTGCTAGTTACAACGCTACGGAAAACACACGTTTACATGCTGCTTATGGAACTGGTTTTAAAGCGCCGTCGCTATTCCAATTATTTGGTTTTACCCCCAATAACTTTGGTAGCGCATACAGTGGTAACCCAAATTTAGATGCAGAAACAAGCGATAGTTGGGAAATTGGTATAGACCAACTGTTTTTTGCTGGCGATATAAAAACTAGTATTACTTACTTTGAGACAAAGGTTGAAGATTTAATCACAACTCAATATATAGGCTTTAATAGTACTAGCGTTAATAGAGATAATGCCGATATGTCTGGTGTTGAAAGTGCAATACACTTTAAAGCACTATCTAACCTTGATATAGATATTAATCACACTTATACGCGTACTAAAGATGAGGACAATAAGGAGTTATTACGCCGACCTAAGCATAAAGCGAATATAGAGTTTAACTATGAGCCTGCTGAGCATATCAATATCAATACGAATGTTTTATATACGGGGCAGCGCGTTGATGTTGATGGTTTTGGTCAACGTGTTGATGTTGGAGGCTATAGTGTTGTAAATGTTGCTGCTGCTTATAAGCTTAGCAACAATGTAAAGTTGTTTGCACGTCTTGATAACCTTACTGATAAGTACTATGAGCCCGCTTATGGTTTTCAGGCATTAGGTCGCGCTGGGTTTATTGGTGTTGAATTAATCAATTAAGCGTTTACTTTTAGGTATTTAATAAAAAAGCAGGGATGGCTAAGGCTTACTCTGCTTTTTTATTTCTGCCAAGGTAAAACCCATTGGCTCCCTTGGTGCTCTCCAAAAATCGCATCAACACCATAAACAGCCTGCATGTTCTCAGTCGTTAGTACATTGTTGGCGATACCTTCAGATGTTTTTACCCCGTTATTCAGTAAAACAAGATTCTCACAATACCTCATGGCTAAATGCAGTTCATGTAAAACAATAATGACTGTTTTTCCTTTTTTCGCCAGCGTCTGCAATAACGCCATAACCTCAATTTGATGCCGTGGGTCGAGAGATACGATCGGCTCATCTGCCAGTAAAATAGGGCTCTCAGTGGCCAGTGCTCGGGCTAACATAACCCGTGCTCGCTCACCGCCAGATAGCTCATTCACCGAGCGGCCTATTAGGTGTTCTATATCCACTTCTTTAATAGCTTTTTCTACTGCCTGTAAACTCA
>CAJXOJ010000073.1 GCA_913057515.1 uncultured Cycloclasticus sp. | reverse complement strand
GCAGATGATAAATTTTCGTCCTCGCCACCATATCTTTTGCTAACTTAAGGTTCAAAGGAGGCAAGGCTAACGCTTTATCGTTATACACCTCAACCGCTGTACCTCCCTGACCAAACATTAAAACCGGGCCAAACGTTGGGTCATTTAACACGCCTAAAATCACCTCATGCGCCTCTTTACAATCGGCCATGTTTTGAACAAAAAACCCTTCTATCTGCGCATCTGGTCGGCGATGTTGAACAGTATTTTGAATATCCAACACAGCTTGTTCTACCGCTGCTTCACTCGCCAAATTCAGTGCCACCCCTTGAACATCCGACTTATGAAGAATATCGGGAGAACATATTTTCACCGCTACTGGGTAACCCAGTTCTTTCGCAAACGCGACAGCCTCTTCGGCTGACTTAGCTAGGCGTGTTGTGACCGTCGGAATACCATAGGCCGCCAACACTTGCTTTGCTTCCATTTCATTTAGCCATTCGCGCTTTTGCGCTACCGCCTTGTTAATAATAGAATTCGCTGCCTTAACATCAAACACCAAATCTTCTGCCAATGCAGGTGGGGTTTCCATCAAAACTTTCTGGTTTTGACGATAATGCACTAAGTACATAAATGAATTAACTGCCGCCTCAGGCGTTGCATAACTCGCAATACCACGCTCAGCAAACAAGGAACGACTTGCTTCGGCTGTTGCACTACCGACCCAACTGGTGAGCACACACTTTTTACTGGTTACAGCAATATCAGCTACAACCTTGGCTATATCAATGCTTGATGAAACAGCGGTGGGGCAATTCAATACCAATACCGCACCAATGTTTTCATCCTCTTGAAGAACCTCTAATGCAGCAGCATAACGGTCAGGTCCAGCATCACCAATAATATCGACAGGATTTGCATGTGACCATGTTTTTGGCAGCACCTTATCAAGCTTTTGTTTGGTGGCATCTGACAACTGTGCTAATACCCCACCTGATTGAACCAAGGCGTCTGTTGCCAATACACCCATACCACCACCATTGGTTAAAATGGCTAAGCCACTTTTATCTAGTGGCTTAGCTGATGTCAGCGAGCCAGCAGCATAAAAAAGCTCACTCATCCCATTGACCCTAAGTAAGCCTGAACGATCAAAAACAGCTTGATAGACATCGTCAGAACCTGCCATTGCCCCCGTATGAGACGCCACTGCCTTACTACCAGCATCTGAGCGACCCACTTTCAGCACAACAATCGGCTTCGTCCTAGAGGCAGATCTTGCTGCCGAAATAAAGCGTCGCGCATGCTGAACAGATTCCATGTAAATGACAATAGCTTCCGTTTCCGGATCCATTGACATCGTATCTAAGACCTCTCCAAATGTAATATCAGCCATCCCACCCAGTGACACTAGGTGAGAAAAACCAATACCGCGACCACACGCCCAGTCAATGATTGAGGTTAACATTGCACCTGATTGAGAAATGACCCCGATCTTTCCTTTGTTAGGCATCAAATGGCTAAAACTCGCATTTAATTTGTTGATCGGTGAAATAACCCCTAAACAATTAGGCCCTATAATTCTTACATTATATTGACGCGCTTGTTTCAACATTTCCGCCTCAAGGTCTTTTCCATCCGTGCCGTTGCCTTCAGAAAACCCAGCAGTAATAACAACAACACTTCTCGTCCCTTTTTCGCCCAGTTCAGCTATTAACCCCGGCACAGTTTTAGGCGGGGAAACAATAACGGCCAAATCAGGAGCAGATTCAAGCTCAGCAACCGAGGCACAACAAGGAAGATCAAGAACACGTTTATACTTAGGGTTAACAATACTGACACTTTCTTTCGCCATACCGCCAGACAATAAGTTTTGCACAATGATCTTACCGAGTGAGCCATCACGTGAACTGGCGCCGATAACAACGATTGATTGAGGAGCAATAAAGTTCGACATTTTATTTTCAGTCATATTCCTTCCTTTACGGTAATTGGTGCGATGCAATATAGCATGAGTGTAATACGTATTTATTTAATTTATGTGACAAAACCACCTATATCACTGCTTAAACTGATATTTACGCCTATAACACGGTTCAATCATTGTATAAAATATCCTCCAGTGAATAATAAGTGTCTACTCGTCACTAAACGGGCAGTGCTACAAACAATTGACGCATGTTCAACTATTTATACTGCTCTAGAACAAGTCTTATTTAAACAATAAACGGATCACAAATGGCTCAATACATTTTCACCATGAACGGCGTTAGCAAAGTCGTACCGCCTAAACGTAAAATTCTTTCTGATATTTATTTATCGTTTTACCCCGGCGCCAAAATTGGTGTTTTAGGTTTAAACGGTTCAGGTAAATCCACCCTGCTTAAAATTATGGCCGGGTTAGACACCGAAATAGATGGCGAAGCGCGCCCGCAACCAGGCATTAAAATTGGCTATCTAGCACAAGAACCTCAGTTAGACGAAAGCAAAGACGTACGCGGCAATATTGAAGAAGCGCTAGGTGATTTCACCAATGCTCAAGCTGAATTAGATGCTGTATACGCTGCTTATGCCGAGCCCGATGCTGACTTTGACGCATTAGCAAAAAAACAGGCCGAGTTAGAAAACATCCTACAAGCAGGTGATGGCCACGACACCGATCGCACCATGGAAATTGCCGCAGATGCCCTACGCCTACCACCATGGGATGCCGATGTTAGCAAACTATCAGGGGGTGAAAAACGCCGCGTTGCGCTGTGTAAATTATTACTTTCAAAACCCGATATGTTGCTGCTTGATGAACCAACCAACCACTTAGATGCTGAATCTGTGGCATGGTTAGAACGCTTCTTGCACGATTTTACCGGTACCGTAGTTGCCGTAACCCATGACCGTTATTTTTTAGATAACGTTGCCGGGTGGATTTTAGAACTCGATCGCGGACGCGGTATCCCTTGGGAAGGCAACTATTCATCGTGGCTAGAACAAAAAGACGCACGACTGGAACAAGAGCAAAAAGCCGAAGCTTCACAAAAACGTTCCATTAAAAAAGAACTTGAATGGGTACGTTCAAACCCGAAAGGCCGCCATGCCAAAAGCAAAGCACGTATGGCACGCTTTGATGATTTGCAATCCAAAGAGTTCCAAAAACGCAGCGAAACACAGGAAATTTACATACCGCCCGGCCCACGCTTAGGTGATTCGGTGATAGAAGCCGTTAACATCAGCAAAGCCTTTGGTGACCGCGTGTTATTCGACGACCTAAACTTTAATCTGCCACAAGGTGGCATCGTGGGGATTATTGGTGCCAACGGCGCAGGTAAATCCACCCTATTCAAAATGATGGGCGGGCTAGAAGAACCCACCAGCGGCGACATTAAAATGGGTGAAACCGTAAAACTCGCCTACGTAGACCAATCACGCGAAAACTTAGACGACAACAAAACCGTGTTTGAAGAAATTTCAGAAGGTAACGACGTGATTACCGTTGGCACCTATGAAACCCCGTCACGCGCTTATGTTGGACGCTTTAACTTTAAAGGATCTGACCAACAAAAACGCATGGGCGACCTATCCGGTGGTGAACGTAACCGTGTGCATTTAGCCAAAGTACTGAAAGAAGGCGGCAACGTTTTACTGCTGGATGAACCCACTAATGATTTAGACATTGAAACCCTGCGCGCACTAGAAGAAGCCCTACTCAGCTTCCCCGGTTGTGCTGTGGTCATCTCGCATGATCGCTGGTTCTTAGATCGCATAGCCACCCACATGCTTGCCTTTGAAGGCGACAGTAATGTAGTCTGGTTTGAAGGTAATTATGAAGAATACGAAGCCGATTTAAAACGCCGACTAGGTGTGGAAGCAGATCAACCTAAAAGGCTTAAATATAAGAAATTAGCGGGGTAGAAAAATTCATTCATGGGGCTATCAAATATCAATTTGATTGACCCTATGATTTCACATCATAATCACAATAAAAAAAAGGATAATCAATGCTCAACTCATCTAAAAGCCGTCAAATAATCTATGCTTTATTTGCTTTAGCGGGCGTCACGTTAACGTCGTATTTTAATATTCAATATATGCTTGAACAGGGTGGATTTTCACTTAGTCATTTTATTCATCAAGCCTATATTAACAATGCTTCAAGCTCTTTAACCAATGATGTGCTGGTTATCTGGGGCGCTTTTATTGTTTGGTCATTTGTTGAAGCCCGCCGCCTCTCAATGACTCGATGGTGGGTGTATATTCTACTAACAGCTACCGTTGCAGTCGCTTTTGCAGTACCCGTTTTTCTATTAATGCGTGAGCGACGCTTAGCAGAGATAAATATCGATTGATGATGAATGAAGATTGCGAGGCTGGTTAAAACGCAGACTAGACGCAGAAACAGCTCAACTTCGTCGACTTAAATATAAGAAGTTGGCGGGATAGGCATTAATTAATTTCATGAGGTTGAACAATGTCAAGCTGGCTTACTCCATGAGTCCCTATCTTTTAATCACCTGAACAAACAAAACTTACCTATAAAATGAATCTATCTTGCCCATCAATACTAATAAGTGACGACGAAGGATTCAATGAAAACGACATTTTCAAAAGAAAGCCTTTTGCAGATAAATTAACTGAAATCATCAAAAATTGTGATGATGGGTTAGTAATTGCCATTGATGCGCCTTGGGGTGCTGGTAAAACTACTTTCGTGCAAATGTGGCGAGGTTCAAAAAAAACAGGGTCAGGTCTTGCAATCACGCATTTCTATTTTTCAAATTACT
>CAJXOJ010000072.1 GCA_913057515.1 uncultured Cycloclasticus sp. | reverse complement strand
ACTGGAAAATTTATTATTTCTACGTCCATTCCTCTGACCTCACTTGAAACCTAACCCCAAGCTAAACGGCGGCGTCAGCCGTCCGATTTGAGCGCCTTGTTAGGCCGAACTTACTGAGGAATTTAGCACTATGACCATTAAACTATTACAAGGCGACTGCCTAGATGTGATGCAAGATATAGAACTAGGATCAATTGATATGGTGCTTACAGACCCACCCTACGGAATGGCCTATAAAAGCGGATGGAGCGGCGCAAGCGTTGCGATGGATGGCACCAGAATGTGCCTACGGATGTATAAAAAAGCATTGCCAGTGCTTGTTGATTTGATGGCAGAAAACGCACACTTCTATTTCTTTACTCGCTGGGATGTGTGGCCTGATATAGCAGATATGCTATCACCTTATATCCCAGTAAAAAACGCTCTAATTTGGGACAAAGGGCATCCAGGCATGGGGGACTTAAAGAGCTACGGATACTCTTACGAAATGATTGCTTTTGCATCAAAAGGGAAAAGGGCTTTAATTGGAGGCAGGCCAGGAAATATTTTCAAGCACAATCCTGTGCCAAATGCCAAACGACTACACCCAACCGAAAAGCCTTCTGCGCTGTTAGAGGAGTTCATTTTGAGATCAACGAATGAGGGCGATACCGTATTAGATCCATTTATGGGTAGCGCGAGTGTCGGTGAGGTTTGCAAAAAGCTGAACCGCAACTTCATTGGCATTGAGCTTGATAAGAAATACTTTCAGATCGCACAAGACCGGATTAGTGCGGTCTAACGCCGCCATAAACGGCGCGAGCTTGCGAGCGTCCGGCGACCACAGGGAGCGAATTTAATGGCCTTGTTAGGCATTTAGTCAGAGTTTGGATCAACAATATTATTCTCCCAATCGCCCTCTGTATTGTCATAAAACCATCCATCTTCTTCGCTACGAGCCATAGAATCAGCGTAATCAGATATTTCCTCTCTGATTTCACGCTGGGTTTCCTGATAGTCATGGTCTTCGACATAACTATCTTCGACTGAATAATCTTCTAACTCGTATTCGATGGACTCTGGCTCATCGCCTTGTTCCAACTCATCGGGAATATCAACAAAAAATCCAGAGTCTTTTCGCCCAAATTTTATTGTCACATTGTTAGTGACTGAAATGTCTTTAGCTAGCTCTGAAGCTTCTTTGTATGTGTTGAATATTCGGATTGCCATCTTGATGCCTAACGCTTAAGCTCAGTTGACCGTAATACAAAGCGAAGCGACGTATTACTGGTCAACTGCAGTGCCTTGTTAGAACGTTTTATTTTGGTTTGTAGTTCGCTTCTGGCCATAGCTCATTAATTTCGTCTGCCTGTTGTTGTGCGGTAAACTTTTCCCAAGTTATACCATTAACATCTTTCTCTTCACTAAAAGCTGATGCTTCGTTATCTTCCCAGCCTAAGTGCCTTAGTTGGCCTGGTGTGCATGAAACATCATGCCGTATTGAAACATTTAATGAATCAGTTCGCCAAAGAGCATATTCACCTTTTACAAATGAGCACGGTTCCATGCCAAGACGCTCACTGTAATCTTGAATTGTTTCTTCAATTTTATTTGTAGATATGGCGATATGTAATTTCTTCACTATTTTTCCTTATGTGTTCTAACGCTTTGCTAAACGGCAGCCGAAGCGCAGCGTAGGGTGTCCGGTGGAGGGCGCGCTTTTTGCGCCCGGAACGAATTTAAGCAACTTGTTATAAGGCATTTTTCTGCCACTCTAATTTATTGATTTTGTACAGAACATGCTCACATAGCGGGTGTGATATTTCAATATCGGGGTGCATGAAATTATTATGATAGTTTTGCATGCCAATTTTTTGCATAACTGTTTTAGAGCGCTCATTGGCGAGAGTAGTAAATGAGACAACCTCATTTAGATTTAGCTGGGTGAATGCAAATTTTAAGGCTTCTTTGGCTGCTTCAGTTGCATAACCCTTACCCCAGTGTTGCTTTGACAATCGCCAGCCAATTTCTACACAAGGCGAAAACGGCATTTTATCTGTTGGAGTATGCAAGCCAACAAATCCAATGAATTTATGCTGGTTAGGTATTTCGACAGCCCAAAAGCCCCAACCACGCTTTTTTATTAGGGATAAGATCTTTTTCCCCATCCCATAGCTTTCTTCTTTAGTCTGGGGCTTTGGAAAATGCTCCATTACATCCTTATCACTACACATTTCAGCAAAAGGAAGAAAGTCATCCTCTGTCCATTGACGAAGCAGTAACCTATTAGTTTTCAACATTCTTCTACTATGCCTTATAACGCCTCGCTCACTGGAGCGAAAAGTGGAGCTAATATTGTGGTAGAGTGGAGCGCAGCGGAACCACAATATTGGCGTAGCTTTTTGCTTCCACGTGCAGCGAATTGTTATGCTTTACTTGCTGATACTTTTAATTATGACGTCTAAATGGCCAGGTTCTGAAATGCCATGGCCAGCATTATCAATTATTTGCATATTACTATCGTCTAGCAAGCTTGCTATGGTCTTTGTGTTAGTTAACACAATATCTTTTTCCCTTGACCCAACCAACAAAGTCACTTTCGAGTTATTGGAATTTAAATCAGATACTGCTTTTGTTAGGGAAACACTCTGAGAATCACCAAATAACCACCAATAGTATATCTTTTGAAGCGAGTACCACGGCAGAGGATCAATATTCTCCCTAAAAAAAGGCGTCACAGATGAAACAATTATGTGTTTTACTTCTGGGCTTTGTGGCAGACCCAACGCAATCAATCCACCCATTGAAAATCCATAAAAAAATCTTTTATCGCCGCCATTCGATTCAATATAGCTTTCAGCTTGAGCAAGATAGTCGTTAATATCATTGCTGGTCCAGTCGATTTCTATATAAACCGGATCGATACCATGATTTTTATATGCCTCACCTACTTTTTGATATAGCTCCTTGCTAGTGCTACTACCGTAGCCTGATATGATATAGCCCACTGAACTCTCAGCGAAACAATTATTCACAAATAAAAGTATGCAGACTATCAATCTCAATTTATAGGTATTCAACGCTTAATTCTCGATGGCATAACGCTTTAGTTAAACCGCCGAGCATGCGAGGTCGGCTTGAATTACTTGTTAGCTGTTGGAGCTTGATTATTATGAAAATACCAGAAGAATTAGAAGCAATTATTTACGACACAATGAAGCAGATGAGTGACCACAGTAAGGCTCTCTGCGATTTGGTGAACACGCACGGAACTGACGAGCAAAAACAAGCATACAAAGAGGCTGTTTACGCTCCTGTGGTTCGGTTTTCTCTGATTCTCGGCAAAGACGCTATTGCACGCCATAAAATCAGGCACGAAGAAATAAGCAAGCAGGTAAAAGCCTGTTTACATAGTGACAGCTAACAGTATCAATAAGCGGAAAGCTATTGTCCATGTATTAATTGTATATAGGTGGATAGCATTTCCATGTATTATGATATTAGCACATCAAACATGGATAAAAATCTTTTATGCAATTTAACAATCAGAAAAATTCTGAAGGGGCTATTTTTCGGCCTCAATCAAAAAAATTGTTAGATCAAGTGGCTGAGGTGATGCGTTATTATCATTACAGCAAGCGTTCTGAGGCGTCTTATAGTCGCTGGATTAAGCAGTTTATTTTATTTAATGATAAGCGCCACCCCGCTGAAATGGGTAAGCATGAGATAGAGCGGTATTTAAGTCATTTAGCGGTTAATAAGCAAGTTGCTGTATCCACGCAATCGCAGGCGTTGAATGCGATTGTTTTTTTGTATAGAAAGGTCTTAAATTTACCTGTTGCTGATGATTTAGCGCCGGTGCGTTCTAAAAAGCCAGTGCGTTTGCCGGTGGTGCTGTCGACAGATGAAATGACTTTATTGTTAGCCTCTATGAGTGGGATTAACCAGTTAATGGCTAAGTTAATGTATGGGGGCGGTTTGCGATTAATGGAGCTGGTGCGGCTTCGCGTTAAGGATATTGATTTTGCTCATGGTTACCTAGTGGTTCGTGATGGCAAAGGCGGTGGAGACAGAACGACATTATTGGGTGACTCCATTGTGGCTGATTTAAAGGCTCATTTGGCGACGGTAAAAGAGCTTTTTGAACAAGACTTATTAGAGGGCCATGCCAATGTGTATATGCCCAACGCCTTGGCGATAAAATACCCTAATGCACCGCGTTCATGGGATTGGCAGTATGCGTTTCCTTCTGGCAAACTCTCTAAAGACCCGCGTGGCGGCGCTATAAGACGGCACCACGTTAACGAGTCTAATTTACAAAAAGCGATTCGTGCTGCAAAAAATAAAGCCGGTATTAGCAAACCAACCACACCGCATACGTTAAGACATTCGTTTGCGACACATTTGTTGGAAGCCGGCACGAATATACGTGTTGTGCAGAAATTACTGGGCCATAAAGATGTTAAAACCACCGAAATTTACACCCATGTGTTGCAGCAGCAATTGCATAATGTGGTGAGCCCCCTAGAACGCTTGCAAGGATTAAATAAATGAATAATCAACCATATGGCGCTAGTAGGATTGTTTGTTTAACCGAAGAAACCACTGAAGCCTTGTATTTAATGGGAGAGCAGCACCGCATTGTAGGTATTTCGGGCTTTACCGTTCGCCCGGCGATTGCCCGTAAGGAAAAGCTTAAAGTGTCGGCATTTACCTCGGCTAAAATTGATAAAATTTTGGCCTTAAAGCCGGATTTGGTGCTGGGTTTTTCGGATATGCAGGCGGATATAGCAGCCGAACTTGTTAGGGCTGGTTTGCAGGTGCATGTGTTTAATCAGCGTTCAGTGGCTG
>CAJXOJ010000071.1 GCA_913057515.1 uncultured Cycloclasticus sp. | reverse complement strand
AGCTTTGCATGATTTTTTCACTTTGATACGCCTGTATAAAGGTGAAAATAGCGTTTAGCAATACCACGCCATACAGAGCACAACCAATATAAAAGTTACCCTGCTCTGGATCCAAGTAATCAGCAAAGAAAGCTAAACTGCCTCCAACCATCAGTAAGACGGCAAAGAAATTTTTAAACTGTAAAAGAAACTTTATATAAGCGGGCCTTTGTTGCCGCACATGTAACTCATTCGTACCAAAGGCTTTAATGCGCCGTTCAGCCTCTTCATCTGAGAGCCCTTTTTGATGGCTTTCAAGCTCTTGATAAAGTTCATCAATGGAACATTGGTGGCGATTCTTCATCCGTTTACTCACTTAGCTTGATTCACCTTTAATACTATACACCGTCACTTACTAAACCTTTTACATCAAGAGTTAGTACTCCGTTTATACATCAAGCAGCGTTAGCTTTGCGAGGTAATCATAATGAGGCCCTTGCTGAATAATCTCACAGTTAAAGCCATGTTCTTCGGCAGCATCTTGGAGCAAGTCTTCTGCCACATATAGCCAATTAAATGGCTGCCCAGTGATATTTTTATAGGATAGATCAAACGCCACTTCACCATGGTATTTATCATTTAAATCAATGAGGTAAGACCCATCCTCTTGCTCAAACATATAAATAAGGTCGGAACTATCCAGTAATATTTGCCCTTTTGGTGCTAACAATGTCCTTGCTTTTAAAAAGAACGCATCAAAACCGTCTAGTGTTTGCACTAAACCAATACCGTTCATCAGTAATAATAAGGTATCAAAGGATTCCTGCGGAAGATCGTAAAAATTAGCCAAGCGCACTTTAGCCAAGCCACGTTTTTTCATCACCTCAACTGAGTGAGGTGAGATATCTAAGGCCGTTACATCTAGCCCTTGATTCTGCAAGTACAAGCTATGCGAACCTGCACCCGCACCCACATCTAACACTTTCCCATGTGCTAGCTTAAGCGCTGTTTGCTCTAACGCTGGGCATTGTTCAAAGTCTCGAAAAAAATAACTCGGCGCTAGCGTATCTTCTTCTGCAATATCCATTTCTACTTGGATGGGGGTATCATCTTGCGTTTCATAAAAACGTAGCAAGGCAGTGCCTATCGGGTCCTGATTTTTATCTATCAACATGGTCTTTGTACCGCTTATTCTTTCGCGGCCAATACAGGCCTCAATGAAACAAGATAAGTCAGCAAGGCATCGAGTTCTTTACCGTTAATATTCGGGAAGGCGGGCATCATTAATCCACCTTGCTGAATAATCACTTTCGCTTCTTCAACCTGTAGAGTTGAGCTGGTTAAATCGAAAAACAAGCCAAACTTTCCGGTTCCATTATCGCCATGGCAAGCCATACAGGCATCATTAAATATTTGCGCACCAGAGGCACCCACTGGGGGCTCATAATCACTGCCGATACATATTGTCGATAATAGCGTCAGCGATAGAAGTAACGTTTTCATCTAAGCGTCCTTTGCTTGAGTCTTAGCTTTTTGTTTCTTTTTAAGCTTTTCTTGGCGATGCTGTTCAATAAACTCAGCCATCTCGCCACCAAGATGCTCCTCACCACGTTGTTTTGCCAATTCAATTTGATGTTGACGTTCAATAAAACGCGCTTTTTGCTCCTCATCCGTTTTATCAAAACAATGGTGACAGCTGATCCCCTGCTGATAATGCGCGTGCAACTTATCTTCTTCAGTAATCGGCATTCTGCAACCAAAACACTGATCAAAACTACCTTTTTCTAATTGATGATCCACCGACACGCGGTTATCGAAGACAAAACATTCTCCTTCCCATTGCGTTTGCTCCTCTGGCACTTCCTCAAGGTATTTTAGTATCCCACCTTCCAAGTGATACACCTCATCAAAACCCTGTTGTTTGAGATAAGCAGTCGATTTTTCACAACGAATACCGCCGGTACAAAACATCGCTACTTTTTTATGCTTCGTTGCATCTAAATTTTCTTTTACGTAACCGGGAAACTCGCGAAAAGTTTCTGTGTTAGGGTTTAGCGCCCCTTTAAAAGTCCCAATCGCCACTTCATAATCATTTCGAGTATCAACCAATAGCACATCAGGGTCGGTAATCAGGGCGTTCCAATCTTTTGGCTTTACGTATGTACCCACGATATGATTTGGGTCAATATCTTCCACGCCCATCGTCACAATTTCTTTTTTTAATTTAACCTTAGTTCGGTTAAAGGGTTGCTCATCCACATAAGACTCTTTGTGAACGAGGTTTTTAAATTCTTCTTTATTTCTTAACCACAATAATAAATGGTCAATTGCATTGCGCTTACCCGCTACCGTACCATTGATACCCTCTGCTGCCAGCAAAAGAGTGCCTTTAATACCGTGATGATTTAGTACTTTAAGAAAGGGTTGCTTTAGCGCTGTATGGTCATCCAAGCGAACAAAATGATAAAGCGCACAAACAACGTAGTCTTGATTTTTCATAGGTTTCCTTTAGTTAGCTCGCTGGAACGTAAATCCAGTGCCGAAGAGGTTATTTTAGCAAATTGACTAGTTGTATCAAATAGATGACACCTCGCATCATTCATTTTTTGCGTTGCCAGCACCTAAAAATACAAACCTAACTGAACGGTTAAAAAATACTCGATAAATTAGACTACAAAATAGCCCCTACAATAGATTCATATCACTGAGCTGTCTTTTATTTACTTCTGCTTCTAACCATGAAAAAAGAAACGAACACCCTAGACAGCATGAAGCCAATTAAAAACCATGCTATCTTAACTTTATGAAAATGATACCTCGTTCCCTGTTTGCTCTTAGTTATCGTATTACAGGGAGTTATAGTCCGTCTATGTATAAGAATTACAGGGAAAATACTTTCCCCTTAATGACAAGCTAGGCAGCCGTAGGCGAGTATAGAAATATAATCACGGAAGCGATATATGTATCAGCATGATCAGAAACCAAATACCACATTAACCACCGAAGCTAGGGCCTTATTGGATAATGTAAAGAACAATGACTTTGTTGTTTTGTGTGGAAGAAATAATTGTGGAAAATCATATTTATTAAAGCTTATGACTCAAGCTATAGGTGAAACAGCCTCCTTTCTAGGGCCTGCAAGGTATCAGAATTTCAACATGCTTACTCCATATGCTCCAGGAGCAAACAAGAGAAGTGAGAAATTCCAACAGTGGTTAAGACAATGGAAACAAAGTACGCAAAACCTAGACAATTCACCGTTTAATCTGCAACAGGCCATTGCGGAGTTAAGCAATGTAAAAAGGGACCAGTTGATCGAGATAATGCATGCGCTCCTAGATTCTAAAATGGAGATTTTGCATACCATTCCTGAAAACTCAATGTCTCAGCAATACATATCAGTAAATGGACATAATATTTCATTTACTAGCTCAGGATACCGCCTTATTGCATCGCTGGTAACATCGCTCCTAAATGATGAATACGATATTTTTCTGATTGATGAGCCTGAGCTAGGTGTAAGCCCAGAGGCTCAGGGAATTTTTGCAGACTTTCTCTTTGATGCAACGATGCGTGCAAAATACTTTAGCCATGTAAAAACATTAGTAGTTGCAACTCACTCAACAGTTTTTCTTGATAGAAAGAATATAAATAATAACTATTTTGTTTCAAAGTCTGGCGACGAAATAGATGTAAATCAAGTTGCGTCAGTTGCCGACATAAACAGAATTCATTTTTTCCTGTTGGGAAATCGGCTCGAATCTTTATACATGCCGTCCGCTATAGTAATCGTCGAGGGTAAATGTGATTACGCATATATAGAACGTGTTCTGCATACAAGGTACCCTGATACAAGATTTAGTATTATATCAGCTAATTCCGACTCAAGAATACGAGAAGTATTCAGTATTACAAAAAGCCTATTTGGTGATATTCAGAAATCACCATATCAGAATCGTATATTTGCAGTAATCGATTCAGTCCACGGTTCAGGCCTACCTCAGCAGCTGGAGAAGATGGGGATACCTAAAGATAACGTTGTTGTATGGTCAAAAAACGGCATTGAGTATTATTATCCACCACAAATACTAAATGACATTTTTCATTCCACTGAAGAGATAAGCATCAATGGTGATCAAATAAGCTTAAACAATCTCACATATACGAAAAATGAATTGGTTGAAATGGTTATTCCTAAGATAAATCAAGCTACAGAGTATAATGACGAATTTACTAAAGAGCTTCTTAATATGATTGAGCAAGAAATTGCCTAACAAGGCGCTGTTGTCGGACTGGTTTTACGCTACGCTCCAAACCAGCCGCAAAGCGCGGCGTTAGCATTCAAAGGAAATAATATGTACAACTTAGAAGTAAAAAAAGCACCTGATTCGGATTCTGAAGTTGAAATATATGAATCCGATATTCAAGACATAGCAAATACAATACCTGACGCATTGGATGATGTAGTTGACAATGGTGTGACTATAAATGGAAACATATTAAGCTTTGAATCTTCATTGTCTGAAAAAGACATTAAAGACTTATTAAAAAATATATTTTCTTACCATTTTGATTCTGTTCGTTTTGTAAAATTAATAAAATGCTAACAAGTGACTGTGGTTACAAGTCAAGTTTTTAAATAAGAGGGTCAGGTCTTGCAATCATGCATTCGTGTCGATAGGCTCTGCTTATCGCTAAACCAATAAGAATTGAATATGCGGGTGCGTTTTATCATGTGACCTCTCGTGGTGATCGACGTGAAGATATTTTCGTTGATGCTGAGGGAATAGTGAGTCCCTATGCCAGTGGTGATTATTTAATGAAAGACATTGCTGATGAGTTTAATGTGCATTATTTAACG
>CAJXOJ010000070.1 GCA_913057515.1 uncultured Cycloclasticus sp. | reverse complement strand
TTACAATAGTTTAGGTGTGCCGGTTGCAGCAGGCGTGTTGTACCCTTTCTTAGGGGTTTTATTGTCGCCGATGATTGCTGCCGCAGCGATGAGTTTAAGCTCGGTATCAGTGATTGCGAATGCGTTGCGGTTAAAAATGGTTAGACTTTAATCAAGGTGATCAAGTAGCTCATCTAAGGGGGCCGGTTTTGCAATGTGGTAGCCTTGTGCATAATCTACCCCGAGTTGCCTAAGTAGCTGGAAAATTTCTTCATTTTCAACAAACTCAGCAATTGTACTCATGCCCATTACATGTCCAATTTCATTGATGGAGCGGGTCATCGCTAAGTCAATCGGGTCTGACTCAATATGACGAATAAAGCTCCCGTCTATCTTTAAATGATTAACGGGTAATTGTTTAAGATATGAGAAGGATGACATGCCGGTACCAAAGTCGTCTAGTGAGAAAGAGCAGCCCAACTCGTGCATATTGTGTATAAACTCAAATGCCAATGGTAAGTTTTGAATGGCGGATGACTCGGTTATTTCAAAGCATATTTTTTTGCAATCAATGGCATATTGTTTGAGGTACCGAGTGACATCATGGGAGAGGTCTTCGTCAGACAGTGATAGGCCTGATAAATTAATGCTACATAATTTTGTTTTAGCTAGTACCTCAGGATGTTCAGACAGCCATGCCAAGGTGTTCTTAATAACCCAATGGTCAATTCGGTGTATTAGCCCGTATCGTTCAGCCGGTGGTAAGAAAGCGCCGGGGCTAATCAGTCTCTCATTATCTTTTATTCTGAGTAGAACTTCGAAATGTAGGGATTGGCTGCTACCAGGATTTGTTGGAATTATCCTTTGTTGAAAGAGAATAAATTGGTTGGTGTCCAGTGCGGTATTTAATTTGTCAAGCCATTGCATATGGTGTTGAGGGATGCTTGGCTGCTGCTGAACGTTGGAGATATCCATTTCTATAATACAGTTTCTACCTTCTTCTTTTGCTTTATAGCAAGCTGCATCGGCAACCGTTAAGGGGTCGCTTTCGGGGTGTAGGCCGGAAGAAAAGTGAGCAATACCCATGCTGGCCCCAATATTAAATGTTTTATGATCACAGGTGAAACGAAACTGCTGAATAGTGGTTAATGCATCGTTAGCCACTTTAAGGGCGGCTTCCTTAGGGCATGCCTCTAGCAAAATGGCAAATTCGTCGCCTCCAAGCCTTGCCAAGGTATCTCGCCCACGAACTAAGGGTGAGAGAATAGAAGACAACTGTCTGAGTAATTGATCCCCGCCTTGGTGTCCACAGGTGTCATTGACGATTTTAAATTGATCGAGGTCTATAAAGATGAGGCTATGTCTAATGTTAGCCTCTTGTGTTGCAGATAGGCAGTTTGATAAGCGGCGGTTAAATTCTCCTCGGTTTGTTAGGCCGGTTAAGGTGTCATGAGAAGCTTGATGCTTTAATTGGTTAGTTAAATGATAGGCCGTTGTAATGTCGTTAATAGTGAAAACAAGCCCTAGGTGGACGGCATCTTTGTTGGTTATAAAAGAACGAGACCACTCAATGGTAGATTTGCTGCCATCTTCGTGTTCAATAAAAGCAACCTGTTGTTTTATGTCAAAAGTTTTTTTCTTGATATTAGTCAGTTCAATGGGCAGTGACTCATTAGTTTTTAATATTAAAACCTCATTAATAGGTCGATGAGTACAGTCCTTTGGTTGAGTTTTTAATAAATGATGCGCGGCGGGGTTGCTATAGTGAATGATACCGCTAAGGTCAGTAACAATAACGCCTTCATGCACTGATTCCATCGTAGCTCGAAGGAAGTCTCTTTCAATGTCTAATTTTTCTTGAATTTTTGAAGCCTCTTTTTCTGGTTGATTAATGTGAGCTTGCTGATCTTTCGGTTTCATTTAATCTTTAAAGTTGCTTGAGGCTCGATGGTTGAGCAAAGGTTAGAAGGAGTTTTGTTTATTTATTAAGAAACCCTTTTGGTTAAAAGTATCGTCTTTCATTGGTTTAGTTATGTTCGCTGCGCCGCAATCTAGAGGCAATGTTTGAGGAGTTTTTTTTAGTAAGTAATAAAGCTAACTCAGTGATCATATGGGTGACCTTGTAAATGACAATATTCTCAATAGATGTTTGATTTTATTGAATTTTGGTTTATGACTCCGTTATAAACCAGAGTGTAAAGAAGCACAATGATTTTAAACTAAATTTAAAGATACGATATGATATTAAACGATGAGAAAGACATTCACGCTTAGAGTGGTTTTATGACGATATTAGATAACAATGAATTATTTGCTGAGTTGCCCGCCGAATTACAGGCAGACATGACGCGTATGCTCAGTGAGCTACCAGAATTATTTAATCAAAGCCGGCTAGCAGAAGTGGATGGCCAGTTAGCCGGTCGAGTTCTGGCGAGTAGCTTGTTTGTTCAACGCCAAGCAGTACGTTTTCCTGAGATAAGCGAGAAGCTTTTGCAAGGGGTGGATGCAGTTGACTGGTGTGTTGATAGCCTATATGAAAATTTAACGCACAGGGTCGACGGGGTTACTGATGAAGCTGTCATCATGCGCCTGCTTCGTCAGTTTCGTAATCAATACATGTTGCAGATTGCTTGGCTTGACCTCGCCGGCGCTGAGGTTGATTCCATTTTGCAGTATTTGTCTGCATTGGCTGATGCTTTGATCCGATGTGCCGTGGACTGGGCATATTCAATGGCTTGCGGGCGCTCGGGTATTCCACGTGATGAGCAAGGTAAAGCACAACAGTTAATAGTGATCGGAATGGGTAAACTGGGCGCAAAGGAGCTGAACTTTTCATCGGATATTGACCTTATATTTTGTTACCCCTCAAGAGGGGAAACCGACGGCACGCGTGCATTAAGTAACGAAGAGTTTTTTACAAAAATGTGTCGGGTGGTTATTCGCTTGTTAGACAAGGTCACTGTTGATGGTTTTGTGTTTCGCGTAGACACTCGCCTACGACCTTTTGGGGATAGTGGTGCGTTGGTGTTAAATGCCGATGCAATGGAAATTTATTATCAAAGCCATGCGCGTGAATGGGAACGTTATGCGATGGTGAAGGCACGGTTGATCACCGGAAGTGAGGAAGGCAAAACTGAACTTACGACGATGATTAAGGCCTTTGTTTTTCGTCGTTATTTGGATTACGGGGTATTCGACTCTATCCGTGTGATGAAACGGCAGATTGAAGCGCAGTTACAAAAAAAAGGTGTTGAGAATAACGTTAAATTAGGGCCGGGTGGAATTCGCGAAATTGAGTTTATTGGTCAAGCGTTCCAACTTATTAGAGGGGGGCGGGACAAAACGTTACAAGCGCGTGCTATTTTGAAGGTGTTAGGTTTATTGGCCGACAGGCATCAAATTTCACCATTAGCGGCGCAAGAGCTGAGTGAAGATTATCGTTATTTACGCCGTTTAGAAAATCACATTCAAGAGATAGATGATCGTCAAACACATGATTTGCCGACTGATACGACAAATCAGGCGCGCCTAGTGCTTTCAATGGGTTTTTCAAACTGGCTTGATTTGTTTGAAAAAACGCAGCAAACGATGAGGCGAGTACATCAATATTTTAACAAGCTTATCGATTTTGATGAGCCCACGGAGCAAACTGATAATATTGACTGGTTGGATTTAAACGAGGAGGCGCTGGATAGTTTTTTTGCAGCCAAAGGTGGCTCAGTGAATGAGGAAACTCGAAAAGGCATTATCCATTTTTGTCATAGTTACTCCGTACGACAATTACAGGAGAAAGGTCGACAATACATTGTTCGGTTATTACCTATGTTGTTAGAACGTTTGGTTATCGTTGAGCCAGAAGAAAAAACGGTGCTCACTTTTTTGGCTATGCTCGAAAAAATTTGTAATCGTGTTGCGTATTTAGTTCTTTTAGTTGAAAGTCCGAGTGTCTTTAATCAGTTAACCAGGCTGGCTATACTAAGCCCTTGGATTGTCACGCAAGTGACCCGGTCCCCTATTTTATTAGATGAATTAATTGATTCTCATAACTTATATCAGGTGCCATCAAGAGATGAGCTTCAAGCAGAATTGGATAAGGCTTTCTTATCAATAGATTCAGGTGATGTAGAAGGTCAGATGGAAGCGTTACGCCTCTTTAAGCAAGTGAGTGTTTTGCGAGTTGCAGCCTCAGACTTAACGGGCGCCATCCCTGTCATGGTAGTGAGCGATAAGCTGACCGAGATAGCAGAAGTTATTGTTGAAAAAGTAGTGGCGCTGAGTTGGAAATCAGTGTGTTCACAATATGGAACGCCCGCTAATGCGAATGCAGAGTCTGTGAATGGTTTTGCGGTAATTGGCTTTGGGAAAATGGGGGGTATTGAATTGGGTTTTGGTTCAGACCTCGATGTGATCTTCCTTCACAAAGATGCTCAGATGGATGAGATGACGGTGGGTGATCGTGTGGTTTCTTTGGGTGAGTTTTATATGCGTCTGGGGCGTAAAATCATTAGCTACATGGTGACTCGCACATTTTCCGGTATGTTATATGAAATGGATTTGCGTTTGCGACCGAATGGAAACTCGGGTTTATTGGTCAGCAGTGAGTCATCTTTTGAGCAATATCAACAAAAAAATGCCTGGGTGTGGGAGCATCAAGCGCTAGTGCGTGCAAGGTTTGTCGCGGGTTGCTCGGAAGTGGCAGGGCGCTTTAGTAAGATTCGAAGTCGAGTGTTAGGCATACAACGTGATAAGGCTGTCTTAAGAAATGAGGTGGTTGAGATGCGAGAAAAAATGCGTGCAAGCTTATTAAGCAAAAAGCAGGACTTTTTTGACCTTAAACATAGCGTTGGAGGTATTGTCGATATTGAGTTTATTGTACAATTCGGTGTATTGGCTAATG
>CAJXOJ010000069.1 GCA_913057515.1 uncultured Cycloclasticus sp. | reverse complement strand
TCCAGTACTTTCCTTGGCGGTCATGAACCACTGTACGCGGTAGCGTGAAGGTTTGAGCATCCATAAAGTGAACTCGTTTTCCAATGGGGTGGTTAGGATCAACCGGATCAGACTCAACAACATACACTTTTCTTAAAGAGTACGTAACGTTAGGGAAACAGCCGCCTTTACCGTGACACGTTGTATAGTTGCATAGGTGTAGCCGTCAGACTCATTGAATTCGCTAGTACGTTCTTGCTTTGAAGAGTCATACATTGGCAATAACATTGTTTTTGTGCCTTTATAAGTCCAATTCATATCAGAAATACGACCTTTATAGCCTTCAAAATCTTCAATCATAAGGTCAGAGCCTAAGAATGAATCGGTTACTTGACCCGTTGCTAAACGACGGACACGGCGTTGGAAACCAAGGTATAGCCAAGCGTTATCGCGTTTTAAATCATTTTTATGACGATGAATTAATAATTGTGTGTGTTTTTACGTCGAAAGGGGCTTCAACATTTAAGTAAACTGCACGAAATAACTTACTTGGATTCTTTTCAAACTCTGGTAACGGCTCGTGATTGACCCTGTGCATATAATTCAAGAAGAAGTTCCATCATCTCCCCTCAATTATTTTTTTTATTATTACCAGCACATACTGTACCAAACGCATATATCAGAAGTTGGTACAGCATGTGCACGCCTCATTAGTTCATATTGCATCACCGACGAACAGCAATATAAATTGAGGTTATTTTTACCACCAATAACTATATGGCTATTTGATTCCATCACTATTTGGTAACTATTCAAATCTATAATTAACCAAATAATGACTAAAATCACTAATCAATAATTACTAACATTAATTAAAAAAAGGAATATCCTATGAGAACAGCGATCTATTACGGCCCCCAAGATATTCGTTGTGGCGAGAAACCCGAACCAGAAATTAATGAATCTCATCAAATTTTAGTGGAGGTTGACGCAACGTCAATTTGTGGTTCTGACTTACATGTATACCGTGGCGCTCTGGATGCCATGTTGGAACCGGGGCACTCACAAATAGGTCATGAATTAATAGCCCACGTTCGTGAAGTCGGCCGAGGCGTTGGTAAATTTAAAGCCGGCGACCGAATTTCTATGGCTTATTCATGCTCTTGCGGCGAATGTTATATGTGCGGAGTAGGGCAAACCGCGCATTGTGAAACCACCGAAAAAGCGGTTTATGGTTTTGGTATTCCATTTGGCGACTTAAACGGCACGCATACTGAGGCTCTTATTTTACCGCATGCTGAAGGGCATGTTATAAAAGTACCCGATGCTATTGATGATGCCTCCGCACTCACATTGTCATGCAACCTACCTTCTGCCATTATTGCCAACAAACTGGCCGATATTCAGCCCGGGGAGAACGTTGCTATTATTGGTTGTGGCCCAACGGGGCTATTAACTATGGATATTGCCTTGGGCAAATCTGCTGGGCAAGTTGTTTGTATTGATCAACTCGATTATCGCCTTGCCATAGCTGCAAAAAAAGGCGCAACAACTATCAATTCAACAAAACAAGGCTGGAAAGATGAAGCTCTATCTCTAACAAATAGCCGGGGGTTTGATAAGGTTATTGAGGTAGTCGGTTACCCGGAAACACTTCAAATGTGCCTGGATATCATTCGACCAGGCGGGACCATTGCGGCTATTGGAGTTTTCTGCGATCAAGAGTTTAATTTAGTATTGGCTGATGTGTTTTTACGAGATATAAGCCTGCACATGAATGGTTTTGCTAATGTGCAACCTTACATGTGGGAAGGCATACGTTTAATGGAACGAGGTGTCATTAACCCATCTGAATATTTTTCTCACACCTATACACTCGACCATATCGATCAGGCGTTCAGCACGTTTTATGAAAAATCAGACCATGCACTTAAAATGCTTATTAAACCTTAACTAAGCACACTTAAACACACATAAAAAAAGCCCCTTCAAAAGGGGCTTTTTTATAATTAACGTCTAACTCTACACTTGAGGCTCATACTTTGAATGATCAAAGTTTTTATGAGATTCAATATTTTCAGGCACTAAACCAAATGCTGTTTGCTTACTTAAGTTTTGTGTATTTAACTCATCATATTTTATGTACCATGCTTTATGCATTTTATAAAATGGTATTTCTGGCCACAAATGATGGATTAAATGATAGTTTTGATAAACCAATAAGGGTGTCAACAACCATTCCCACCCCATACGCATGGTTGTCGCCATGTATTTGTCTTCTGTTTGACTAACCGTTGCAGGGTAATGAGGCAATATAACAAATACAATCGCGATCAATAGCAAGGTAATACGCGAAGGGATAAACCACAACATAAACAACTCGTAACCAAATCCAAAATACAACGCAGCAACAAATAGTAGCGCCAATGATGAATAATAAGTAATCAACTGTACCATATGGCGTTGAATTACTTTACCCCCATGTTTTAAGAAATAGTAAATATACCACGCATCAAAAAATGACCATCTAAACGGCACCTGCCACCAGGGAGATTCGTGCTCGAAAAGGTCGGGATCTTTTGGCCCATTGGTATAGATATGATGTTGATTGTGCACCCATCTTAAGGCCACCATGGGTGCATATGGAAATAAGAAAAATAACCCAATCGCACCTATTGTTTCATTGACAGGTTTAATACTCGATAGGGAGTGATGTGATGCATCATGAATCACACTAAATAAGCCATACGTTAAAAGACCGTTGATAATGGCTCCTTGCCACATGGGTAGAGATCCCTCTAACGCGTAGTACCAAACTAGTCCCAAGCCAGCCATAATGCCTATAAATAACAATACAGTAGGAATTGCTAGTGTGGGTGCTTTTCTAAGTGATTCAAAATATGCATCACTTGCAGATGTGTCTTGTGTACTCATAATGTCTCCTTCAAATTAACTTATACTTCTTAGACTGATCATACTAACAAAAGTTACAAAACTTTATAAGTGTCTTTATTTGACACCAGCATGTCATTTTGTGACAATTACACGACAACGCTTGGTAACCCTTGCTTTCATAGAGGAACTTATGGCTCAGTCAATTATACTCCCCGTTAGCTACATACAAATAGCTATTCGAGAATTGTCAAACAAGGGTATTACCCCTGAGCAAATCTTTGAAGGCACTAAATTGTCCTGTCATTCCATACAAAAAGATGGTTATGTCACATTAGATCAATTTATTAAGGTTATCCTTAATACAAGGAAACTAAGTAACAATCCAGCTATTGGTCTATTACTGGGTTCGTTCCTACACCCTTCAACTCACGGCCCTGTTGGCTGGGCAGCCATCAATAGTCCTACGTTATCGGATGCCATCAATATTTTTCAGCGGTACAGCCAAATTCGAACACCTTTTATTTTATATACAACGCTCACCCATGGTGAAGATTACATCATTCGCTTAACGCTGACAGATAGCCTAAAAGCCGCCCACCTTATTTTTATTGAGGCCATGCTCATGTTATTACAGCATATTATTGAGTTTATTCTTGGTAGACCCATGACTGAGGCTAACTTATACATGAATAGCTTCAAACCAAGTTACGCTGATAGCTATGGACAATATTTTCATTGTCCCGTTCATTTTAATTCTGGCCACCTCGAAATTCGCCTTCCCATTGCTATGAAGAACACAGCAAACCCTAATGCCGATAAACACATGTACCAAATTGCGCTGGAACAGTGCCAAGAAGCCCATCACCAGCTGCGGCGCGATATAAATATCAGCACCGAAATATACGACTATATATCTGCAAATTTAAGTTGCTCTCCAACACTTGAGTATACCGCCATACATTTTGGCCTTACACCTCGCACTCTCATCAGGCGGCTTAAAGACCAACAAACCTCTTTCCAAAAAATAAAAGATGAAGTTTACGCATTTCAGGCCAGCGGCTATTTACGGAGAAGCGTTATAGCTATAGACACTTTGTCTGTTATTTTTGGCTACACTGATCCTGCAAACTTTAGACGTAGCTTTAAACGATGGTTTGGTATGAGCCCCCAACAATATCGCGAACAACAAACTGAAGCTTCAAAAAGAAACTAAGGCAGGGTAATTACTTATCTTCTTTTATTTTTCCAAGCCTATACGCCAATTGTGGTCGCGTCATTCCCAGTTTTCTAGCGGCACCCGATAAATTACCACTCGACCTTTTAACCGCTTCTTTAAGAATCGTCTCCTCTATATCAAATAGGTTATTCTGGGCCTCAAAAAACATATCAACAAATTGGTTATAAAGCCCTTTCTTTAGAGTTTTCAACTGGCCATTCTCATTAACTATTCCCTCAGAATTCTCATCAATATCCATCATCGCAAAAAGGTGTTCTAGTTCAATAGAGCCACCATTTTCACAAAGTAAAACACCTCGCTCAATTACATTTTCAAGCTCACGGATATTCCCCGGCCACTCATATCGCTCCAGTTGAACCATGGCATGCTCAGTCACTCCTTTAATTTCTTTTTGATACTTCACTCTATATTGATCAACAAAACTCTCAGCTAATAAAGCAATATCACCTTGCCTTTCTCTAAGTGGTGGAATAGTAATCGGATAGACATTTAAACGATAAAATAAATCGCGTCTAAAATCACCTGACTCAACCTTATCGAGCAAGTCTGTATGTGTAGCCGCCACAACACGAACATCTACAGAAATCACTTTAGTACCGCCAACTCGTTCCAACTCTCCTTCTTGCAACACACGTAGTAATTTTGCTTGCGCCGAATAGGACAGGTCCCCTATCTCATCTAAAAATAATGTCCCGCCATTCGCTCGCTCAAAACGCCCTTTTCGAGATTCATGCGCACCCGTATAAGCCCCTTTTTCAACACCAAATAATTCAGATTCTAATAAATCTTCTGGAATCGCCGCACAATTTATAGCGATGAAATTTTTTTCGCTCCTAGCGCTCTTTCGATGAAGTGAACGAGCAAACAACTCCTTTCCAACCCCTGTTT
>CAJXOJ010000068.1 GCA_913057515.1 uncultured Cycloclasticus sp. | reverse complement strand
CAAGAGCAGTGACCATAATCACCGGAATACCCTCTGTTTTATCATTACTTTTAAGCTGCGTCGCAACTTCGAAACCATCCATTTCTGGCATCATGGCATCTAATAAAATCAAATCTGGTAAGAACATACTGACCTGTGCCAACGCCATGCTTCCATTAGGCGCCTCCTCGATAATGTACCCCTCTTCTTCCATCAGTTTCCTGAGTAGCATCCTGTTTCTTTTTTCATCGTCTACGATGAGTATTTTGGAGCCTTTTGTATCAATCATCTCGTCACCTTTATCTTTTTTTTAACAGTTCATCAATCCTTTTGATAAACGTTTTATAGCGTATTGGTTTAGCTATGTAATCATCACAACCTGCTGCTAACACTTCAGCTTTATCCCCCTTCATAGCATTTGCGGTTAAGGCAATAATGAGCGTTTCTTGCAAAGACTCTTTAGACCTCAATATTGTTGTCGCCGTTAAACCATCCATCTTAGGTAATTGAATATCCATTAGAATCAAGTCTGGTTTTTCTTGCAACGCCATCTCAATACCTAACTCCGCATTGACAGCCTGAATAACCCTGTAGTTTTCACGCTTTAAAATATCTGTTACTAAGCGCATATTAACCGGGTTATCTTCAACAACTAAGATTTTCTTAACGTTACTATTCATCATTGTGAAGTAGCACTAAGTTGCAAAATAATTTGTTTTAGCCCCTCTTTGCTAACAGGCTTGTCCATCACTGAAAATGCACCGTTTTGATAATATTGCTGGGCCACATCAGAACCTTTAATAGAAATAACAATAACGGGAATATCGTTATATTCAGCATATTCATTTTCATTTTTCAAACGCTCAAGAAACTCCATACCCTGCATTCCAGGTAGTAATTCATCTAAAACAATCCACGTGGGGCGTTCATTTTCACCCAACCACACAAGAGCCTCTTCGGCGGATTTCACTGATCTGCTCCTATAGCCTAAGGAATTGAGTTGCTTGTCAGTTAGTTCAATGGCATTAGGGTCATCATCAATAATCAAGACTAAAGGCTTATTGCCTGCTTCTGCTTCTTTATATGGTAAATAAACACTAAAAGTAGAGCCTTCGCCAGGTGTTGAGACAACTGTCACAAAACCACCATGAAGTTCGGCCATTGCTTTAACCAAACTTAACCCTAGCCCAGTACCTTCAAACTCTCTTGTTAAAGAACCGTCAATCTGCTCAAAGGGACGAAATAACTTATCAATATTTTCTTCAGAAATACCTATTCCTGTATCACTAACAGATAGCTTTAGGTACTGACCTTCACACTGGATCAGCTCACTATCATCAAATTTGAACTCAAGGTTAGGCATTTTATCTATCATCGCTGATAAAGCTATTTTGCCACCCTCAGGGGTGAACTTTACGGCATTGGATAGTAGGTTTATCAAAATTTGTTTAGTTTTTCGCCCATCAAGCCAGCAAGCCGTTATTTCCTCATCTGATGATTCTGTAATACTGATATTTCGCTCACTAGCCTGGTCTCTTACCATATACAGGCTGTTCTGTAAGATCGACTGCACAGACACCTCATCTAGTTCCAAAAGCTCTTTTCCAGCCTCTATTTTTGATAAATCTAAAATACCATTTATTAAATCAAGTAAATGTGAGCCACTATCAAATATTTCTGTTGAATACTGGCCTTGTTCATCAGTTAAAGGACCGAGTACTCCGTCCTTTAAAAGCTCAGAAAAACCTATGATGGCGTTCAAGGGAGTCCTCAGTTCATGACTCATATTTGACAAAAATTGCGATTTCATCTCACTGGCTAATTCCAGCTCTTTATTTTTCTCCTTTAATTGTTCTCGAACACGTCTTCGACTCTCCTCTTCAAGCAACACTTCCACTAACATTGACAAGGACTTAACATATTGAGTTTCATCAGCCCTTAACACTCTCGTTTCATCTTGGTTAACGAGGTTAAAAACCCCCGAGATACTTTTATATTTCCTAATAGGGAGCTGAAGAATAGACGCTGGTGGGTTATCTTGTTTAGGAAAATCAGACAGTAAGGGTGTTCTATCATTATCCAGTAACCCTCCTTCCATCAATAGTTCAGAAAAATAATATTCATGCTCTGATACCAGTAACGAAGGTAATGTAAAGAATGCCTTTTGTTCGCTGCTATAATAATTTTGGCATAATAGGGTATCCCTCTTGTCATTAAACAGCCAAAGCCCAACCCAGTCGACCCGAAGCGTTTCGGCGCACTCCTGTATAATTTTATTGTAAGCCTGTTCAAAATTTGTCGAGGCCCTTCTAACAAAAGTACTGAGTGATAGATAGCTATTATATTGCTTCATTAAGCGTTCATCTGTCCGCTTTATTTCCTGCTCCATCGCCTTCCTAGCGCTGATGTCACGCAGAGTACCAATGAAATGTTTCTCCTCCTCAAACCTATACTCGTTAACAGACAATTCCATTGGAAAAACTGAGCCATCTTTTCGTTGACCAACCACTTCACGACCCTTGCCTATAATTTTTGCAACACCTGTTTCCAGATAGTTAAGAAAATAAGCTTCATACTCTGACTTATCAGGTTCAGGCATTAGCGTGATGACATTTTTACCTAACATCTCATGTTCACTATAGCCAAACAGATGAGTAGTCGCGGGGTTGCATGACTCAATCGTTCCAAGTTCATCAATCACTATTAAAGCATCCACTAGATGGACGACGACGTTCTCTAAATATTTCTCATTGGAATTTGCCCTTTTTTCTAGCTCTTTTAACTCAATTTCAGAGCGTTCAGTATAGTTATTAAAAGCCTGATAAAGTTCTTTAAATTCATCCTTACCAATGCTTTCATCAAGACGAGCCGAAAAATCTCCATTACCCACAGAACGGCTCCCCTCTACCAATCGAATAATGGGGTCTACAATTCTTCTTGATACCAACCTCGATGAAATAAAAATGCTCGCCAATATGATCAATAGCCCAACAACCAGCATAGCGTCACGAGCCTCATTTACATTCTTGAAAACGACCCTTTTAGGCAACTCATGAACCACACTCAAAAAACGTTGCGGGTCATTTTTATCAAAAAATACTCTATTGACAGCTAAAACACTTTTTCTTTCTTTATTGATGAGAGCGTAGTCGCTTTTTTGACCTTGGCCTAACAAAAAGCTAAAGTCGGATTCATTACTATTATTAGGCTTAACCCATAACTTACCTTTATTGTCAACAATATACGTTTCAATGTCTCTTCTTTCTGCAACCGCTGAATTCAACAGAGGTAAAGCCGAAATCTCTACGAGGACAATGCCTTTGATCTCTCCATCAATATAAATGGGTGTTGATCCCATTAATGTCGGCAACTCATTGGCATTATGACGCTCTATATCTGAATAATAAACAGCTCCATCAGGTAATTTAAGAGTGGCCTGAATATCTTGATACTGTTCACTTTTATGCGAAAAACCATAATTAGTAGTTTGTGTGTCGGTCGTTGAGTCATGCGCGCCCACTAATACTTCCCCTTCACTATCTAGTAACACGACGCCATGGTAAACAGGGTGATTATCAAGAAAAACATGAATAAGTTGAGTTAATCGGCTCTCCAAAACTTCATTAGAGTCACCCGTCACTGGATCAACACCATCGTGTTCATTAGCTCTAAAAAGGGCCTCTATGGAACCGGTATTGGCAAAAGTTAACAGATTCGACTTTGAATACTTTAATACACTATTAATTTCATCTGAGTAGTCTTCTTGCTGCTCTAACAATAAATCCAGTGCTTGCATTTCCGCTACACGGATACTGTTAAAATAAACACTCGCACCCATCAGCACTAACGAAATACTCATCAGAATGCCTACACCACACGCTACTTTCGCATTGAGGCCAAATTTCAGCGACTTTACCGCCGAATTTATCTTTTTATTTTTAATTTGACTCGTCTCCCCGTGCCCTACTTTATTTTAAATATCTATCTAACGATAGATTCTCTTTTTATGTATTAAAGTAAAAATAGTTATAACATAGTGAACATGAATTTAATGCATGTCAAATAATTAATTTAAATGTATTATTGTAGAAGGTAATGTTAATTTTTTTCTTAAACGGATTTTAAGGAGAGTAGTATGAGTAGTGCCCAGAGAAACTTTATGGATACACTAATTTTTGAGCGCAAACGATTGGGCTTAACGTTGCAGATTCTTGCCCAAAAGTCTCAAGTAAGCAGCTCACTTATTAGTAAAATAGAAAATGGCCAAGTTAACCCAACCATTGAAGTAGCTTCTCGCATCGCAACGGGACTTCAAAATACCTTGGCATCAATGCTATCAAATGAGCAGACTGATGAAGTTGAAGTGCTTCCAGCTGATCAGCAGGTCATTTTACGCAATGAAGCTGACACTCATATTCGTAGATTTTCATCACCTATTGATAGACAAAATTGCGTTGAAATTTATCAAGAAACACTATTTAAAGGTGCTTCAATAGATTTTTCTCATTATTGGGCAGCGGAGGTTTTCATGTTAATTTTAAGTGGCTCCTTATCAATAGAAACTGATGGCAGTTTGAGCCATACATTAACCGCTGGTGATTCGATTTATTTCAGAGAAAACCAAATGCGTAACCTAACATTAAACTCCACTCAAACCTGTGAATTCACCTCTGTCTTACATCATAAAGACACACACTAAAACTGAAGCCGCTATTGAATACTCTTGACGTTATAACGCATGTTGCAGGCCGAAATTATAATGCGAACTAAAGCTTCCTATAAACCGTATATTAAAAATAACAAGGCTTGTTTTTCCATTGCCATACCACGTCACAGAAATCATCATCCGGTGTAGTGAAGACGTCTCGCCATCTATTTAAAATTAGCGGCCTTCTAAAAAACGATCATATCGTTTGGATATGCCCGTTTCCCAACCACTTTGCCGGTACAAATTTATTTGACACCGTTAGGCCTTTTTCCGTTGAACGTTAATATTTTTTTAAGTGTGTGCCAACGAAGCATCAATAAGATAATAAGCATAACAGCATAAATTAGTGGTTCCATATCATCTAGTTTTGTTAACCAAAAGAAATGTACAACACCCATTACCGCTATCAA
>CAJXOJ010000067.1 GCA_913057515.1 uncultured Cycloclasticus sp. | reverse complement strand
TATGAGCGGGCTAATGGCCTTTAATTAATCCCTCCGTTATTTTAGGGGAACCTCACTACTTGACCCCTTAGGTCTCTACTTAGGTCTCTTGACCCCTTAGGTCTGTGATTTACCGTTCTAACAAACGGCTCCACCGGACAAATTTTACTGTCATCCTCAACCGTTTCAGATTTATGTCGCGAAGACAGTATGAGTACAACAATATTCTATAAATGGCGCTCTAAGTATGGCGGCATGGATGCATCCCTTATTTAGATCAGTATAGTTTTGTTAACTACACTAGGTGCTAGTACCCGCTAGGGAAAACTTCGTTAGTTCTTATTAATTCTTAAATTACAATACCTTATGTATATCTTATGTGGTGTTTCGTATGTTAGGTGTCAATCCCATAAATTTTATTGTCAGTGAGTTGAAAGATTTCGGTAACTTGTAATGTCTGTTGCAGTGGATGCGATGTTATCCACATTAAATTTTATTAATTGAGGAGTCTCAAATGACTAACAGAAGAAAATTTGTAAAAAGTGCGTTAATGGGTGCGGTTGTTTTAGGTGTTGCGGCAGTTGCTCCATCTGCTATGGCGGCTAAAGAGGGTTTTGAAAAATGTGAAGGTATTGCAGCTAAAGGTATGAATGATTGCGGTACGTCTAAGCATGGTTGTGCAGGTCAAGCTGCAACAGATAATGGTGCTGAAGAATGGGTGTATGTGCCTAAAGGTACTTGTAGCAAAATTGCTGGCGGTAGCGTTAAAGTTAAGAGTTAATTTATTAACTATCAGTGATTCTATGAGCCCTATGCCATGTAACTTTTGTTGGGTTGGTCTGGGGTTCATTTTCTAATAAGGAAATATATTATGAGTAACGCAATAGTTCATACATACAAACTTGTGTTTAAAGGAGTTGATTACCTGCAATCTGTTTTTGCACTTGTTTTACGTGCTTGGTTGGCACAAGTGTTTTTTATGTCGGGTTTAACGAAGATTAAGAGCTGGGAAACAACGTTAATGCTGTTTGAGTATGAGTATGTAGTGCCTGTTATTTCATTTGAATTAGCGGCATATATGGCGACGGCAGCAGAGCTTATTATTCCTGTATTATTAATAGCTGGTTTGTTAACTAGACCAGCGGTGTTGGCCTTATTGATACTTAATATAGTGGCGGTCACCTCTTACCCTGATATTAGTCAGGCAGGTATTAACCAACATCATATGTGGTCGTTTATGATTACGACATTATTTTTCTATGGTGCGGGTAAAGTGTCGTTTGATTATTGGGCCTTTAGAAAGTGTGCAAGCCGGTGTCAAGGTAGGGACCGCTAATAATGAGCGAAGGTAAGGTCAATAAAATTGAGGGGGTTGGCCTCGGTTTGCGACACCGACATTTTCAGGAGTTTATTGATGATAAGCCAGATGTACCCTGGCTTGAAGTTCATACAGAGAATTTCTTTAATGCGGACTACTCTGCTAGTCAATATTTAGAGAAAATTCGTGAAAATTACCCCTTGTCGGCACACTCTGTTGGCCTATCGTTGGGTTCATCATCAGTTGCTTGCCCTGTGCGTGAAGAGCACCTTCAAAAAATAAAACAAACTGTTGATCGTTTGCAGCCAATGTTGGTTTCAGACCATCTTTCTTGGAGTGCCTCTGATAGTGTTCATTACGTGCCTGATTTATTGCCTGTTCCATATACTGAAGAGGCATTGGATGTAATGGTGCAGAATATTGACCATGTGCAAACGGTGTTGAAACGGCAAATACTGGTTGAAAATCCATCGAGTTATTTAGCTTATATCGATTCACCTATTCCTGAGTGGGAATTTTTAGCTGCATTGTCTGAAAAAGCGGGCTGCGGCATTTTACTGGATGTCAATAATATCTATGTTAGTGCGCATAACCATGGTTTTGATGCAGCTTATTACTTGCAGCAAATTCCTGTGACGCCTGTTCAAGAAATTCATTTGGCGGGGTATTCAGTTAGAGAGATTGAAGGCGAAGATGTTTATATCGATACGCATGGTCACCGAGTGTATGACCCCGTTTGGGAGCTATATATGAAGGCAATTGATCGCTTCGGTGCCGTTCCTACATTGATTGAGTGGGATGTAGATGTGCCAGAACTAACTGTGCTAATGGAAGAAAAAGCGAAAGCTGAAATGGTTATTGCAAAGGTTGTAAAAGCTGAGGTGGCTTAAATGACGAACCTACGTGATTTGCAGCGCAATTTTATAGACGATTGCTTGTCGGGGGAGCTGAGCGATAAAAATATTTCAATTGCGCCTGATATAGAAACCGACACTATTAGCGCAAAAGGTCGCATGGAGATTTATCGTGAAAGCGCGATAGGCAATATTATTATTCCCATGCAGTTGACTTATCCTGTGGTTGAAAAGCTAGTGGGTAGTGATTTTTTTCGGGCAACGTGTCGCCAATATATTCAAACCCATTGGCCAGAAACAGGCAATATGGATGACTATGGTGATGATTTTTCGTTTTTTTTAGAAGCTTTTAAACCTGCTCAACATATACCGTATTTATCCGATGTTGCTCGGCTGGAATGGTTGCTTCATGAAAGCAGTATTGCTGATGATCAAGAGCCCAGTAACTGGATGAAATTTGCGGAGTTGACGGAGGATGAGCTTGAGAATGTGCACATTGGGTTGCATCCTTCGGTGCGCCTTTTCTCTTCCTTGTACCCTGTTAAAGAAATATGGGATATGAACCAAGAGGCTGGAGATGCTCTTCAGGCTTTGAATTTAGATGAAGCTACTGGCGGGGAGCTAGTCGTTGTTCGCCAAAAATATAAAACGCACGTGTATGCGGTTGACACAGCAGAACATGGGTTCTTAAAAGCCTTATTAAAAGGCAAGACCTTGTTTGATGCCGTTGATGCTGCAGTTGAAGTTGATGAGGCATGCAAGCTACAACTGATGATGGAAAGGCATCTTGGTAATGGTGTGTTATGCACGTTTGAGAATATGAAAAGAGGCGCTACCGATCTTTAGGCCATATGCTATTTTTCATAAACACCTTTTCGGTGGTATAGGTGTATCACTAACAGGGTGAGTCTATTGATTTGAAACTCACACATTAAGCGATAGTCAAACACGCTAAGGCCAAAGACAAGATAGCCCTTTCTTTGGGGCCTTGCCTAACTGCCTTGGGTGATAAAGTAGCGCTATTCATTTCTTTTAGGTAATGGATGGCTTTTCGTACCTCGCTATACCCAATTTTGTTAAGTTGCTTTAGTGTGAGCTTGGTTGCTTTAATTTTCCAAAATTAAAGGTGACGACTTGAATTCTGTTGGCTAGTAAAAAATATTCGTCTTATAAGATTTCCGTTGTGCCCATGCTTGTAAACGACTTCCTTTAAAACAAAATACAAACTGTATTTTCAGCTTTCCTTATACCGCCAGAAGAGCACCGAATTAATGGGGTCAGACTCGATTGATTTTTTTAATAAAAATTGTCTACTTAAAACAGCCCCCGTTTTTTTGGATTACAGTTACTTTTTGAATGCACGATTACTCTACCTCGTTGCCAATATAGGACCATGTTTTAAACGTTCCTTTTTGTTTAAAACTGACTATTTTACTGTTGGTTACACATTGCAGCGTTTCTTTGTTTAAAGCACGTTTGGAACGAATTGGGTTTGGGTTAAAAAAGGCTACATTTAAACCTTTTTGTTTGTCCCTTGCGGATACAAACTCAAAACCTTCAACACCAATGTCTCGCATGGATGATCCAACTTGTTGGGTAAAACTATAATCGTTAGGATGAGTCAGCTTATCTTGCCATTGGGTGCAAGCCTGTAATCTAATACCTTGCTCAGTGCTGTAATTAACGGTAAATAAGGTGTGAGAGGTTTTAATGGCTTCTGTAGGAGGCTTGCTGATGTGTGACCAGAATAAGGTACGGTAATAAGCCACTTCTGCTAATGCGGTTTGTTGAGATAGTGAGCCATAGAACAAACTGTTTTCAAAGCGGCTGCCAAAACGTGAGCCGTAATTTAGCGGTGCATAGCGAAAAGGCGTATTAATTAGGTAATCTTTATGCTGAGTTGATGGCGATGGTTTGGAGTCTTCTAAAATGCTTTCTAGCAAGCTATGTTCATCAATAGAATCAACGAGTGCTAAGGTGGCGATTTCTTCCTGGTCTTCAACTACACGATAGGCTAAGCCCACAATGGGTTGAATTAAATGATCTAACGTCAAGTTTTACCTCGCATTGCATCTAAGTACTGAACTACATCGTTTAGTCCAGTGACCGATTTAATGTGTTCAGAAGGAATACCTTTAAGGTAGGTATTATCTGTATTTAACCAGTGGCGCATTTGCTTTTCCTCTCCACCCACTAAAACATATAAGGAACGGTATAGCCGTATCATTAAGCTGGCTAATTGCCCTTGAACACTGTCTGGTTTTATACCTTTTTTTAACGTTGTTCTATCTTTACCTACAATATTTGCTAGCTCTGCTTGCGTTAAATTTAATGCCTTGCCAACATTTAATAATGCCTTTGATAATACTTTGTCAGCAGTTGCTTCTTTGGAAACGGGGGTAGAGGGTGTCATAATCTGCTCTTAAAGTTGATTTACAACATATTATCACTATTTGTTGTATTAATGCATATCAAGTAGAGTTATTCAAAACAAACAGAGATGTTGAGAGACTACCTTTTACGGTAAGCAGCCATATTGTATTGCATAAAATTTAATCCTGTTGATAACAGCTTGTTTAAAATGGAATAAGTACTGGGGTAGGTCTTGCAATCATGCATTCGTGTTGATAATGCCTGTTTATGGCTAGAGCAATAAGAGTTGAATATGCGGTTGCGCTTTATCATGTGAGCTCTCGTGGTGATTGACGTGAAGATGTTTTCGTTGATGATAAAGATAGGTTGATTTGTTTAGAGGTTTTTTCTCAGGTTTGTTATCTGTTTAATAGACGATGCCATACATTGTGTTTGATGGATAACTTCTACCATATTGTTATTGAAACAATTGAGAGAGATTTTTTCGTGAGGGCGTTGGCCTTTCGTCAATATGGGCTGCTTTGAAGCGACAAGTTTTTTTAGGTGGCGAGGCATTTGTTGATAAGGTGGTAACGCTAATTGAAGGTATTGTTGGAGAAGGTGACCTTAGAGAAGTTCCAAGAATGCAGCGTAGGGTGCAAGCTAAACCTTTAAACTGGTATATGAAAAATTATTCCTCAAGTGATGAGGGAATAGTTAGTGCATATGTCAGTGGTGGTTATTTAATGAAAGACATTGCTGATGAGTTTAATGTGCATTATTCAACGGTTAGT
>CAJXOJ010000066.1 GCA_913057515.1 uncultured Cycloclasticus sp. | reverse complement strand
CCCACCGCTTAGCCACGGTGCAAAAGGCCGATAAAATTGTCGTTATGGAAAATGGCGAAGTAGTAGAAACAGGCGATGCGACCGAATTACGTAAAAAAGGTGGTTTGTACGCAAGGCTTGCTGAATTGCAGTTTGAAGGTTAATTGTAAGGGGTAATTTATTAATCAAGCTGGCCGCCTCTTTGACTCTCTTGGTTCTAGTCAGCTTCAGTCAAAACTCGTGGAAAGCATGCTTGGACTTGTGAGGGGTCTGAGTTCAAAAAAATAGAGAGAAGGTGTCCAACCAACAGAAGTGTAAGCCTTAGATTCACATTGTAGGTGCAACATCTTCGTGGGGAATATGTTGATGATTATTTAATGCCATAATTCCTCTAGCAGTAAATCACTCAAGCAACCCCACTGCATTATTCATCTGCTCAAAGCTCAGAAGAAGCTTTGGTAACCCTTCTCGTGCCACCTCTATATCCCCAATTTCATAATGCTGATGTATGGCGTTAGCAATATTATGTAGTGCGTCATGGGTCTGATTAAGTTGTTCTAAGCCTTCCGCTTCAAACAATTTGTCCTGTATTTCCCGCTTTATCCACGAACCGCAAGGGCAGGTATGACTGTTCATTATTGGCCAGTTTTTTGCGTTCTCTGTTAATGATTGGATATTCATTATAAATTTATTTTTCCAATGTTCAGTCGTTAGCCTAAATAGCTTGATTTTCCTCTCTTTTGTAGTCCAATGCTTATTGCCAGTGTGTAGCCATTTTTCATCCGGTATGTAGCTATTAAGCCATTGAGGGATGTCAGCTGCAGGCATGGGCTTAGCTATGCCGTAGCCCTGTGCCTCGCCACAACCCATAAGTAACAACATCAACCCGTGATTAGTCGTTTCTACTCCTTCTGCGATCAATTGCCGGTTAAACGAATCTGATAACCCAATAACACCATCAATAATAGTGTAATCACTAGGGTCATCTAGCATGTCTCTAACAAAACTTTGGTCTATTTTAATGGTATCAACCGGTAGGCTCCTTAAGTGCGTTAGTGAGGAATACCCAGTACCAAAATCATCCAGTGCAACTGTTACTCCTAAGGCACCTTTACACGTCTCAATAACAGCACTGATGGCATTAAGATCACCCAATGCACTGCTTTCTAATATTTCAAGTTGCAAGCAGTGAGGGGCAACCGTCGCGTGTTGGGCCAGTGCTGTCTCTAAATTAGCAGTGAAGGTTTTGGATAATAGGTGATTTGATGAGATATTTACACTGACTTCAAGTTTTATACCTTGCCAGTTCCATTCTTCAAGTTGTGTGAGTGCGGTGTTAATAACCCAGTCGCCTACCATCAGCTCTAACTCTGTGTCTTCAATAAGGGGTAAAAAGTCTAATGGTGGAATAATCCCTTTCTCAGGGTGAACCCAACGAATGAGCGCCTCTGCTCCAAATACCACCCCAGTGACCATATTAACCTTTGGTTGATAATATAACTGGAACTCATTGTTTTTTAGAGCATTCTTAACTTCTCCTATTTGGTGGTGTTTTTGAATCGTGAGTTGGTCATGTTCTGGGTTAAATAAGTGATAACGATGCTTACCAGCCAGTTTAGCTTGGTACATCGCTTGGTCCGCATGCCGCAATAAGGTGTCAATATCACCATTGTCATTTGGGTAAATAGTTACTCCACTCGATGCTGTTATTGCATGTTGAATATCATCTATTAGGTAAGGTTTAGCAAGAGAATGATGTATCCGCTCTAATGTTTGTTCACATTGGCTTGACGATTCAATATCATTAAGGAGAAGGGCAAACTCATCTCCGCCTTGGCGAGAGACGGTGTCTTCTTCTCGAATAATATCCGTAATACGAGTGGCGACTTCGATCAGTAATTTATCACCGACTTCATGGCCATAATTATCATTGATTGGTTTAAAGCTATCTAAATCGAGAAAGCACACTGCAAGCTGATTTTGAGAACGTTTACTATGGGCAATAGATTGCTTAAATCTATCAGCAAAAAGGACTCGGTTAGGAAGCCCTGTTAGCGCGTCATAATGCGCCATTAAGTTTAGCTTCTCTTGTTGATTTATGCTATCGGTTACATCGGTTGAGACGCTAATATAGTTGAGAACTGTCCCATTGAGATCATATAAAGCAGATATGGACATTAAGCTGGCGTATAAGTCTCCACTTTTCTTGCGGTTCCATATTTCACCTTGCCAATAGCCTTGCTTATTAACTGCCGACCACATCACTTCGTAAAACTCAGGGGGGTGCCTGCCAGAGCTCAATATCTTAGGGTTATGACCAATTACATCCGAGCGCTCATAACCAGTAAGATCAGAAAAAGCTGGGTTTACATCAATAAGTAAACTATTAGCATCGGTTATAGCAATACTTTCATGTGCTTCATTAAATACACGTGCTGAAAGCGTTAGTTTTTCTTCAGCTCTTTTTCGCTCCGTAATGTCTTGTATGACGCCTGTTTGTTTGGTGGCTAAACCACCTTTAGTGTACTCATTGTATGCCCACGATGCGACCCAAATTATTTCCCCATCAGATGGGTGAGTTACTCTGTACTCCATTGATAAAAACTGCTCTTTCTTTTTAATAGATGCACGTATGCATTCCGTAAACTGGGTTCTGTCGTCAGGATGTACGATACCCTCCCACGAAGTAAACGTACGTTTGAAATGTTCATCTGTACCAATAATAGAGTCAAAGGCCTTATCATTACTCCATGTGGATTCATTTATATTGGTAACGTAACTGCCTAGCTTTGCCGCTTTTTGTGCTGTTTGCAGCATTACTTGACTGGCTAATAACGCTTGTTCGGATTTTTTACGAAGTGAAATGTCTTGGTGCGTTCCAGAGAGCCTTACAGGCTCGCCAGTTACATAGTGATATTCAATTACTGCACCAGCCCCTTGGATCCACACCCAATGACCATCGGCATGTTTCATTCTAAATTCTGCAATATAAGGTGTTTTAGCCTTTATATGTGCTTGAATAACATCCGTTACTAATTGTTTGTCATCAGGATGAATAAGTAGATCCCAATCACTTACGTCACCTTTAATTTGACTGCTGGCCAAGCCAAGCATTGATAGCCATAAGTCATCAACGCTATGCTCTCCTGTTTGGTAGTACCAGTCCCAGTAGCCTAATTCTGATCCTTGAAGCACATTGCTTAGCTGTTGTTTAGAGATAAATAGGCTGTCGTTACTTTTTCGTACCTTCTTGTTCTGAAGGGTTAATCGTAAACTCATGACTAAAAGAATCAGCGTTAATAAAGCAACAGTGATTATCCAACTAGTATATGTCACCCATAAATCGATAAGTGTAAATTGCGGTACGTAATCAAATGGCGCGGCCCTCAGTCGGCGCAATAGATTGTTCACACCAGCATAGTTAGCAGGAACTGTAAAACCATGGATCTTCGCTTGTATTGCGGCAGGGTGATCGGCTTTGAGGGAAAGAAGAGCAATCGTTAGCTGACGCGATAGATGTTCATTAACCTTAGGCAGTGTAGCTACTGGCCACTCAGGATAAAGGCGCGTAGAGACCATAAATGGAAAAGAGGGTAGTTCATATTTGTTAAGAACTTTAATCTTTTTTAAGTCGAGCTTCCCTTCTTGCATCATAGACTCAAGTAAGCCTGTGCGAATAAATCCAGCCTCCGCATCCCCAGCTAATACAGCCTCAACAACTCGATCTTGAGGCATTCCTGTTAAAACAAGGGTATCCTTATTCGGCTCTGGTAAATCATTTGCTAAAAGCTCATAGGCTTGCATCTTATAGCCCCCGAGCGATTCTAGCTTTGTGGCTGCAATTTTTATTCCACTAAGCGTTGATAAAGATGATATTTCTGTTGACTCAGCACGGGTAAAAATCACACCGCCAAAAGCTTTTAGCTCATGCTGATTCCTCTGGGTAACCAGAGTAACTAATGGTGCGGATAAACCATTGCGGTGTTGTAGAAAAATATAATGTGCAGGGTTTGTTAGCACTATATCCAGCTCATTACGTTGAATAGCCGCCTCTAGTTCAGTGAGTGTATATGTTGATAAGTTAACCTTGCGCCTAAGCTCAGTTTCTAGGTAATTTCCTAGTGGCTTCCATTGTTCTAAAGCCTCAGCTTTTGGACGAAAAGCAAGAATACCAATATTTAGTGAAGACTCTGCCCAAGTGGGTAGCGTTGCTAAACATATCAAGCAAAGAAGCACACTTCTAATAAACTGCTTCATACCCCGTCCACAATGCTTTTTGGTAAGTAATCGGCACTGGCTAAATCATCTAACGTACCTGCTTTTTTAAGTAGGCCGTTCTGTAGCATTAAAGTGGATATTTTTTTTGCAGCCATTAGAAGTTGTGAATGTTTGGTTGATAAGTACCCTCTATTGGCTTCTAGTGACGGAAAAACAATACCTGATAATGCCGTTTGAACCTCTTGTACTGAAATTTTTTGGTGAGTGGCAATACGGTAACTGGCATCTTGCCGGCTTGACTGAATATGGTTTAGCCCCTGAAAATGTGCCTTTACTAATGAGTTTACCGCTATTTTTTTTCTCCAGCTAAGGTCATCACGAATAGCTAATACATCAATAATGGTATCGGGTATCTGACGACTATCGAAGATAATATGAGCTCCTTCGGCTTGGATTCTGCTAGCGCTAGGCTCATAAGTGACAACTGCATCGACCGCACCACTTTTCCAAAGGCTAAGTTGCTGCTCAACAGAGCAGTCGATGATTTCAATAGATGTAGTACTTATCCCTGCTAGACCTAACATGCTACTTAGAACAAGAGCCCCAACAGCGCTATTTTCAACGGCAATTCGTTTTCCTTTTAAATCAGATACATTCTTAATACTATTACGCGCCATAACAACATCAGCGCCAGCTGAAGTATCAAATACCAACACTACGGTAAGCGGTACACCAGCTTCTCTAACTCGCAGTACCTCATCAAGGGTTAGGCAAGCAGCATCTAACTCTCCAGATAACAACCCATTTACTGAATCTACAGCCGTATTAGCTGTATGCAGGCTTAGCTCAGCTGGCAACCAATTGAAGTCATTGGCAAGGTAAAGGGTTTCGTAGCCGATCCATGGGTGGATGCCTACATTTAGCGAGCGAGCAGTCGAACAGGATGGTAACAATGGAAGAGCTGACATAAGCCCCATGTTAATTAAGAATTCTCGGCGGTCCATTCTAGTTAGCTTCAAGTGGCCTTAAGAAGTTTAAGTATAGACCTATAATGGAGAAATATGAGCGTCGGAACCGAAAAACGTTGGTGTCAGGAGCGGAAGATATATTTTGTTAAGATATCAACACGCGAAAAATCAACAAGGTTTTAATGACTACGGGCACTTGGGCGCCCTGAACTTTGTTTAGGGTAATGAGGCTACTGTGTATTCCTTTTTTAATAACCTGAGTAATAGTAGAGGTTAAGCTGCATTCAAGAACTGCCTACGCGGTAGGACTCCAATCGCAGTATGCGGACGATCATTGCTATAGGGCCAAAGCCATTTTGCAGCCAAGTGTGAGCTTACTCAATAGACTCAAATAGATACAAACCCAACAACACCTCTTTCATGTGACTTTGGGGTGACCTTAAAAAAAGCCCCTACACTTTAAAAATGCTGGGTTTAACATTCTATTAAAACGTCTGATAAATAAAAAAGCCCTAGCGTCTTTCGAAGCTAAGGCTTTGATATATGGCTCCTCCGACTGGACTCGAACCAGTGACCCAATGATTAACAGTCATTTGCTC
>CAJXOJ010000065.1 GCA_913057515.1 uncultured Cycloclasticus sp. | reverse complement strand
CTAGGTAAGTTTTTTGAAAATCCATGCCCTTCGCCTCAGGAGTGCTGTATTCGCCGCCACGTGAATAAATAGCGGTAACCGGTTTTCCGGTAACTAAACCAAAGAAGCCCGTCTTGGGGTTAACGTCAAAAGTAAGGCCAGGCTGAGTGATAATATCAATATAGTGTTTTAGCTTATAGGGGATGGAAAAATTCCACATAGGAACGCTAAGCAAGTAGTAGTCAGCGTCTTTAAATTGCTCAATAAGGGTAACGATCTGTTGCCATGCAAGGGTTTCAGCCTCACTAGGGTTTTGGCCGTGCAAGAAATTGTATTTAGCATTCAGTCGCTCGCCATCAAACTCAGGCAGGTCCATATCCCAAATATTTAATGTCGTAACGGTATTGTCTGTCGAAACCAATTTGAATGCACGAATGTATGTGTTCGCAACATCAGTAGAACTTGAGCGTTCACCGCGTGGTGACGCTTGAATATAAAGTAGTTTGCTCATGGCGCCTCCCAGAAAATATTTAGTTGGTATTAACCCTAACATCCATTAACCGAGCTGTGGATTTTTCATATTAGATTAAAGCTAATTTGTAACGATATTTATAACGGGTATTTATTATAGATAGGTAAAAAAATCTTATAAGTAGCATGATGTTATGGGCAAATAAAGGGCTCACATAAAATTTTATGTTGTCCTTATAAATTTTCATAGACAGTGCTTTTATATTATGATTTACTAATGAACGTTCGTTAGAATATTGCAGGTAAACATAAACTTCACCTTGATAGGTCGGAGAAACTTCGGAGAAAGAGGATGGGAAACGCAAATATTATGGCTATACCGCCACTCGGGTCAGATGAATTAGGAACGGAAGCTATTCCGTCCGACCACTATTCATCGCAGGCCTTTTTTGAGCAGGAAAAAGAGCATATATTCAAGAAAACTTGGTTAATGGCAGGTAGAGAAAGTGATGTTGCCGAGCATGGCGACTTTATTACTTATTTTATAGATGCATTAGAAACATCGATCATTATTACTAGAGATCAACATGGGCAGGTAAATGCCTTCTACAACGCTTGTACGCATCGCGGTGCACATGTTTTGACTGAGCCTTGTGGTAAAGCAAAGTTTATGACCTGCGATTTCCATGGCTGGGTCTTTGATTCGGAAGGTAAGCTAGCGGATGTGCCGGGTGAAGAGCTTTTTGGTGACCTTGATAAAAGTAAATTAGGCCTTAAGCCAGTGTCTGTTGATGTGTGGGGTGGGTTTGTTTTTATTAACCTAGATCCTGAGCCTAGTGTTTCTCTGAAAGGGTACTTAAAACCGCTTAATGAATCGTTTGATAAGTATTTAGGCAATAAAGACTGGACATGGAGTTATGGTTGGCGATCTACATTTAATGCTAACTGGAAACTGTTAGTAGATGCACAAATCGAAGGCTACCATGTTGATCAAACGCACCGCAATACAATCGCGGGTGCTATCCCCGGCACCCATGCACCGTCAATCGCTTACCCAGATAGCATCGGCGTGCCGGCAAGAATTTCTGCCTATCGCCCAGAGCATATGATGGGTGTGCAAACTGATGTAGCTTTGTTGTCAGCTAAGCATGGCGCTACTTCTTTATATACAAAGCCTGAAAAAGAGTTTAGCGCGGATGACGGGGAAGGTGTTTTAAATGAGGATCACCCGCTATGGATTTTTGATGCTTACTTGCTATTTCCTAATGTCGTTTTATTTGTTCAGAAAGGGCAAATCTTAGTTCAACGAACACTACCTATCACACCCAGTGAATGCCTTTGGGAAGTTGATTTCTATCATACGGGTGACGTGGAAGATTTTGGTCAGCTGTTTAACTCTGAGCAAGGCCGAATTCAGATTAGGGATGTGTTAACCGAGGACTTGTACACAGCCGAAGGGATTCAGATGAATTTTAATGCGGGTGTTATCAAAGAGATTCAGATCAATCAGCAGGAAATGCCTATACGTGCTTATTACCACCGCTTAATGAGTGCAATGAAAGGAACAGGAGAATAGATATGAGCGAAGTGACAGCACGTCCAGATGTCAGTGATATTGAGGTTGAAATTAACCTTTGGGCGCTTCCAACCACTGAAGATAGGTTGGTTAAGCGAATGAATAGCACAATGGATGAGATCAATTCTTTCCATTATGCGATGTTGCCAAAGTTGCCTGCAATCATTGAATACTTGAATCAATTTAAACTAACTGATTTAGCAGGAGACGATCTCAAGCTATCGAGAGCTGCTCTTGCTATGTGTGAAGTGGATAATGCGGTGTATAAGTGGAAAACACCGATTTTAAACACAGGTATAGATACGCTCAGGATGGTCAAAAAATCAGGGTTTAGCGACAGGGTTATATTATGAGCGGTCGCTTAGCGGGAAAGGTTGCTTTAATTACAGGCACCGCGGGTGGTCAGGGCCGTGCAGCGGCAGAAATGTTTGCTGCACAAGGGGCAAAAATTGTCGGTTGTGACGTAAAAGAGGGTGAGCACGAAGAAACGGTTCGACGGGTTGTTGATGCAGGTGGAGAAATGGTCAGTCGCGTTGTTGATCTGGGCGATGAGGATCAAGTAAAAAGCTGGATCGATTTTGCAGTAGAAAGCTACGGTGATTTTGATATTTTATATAACAATGCATCAGCGGTACGTTATGGCAAGATTGATGAATTCTCAACCGAAGACTGGCACTGGCTAGTTCGTAATGAACTGGATTTGGTGTATTACGCTATCAAACATGCATTTCCAATTATGAAACGTCGAGGGGGTGGCTCAATTGTTAACACAGCATCTGCTGCAGGTGTTATCGGGTCAACCTTTGCGGGGCATATCCATCAGTTTGCACACTCCATGACAAAAGGTGGAGTGATTGCGATGACGCGAACATTAGCCGCAGAATTTGCCGACGCCAAAATACGCGTTAATAGTATTTCACCTGGTTTAATTGAAACACCAGCATTTGCTGTTTTCCCAGATAAAGATGTTTTAAAGAAAATGGTTGATGACATTATGAAGCTACAGTTGATGGATGTTTTAGGGCAGCCTGAAGATATTGCCTATTGCGCACTTTATTTGGCTTCAGAAGAGTCTCGCTTCGCGACGGGGCAAAACTTTTGTATCGATGGTGGCTTAACGGCTATTTAACTCATTTAATAATCACATAAGGAATGAACATGATTAAGCTTTATCATATCGAAGCTGAAGGGGATCCCTTCGGTGGGTCACGTAATGGTTGCAAAGCGGTTATTGCGTTAGAAGAAATAGGTGCTGCGTACGAAATCAAGGCACTAGATAGGTTGGCAGACTGCCGGCCTGCTGATGCACCTTACCGACAAATAAATCCTAATGGTGTTACACCAACCATTGACGATAATGGTTTTATACTTTGGGAGTCGGGCGCTATTCTTCAGTACCTTGCTGATGCGAACCCATCATCTGGCTTAGTGCCAATAGACTTAAAAGCACGCGCCAAAGTTCTGCAGTGGGTGGCATGGGAAGGGGCATCTTTTGCGCCCGCATTACTCAACTTCTTTTTCGCCATGACTGCGCCTGAGCCAGATGAAGCAACCGTTGCCAGCACTAAAGAGGCTTTCCTAGGAACGTTAGGTATCCTAAATAAGCAATTAGCAGGGCAAGACTATATCTGTGGTGACTACTCCATTGCCGATATCGCAATTGGCGCGATTACCTCGCTATCCTTTCTTCTTGGTCTTGATTTAGCACCCTACCCGAATATTTTATCTTGGTTAGCTCGTTTGCGTGAAAAGCCATCGTGGCAAGCGGCAGCAGCGGTAATGTCGGATATGGAGGCTGGTAAAGAACAAATTGGTTAATAGTCAATTCGAGTGCTTAGCCAAGGTATAGCGCTTAGGGAGGATGAGAGATGAGTAAGTTTGATTACAATAAATTAATAGATAATGAAGCGGCGCTGCAATCACGCAGTATTTTTTGGGAACCAGAGATCTATCAAGAAGAGCTTAAGCAGATATTTAATCGCTGCTGGCTTTTTTTGGGACACGATAGCCAGCTTCCTGATGCAGGTGACTTTTTACGGACTTACATGGGCGAAGACGATGTTATTGTCGTGCGTGGTGAAGATGGTGAGGTAAGAGCATTTTTGAATGCCTGTAGTCACCGAGGTAACAAAGTGTGTCATGCGGAATGGGGTAAAACAAAAGCCTTTACCTGCTCATATCATGGTTGGGCGTTTGACAATATGGGTGAGCTAGCTGCGGTTCCGCTCGAAGAGTCTATTTATGACAATTTAGATCGCAGTAAGCTGGGCTTGGTGCCTGTTGCTCGTGTGCAAAATTACAAGGGTATGATATTTGGTACCTTTGCAGAAGAAGGCCCAGACCTTGTTGAATACTTAGGTGATATGGCTTATTACCTTGATGTTGTACTGGATGCTTCACCAGAAGGAATGGAGCTTATCGGCACGCCGTTTAGGGTAGAAATACCAGGGAACTGGAAATTACCCGTAGAAAATGCAATTGGTGATGGTTATCACGTGGCCTGGGCGCATGCAGGGGCTATGCGAGTCGTTGGGACAATTGGTCAAGGTCGTGGGGAAACGGTGCTCGGCATCGGTAAAGATAACACCGGTTTTGATGACTCAGGACAAGTGCAAATTGCAATACCACCGCATACAATTTTATCGACACTCGATGGGCAATCCGGATATGCGCTATATGATAACCCCGGGCCGTGTGTTGAATATCTTGAGCAAGTAAGGCCAAGCGTGGTCGAGCGTTTAGGTGATGTTCGCGGCAATCAATTGCTAGGCTCGGAAACTCATATGGGTATCTTTCCTAATTTACAAATTATTCAAGGCCTAAACTTGCTTCGTGTTATCCATCCTAAAGGTCCGGGTGCTTTTGAGGTGGCGACCTACTCTATGGCGGATAAAAACACGCCTGATGAGGTGAAAGATATTATCGTTAAGCATGTCGGTCAGACATTTGGTACGGCGGGTATTTTAGAGGGTGACGATGGCGATTTTACCGAAGCGATTACACATTCACCCAATGGCTATGCAACAAGGCAAATGAAAGGCTGGCTTGGAATGGCTAAGGGACGAACAATGGATTGGGAAGGGCCTGGAACAGCCTCACCGGGCATCGTTAATGAACTTTGCCAACGAGAATTTTATACCCAGTGGCAACGGACTATGTTGGCTGAATCAGCCAATGATATTTTGCCAAAGGCACCGGTACAGAAGGAGTCTACCAATGGCTAGAAAACAAAAATTTGTGCCCGTGGGCATGGACACGGATATGGAAGTAGCTCATCGAATTGAGAGGTTTTTAGCAGCTGAAGCACGTATTTTGGATGAGGAGCGTTACGATGATTGGTTAGCGATGCTGGATGAAAGCGTTGTTTATAAAATGCCGATTCCAATGAATACCTATCGACGCAACAGGCCTGGTAAAAGCTCGATTTGCGAAACGATGATTTATGATGAAAATTTTGAAAAATTAAAGCAGCGGGCAGCTAGAGAAGATACGGGTATGGTCTGGCTAAATGATCCCGCTACGCATCATATTCGCACAGTCACTAATATTGAATCATTTTGTACTGATGAAGATAGGGTTTATGACGTCCGAAGTAAATTTACTTTGTTGCGCTCAAGGCGAGATAAAGACCATATTAGCCATACCGGTACACGCAAAGATTTACTACGAGATACAGAAGATGGTTTAAAACTACTGGCAAGAACGATATTTTTACCTGAACGAGTGGTTCTCGACAAAAACTTAAACATGTTTTTCTAAGTATAAAAATAACCTAATTAAGGAGTCATAATGACAGCACGAATGGAAGGGCATAATGCCATAGTGACA
>CAJXOJ010000064.1 GCA_913057515.1 uncultured Cycloclasticus sp. | reverse complement strand
ACAGATTCATGGCACATAAGAAAGCAGGCGGTAGTACTAGAAACGGTCGCGATTCGGAGTCGAAACGACTTGGCGTTAAGCGGTATGGTGGTCAAAGTGTTCTGGCGGGGAATATTTTAGTTCGTCAAAGAGGAACACGTTTTCATGCAGGTGAAAATGTAGGCATGGGCAAAGATCATACATTATTTGCGACAGAAGAAGGTAAAGTTGTATTTGAAGTTAAAGGCCCAAAGCGTAAAAAATATATTCGTATCGAAACTGTTTAGTGTAAACAGTGCGCTGCGGTTATAGCGGCAGGTACGTATTAAAAAAACCCTGTCTAAGACAGGGTTTTTTATTGCGTTAAAAGATTAAGTCAAAGTAAGCGGCAAACAAGATAAAACATTGAGACATAAACCATGAAATTCGTAGACGAAGCGACCGTTAGAGTTGAAGCAGGTAATGGCGGTAAAGGCCATGTCAGTTTTCGACGTGAAAAATATATCCCATTTGGCGGTCCAGATGGTGGTGATGGCGGTGATGGTGGAAGTGTTTACTTGCAAGGTACCGAAGCACTCAATACGCTAATCGATATGCGCTTTAATCGCTTAATTAGGGCGGAACATGGTGAGCGAGGTCAAAGTCGTAACTGTACTGGTAAGGGTGGCGAAGACTTAATAGTGCCGGTTCCACTGGGGACTATTGTTTACGACGATGGCACAGACGAGCTAATTGGGGATGTCACCGAAGAAGGTCAAAAATTGCTTGTTGCATCGGGTGGTTTTCATGGCCTTGGGAATACGCGTTATAAAAGTAGTACAAACAGAGCTCCTCGACAGTTTTCAAATGGGACAGAAGGTGAGCAACGTGTTTTACGGCTTGAGTTGAAAGTATTGGCAGATGTTGGAACACTCGGTTTGCCAAATGCAGGTAAGTCGAGCCTAATTCGGGCAGTTTCATCGGCGCAGCCTAAGGTAGCCAATTACCCTTTTACTACATTGCACCCAAGCTTAGGTGTAGTACGAGCAGATGAGCTACGAAGTTTTGTGATTGCAGATATTCCAGGCATTATCGAGGGGGCGGCTGAAGGAGCGGGGTTGGGTAATTTATTTTTACGCCATTTAGCGCGAAATAATTTATTGTTGCACGTGGTAGATGTTGAGCCATACGAATCAGATATTGACCCAGTAAAGGCAGCAAAAGCGGCGATAGAGGAAATTGAAAAGTGGGGTGGTGATTTAGCAAAGAAACCACGTTGGCTTGTCTTGAATAAAATTGATTTGTTACCAGAAGATGAAGTGGATAACTATTGCCAAATGATTGTTAATGAATTGAAGTGGGAGGGACCTGTCTTCAATGTTTCTGCCATTAGAAAGCAAGGTACAAACCAGTTGGTTCATGCCATTATGGATTACCTAGAAGAGCAAAAAAGGCTTGAAGTTGAGCAAGCAGACAAGCCAAAGGACGATAGTTAATTTATTCAAATGAAATCAAGAGTCGATTTAAAACGGGCTAAATGCTGCGTTATAAAAATTGGTAGTGCCGTTTTAACAAATAATGGTCAAGGTTTAAATCGTTCGGCTATTAATCATTGGGTCGCGCAAATTAGCCAATTAAAAGCGCGCGGAATTGATGTAATTATTGTTTCATCAGGTTCAGTGGCAGAAGGAATGGTGAGATTAGGTTGGTCCGCTCGCCCGCATGCGCTTCAGGAGCTTCAAGCGGCTGCTTCAGTTGGTCAAATGGGGCTTATTCAGGCATATGAACAAAGCTTTCAAGCAGAAGGCTATAAAACGGCGCAGGTTTTGCTAACACATGATGATCTGGCAAATAGAACGCGGTATTTAAATGCCAGAGCAACCATTAAGACCTTGTTAGATTTCTCGGTCGTACCGATTATTAATGAAAATGATGTGGTTGCAAATGAGGAATTACGTGTTGGTGATAACGATACGCTGGCGGCTATTATTGCTAATTTAATGAGCGCAGATTTGTTGATGATTCTCACAGACCAAGATGGTTTTTTCGATAGCGATCCAAGAGTCAATTCGGCTGCAGCCTTATTAAATGAAGTAGGTGTTGATGAAGAGTTTCTAGATCAAGCGGCTAGCGGTGGTTCTGGAACTTTGGGGCGTGGCGGTATGCAAACAAAGTTAACAGCAGCGCGAATCGCATCTCGTTCTGGAACGGCAACTATTATTGCTCCAGGGTTAAGGCAAAATGTTATTTTAAGTATTATTGATGGTCGGGCGATAGGGACCTTGCTAATACCTAATGAAGCCCCTGTTTCGGCGCGTAAACGGTGGTTAACAGCACATTTAGATGTCAAAGGTCGGGTTGTGCTAGATGTTGGAGCTGCGCAAGCAATAAAAAGGTCTGGGGTGAGTTTGCTGCCAATTGGAGTTGTTGCCGTTAATGGTGAGTTTGCTAGGGGCGAATTAGTTGTTTGTGTTAATGAAAGTGGTGAAGAATTGGCCCGTGGCTTAGTGAATTACAGCTCAACTGATATAGATAAAATTAAGCAAAACAATAGTTCTGAAATTGAACGGCTACTTGGTTATGTTGGTGAGTCAGAAGTTATTCATCGCGATAATTTGGTCTTGCTATAGGCCGGCAATTTACGGACAATAAAAAAGCCGACCATATGGTCGGCTTTTTTTATAAAACTTAATAACTACTTATGCTTGCTTAAGTTTAACAATGCGAGCATTAAGGCGGCTCTTTAGGCGAGCAGCTTTGTTTTTATGGATAATGCCTTTAGTGACAGCGCCATCAATGTAAGGAACAGCTTCATGATAGGCGGCTTCTGTTACCTCAGCATTACCTTCTTCCGCACTATACACAACACGCTTAATTTTTGTGCGTAATCGTGTACGCGCAGCCATGTTAGTTTGACGGTTTCTTTCTGATTGTTTGGCGCGTTTTAACGCTTGTGCACTGTTAGCCAAGGTAAATCCTCTGGTGATGTAAAAAAGATTTCGCATTTTGCTTAAATATTCAAGCTTTGTCAAGCCTGAGGTCAAGATACATGATTAAACCTTGAATGAATTTGCTCGTTTGGCGCTTGAGTTCACGCTTTCAATGGATATTGCAAGGATTTGGAGTCTACTTTGTCGAGAGTGTTCTGATTAATGTCCATATTAAATTAGTTTTTTGTTAATTGACGTATGCTTTATTAATAATAAAGTGCTGTTAAGTTCACTCTGGGGTGTGCCAGCTCCATGCATCCCTTATAATTAAGCGCTAGATAGGGGCTGGCAAATTTCATAAACGAAGATTTTTTGTCTGTGGGCAAAGCTTTTTAATAAATAAGGGTAAAGACGCTGAGTAAAACATTAATAAAATCGACAGCGATTGTTGGTAGCATGACATTGATTTCGCGTGTTTTAGGCTTTGTACGAGATATTGTTATTGCACGTTTTTTTGGCGCAAGCGAAGGGACAGATGCTTTTTTTGTAGCCTTTAAAATCCCCAATTTTATGCGCCGCTTGTTTGCTGAAGGCGCTTTTTCGCAAGCTTTTGTGCCGGTGCTGTCGGAATATAAAGAAACCCAATCAACCGAGGCATTAAAAGAGTTACTTGGGAAAACGGCAGGTACGCTGGCAACAGTGTTGTTTTTTATAACGTTACTGGGTGTTATTGGAGCGCCAGTTTTAATTTATGTGTTTGCCCCGGGTTTTGACTCAACAGGCTCACGCTACGAGTTGGCCGTTGATATGTTGAGGATAACATTTCCTTATCTATTTTTTATTTCGCTGACAGCCATGGCCGGTGGTGTCTTAAACACCTACGGTAAGTTTGCAATTCCTGCGGTAACGCCAGTGTTATTGAATTTATCATTTTTAGCGGCAATATGCTGGTTGTCTCCCTTGCTTGAAAGGCCAATTATGGCGTTAGCGTGGGCTGTTTTGTTGGCAGGAATCGCTCAACTTGCCTTTCAATTTCCTTACTTAAAACAGTTGGGTTTATTGCCTAGAATGTCATTTGATCGTGGACATGCAGGCGTTAAGAAAATTATGAAGTTAATGTTACCAGCCTTATTTGGTGTGTCGGTAACGCAAATTAACTTGTTGGTAGATACTTTGCTGGCATCATTTTTAGTGGCTGGCAGTGTTTCATGGCTTTATTTTTCTGATCGCTTAGTGGAATTTCCGCTCGGTATATTTGGTATTGCCTTGGCAACTGTCATTTTACCTAATTTATCTAAAAGCCACGCGGCAGGTAAGACTAAAGACTTTTCTGCAAGCCTGGACACAGGCTTACGTTGGGTGGTGTTTCTTGGTTTGCCAGCAGCAGCAGGTTTGTTTTTTCTAGCTCAGCCAATGTTAGCAACACTGTTTCAGTACGATGCGTTTACAAGTACTGATGTCGATAATGCATCGTTAAGTCTTATGGCTTACTCAATAGGCCTGCCTGCCTTTATCCTTGTTAAGGTATTGGTGCCGGGTTTTACCGCGAGGCAAGATATGAAAACGCCCGTTAAAATTGGTATTATTGCCGTGGTTTCAAATATGTTAATGAGTGTTGTCTTAGTATTCTTTTTTCAACATGCAGGCCTGGCTTTGGCAACATCGTTAGCGGCTTTTGTTAATGCCGGTTTGTTATTTACTATTTTGATAAAATCTGAAGCGTTCAAACCTCAACAAGGGTGGGTGAGTTTTGTTATAAAAGTGTTGATTGCCAACCTGGTTGTCGGTGTCATCTATGCCTATGATTATTCGCCAGTTCAGTGGTATGAATGGGGTGCGTTTGACCGAGTTTTGCATTTAACGTTGGAAATACTCATGGTGGTTTTGTTGTATGTTACGACCGCGTTCTTAGTGGGTATGCGTCCTCGGCATTTGTTACTTAAGGGCAAATAATTTATGAGATTAATTAGGTACTTGCCAGATGGGCAGGCTTTTCCAAATGGTAGCGTGTTAACTATCGGCAATTTTGATGGTGTTCATGTTGGACACCGGATGGTGTTGAGCGCCTTAATTGAACAGGCGAAAAGCTTAGGCTTGCAAGCAGTTGTTATGTGTTTTGAGCCACAACCTATTGAATATTTTCGGGCTGAGGCAGCCCCTGCACGTGTGTCGACTGCGAGAGATAAAATAGAGCAGTTGTCGGAAACCGGCGTTGATGCGCTTTATCTTGTGCGTTTTAATGACTTGTTGGCGAATATGTCTGCAGGGCAGTTTGTAGAAATGTTGGTACAACGGCTTAATGTTCAATTATTGATCGTGGGTGATGATTTTTGTTTTGGCAAAAATCGCCAAGGTAATTTTGAGTATTTAAAAGTCGCGGGAGAAAAATATGGTTTTTCCGTACAGCGCTCCCATTCTTTTAAAATTGAAAATGAGCGTGTTAGTAGTACATTAGTTCGACGTGCGTTGGAAAATGGGCGCCTAGATAAAGTGGCGGTTTATTTAAATAGGCGCTTTAGTATGTCGGGTCGTGTTATGCATGGGCACAAACGAGGGCGAGAGTTGGGTTTTCCTACGGCTAACATCCGGGTGAAAAATAGAAAAACTCCGCTTAAAGGTGTTTTTGCCGTTACAATAACACTCGAATCGGGCGTGGTATATAAAGGGGTTGCGAACGTTGGAACGCGGCCTTCCATTGAAGAAGCAACAGCGGTTTTATTAGAAGCACACCTATTTGAATTTTCTGGTGACTTATATGGTCAACGCGTTGTCGTTGCGTTTGCAAAAAAATTACGCGAAGAGAAAAAATTTGAAAATTTAGAACAGTTAACGCAGCAAATTTTAATTGATTCTGAACAAGCTAAAACATACTTTAATCAGACATTAACATCCTAAGAGCATCATGGATTACAAAACAACACTGAACTTGCCAAAAACCAGCTTTCCGATGAAGGCTAACCTTGCTAACCGTGAACCCAATGCGTTGAAACGTTGGCAGGAAATGGGGTTGTACCAGAAAATACGTGAAAAATTTGCTGGTCGTCCTCAATTTGTCCTACATGATGGACCGCCATATGCAAATGGCCCTATTCATATTGGTCATGCGGTGAATAAAGTACTTAAGGATATGATTATAAAGAGTAAAACCCTGCAAGGTTTTGACTCGCCTTATGTGCCAGGTTGGGATTGTCATGGCCTGCCTATTGAATTGATGGTGGAAAAGAAAATCGGCAAAGCAGGCGTGAAGGTGTCAGCAGCTGAGTTTCGTAAAGCCTGTAGAGCCTATGCGACCAAACAAGTAGCTATGCAGAAAGAAGAGTTTGTGCGTCTGGGTGTTTTTGGTGATTGGGAGCGTCCTTATCTGAGTATGGGTTTTCAATTTGAGGCGGATATTGTTCGCTCACTAGGCCGTATTATTGAAAAAGGTCATTTGCATAAGGGATCAAAGCCTGTGCATTGGTGTACCGATTGTGGCTCTGCGTTAGCAGAAGCAGAAGTGGAATACGAAGATAAACGTTCACCAGCCATTGATGTGCGTTTTACGGTCAATGATGAGTCAAGGTTTTTACAACAACTCCACAGCAGTGATAATGCACCTGGGCAGGGCCCTATCTCCGTCGTTATTTGGACGACTACACCGTGGACTTTACCGGCGAACCAAGCGGTTTCATTAAATCCTGAGTTTGATTATGTGTTGGTTCAAAGCGGTGATGAGCGCCTTGTTTTGGCGGAAAAGTTATTAAAAGATGCAATGTTACGTTATGGCATTGAAGATTACCGTGTGCTTGGGTATTGCAAAGGTAAAGATTTGGAACATATGACGCTGAGTCACCCGTTTTATGATCGTGTTGTTCCTATTATTGTCGGTCATCATGTAACGGCTGAGGCAGGCACAGGTGCAGTGCACACTGCGCCGGGCCATGGGCAGGACGATTATATTATTGGTCAGCAATATAAGTTACCAGTGGACAACCCTGTTGGCGATAATGGCGTGTTTTTAGTCAGTACTCCTTTGTTTGCTGGTAAACATGTTTTCAATGCGAATGATGAGGTGATTGACGTTTTAAAAGAACGTGGTGCGCTCGTGCATTCAGAAGTGTTAAATCACAGCTATCCACATTGCTGGCGACATAAAACGCCTATTATCTTTAGGGCGACGCCACAGTGGTTTATCTCAATGGATA
>CAJXOJ010000063.1 GCA_913057515.1 uncultured Cycloclasticus sp. | reverse complement strand
GAGGCAATAGAGCAAAACACTCATTGCTTTCTTTCTACCCCAAACCTTAACTTTGTTATAGCAGCTCAATCGGATACGGCATTTTTTAATTCTGTTGTTGATAGTGACTTAAGTGTAACCGATGGGATGCCATTGGTTTGGGTGGCGAAGTTACTTGGTGTGCCTATCAAGGAACGAGTGGCGGGGTCTACGTTGTTTGATGAGCTATCTTGTCGTTCACGAAATAAGAAAATACGGGTTTATTTTTTTGGCGGCCAACAAGGCGTAGCCGAACGAGCGCATAAGCAATTAAATGAAACCAGTGTGGGTATGCTGAGCTGCGGTTTTTGTGACCCTGGGTTTGTGTCTATTGAGCAAATGAGTGGTAGGGATATTTTGCATGCGATAAACACAGCGAAACCAGATTTTATTGTGGTGGCTTTAGGTGCTAAGAAAGGACAGGCTTGGATTCAAAAAAACCGAAAGTACTTGAAGGCACCGGTTATTAGCCACTTAGGCGCTGTTATTAATTTTATAGCAGGAGATATACAGCGTGCCCCAGAGTGTTGGCAAAGGTTTGGTCTTGAATGGTTATGGCGTATTAAGCAAGAACCTAGTTTGTGGAAACGGTATTTTTACGACGGTTTAATGTTTATTAAAATGTTGTTAATTTATATTTTTCCTTTGGCAATTTATGATCGTTTACTTAAACGGTCAGTATGTTACAAGCAACCATGCGTAATAAGTCCGTCACAAAAAGCTGACGGAGTGGTCTTTTTAAACGGGAGTTTTAAAGCTTCAACCTTGGAGTCGGTAAAACAAGTTTTTTCATCTATACTTAGTGAAGAAAAAGGACGCGTGACAATAGATTGCTTTAAGTTAAGTTATATTGATGCAGCATTTATTGCCACTTTAATGCTGTTTCAGGCACGTTTGGCAAAACAAGGTAGGGAACTAATACTCACTAAAGTGCCAAAGCGAATCAGTACCTTGCTCGTACTTAATAATGTACGGCAGCGCTTTAAGGTTAAGCGTTAATTTAGGATTATAATAAATAATGGAGAGGTCGATTGGTAACTAGAAAACATACGGGTTTGTTCTTGCTGGCATTGTGCGCGGCTATATGGGCTTATTGGAACGGTTTGTCAGAGGCCTTTTTTCGTTGGGAGAGTCAAGAAGAGTATAGTCATGGCTTTTTAATTCCATTAGTCACCTTATATATTCTTTGGGAGAAGAAAGGGCTTATTTTATCGTCCGTAGCTGCTCCACAATGGTCAGGTGTATGGTTAATTGTTATTGCCTCTATTGTATTTTTAATTGGCGAAGTTAGCGCTCTATATTTATTAATCCAATACGCTTTTGTATTGGCTTTAATTGGTATCTCACTAGTGACTATTGGTAAAGGTACGCGGTATACGGTCACACCGATTCTTCTCTTGTTGTTTGCTATTCCTTTGCCTTATGTCATTGAGGTGTTGTTAACGGCTAAGTTGCAGTTAATTTCTTCTTCGCTAGGGGTTAGTTTTATTCGCCTATGCCAAATCCCTGTGTTTCTAGAAGGTAATGTTATCGACTTAGGTGTGTATCAGCTACAGGTGGTTGAAGCATGTAGTGGTTTAAGGTATTTGTTCCCCTTAATGAGCTTGGGCTTTATTGCAGCCTATTTTTATCAAGCATCATTTTGGAAACGAGCCTTAGTTTTCTTAGCAACGATTCCTATAACCATATTAATGAACAGCTTCCGTATAGGGGCTATTGGTGTACTGGTGGATAACTGGGGCATTTCTATGGCGGAGGGCTTTTTACACGACTTTGAAGGCTGGATTATTTTTATGGCCTGTGCAGTGTTGTTATTTATTTTAATTTGGGTGCTAGAAAAATTAACGAATAAGGGCGGAAGTTTAGCTGCTGTGTTTGCTGTTGTTGATACTCCCTTACCTACAGATGGAAAAAACAGCTCTTTTCAACACCTTGATTCTAAACCACTCATTGCCGCTATTTTATTATTAATGGGCTCAGGTGTTGTAGCTCAATTTTTAGATCAACGCACGGAGAACCTGCCTGAACATCGATCATTTGTGAATTACCCTCTACAACTGGGGGACTGGGTGGGTAAGCATGAAAAGCTTGATGCCCCAGTTATTGAAAAGCTTGGTATGACTGATTATTTGCTTGCTAATTACCATAATGATGAAGGAACATTCGTTAATTTTTATGTAGCTTATTATCAATCTCAACGGAAAGGTGTTTCACCACATTCACCAAGAGTTTGTATTCCTGGCGGGGGCTGGGAAATTGCAGAGTTTGAACGTACTGAAGCAAATAATCATCCGGTTAATCGTGTATTGATTAAAAAAGGTAATCAGCGACAATTGGTTTATTACTGGTTTCAAGGCCATGGGCGCATAATTGCAAATGAATATATTAATAAATGGTATTTATTTGTCGATTCGGTATTTAAAAATCGTACCGATGGTGCTTTGGTACGTTACACCATTGCAGTTGGGCAGCATGAAGATATCAAGGTGGCTGAAGCAAAAATTCTATCTTTTATGGCTGAATCAGAATCTCAGCTTAATAACTATATAGTGGACTAGGAATAATAATGAAAACTTTAAAATATGTGTTGGTTTTACTGGTTAGCTTTTGCGGTTTAACGGCGTGTGGTTCACCTGCCGATAGTGCGGCAAGGTTTATTGAAAGCGGCAAAGAACTATTAGCCGAGAACAAGCCTGAAAAAGCTAGAATTGAATTTAAGAATGCTATTCAGGTAGATCCAAAGGTAGCAGAGCCATATTACCAACTTGCTTTGCTTGATGAAAAAGCAAAGAATTGGAAATCCATGTATGCGAATTTGTTAAGGGTTGAGCAACTAAACCCACTGCATCACGAGGCGACAGTTAAATTGGGTCAGATGTATCTGTTATCGGGCAATAATGAATTTGCCATGGAGCGTGCCGATAAGGTTTTGAGTGTTGAGCCTGAGAACACCTTGGCTTGGATTTTGAAATCTAGTATTGAACTAAAAAAAGAAAACTATAACTTGGCAATGGAGCATATTGAGCGTGCCTTGCAAATTGAACCTTCAAATATAGAAGGCATCTCTTTAAAAGCCATTTTATTAAACAAGCAGGGCAACGTTGAGCAAGCTCTTGCTTTATTAACCGAAACAATCAAAAAAGAACCAGATCAGCTGGCATTGAAGATGATTAAGCTCTCTATTTTAGAAGAGCAAAAAGATTACTCGTCTATGGAGTCCATGTATCAAGAGTTGATGGCTCTGCCTGACACTGAGGCATGGGTCTTTGTATCGTTAGCTAAATTATACAATATGCAGGGTAAATACCTTGAGGCAAAAGAGGTGTTAGAAAAATTTGTAAAAGCTCAACCTGCTAATGTAGAAGCTAAACAGCTGCTTGTTTCCTTGGTCGAAAGAAATGATCCAGAGCAGGCATTAAGTATATTGAAGGGCTATATAGAAGAAGACCCAACAGCATTTGATCTTCGTTTTAAAATGGTAGGGCTGCTAATTTCTCAAGGGAAAATAGATGCTGCAAAAACTGACCTAGAAGCGATTAGTCAACAAGCTGATGACATTGAGAGTGCGAATAAAGCAAGTGTGATGTTAGCTAACTTTGATATGCAGCAAGATGATAGGGAAGCTGCTAATAAAAAATTAGATGAGGTTTTTCTTAAAAACCCTGAGCATGAAGCTGCCTTATTATTAAAGGCACGAATTGAAGTAATAAATGGTGATATTGATTCAGCAGTTACGCGATTAAGGATCGTATTGCGGAATAACCCTGAGTCGGAACAAGCGTTGGTATTATTAGCACAGGCTTATATGAATAGTGGTTCTGTTGAGTTGGCAGAAGATAGTTTCCGTCAGGCGTTGGCCGTTAACCCAGGCAATACAGTGGCTGCTTTATCAGTAGCAAAAGGTTTGATGGAATCAAATGATTTAAATAGAACTGAATCGGTATTGATGGAGGCCTTATCTAAAACACCGAATAATGATCCAATTCTACAAACACTTGCTCAGGTTAGGCTACTTAAAAAAGATTGGCAGGGTACGCAAAGCATTGTTGATACACTAGAAAAATCTCAGAAAAACTCTGTTGTGGCTTCATTTTTATCGGCACGGATATCGCAAGGGCAAGAGCGTTATGGTGATGCGATTGAGGAGTACAAAGCAGTACTACAAGAACGTCCAAATATGGGCCGGGCAATTCAAGGTTTAGCCTATTGTTCTGTTCAATTAGGTCAAGAGGAAGAACTGTTAAGCTATTTGGGTGAGTTTACGGCGAATAACCCACGTCAGTTTACGGCGTATTTAGTGCAATCAAATATTTATGCCAAAGATAAAGCATGGGAGCAAGCAGTTGCTGTACTAGATAAGGGACTAGCGGTTGAGGAAAAATGGATAGGTGGATATAGCGCACAGGCCACACTCTATTTACAGCAGAAACAGTTTAATAAAGCCATTAATACATACATGGAAGGTTTAAAAGTAGCCCCAGAAAATAATGCTTTAGCTATGCAGCTCGCCTCTTTATATGAGCAGCAAAAAGAGTTTAATAAGGCAAAAGAATTGTATGAGCAAGTAGTGGAACGTGATGCAACAATAGAACCTGCTATCAATAACTTGGCGAGTTTATTAACGGATCAGTTTCGTTCAGAGGAAAATCTTAAAAAAGCAGAAGATATTTCAGCTCGTTTTGAAAATGCAACAGAGCCTTATTACCTTGATACTTATGGCTGGGTAAAAGTGCAATTGGGCTTGCTAGATGAAGCCCAACATGCACTTGAAGTGGCTACGCTGAGCGCACCAAATGTTGCTGTGTTTAATTACCACTTAGGGTACTTATACCAGTTACAGAATAAGCCACTAAAGGCTGCAGAGTACTTGAAAAAAGCTAAAGAACTTGCGGATGAACAAGGGGATGCAAAAATGAGTGAGCAGGTATCAGCTTTGTTGGCAGCGGAGTAATACCTTGAAAAAAGCAGCCTATGTATGTTTTATACATAGGCTGCTGCTGACGTAAAAGCCTAACCATTAGCCAGATGTCATTATAATACATGTCCGTGAGGTCAATTTTTTTCAAACGTTATACGGTATGGTTGCCGCAAGCTTGGTTACTTGTAATGTTTGTGTTGTTTGTGGGTATATTGCTTTTTGTTGGCTTTAGAGGATTTGGTTTTTTTTTAGCGCTAACAAACCCTATACATGCCGAATACCTAGTGGTTGAAGGTTGGCAAGATGAACAAGGTCTGCAACAGGCCTTGTTCATATTTAATGAGCCGACAAACAAGTATAAATACTTAATTACTACGGGCGGACCCAATACACAATGGGGTCAAAAGGCCTGGTCAAATTATGCTGATAAGTCGGCTCAATATTTTGTATCTCATGGAATAGCGGCTGCAAAGGTTATTTCTATTCCATCTCCTGCATCGGCGCAAAATCGTACTTATTTAAGCGCTGTGATGGTGCGAGATTGGTTTGCCAGAAAAAGTATTAAAGTGAATGCATTGGATGTTTTTAGCCAAGGCGTACATGCAAGACGTACCCGCTTGTTATATGAGCTAGCATTACCCGCTAGCAGTATCGGAGTTTATGCCAGTGAGCCGGAAGGTTACCAATTGTCTCGTTGGTGGAAAACGAGCCAAGGTTCAAAAGCAGTTTTAACAGAATGGATCGCTTTTATTTGGACGATTTGTTTTTTTGAACCGGGTGCTGTTGGCTCGCATGAGGAAAAGTGGGGCAGTATTATTTCTGAATGACATAACGAATTGATTCGTTGATGAAAAAACTCCTGTTCAATATTTTGTTACTAATTTTATGGCTTGATAACGGCTTATAAGTAGTAGGTTAGTACCAATGTACAATATTCAATAAAGTTTACTTTAATTAAAATGTTCATATATCAAAATAATTGAGGTAAATGAGGTTATGGGTTTAAAGTTAAAAAAGGTGGGTGTGTTAGTTGGGGCTGTATTTCTTAGTACAAATGCCTTGTCGGCAACGATTGATGGAGCCATTGTGCAAGGCTCTTCTGAATATCAAGCGAGTACTGATGGCGTAGAAGGGTCTGCTAAGTGGCATTCACAAGGCAATTATTCAGGTGACATAGACCTTGATGATTATCAAAATGGACAAAATCATGAATACGATGATGCAAGTACCGGTGATAAGTGGGACATTAATTACTTGGGTACGAGTGTTGTAGGCTCTAAATTTCAATTTGGTGCCGTTGGTGGAAGTATTTTAAGTGGACGAGAAACGGATGCTAATATTTATTTAGGTGATTTTGCCATTAGTGTTAATGGTTACACTGACCCTACACTTAATTCTACAGGCTTTGATTATGCTATTAGGGTGTTAGGTGTTGATGATCAGACCGGTGTGGCGCAGTTCTCATTATTACAAGGCGGAGTTTGGGAAGAAGCTGATATATATAATGGTTTAAGTGGGCACACGTCTGAAACGTACCGAATGAGTAACTCTAATGGGCGCTTGGAAGAGATTTTAAGTTTTAATGGCAATTGGACTTCTAATGGTGGAGATGACAATGTGTTAGAAGGTGAGTTTGATTTAAGTTATCTCAGTTTATTTGATGCAGCTACAGGTGGCACAATTAGCACTTACTTAACCATGGCTTGTGTTAACGATGAAGCAATAGTTGATATGAGTGTACCATCAGCTGTGCCAATTCCAGCGGCTTTATGGTTATTGAGCCCCGCGTTGATTGGTTTGTTGGGTATGAGACGAAAGTCTACTTAACGGATAAAAAACCATTCAAAGAAGTTGTTAAACCGCAGTCGAGAAATTAGCTGCGGTTTTTTTATACCCAGCTTTTTATATTTTAGCTGGTTGAGTTTTATAAAGTGCAGTTCAAGTAATGCAAGCGCATCATATAGAGCATGTTTTTAAAGATGTAAATTCGGTTGCAAATGGCGTACTAAGAGTTATGAACGAGGTGTTTCGATCGCTCTATTGTTGAGCGGTTTAAGCTGTAGCTCAAACGACAGGACTGCTTTTTATCACAGGGTATGTAAGACTAAAATTTACTTTTAGGGTGGGGTTGGATGCTGAAAAATAAAAATATAGGTATTAAAAAAGGGGCATATTGCCCCTTTTTTAATAATTAAATTTGCTTATACTTTGTTTTTTCTACGAAAACCCAGAAAGCCTAAAAGTGCAGGGGCAAATAGCCACAGAGCCGCAGGTAGGGGAACTGGGTTTCCTGCCCCATTGCTTGTTGTATAAATAGATATATGAGATAGAGAAGTGGTTCCACTAATTAGGACAACCTGCTTAGGAGTTATTTTCCCAGTT
>CAJXOJ010000062.1 GCA_913057515.1 uncultured Cycloclasticus sp. | reverse complement strand
TGAACGTTTCAACTACTTTAGAAAAGCTCCTTCGTGCCATCCCCATTACTTTTCTTCATGCCACCACCCTCTTACATCCTACTTTTGTTTTTATCTATAAAAAACCAAATCACCTTGTACAAAAATTATCAAAAAGCGATTGATATTCGTGAACCATTCTATTTAATGTAAACATTCTCTCCATCTTTTCTCGATTATACTCACCCATTTCCTTACGAAGGTTTGAGTTTTCAGCCAATAAGTTAATTTTTTCGGCAAAGTCATCAATCTCACCTAAGCCACATAAAAACCCGCCTTTGCCATTATCAATTAACTCTGGCAACGCTGAGCAGTCTGTCGCTACAACAGGCAAACCACAGGCCATAGCTTCTGCTGCGGCCAAGCCAAAGCCTTCACGCACTGTTGGAAACAAAAGCATATCTGCAGATTGATATAAGGCTGGCATCTCTGCGTAGTCAACTCGGCCTATGTTGATCAAACGAGGGTGCACTGATAACTCTTTTACATTACGCAAACCTGATGTGTAATAAATTGAAATATTCGGATTCAGTTTCTTTAATATTGGTAGTAACCACTGAGCGCCTTTTCTCGTGCTTAAGTTACCGCTAAACAATACTTTAATCTGCCTTTGAGCTGCCAGTTTATTTACGGGGGTAAAAAGAGCCTCATCTATGCCGTTATAAATCACCCGAATTTTCTTATCTAATCTCAGCTCTTGCTGAACTAAATTAGCAGTAAACTGACTCACTGCTGTTATCTCATTCGCTAAGTTAACAGCTTTTTTAGTCAACCACTTTAAATCTGTTTGATAATGGATATTTTGCAAGCAACTGCTGTAATCGCACATAAAGCGGTCAAGCACATAATTATGAAACGTTACTATCAGTGGCACACCCTTTTGCTTATGGAAAAAAGCATAATCAGGGGTGGTGTGTAATAGAGTCGGATTGGATTTCCTCCCTAATGGCCATAAACTTGGCGCAACCATAGTTCGATATGGGCTGTATGGTAAAACGCTATATCCCTTTATTCGCTTTTCTAAATAACGATGTATAACATAGGCACCATTGCCCGTAGCTATTGGGCTGATTATCACTTTATGCAATACCCACCGCTTCGGTCAATACCTTTGAGAGCTGTTTAGTTAATTCTTTGCGCTCATATTTGTCACTATAATCCAAATTTTTTACTTTGTTACTCAGTAAGTTACCATGGAGCCAATCTGCATACAGTGACTTAATAGCACTAACTACAACGTTTACTTCATATTCTGTAACTATTTCATAACGAGCGGCATATTGCTGAATTAAGTTTTGGTTATCCCCGGTTGGCGCTATTGATAAAATCGGCTTTCCAACTCTAAGATACTCGTAAGTCTTACCTGAAACTGCTTGAAGACCCTCATTTGAGTTCTCTTGGTAAGCCAATAAAACATCAGTTTCAAACATTCTTTTAATTACTTCACTATGCTCAAGCTGCCCTTTAAGGGTGACCTTTGATTCTAACCCCATTAACTTAATCTTTTCCAGAACGCCTAAAGGCTGTTCCCCATAAATGATCAACTTTATTTTTAAAGTATTTTTTAATAACTTTATTGCTTCAAGGATTAACTTTGGGTCACGGCCTCCCACGCCAAACCTGCCGCAATAAAGCAGCTCCATATACTCTTCTTTTGGAACACCTTTGGTACAACCTCTTTCCAAAAAATCACTTTCATCATAACCATTAGGAATAAGCACTAAACGTGAGGAAAGCATTGGGTATAGTTTTTTATACGCACTCAACATAGATGGTGTATTCATGATGATTTTATCAGCATTAAAAAAAGCCCAGCGCTCCACTCTAGGGAACACATATTTATAAACAATTTTTTTAAATCGGCTCCCTTCTTTGTATGGATCCAGAGACCATGCATCTCTTAAATCAAGCACTAGAGGAGCACCAGATTTTTTCTTAATAAACACTCCAGCAATAATTTGAGGAAAAGGAGGACAAGATATATATATCACATCAAAGTCTTTCCTTTCTCTGTACTTTTTCCATACATTCATGGCCCAACCATACGGTGCAAGTTCATATGGCTTAGAAAAAGGTAAAAGTGTTTTAAGCCTTGTAATGCTACTAACCGATTCAGCATGATTTACGGTGCATTCTGAATCTAATGCAACTATTAATGGATGCCAGCCAAAACGCTTCAAGAAATTTGCAAACTTTTCAGATCTAATACTCCCACCAACTTCCTTGCATGGCGGAAACTGATACGCTATAAATAATACTTTACGCATAATCTTAAATTCCATCTAAGACTATCAGTATTCTTTTAGCCGCCAAGCCGTCCCACAATTGAATATTACTCACTCCTTTCAGATAAACACCTTCCTCAATTTCTTCTATTTTTTTTCTAAATAAAATCCAGTCGCTAGCAATCAACGTATTTGTACCCTCATCTATTGTAATCGGCCTTTCTGTATTATCTCGAAGTGTCAAACAAGGTACTTTTAAAACAGATGTTTCTTCTTGCAACCCGCCACTATCCGTAACAACAACCTTCGCACTCGCCGTCATTGAAAGTGCATCGGTATATGATAATGGCTCTGCCAAATGAATGTTTGATGAAGCCTCTAGCACTTCATATAGTTTATTATTTTGTAATTGTCTTCTAGTTCTTGGGTGAATAGAAAACACAATAGGCATCACATTTGATAACCATAATAATTGATCAACAATTTCTAAAAGAATAATACTGTTATCTACATTAGAGGGCCGATGAAACGTAACAAAAGCATATTGCCTTGATTCCAATCCAAATTCCACATACTTAGCTTGCTTCTTGGCATCCTCTAATTGGCTCAACAAGGTATCAATCATCACGTTTCCAACCAAATGAACCTTGCTAGACTCAACACCTTCTTTCATCAAGTTTTTAACGCCTGACGGCTCATTTACAAACAATAAGTCACTTAAACTATCCGTTACGATTCTATTTAACTCTTCAGGCATCGTACGATCAAATGAACGTAACCCAGCCTCCACGTGAGCAACGACTATTTGCATTTTGGCAGCAACAAGTGCACATGCAACTGTAGAATTTACATCGCCAACAACTAAACAAACATCCGGCCTATTTTCATTCACCCACTGCTCATAGCCAATCATAACTTGAGCTGTTTGAGTAGCATGCGAACCAGAACCAACTCCTAAATTACAGACTGGCTTTGGCAGCCCTAGCTCTTTTAAGAAAACACCTGACATAGCCTCATCATAATGTTGACCTGTATGTATTAAGCGTAGTTTTAATGAAGGAAAACCATCTAAAATGGCAAATAGTGCCGCCACTTTCATAAAGTTTGGTCTAGCACCAACAATCACATCAATTTTTTTCATTATCAATTATTTGTTATTTAACGGCTTTATATTACAAATATTTAAATAAATCATACTTTTCAAAAACAGCCTTCAGTTGCCCGTCATTCCCACACTCATCAATATTATATTTAAATAGTGCAATATCTTGTGAACCTGGTATTGGGAAGAATCTTTCATTAAACGCCCTGTCATCATCAACTTTTTTACTGTGCACTCCATTCAACAACCCCATTGCCTTAAACCAAATATCATCAGCATATGGGCATATTTCAAGAAAAACATCCTTATTTAAAACTTCATTACTTAAACAGCTCGCCGGGTAAAATACCCCTCCTACTCCAATCAAAAATATATCTTTGCTCGCATTCGAGCAAAGTATCCCATGCTCCCATTTCTTGTATGGTAAAACTTCATTTTTTGAATTAAACTTCATTTGATGAGCATTATGCCCAATGACACAACCAGGGAAGCGGTTATGCTCTTCAACCAAGCGCCTAATCATATCCACGGGGTATAAAATATCATCATCAATCGTAATAACATTAGCACTAGGAAAGCACTGCAAAGTGGGGATTAGTTTCTTATACGATCGATAGTTAGGACAAAACCTAATTTCCAAACCCCTCTCAACTTGCTTTTTTAATACTTCTGGAATTGTTTCTAGAGTAAACTCATTCTCATCCAACCATAGTATTAGACGATTTGGTTTCACGGTTTGCTGGGCAATAGATTCAACAACTAAATATACGTCATGAATTCTTTTGTTATAAGTAGTAAAACTTATAATTAGTTCTCTTTCCTTGTTCACTATCGGAGCTGTTATTATCTCATTACTCGTAAAAGCCAAATTAGTTAAATCATCAATTTGTTTCATACAACGAAGGGACCGACCGATATTCCTTGGCAAACCTTTTAATTTCTGTATGAACTTTTTATTTTCAAGCATTATTTAGTGTTAGAGAACTGCTCCCCATTTTTCTTTTCATAAGCCTCTAGTTCTCTGGAAGTTCCATGTTGAAAGTAAAAATTTTCATCTGAAAAATTTATAGGCCGAGCCCTACCGTACCCAAAAGGAAAGCTATTTTTATAAAGTTTTCGCTTAATATAAATCGACACTAACTTTCTTAACTGTCTAACAAAAAAACCATTATTTGTTCGCTTATATAACAACCCCGTGGGGACACCCTTTAGACTCAATGCCGCTAGTGCAAATTTAGTTTCAGGAGAAACCAAGTTATCTCGGAATTCTAATTCTGCATAATTATTGATAAATTTCGGGATAAACGAGGTCTTCATCACCATGAAAGATTGCTGCAACAGTTGTGGTGTACCATTCCCATCTCCAAACAAAAATTCACCTGACATACTATCAATGGCTTTTTCAATTATATTTTCACCATAAATCAAAGCATCTTGCTCAAGGTACACCCAGTAATCCACATCACAACATAACGCATAACTCATCCCTAAAATTGCTGCCCTTGTATAGCCACTCCATTCCCCTGTGTGGTCAGTTGAATGACCTGCATTTTCATCCAGAGAAATGAATTCTAGCCGGCGATCTGTAGGAAGAACCGGCCTTATTGGTGAATTTGAATCTACAATTAGTATTTTTTTAGGGCATGTGTACTTATTAACTGCTCTATACCATTTGCTAAAAAACTCTTTACTTCTAATTATATCTGACCCAAACACACCCCCACGCGAGTCTTGATCAGAACTTAGTCCACACCACCAACCTGTTGTGATTATATAATTCATTTAACTCTATTCATTCTACTATTTAAGTTATAACCAAATAGGTAATAATCTATGGAGTATAGCCTCTGTAATTTTTCCATACTTTTTTTCGTCAACGTTACATTTGCACTAGACTTGTCCGTGGTATTAATTTCTTGGAGCTTTGCTTTTATATCCAACTTCTTTGTTATGTATTCAAAATCATTTTCAATGTTTTCAAAACGACCAATAAACTTAACCTGGGGGTAGATGCTTGCATCTGAACATAAAAATTTATATTGCGGCATAAAATGTAAGTGACTTTCTATCATCTCCGAGGTTAAATCAAAAACAAATTCATTAATGTCGTTATATGCCAAAAGGTTTTCTTTTGAAAACATTAAATCTCTCTCGTTCATACCTCCAGCTTTCAAAAAAGCATATGCAGAAACAAACCTATCAATCGGGTTACGAACAAAAGTAAACGAAAAGTATTTTTTTGCTTTAGATTTATTTAAGTAAAAGATATCTTCATATGTCAAATGACCTACTTGGTAGCCAAATAAAGACAACGAAACGCTTGAACCAGCAGATTTCGGTATATGAACAAAATATGCTTCATATTCATCAAACCCCCCTCGAAAGCAATCCATATAATTAATACGTGACTTTAACCTTCGTAACTCTTTTCTTAATTTTAAAATCATTTCTAAATCCAGTGTTTATTTACCATTCCCTATCACCGTAAAACAAAAGGCCAATAACCGATGTACAAATTATATTTATTTTTAATATACTTCAGAGCCGCAATATTCCAAAGACAAGTGGATACAAAACTGGCAGCTGCAGCACCATCTATTCCATATTTCGGAATTAGAAGAAGGTTTAATAGTATGTTAACCCCTCCTCCCATGAAAATTATGTAATTAAATGCTTTTTGTTCTCCAGTCATTGTTAAGAAATACCCTACAGAGCCACACATAATATTTACAAATTGACCTAACAAAATAAAAACTAACGCTGTGTAACCCTCTACAAAAACCTTACTAAAATAACCTAGGATATATTCACCTAAGAAACCCAAAATCAATATAATTGGGAGAGTACAAACAAATGTCAGCTTTGCAGATTTTGTAGCCACAACACTCAATTCATCTATTCTATTTCCATAATATAGCTCCGAAAACTTTGGAGCTAGCACCGTATTAATAGACATTAAAATAAAATTCACACCCATTCCTAATTTCATAACAATTGAATAAACGCCAACTTCCTCAGCTTTTGTCATAGCTCCCAACATCAAAATATCCGTCTGACTTATCACCAACCCCATCCCCCCAATTAAAAACATTGGCCATGAAATTTCAAGCATTTCTGAAGGGCTATACATTACGTGATCTGCTTGCTTTTTTAGATTTTTTTTATACCCAAATAACTTAAAAACAACTACAGTTGATGCCATCGCGGCAATAGTAAGCGATAAAAAATACGTGTAAAACGGGCCGTCTACACTATAAAACCAGCGTGTCATCACAACCAAAAAAGTTAACCAAAGGAAAGGTTGAAGTAATTGTAAAATAGAAAGCAACTCGACTCTTTGCAATGAGCGTACTACTGCTGTACTAATATTTGATAAGCTCACAATAACTATTAAGAAGGTCGCCACATAAAGCCACTGTTCCAAATTGATATTTTTGAATAATTGTGTTGCTAATAGTGAAACACTATACAAACAAATCAAAGTCACTAAAAACCCAGTTAAAATAACAATTTTCACTGCATTCAAAAAGATAACTCTGACCCCAAAAAAACCATGCTTTGAAAGCTGCTCTGGTATGAAGCGTATAAGTGACGAATCTAAGCCTATAGTTACAAACAAAGTAGATATAGTTAAAAAAGAAGTTATAAGAGCCAAATCTCCAACTGTTTCAGCCCCATAATATTTTGCTAAAATAAAACTAGTCAACAAGCTAATAGGTACAGCAACCAACTTCGCTATAAAAGAAACCATACCCCCTTTTAAAATAATGCCAAAGTTTTTATCTTCAAGCATCTCTGTAAAAAAAATTTTAAATTTCGTAATCACGGGAAAAATAATCAACCTTATTTCTAGTCTCATCTTCATTATAATGGGCAAAACAATCGAAAAATTTTCAGATCTCAAATTAACCAATAGTTAACCTTTTATAATCTACACCTCTTCTCTCCTTATATAACTAAATAAAACTTTAATTACTTTAAAACCTCTCATTATGGTTATAAAAATATTAACGTTTAAAAACTGAGGCCTACTCTCATTGCTAAAATAAACTAACACCATACTTACATTTGCTGCATAAAACTTTTTTTCTACTATTATTAATAGTAGTATCGTTTATTATGTACTAACTATAGGAAATTAATCGATTTAACATGGCTGTATCCGGCGAAAAATTTTATTTAGGTGGCTTAGCAAGACGTTTGGTATTAGACGGTTTACTTACTGAGGACGTTGCACTCAAATATACTGAAGAGGC
>CAJXOJ010000061.1 GCA_913057515.1 uncultured Cycloclasticus sp. | reverse complement strand
CCCCGAAGAAGCACATAACCAATTATTCATGGATTTATCACTCAATCTCAAAGCTGTAATAGCTCAACAATTGATACCCACAATCGATGGCAAAGGCCGTAAAGCCGTAATTGAAATACTCATGAACACCCCCCTCGCATCAGATTATATTAGGAATGGTGATATCCATAAATTAAAAGACTTAATGAAAAAGTCATCCGAACAGGGCATGCAAACGTTCGACCAAGCTTTATATGTCCTATATAAAGAAGGTGAGATTAGCTATGAGAACGCCTTGCTATATGCCGATTCTAAAAATGAAGTACGACTAATGATTAAGCTTGGAAGCGAAACGCCAGCTGGACTTGATGATGAGTTCGCATTGATAGATAACGATTAAAAACTACCGCTTATCAAAAGAAAAGCGCCGTTGATCGTGTGTTTGTAGACAACCTAAATATTTGCTTTAGCCTCTTCCATAAGATGAAAATGAAAAAAATAAGTCAAAATACATGTAAGGGCTTCACCCTAATAGAGCTGATGATAACAATTGTCATTGCCGGCATCTTGCTTGCTATGGGCATACCCAGCTTTAATCAAATGATTAAAAACAACCAGTTAACCACTCAGGTTAACCTTCTGGTAACCTCATTAAACCTAGCAAGAAATGAAGCCATAAAGCGCAGTGTTAATATTACCATTTGCCAAAGTTCCACAGGTAATTCTTGTGTCGGCAACTGGCCCGCTAGCAACAATGGCTGGATTGTTTTTGTAGACACCGACAATGACGGCATAGCAGATGTCAGCGAAGAGATCTTACGTGTCCACGGTAAGTTAGATGGAGGAAACACACTAAAATACTCCCGAAACAGAGTTAGCTACTCAAGCCAAGGATATGCAACGGGTTTCAATGGAACGTTCGTGTTATGTGATAGCAGAGGCAATTCAAATGCAAAAGCCGAAGTTGTATCTAATACGGGTAGAGCAAGGAAATCTATAGATGGTGCCGATGCCGATACTATCGTTGAAGATGGCTCTGGAAACAATATAACCTGCCCATGAAAATAACAAATAAAACAATACAGCAAACAAATACTGGTTTTGGTTTAATTGAAATACTCGTCTCTATTTTAATTCTAGCCATCGGCTTGCTAGGTCTTGCTGGCTTACAAGCCACTAGCATAAATCAAAATCACAGTGCATATTCCCGTAGCCAAGCAACCCAGCTTGCCTATGACTTAGCAGATAGAATACGATCCAACAGCACAGCATCTGGCAATTACATAACTGCTGACACTTCAACCGCTGTTGCAACTACTTGTACTGCTGCATCTAGCTGTACTCCCGCCGAAATGGCAGAAAGTGATTTATACGAATGGAACTTAATGCTAACAAGCACCTTACCTTTGGCTGAAGCAGATGTTTCTCAAATTTCTGGCACATACACAATAACGATTAACTGGGACGACAACCGAGATAGTCTAGTTGACGGTAACGACCCTGATTTTCAAGTGAGTTTTAAATTGTGAAAGCAACGACTCTAAATAAGCAATCCGGCTTCTCATTAGTTGAACTAATGATAAGCCTTATCTTAGGCATCTTTATTACTGGCGGCATGCTACAGCTCTTCGTCAATAGCAATCAATCGTATCGCGTACAAGAAAACATCTCCCGCTTACAAGAGAATGGCCGCTTTGCCATGGACTTTATCAGCAAAGATATAAGAGCTGCCGATTACTGGGGCTGTATGAACAATACAACTTTTATTGAAAATAACCTTAATCTAGGGTCTGTTTATGACAACTTTGGTAACGCAATAGTTGGCACCAACAACAGTGGTTTAAACAATTCTGACACAATTACAGTTGCTGGCGCGGCTTCATCCGGAGTATATGTCGTTGCGACACCTGCAACTACATCTGCAAATTTAAAAGTAACACCTAATAGCCCGTTGAGAGAAAATGATATTGTCATTGTTAGTGATTGCACTGCCGGTGATATTTTCCAAGTGACGAACGACCCAACGACTGGAGGAGCTGGAAACAAAGATGAACTTACCCACAACACAGGTGCCGTATCAGCAGGTCCTGGTAATTTAGATCAGCCTCTACAAAAAATCTACGACACCAATGCTCAGGTCTATAAATTAAAATCTATAGCCTATACCATTGCAGCCGGGGCAAATGGGGAAGCAGCCCTTTTTAGAAGTTCTAATGGTGCGGCAACTGAAGAGCTGGTGGAAGGCATTAACGACATGCAAATACTTTATGGTGTCGATACCAATGGCGACAACTCGCCAAATTATTATGCGGCCAGTAACACGCTAACATCAGCCCAAATGAATCAGGTAAAGAGCGTTAGAATCAGCTTACTTGCCATTACCCAAGAAGATAACCTTGCCACGGAGCCACTCCCGTATAGCATTCTTGGTGTTACTACCACCCCCACAGATCGAAAAATAAGGCGTGTATACACAACAACCATCGCCATTCGCAATCGACTCCTTTAACAGAGAACACCATGATGAATCAGCCTTCTCTTAAGAAAAAACAAACTGGCGTAGCATTGGCTATAAGCTTAATCGTACTTTTATTGATGACCATTCTCGGTGTCACCAACATGCGAGTCAACAACTTGGAAGAAAAAATGGCGGGAAACACCCGTGATATAAATATTTCGTTCCAAGCTGCCGAGTCAGCTCTACGCCAGGGAGAAAATTTTATTTTAAACAACCCTCTTGACACGACATACACTGGGTCAAATGGCCTTCTCAGGATAGCTGACACGGAACCCGCTGACTTTTTCACATACACATGGGATAACACCGACTCTCAACCTGCACAAAACCCTAACCCTTCTTTCAACCTAGCGGCTAACCCACGATTTGTTATCAAAAAACTATCTCAATCCGGCGGTAATACTTTTTTTAAAATTACCGCGCGCGCCGTTGGCCGTAGCGCCGGAGCCCAAACAATTTTGCAAGAGTATTTTGTTCGCAACAATTAACAGACGAGGTCACATATGATTCGCCAAATATTATTAACTACTGTCAGTGCTCTTTTTTCAGCAGCGGTAATAGCCGCACCTGGTAGTTTAAGCCAAGCACCTTTATTTCTCGCAACACCTACTCAGCCTAATATATTCTTTCTATTAGATGACTCAGGGAGTATGCACTGGTCTATGCCATCCGATGGGGTACAAAGCTCCTCTCTTATCGAGCTTAACGAATACGACACAGTCCCTGATAATAACAAAGAGTGGCGACAGTGGTGCCCTGGCGCCAACTTACTGGCCTATAACCCTAATGTAGAGTACAAACCATGGGCTGCTAATAACCCAAACACTAGCGCTTCTTTCCCCGATATGACGGATATCACCGCAGTAAGAACCAACCCATTATCTTCTGGCTCGATAACCAATACTGAAAATAATTATGATATTTATGGCAGCACAACAAGAACCATCAATCTCTCTGCCGCACCCGTTGTTACTTGGACTGATTCAAACAACAACGGAACATATGACGCTGGCGAATGTCCCGGCGGCAATGCCACATCGGGTTACCTAGACTCGCGCGTACAACGGGCAGACTCATTGAGCAGTCAACAACAAATAAATTTCGCCAATTGGTTTTCTTATTACCGCATTAGGGAGCACTCAGCAAAAGCCGCTGTTACGCAAGTTATCTCAACCAGCAGTGCGCGTATCGGCATGGCAACCCTCCATCACAACAATAATGTTGGGGTTGCTATTACCGACATGACTGTACCTGCTAATAAAACAGCCCTTCTCAACGATGTTGTTAATGTCAACTCTAGCGGGGGCACACCACTTCGAACTAGCTTAGACTCGGTTGGCCGCTATTTTAGCCAAAAGTCAAACTTTCCCACCCCTAGCAGTTTAAACATTGGCTCTGCCTCTAGTCCCATCTTGCCCGCCTCACAAGGAGGCGAATGCCAACAAAATTTTGCCATACTGATGACTGATGGTCAGTGGAATGGGAGCACCCCATCAGGCATTGGACATAAAGACATGAATATCGATAATAATTACGTTTGGCCTGCCCATAGAGACGCTACAAGAAACACTCTAGCCGATGTGGCTATGAAATGGTACAAACAGGATCTTGCACCATCTTTAGCCAATAAAGTACCTACTCAAAAGGGCGATAACACACAAAACTTAGATGAAAATAGCCAGCAGCACCTTGTTACTTTCGGCGTTGCTTTTGGCCCAAATGGCACAATAAACAGTGACCCAACAGACCGAGCTCAATCTTTTACTTGGCCTGTACCTTCTAGCAATTCGGCTACAACAGTCGATGACCTTCGTCACGCTGCTTATAATGGACGAGGAAAGTTTCTTTCTGCTAGCAAACCAGAAGAGCTAATCAGCTCACTACAAGATGTTATTTCTAACATTGAGTCTCGAGAAGGCAGCACGTCTGCCGTTGCGTTCAATATGAGTACGCTATCTACAAACACCTTATTATTCTTTGCTGGCTTTAACCCTGCAGGCTGGTCAGGCAATCTTGATGCTTACGCTTTAGACCCAAACACAGGCGACTTAGCTGTTACAAAAACATGGAGCGCGTCTTCATTATTAAATGCTCGCCTAAACACTGATATGACCAGCAACCGTGTTATTTATACCTCAGGGTTAAATGCCGGTGCATCCAGCGGTGTATTGTTCAAATGGAACACCTCTTTTCCTCAACCCACGTCAACGATATTAGATGATTTTAAGGTTAACCCTGATTTAAGCATAGACACTACCCCTTTTTCTGGTAGCCAGAACAGACTCGATTTTATCAGAGGAGACACAACCAATAACGCTATAGGTCTTTTTCGTGACCGAAGTAGTCGATTAGGAGACATAGTTAACTCAGCCCCTTTGTTTGTTGCCTCATCCAGTGCTGTAAGTGCATCTAGGCAAGAGATGGTTTATGTTGGCTCAAACGACGGCATGCTACATGGTTTCTCTGCCACTTCCGGTCAAGAATTAATGGCTTATGTGCCTAGTAGTATTGCATCAACTCTTGATAACCAAGGCTTACATTATTTAACCGAGTCCGATTATTCTCATAGATATTATGTCGATGGTGAGGTAGTTTCTGCCGACGTATTTATATCAAAGAATGGCGCTACTGCTTCGTGGCGGACAGCTTTAGTAGGCTCTCTTGGCGGCGGTGGCCGAGGTTTATTCGCTTTGGATGTATCTGACCCGAACCTATTTGCAAACACAGAGCCTGCCGCGCAAAGTACCTTTTTGTGGGAATTTACAGATCAAGACGAACCTGCTCTTGGGCATACTTACAGCACCCCTGAAATTGTAAAAATGAATAACAATCAATGGGCTGTTGTAACAGGTAATGGCTACAACTCGACAGGCACTGATACAGCTCAATTAATCATTATTTTTATTGAAAAGGGCACTGACGGCTCATGGAGCACTGGAGACTATATAAAAATTGACACTGCCACCGGCACCCCTGTAAATAAAAATGGTCTATCAACACCTGCTCTTGTTGACCTAGATAATAATGGTACAACCGATAGGATATACGCAGGCGACCTACTAGGTAATATGTGGTCATTTAACGTATCAGACACTGACCCTACAAACTGGGTTCTTGCTCACGGGGCTACTCCACTATTTTCTGCGGGAAATACCAAACCAATCACCATGAAACCACTTATATCTAAGCCTGAGTCTGCATGGATAGCTGACAGCGGTACCAATACACCAAACTTAATGGTGTATTTCGGAACTGGACAATATATCGCTTCAGGCGACCCAGCAAATACTCACCAACAAACATTCTTTGGTATCTGGGATTATGGTCAAACCGTAATATCCAGCTCACTCGTTGAACAAACATTTTTAACCCCTCCAACCTCCAATACCCGCTTATTATCTCAAAACAGCGTAACTTATAATAACGCCACCACAATGAGCTCTGGTTGGTTTATTGATCTTCCTGAAACAGGAGAAAGAGTTACCGTTGATGCTTTTGAACTCGAAGGTTTAATCTTCTTTAATACATTAACACCATCAAATACAGCCTGCTCAGCTGGGGGCTCTAGCTGGCTCATGTCCGTTGATAAGCAGACGGGAGGAACTCCAAGCATTACCTCTTTCGATTTTAATGGTGATGGTGTCTTGGCCATTGATGACGGCTATGCTGCCGGCATCAAGTTCGGGCAAGGAATTGCATCAAAGACATCCGTATTAAAAACCACTACTGATATTAACTATGGTTACACCTCTGGTACAGCAAACTCAGGATCAGGGCCATCTGTACAGAAGAATATTCTACCTGGCTCAGCACCTCCCGCAACAGGTAGTCGTCAATCATGGATACAATTAATAAAAAATTAACAACCATTAAGGTATTTCTAATGCACAAAAAAATTGTAAGTGTCTTTTTTACGTTATTTATATTATTTTTATGCCTGCCTGCGCAGGCCATAAAACTCCCTACAGCCAATAGCACAACGTATACCGCTTATTACGGCAAGGTTGATGCCATCTATCCAATAGAGCAGCAAATAATCATCAATGATGTAAGTATTGCGTATGGCAGTAAAAGCAAATACTCAGGCAATCTTAAAAAAAGCACGGTAAATATTGAACACTCAGCGCAACAAGGTTCCTTTGTTAAATATTATATTCAACCTCAAGGTGAGTCTAAATTTTTCCTTTTAGACTTACAATTAGTTTCTGAAGCCGAATTTAATGAAGTTAAGGCCAGACGTTACGATGACTAATATAAAAGAAAAGACAGAGATTCAATTCAATAAAGGCGTTACTCTTATAGAGTTAATTATTGTAGTCGTTATTATTGGAATCCTTGCCTCAATCGCCTACCCCTCTTATTTTGAGTACGTTAAGTCAGCAAATCGTGCAGATGCCCAAGCAGACCTTATGAAAATAAGCAATTATCTTGAACGTTATTTTACAGAAAAAAATACTTATGTAGGTGCCGCTATTCCTTCAGGTATTGCATCCGATCATTATACTTATACTAGCCCTATACCAAACCTTACAGTTTCAAGCTACACCCTCACCGCCGTTCCAGTTGGAAATCAAGCGAGTGATATTTGTGGCACTATGACACTATCTCAAACCGGCGTAACAACTCCAACTACCAGCAATTGTTGGCGTTAATGCTTTGGTAAAATTGAAGTTTATTTTACTTTTGGTTTAACCCAAGCGCATTCAATGATTGATTTAAACCGTTTAGATGAGTCAGAGAAGCGGTTAAATGACATTCAACAATCATCTGCTGGGCGCGTTAGAAAATATACCGCCAGAATTATGCAATTGAAAAAGGCGATTGAGGTGATAAAGCAAAAGACTACGTTACTTCAATAAGGCGTGTAATCGTTATTTATTAACGTCGGAATGACCCAACGATTTATCTGGGCAAAGCTGATCTCGTAAGCGCTGCTTAACTTCTTTTGCTTCTGGAAAACGCCCTTCTTTTTTACGTGACCAGATTAACTTGGTCACTGAGCTACCGTGGACATTAATCTCAAACCTGCCGCCCGCTGCAGGCACTAAGGTGACCCCACCTAGCTCTTCTTCAAATGTCGTTAGGAGCTCTTGCGCTAACCATGCTGCTCGTAATAACCAACGACATTGAGTACAGTATTCAATTTCTACGCGCGGTTTAGTTTGGCTAGTCATTGGATAGCGGATACTTTCTATAATGAAAATTTATAAATGGTATGCAGGGCTACTTTTGTGCACTTCATCGACCATTGCTTCAACATGTTCCGGGTTAATATCCGGCAAAATACCGTGGCCTAAATTAAAAATATGCTTATGACCATGCCCATAGTCAGCCAGCACGTCGCGCACTTTTTGACGGATGGTTTCTGGGCTTGCATATAAACTGGTCGGATCAAGGTTACCCTGTAAAACCACTTTATCTCGTGTCAGCTCACGCGCTAGTTTTAAGTCTGTTGTCCAATCCACGCCTAAACCGCTAAAGCCAACATCTGCCATTGATTCCAACCAAACCCCCGCTCCTTTGGTAAAAAGCATTCTTGGAATATCTGGGTTACTCGCTTCTAAGGCGTCTGATATTTTACGACTGTAAGCCAACGAGAACGTTTCGTAATCTTTTGTTGATAAGTTACCGCCCCAGGTATCAAACACCATGACTATTTGTG
>CAJXOJ010000060.1 GCA_913057515.1 uncultured Cycloclasticus sp. | reverse complement strand
TGAAACCGCTTAGCGCCGATGATAGTGTGGCAGTAGCCATGTGAAAGTAGGGAACTGCCAGGCTTTTACACCAAAACCCGCCTTCTGGCGGGTTTTTTTTGGTCTTATGAAACAGAGAATAACGCTAAAATAGTAACGCTGCTGATTGTTACTGTTTAGCTTTATTCACTTGGTTTTTCTATATTTAGCTTAACATTACGTGATGATAATATTCACCCATTGTAAATAATTCATTACCATGTACATTTTTTTGTTAATACATAGTCTGATTTACATGGGCCATAAATACTTCAGCCTACTAGCTGCTTATATTGAAAAGCATTTAAGAATTGCTTTCCTGATTAGGTTAGTAAGATAGAATAATCATAAGGCATGAATAAGTCGCATGGCCGATTTAAATCGTATAGTAAGTTTGTAGGGAGATTAGTAGGATGGAAATAGGAATAGAATTAGTGCTTGGTATTGTTATCGGTATAGTGCTTGGTTTTTGCTTATCGTTGTTACTTAAAAAGCGAAGTGATCATGGTTTGAAAATTAAAGAGTTAGAAGCTGAACATGAAAAATATCATAAACAAGTTGATGATCATTTTGTTAATACAGCTGTGTTACTTAATGGGTTAACTGATCAATACCGCGATGTATATCGTCATATTGCTAGTGGTGCTGGTGCGCTGTGTTCTGAAGAGGCAAAGGCACTACATATAGATTTAGAAGAATCGACTTTGCTTACTAAGCCAGGTGTAAAGGTTGAGGCTGTTGAACAAGCAGATTCTGTCAAATCAGAAACAACTTTTTCAAATGATGACGATGTGCTTGATTCTAGTCAACGAGTTGCTAAAGGTGCTAACAATGAGTCAAGCGATGAGTTTCCACTTGCGACTGAAGTCGAATTGTCTGCTGATATTGTTGAAGAGATTAAAAGTAGAAGTAAGAAAGAAGAAAATTGATCATTACTTCAGGTTCTCTTTCCAACACTGCTTCTGTAGTTGAGTTTCTTAAATATTTGGTTTAAAGGCTAGTTAAGTTTGTCAAATGCTGCAAAAGCCGATGTTTTGTTGGTGCTCGTTACTATATTAGCTGCTGTCAGTTGGATATTTTCAAAAGAAGCCGTTTTATTGATGCCACCTTTTTTATTCATATGTCTACGTTTCTTGTTGGCGGGTATTTTGTTATTAGTGGTTGGTTTTAATCAATTTCATGATCTAACTTGGAATCAATATCGGCAATCCATTATTGTAGGTTGTGTATTTGCTATTGGCATGTGCTTTTGGATTATGGGACTGTATTCTGGTGTCAGCTTAGGTGTTGCAAGCTTCATCACCAGTTCGGCTGTTATTTTCTCGCCCATTATCGCTAGAATTTTCTATGGAGAAGCTGTTCCTATAAGCACTTGGTATGCTATGCCCTTTGCCTTGTTAGGGCTTGGCTATTTATCGTTATCTGGTGAATTGACTATACAGCTAGGGCAGCTACTATTTATATTCTCTGCCCTATTTGTTGCTTTGTTCTTTGTGTTGAACTCTAGAGCTGCTAATCATCATGAATTGGTGGGATTAGATGAAAAGAGCCGCATTAGTGAAAAAGTACCTGCCTTACCATTAACCGCTATTGCATTAATGACGGTCGGTATTTTATCAGGAAGCTTGTCTTTTATTGTTGAGAGCTGGTCTGAAGTAGCTGATAATTTTTCAGCTAGTTTAATAGGCTGGGTATTGGCGAGTGCTTTTATTGGGACGGCATTGCGTTTCTTTATGCAAACGCATGCGCAAAGTCTTTCAAGCAATAGTCATGGGGTGGTGATTATGATTGTAGAGCCTATCTGGACAGCATTATTAGCCGCTGTTTGGTTTAGTGAAAAGCTGGTTGGTAATGATTTAATAGGGTGTGCGCTAGTTTTTCTGTCGGTCATTATTATTCGCTGGACATTGTTTAAAAAATTATTTAAATACAGGCTAACTTGATTTTATTGTGCCTCCGTAGGCCTACCTTCTTTCGTCAACTTCAAAAGTGATGTAGGCATCTTAAAATTGCTTCATTGAACGCTATAAAAGATTCTATTATCCCTTTAAAATACACAATCTTTTTGAATACAAACAGGCAGCTCAATGATCATTAAACCTAAAACACGTGGATTTATTTGTACAACAGCACACCCTATTGGTTGCGCTGAAAATGTAAAGCAACAAATTAAAATCACCCAACAACAAGGTGTAGTGAAAGATGGGCCTAAAAAAGTGCTTATTATTGGCTCCTCTAGTGGTTATGGCTTAGCATCTCGCATAACGGCAGCGTTTGGGTCGGGTGCGTCTACTATCGGTGTTTTTTTTGAAAAGCCAAGTAGTGAAAAAAAGCCTGGCTCTGCAGGTTGGTATAATACAGCGGCGTTTGATGCCGAAGCCAAAAAAGCAGGTCTGTATGCCAAACACGTTAATGGCGATGCCTTTTCAAATGAGGCGAAACAAAAAACAATTGAGTTAATTAAAGAAGACTTATCTGAGATTGATTTAGTGGTCTATTCATTAGCTTCACCGGTTCGTAAAGTACCAGGTTCTGATCAGTTGACGCGTTCATGTTTAAAGCCAATAGGTGAGGTGTATCGTTCTACCGCTATAGATACCAATAAAGACACTATTATTGAAGCTGAGATTGAGCCCGCAACAGAACAAGAAGTTAAAGATACCGTGACCGTTATGGGTGGTGAAGATTGGGAGCTTTGGATGGAAGCGCTCAGTGATGCCGGTGTACTATCGAAAGGCTGTCAATCAGTTGCATATAGTTATATTGGTACCGCTATTACATGGCCTATCTACTGGGATGGTGCCCTAGGTAAAGCTAAAATGGATTTAGATAGAGCTGCAAATGCCATCGATGAGAAATTAAAAAATTCTAATGGCAGCGCAAATGTTGCGGTATTAAAATCCGTTGTAACTCAGGCAAGCTCCGCAATTCCAGTAATGCCCTTGTACATTTCAATGGTCTTTAAAGTCATGAAGGAGGAAGGTGTTCATGAAGGCTGTATCGAGCAAATAAACCGTTTATTTAGAACTCAGTTATTTAATGCTGGCGGTGAGCAGAACATTGATGATGCAAACCGCTTACGACTCGACGACTGGGAGTTGCGCGATGATATTCAACAAAAATGCGTTGATTTATGGCCATCGGTTACAACGGAGAATCTATTTGAATTGACCGATTATGCAAGTTATAAAAAAGAGTTTCTTAACTTATTTGGGTTTGAGCTAGACGCTGTTGATTATGATGAGGAAGTCAATCCATTGGTCGAGTTCGACTTAGAAACACTTTAATAAGGACTTGCTTACGTTACGAACTTAGAATTAAAGGGTTAATTTTTTATGGATGAAAAAGCAGCGCATATTATTGTCTTGGGTAATGAGAAAGGTGGGACCGGAAAGTCCACACTGGCCATGCATATTATTGTTGGCTTGCTTAGTAAGGGTAAGAAAGTAGCCGTCATTGATCTAGATGCAAGGCAAAAAAGTGTTGCTAGATATCTGCAAAACCGAGAGGCATTTATGGCGAATGGAGGAACAAGTGTTGCTATGCCCGAATTTAAGGTGATAGCACAATCAGCTGCCAGCCTTATTAAGGACCGAGAAATTGAAGATCAACAAAACCTTCAAGAAGGCTTAAATGCCTTTAATGAACATGTCGATTTTATTGTTATTGACTGCCCAGGTAATGACACGTATTTGTCGCGTTTAGCTCATGCACTGGCTGATACATTGGTAACGCCATTAAATGATAGTTTTATTGATTTGGATTTATTGGGTGAAGTGTCAGCAACAAATTTTCAAATAAAAAAACTGAGCTTTTACACAGAAATGGTTTGGGAAAGTCGGAAATATCGCTCAGCGAGTGGTAAGCCACCAATGGATTGGATTGTTGTGCGGACTCGTTTAGCTTCGTTAGATTCACGAAATAATAAACGTGTTCATGCTGCTTTAGAATCGTTACAAAAGCGAATCATGTTTCGTTATGTGCCCGGTTTATATGAGCGAGTTATTTATAAAGAACTTTTTCCAAGTGGATTAACTATTTTGGATCTTGAGAAAGTTAATAGCATGTCTCACGTGGCAGCTAGACAAGAGGTTCGCTCGTTGGTGGATAGTCTTAATTTAGTCGAATGAATTCTGCTTTAACCGCAGCTCAAAAAGATCATGTTATTGAAGAAACGGCACGCTATATAGCGTTGGCGAATGATTTATATCAAACAAGCCTCCCAACTATCCCAGTTTATTTTGATTTAACAGGGCATACAATTGGCATGTATAAAGTGTCACCCCATAAAAAAATTATTCGTTATAACGAATTGGTTTTTAATAAATACTTTGATGAAAACATTAAAGAGACGGTGCCGCATGAAGTGGCGCATTATATTATTGATATGCAATTTGGAGCAAAAAAAGTTCGCCCGCATGGGATAGAGTGGCAGTCTATTATGCAGGGCTTCGGGGCAAATGCCAGCCGAGTTGCTCGATATGATTTAACCGATATTCCTAAGCGTCGTTATTCAACGATTGAATATAAATGCGCCTGTCAGATACATCAATTAGGTATTCGCCGGCATAATAAAGTTATTCAAGGGAAAACAAATTATACTTGCCGGCACTGTGGTAGCTTGTTAAAAGCCGTATGAACTGGTTTATTTATATCATTGAAGCGAGTGATAATAGCTTGTATACAGGCATTACGACCAATTTGGAGCGACGTTTTAAACAACATCTGGCAGGATCGGGAGCTAAATACTTTCTAGGTCGGCGCCCTGTTAAATTCGTTTATACCGAAAATGCAGAGAACAGGAGCCAGGCGAGTTGCCGCGAAGCAGAAATAAAAAAGCTCACTAGAGAGCAAAAGCTGCAATTAATAAGACGTTGAATTGTCTGCTACTGACCCTCATATCTGACCTATCTAATAATAACGTGGAGTTTAAATGATGGCTGAATCAATAAAAATTGTTTGCACACATTGTGATGCGGTTAATAAGCTGCCAAGTGATAAATTAAACGCCGGTGGTGTTTGCGGTAAATGTAAGAAAAAATTATTTGCTGGTCATTACGCGACATTAAAGGCTGCTAATGCACAACGTCATTTTGAACAAAGTGATATTCCCGTTGTAGTTGATTGCTGGGCTGCTTGGTGTGGCCCCTGCAAATCATTTGCCCCAACCTTTGAACAAGCGACAAAAAATTTAGAGCCGAAAGCAAGGTTTGCCAAACTGGATACGGAAAAAGAACAAAAGCTAGCCGCTCGTTTCCAAATCAGAAGTATCCCAACACTCCTAGTGATGAAGAATGGAAAAGAAGTGGCCAGACAAGCTGGTGTCATGACGTTGCCTCAGTTTGACCAGTGGTTAAAACCCCATTTAGCTTAGTAGGATAGATCAAGGCCTATCAGTTTATGACGCGTATTTTTTTAAGCAATACTCAAGCGGAGCCTAGGTCATTTCATAGCATTAAATATTTTTTGCCAACTTTAATGGTGTACTGGCGAATCATCAGCTATGGGTATACCAAATAAGCGTTTAATGTCTTCAGGGTTAAACTGATAGTGGTGGTTGCAGAAGTCACAATGGGTATCGACAAAGCCTTTTTCTTCAAGAATGGAAAGTAACTCTTCATAACCGACAGTGAGTAGGCCGGCCTCAATTTTTTGCCTAGAGCAATTACATTTAAAGGAAACGGTTTGAGGTTCGTAAAGCGTGACTGATTCTTCATGGAAGAGACGGTGAATAACCTCCTCAACATTTAAGTTGAGCAACTCATGATCTGTGATCGTATTAGCTAACATTTCGATACGTTCCCAATCGGCGGCCTCACCGGCATGAGCGGGTAGCTCTTGAAGCAGTAAACCAACTGCTTTTTCGCTATTGGTAAAGAGCCAGAGACGGGTTTTAAGTTGTTCCGATTGCGCAAAATAAGACTCCAGTGCATCAGAAAGAGTCTCCCCTTCGAGCGCAACAATACCTTGATACGCTTGGCCCTTAGTTGGTTTAAGGGTTAACACCAGTCGTCCATCGCCAAATAATGAAGCTAAGCCACTATTTTCAATAGGTTGTTCCTCATCCCAATGAGCTAGGCCACGTATAGTTTGTTGGTTACTGGCGTGTGCCACTAACATGCTAATGGGGCCGTTGCCTTGAACCTGTAGGATTAATGAACCATCGAATTTTAACGTCGCTGACAATAATAACGACGCAGCCAGTGCCTGGCCTAATTGATTGGCGACAACATCGGGATAATGGTGCAAATCTAAGGAGTTTTGAAAGCTGGTATCTAACGACACGATTTCACCTCGTACACCTAAATTGTCAAAGATAAAACGAAAAAGTGAGTCGTTATTATTGTCTGTGTTCAAAGCAAATCATCCTAGGGTATTGTTATAAAAAATAATCGATGCGCCATTGTAATATAGAAAACAGAGTTTCAAGAGACGCTTATTATTGAATGCTTGCCTTTTGCTGAAAAAACGCCTGTAAACGCTAAGCAATAATCAAAGAAATAGATAATATAATCGGCGTGAGTATAGTAGCGGCTACGTTAGCAGCTAGATAATTTGGATAATCACCAATCTTTTTACCGTACTTTATGGCGCCACTTAAGGCGTAAAAACAGAGCAGGGGTGGAAATAGGGCAAGGGCACTTAATGTTGGTAAGTAGCCGAGCAAAATACCACTCACAATAGTGATAAGGGTGATGAAGATAAAGACAGCATAGGTAATATTGCTGGCTTTTATACCGTACGCGATAGGGAGGTGCTGTCGGCCAATACGCCTGTCTGCTTCAATGTCTGGGTATTGGTTTAGCAATAATAGGTTATTAGCTAACGAAAATGGAATGATGGCGACAAAAAATGAGTAGGCAGAGTAATGCCCTTGCAAGACAAATTGAGTGCCGACGACCATTAATATTCCAAACCCAATGCCGGGTGCTAATAGGCATATTATCGGGTGTTTATTTATCCAGCCTGTATAAGTCACAATAATAAAAATGCCTACAAGACCTAAGGGAAGCAGCTCAAGCCCGTATCTAAACATAAAAAATACTCCAATGAGTACGGTAGCGAGCAAGGATATTATGCCAATCATTAATACACGCTGAGCGAGGTCTGGGTTTTGTGGTAAAGCCCCGCTGCCTCCACTAAAAGGAGTTTTGCGAGTCAGCATGTCTAAGCCACTTTTAAAGTCGTGGTATTCATTTAATGTGTTGACGGCGATATGAGCAAGCAGGGCACCGACCATAGCAAGCGAGAGTATATAAAGATTAATATTTTGTTGCTGAATGACGGTAGCTGCGCCTAAAAAGACACTTATAGGCGATAAAACCAGGAAGGGAATTCGAAGTGACTGAGTTGTAGCAGTCAGGTTTAACGGTTTATTGCTCATAAACTTTCAGTTGTCGTTTCAAAAAAATTAATAACAGGGTACATTCAATGACTTGAAGTTTCTCATAACAGAACGCACTAATTATCTAGTATTGTTACATGTTGAGCGACATTAGTTTTACTCAGTTTATTAGTAATTTTGCATTAAAATGATAGTGCTTTATCACTGTAGGTAAGGCTAACATTAGTTACCCTAAAATCGAGGTTAAATAAGTATGTTTTTTGATAAAACCGTTTTGCCATCTAAAGAGCAAGCACTGCCTGGGCGTTCTGATTCGATGCACGTTCCTAGTTCTCATTATGTACATACGGGGCACGCTTTAATTGAGCCCTTTCCAGCGGGCTATAAAAAAGCACTTTTTGGCCTAGGTTGTTTTTGGGGTGCAGAACGAAAGTTCTGGTCACTAGAAGGTGTGTATTCAACAGCCGTGGGCTACGCTGCCGGCCTGACGCCTAACCCAAGCTACGAAGAGGTTTGTTCTGGGCAAACGGGGCATAATGAAGTGGTATTGGTAGTCTATGATCCACAGATTATTACTTACACTGAGCTGCTTAAAACGTTTTGGGAGTCTCATAATCCAACGCAAGGAATGCAACAGGGCAATGATGTGGGAACGCAGTATCGCTCGGGCATTTATTACACAACAGAAGATGAACTTAACCTGGCAACGCAAACGCATGACAACTTTCAGCAGCGCTTAACTAAAGCAGGCTATGGTTTAATAACGACGGAAATTTTGCCGATGCCAGCGTTTTATTATGCTGAGGAGTATCACCAGCAATACTTGGCAAAAAACCCAAGGGGATATTGTGGTTTGGGCGGAACCGGCGTGATGTTATAAACCGCTACTGTTATTGAGTAAAGACAGTAGCGGTTGCTATTTACCAGTTGAGCGCACCACCCGTTTGATATTCGGTCACGCGTGTTTCAAAGAAGTTTTTTTCTTTACGCAAATTAG
>CAJXOJ010000059.1 GCA_913057515.1 uncultured Cycloclasticus sp. | reverse complement strand
GTAGTGGCGCATCTCGATAATATCGTTCTACATTAAATTCGGTTGAGTAGCCATAGGCGCCGTGTATGCGTAGTGCTTCGGCAGAGTTTTCCATCGCAGCTTCAGTAGCAAATAATTTAGCCATACCCGCCTCCATATCGCAGCGCTCACCTCGGTCAAATGCGGTTGCAGCAGATTGTACGAGCAAACGAGCTGCTTCCACTCGAGTGGCCATATCGGCTAAATAGATTTGTATAGATTGGTGTTGGCAAATGGGTTTGCCAAAGGTTTTACGTTGTTGTGAGTACTCGATAGAATCATTTAACGCAGCAGAGGCGACACCAATACCGCGTGATGCGACGTTGATTCGGCCTAATGCTAGCGCACCTAAGGCGTGTTGTAAGCCGTGGCCTTCGTCAAGCCCGATTAGGTTTTCTTTTGGCAACCGATAGTCATCTAAAAAAAACTCAGCGGTATCTATGCCTTTATAACCGAGTTTTTTATGTTGGCTACCCATCACAAAACCTTCACCTTTGGGGGCGATAAAAAGGCTCATGCCCTTATGTGCTGGACTGGCTGCGGGATTGGTTTTTACCAATAAAGCAAAACAACTACCATGCAGGCTGTTGGTAATCCATGCCTTAGAGCCATTAATGATGTAGTCCTCACCATCACGTGTGGCAACTGTTTTAATGGCTTGAAGGTCAGTTCCGCAGTTCGGCTCGGTGAGTGCTAATGCGCCGCGTATCTCACCCGAGGCAAATAACGGTAACCATTTATTTTTTTGCTCTTCAGTTCCAAACCGTTGTACAGACATGGCCATAATCAGATGGGAATTAAACACACCCGTTAAAGACATCCATACGCAGGCAACGCGTTCTACAATTTTTGCATAAGTCGAGACGGGGAGGCCAAGACCACCGTACTGTGGGTCAATAACGGCCCCAAATAAACCCATTGCCTTCATTTCTTCCACAATGTCTTCAGGGTACTGATCATCGGCCTCTAATTGACGTACCGATGGCTTTATTTTTATTAAAAATTTATCAACCGCTTGTAAAATTAATGCTTCATCATTATTAGTCACACTCAAACTCCTGCAAGTCTACCAAACACTTGTTATATTATGAGTCTTGTGCGCTGACAAAGCGAGTTATTAACAATGAATACAATAAGGTAAAAATGGTTAGGGAAGCAGCTGCGTTAATACTAGTAAGAGATTCAAGCAATGGCTTGCAAGTTTGTATGCTTCGTCGAGTTGCAACGTCTAGTTTTGCCGCAGGCGCTTTTGTTTTCCCTGGAGGCGCTGTTGATGAAGCAGACCATGAACTGGCAATAAGCAGTTGCTGCTTTTATCAACAGCAGACTGATTTCAAAATCCTCGCCTGTAAAGTTGCCGCATTAAGAGAAACCTTAGAAGAGGCCGGTATTTTGGCGGCTAATGCTAATAAGGCCGGTGTGGTTAATAATACTTTACGTCATCAACTGCATGAGGGTGAGTTGAGCTTTGAAACATTATTAATAGAACGGGCGGCGTCATTAGATTTAGATAGCGTTATGTTTTATGACCACTGGATTACCCCAGAAGGTGCGCCAAAGCGATTCGATACACGTTTTTTTCTGAGTAAAGCACCTGTTAATCACGATATTGTGCACGATAATAAAGAAACAGACTCATCTTGTTGGGCAGCGCCTGAAGATATTTTGTCGCTTTATGAGCAAGGCGAGGTAAAACTCATGCCGGTAACACATGTTCAACTTAAACGATTATCTAAATTTAAAAGCAGTGATGAGGTGTTCGATTTTGCAAAAACACAGCAAAATATCCCAGTGACTGAGCCGATTATAAATTTTGGGAAAGAAGGCAAACCCGTTTCGGTTACCATCGATTTAAATGAAGGCGTGGTGGAGTATCCGGTTTTTCAAAAACGGGCTTAAGTTTTAACGTTTGAGAGTAGCGTTACCAGATCTGGAATTTCTTCAAACACTAAAATACCGTGTTGTGCTATTTGTGCTATTAATGTTTTATTACCGCCCATCCAAATAAGCAAAACCGGGCAAGTAGGCTTGCTTTTAAGTTGAAGTAAAGCGTCGGTGAGTTGTTGCGCCACACTATCCATGAGCCCCATAAAAATAACAACCGCATCAAACTCTGCTGAATTAACGAGTTGTTGGCTGGTCTCGAGAAGCATCTGAGGTCTAGCAACAAGCGCCGCCGTTAAATCTACTGGATTTTGCACAGTAGTGAAGGAGGGGAGTAGGGGGTCCATTTCTGAGCAAAGTTGATCGCTAAAGCCTGTCACAGATAGACCATTTGCTTCTAGTTGATCACTGAGTAGCACGCCAGCACCACCAGAAATTGAAATAATACCTATCTTGTTGCCCAGTAAACGGAGGCCTTGAGTATAGAATTGGCTGCAGTTGATCATATCAGTTAAGGATTGAACCTCTATAACCCCAGCGCGTTTAAATATACCCTCATAATCAACACCTTTATGCGGGTTTGATGCCGTATGAGCGGCTGTTGCACGTGCGCCCACCGCTGTTTTTCCGCCTTTTAGGGCAATGACTGGCTTGTTATTATTTTTGGCAAGTAACAGTGCGCTCTCAAATTTATCAGGGTGGCGAATTTCTTCAATGTATAAAGTAATAATAGTGGTTTGTGGATCTGTTGCTAAATACTCCACAATTTCATCCAATGGCACGTTGGCTTCATTACCACTCGATATCCATTTGCTAACACCAATGTCAGCATGAATGGTTTTATCTAGCCAGTAGGCACCTAATGCTCCACTATGCCCAGCAAAACTTAAACCACCTATTTTCAAGGGGTGCTGCTCCATAGCAGTTGTGAATGAAGCGACCAGTTGAGTGCCGGTATTGATAAAGCCTAAACAATTTGGGCCCAGCATACGCGCCTCTGTGCCATCAAAAAGGGCTTGTAACTGGTGTTGTTTCTCTAAACCCTGCTGATTAATTTCGGCATAACCTGAAGCAAAAATAACAAAGTTTTTAATCCCAACGCTAAGTCCTTCTTTAATAACGCTTTTTACTAAAGTATCTGGTACTGCCAGAACAGCTAAATCAACAGGCATATCGAGTTCAAGTAAAGAGCGTTTGGCCGTTAACCCCTGTATAACATCTGCTTTAGGGTTAATGGGTATTAATTGGCCTTGGTAATTAAGGCGCTTCATATAAGCAATAGGACGGCCGCCTATTTTATGCGGGTTGTCGGATGCGCCAACAACTGCAACTGAGTTGGCTTCAAAAAGTAATGAGAGTGTAGACATATATTAAAAACCTAAAGAGCGAGCAATGATGTTGCGCTGAATTTCACTGGTTCCTTCACCAATGATATACAGAAGGGTGTCTCGGTGGATACGACCGACCGGGTAGTCACGCATAATACCCGCACCACCAAGAATACGAATGGCATCTTCGCTTACCTTAACAGCCATTTCGCTGGCTATCAGTTTAATTTTAGCGGCCATTGCGTTATCTAATTTATTGTTATCAGTTAACCAAGCGCCGTGGTAGACCATCCACCTAGCGGCTTCAATTTCAGCAGACATATTAGCTAACTTGTGACCAATAGATTGAAATTTTCCGATCGGTTGATCTGAAATTATTCGTTCGTGGGCATATCGTTCTGCTTCTTCAAAGGCGGCGGTTGCCATGCCTAAACAATTAGCAGAAACGCCAACACGATTTTCTGTTAATGACTCGAGAATAATAGGGTAAGTACCTTCTTGTTCGCCTAGTAAAGCACTATCCGGTACAAACAGATCTTCAATAAAAATTAAACCGGTTTCAGAAGCACGAATGCTTTCTTTAGCTAGTTTTTGTATTTCAATATGCTTAGATGGCAAGTCAACAATAAATAAACTAATGCTCTTAGCGCTAAGTTCCGCTGATGTACGTGCAGCCAACAGCATAAAATCAGCCATAGGTGCATTGGTAATATACAACTTACTTCCGTTGATAATGTAGCCACCGCTGACCTTTTTGGCATGGGTTTTAAGGGCGCGAATATTGGATCCACCATCGGGTTCACTGAGCCCAAAACATGACACTTTTTGTCCGGCCATGGCTGGTTTCAAATACTGCTCTTTTTGTTCCTCAGTACCAATTCGCCAGATAGGCCATATTCCAAGGTGACTATGTGCCGATAAAGATGAAGCAAAGGCTTGGCAAACTCGACTGGTTTCTTCGCGAATAATGCAATCGGCTACCTTGTCAAAACCACCACCGCCATCGGCTTCAGGGTACCGTGCAGCAATAAGCCCCATATCTCCCCATTTTGGGAAGAGTTCTGCTGGAAAAACCTCCTTATCATCAGCTTCTCGAACGAGTGGAGCAAGTTCAGTTTCAGAAAACCGTTTAACTGTTTCTCTAAGTAGTTGGTGTTCTTCTGAAAAACTAAAATCCATGTTATTTCCTTTAGCAAGGGTGCTGATTTTCTTTTAATAAACTTTAATCTAACGCATGTTAGAAATAATATCAAGTTAGTTGATTGTCTTTATGTGTATATATAAGTAAGTGTATTTTTTGGGTTTGATTAACAATGAGAATTTTCTCGCAAGCCATACCTAATGTTGATTATTGATGCGCTCGAAGTTAATAACGCTTAAAACCTAGATGCAAGAGCCAAAAAGGGTTCAACAATAGAATTATTTCATCAGTGGCTCAATTGCTTGGCTAATAATCATGGTTCGAATTTGTATTTACCTATGGGCGCGCGCCCTTCAGCAAAAATACAGGGGAATCTAATGCAAGTTGACCCCATAACATTAACCCCCGATTTAGTTAAAGAAATTGCCGAAGGGGTGATGTCCGATAAGCAAAAATAGAGTTTGTTGATAAACCAGAAATGAATTTAGCTATTTCTAAGGGTTTTTGAAAGCCTTACCTAGTTGTGGTTTAGGCATAAGAAATGATATTTAGTGACTTATTGGTATGAAGGCTTTTTAAACTAAAATAAATGCCAAGATAATAAACTTAGCCAAAGTCTACTACCGTGTTAAGTTCTCTTTTATAAGAGATATTAATGGCGGTTAAATAAGAGCTTGGATCACTTTATATTTGACTTAAAAAAAGCTGATGCTTTTCATCGATCATTTCATCAACCATTTGCATCACCTCGCGACTTGCCACTTCAAAGCTATTAATGTTAGTCAATAATTGTTGACGAATAGCAGAATCATTCAGCCAGTCTTGTTGAGCGTAAATGAGAGATTGTTGGACATCCTTATGTACGCGCTCATGTGGGCTATTGAGTGCACTATAGGCGCTGGTATGGCTAAACTGTTCAAAGCCAGTACCTTCAAAATACCATTTGCCTAACCGGCAATCAGTATGTGGTGTTTGCACAGCTTTGAACTCAGGTGCTGTAGCGTCTTTATCAATAGCAATATAGGCATTCTGTTTGTAGACGATATGGTCAACCTTAGCTAATAGGCCAAATGACTTGTCTTTTGCATATGATACATAGTTCTCGGTTTCATGAGAGGATCGAGATAATTCGCCGAAACGTTCTTTAAAGTCATCAACCTGCTCTTTAATTGAGGTCGCCAGTTGGCTAGCACTGTTCGCTTGCTTGGTCATTTCAATGACTCGATCATTAAAAGATTGTAAAGTGCCTTCAACTTCAACGGCTGCTTTTTTAGTATGTTGAGATAGTTTTTTCACTTCATCGGCAACAACGGCAAAGCCTCGCCCATGTTCGCCTGCTCGAGCGGCTTCTATGGAGGCATTAAGAGCTAATAAGTTAGTCTCATCTGCAATACCCGTTATAACCGATAATGAGTCAGTTACCTTACTACTATCTTCACCCAAAGCGGATACAACGGTCGCTACAGATTGAATACTGAGATTTATCTCAGTGAGCGTTTGGGTTATTTCGGTGACGGTCTGAGAGCTGTTTTCTGCATTCTCACCATTTTTTGAAGCGACAGTTTGAACGTATGACATTTGTTCACTAATTCTAACTAAATCATTTTGACTGCTTTTTAGGTTTTCAATTAGGTTCGTTGAATTGCTGTTATGCAAGGAAGCTGCTAATTCATTTTTAGAGAGTAAGGCGTTGTTTTCCTTCATGATCTCAATGGATCGGTTAATTTTCTGTAGAGATGATTTGAACTGGCCTGGTAGACCGGAGTCTAAAGCTATACGACGGAAATCACCAACAGCCACAGCACGGAAACAAGCATCTACTTCTTTAAAATAACACTCTACCTCATCGATAAACTCATTCAATTCCCATACAACTTTACCTAATTCCCCCATTCCCTTCATGTTGGTAATACGATGATGAAGTTCACCTTCGCCCATTTGATGCAACAGGTTTTGTAATTGCAGTAGCACATTGAGTTGTTTATTGGTACTTATATAACCGTAGCAAATACTTGTAATAATAAAGAGGCAGGGGAGGCAAATAAGCCAATCAAAACCGTTGGTAAATATGGAGTAAATTAATACCATGATAATAGATAGCATGCTAACCATTGCGATCATTTGTTGCTGGGTTCTAATTAATGGAATGCCCGAGCTAACAGTATTTTTATATGAAGTGTTTTTACTCATGAGTGTACGTTGTATTAGTTTTTATAAAGGTTAAGCACAAAGTCTCTGTAGCTTGTTTTATTATCGGCAAGGAATTGTTGCAAATAAGCAATGGATTTATCGGGCCCTTCTTTTGGACCTGCTCGCTGTTCAATAGCGAGCATTTCTTTATATAAAGGTGCCACCGCCTGAATAGCACTTTCTGATGGTTGGCGGCGGACAGAATAGTAGCCTTGAACTTGCCCGTTATGGGCGAAATCCGACGTTACATTAGCAAACACCCAATAATAATCACCGTTTGCACAGAGATTTTTTACAAAGCCAAAAAACTCTTTTTTTTGCTTTAATGTATCCCATAGAAACCTAAAAACACCTCGAGGCATATCGGGGTGACGAATAATATTATGCTGGACATTGAGTAACTCTGACTCAGAGTATTCTGCCATTTGCATAAAAATTCGATTAGCGTAAGTAATTCGGCCTTTAAGGTCTGTTTTACTGACAATGAAATCATTCTCAGCCATTTTATGTTCAATGCTTGTCGGCGTAATAGAGGGCTTCATGGAACTGGTTTTGTTTTTTAGAATTAGTTTGAATTATTGCGGATAATTTTAAAAATACAACATGATCAAGCACCTTATTTTAAGAGAATAAGAAGTAATGGGTGTGGCCTTGATTTAAATCAAATATATCGTGTAGGTTAAATTAAAATGACTAAGAAATAAGACGACAGACAGTACGCTTTCTTTATTATAAAAATAGTACTGCTGCTAGGCTAAGAATCGAGTCTTGATCTCAGAAAATATTTTTTTAATTTAAAGAGTTTTTCCAAATATCAGCCGTACCCGGTGCCTTAATATGCCTAACAATGTTGGACAACCTAAACTTATTGATGAGTTAAGCATGAACGCTCATGCTTTTTCTGCTGTTGGTTGCCTATTGGCATAAAGGCTTCCACCTATGATCAGTACCATGCCTATTATTTGATAACTATATAAGGTTTCATCTAATAAATAAGATGACAAGACGATAACGTAAATAGGCACCATATTAAGAAATAATGATGCACGAGCAGGACCAATAATCATGACGCCTTTATTCCACAATAATAGAGATAAGACAGTTGGTCCAACACCGATGAAAACAACAGCCATAATTACGTTGGTGTTAATAACCGGCTTTATCAGATAATTTACTTCGTATAAACCTAGCGGCAGCACGATGAATGTTGCCAATAAAATACCTAGCGCGGTAACCACTAAGGGTGATGTTTTACCCATAGCTAGCTTAGCGGCAACACTATATACAGCCCAAATAAAAATGGACCCTAAAATAAACAGATCTCCCTTATTAAAACTCAGTTCATAAAGGCTTTCTAAATTCCCTTGGCTTAAAATAAAGACTAAACCTATTACTGAAACAAATGCTGCTACCCAGTGTTGTCGCCCCAAGTTCTCTTTTAAATAAAAAGCCGCGGCAAAAGCTACCGCAATGGGAGCTAAAGAATTAATTAAACCGACATTAATAGCGGTTGTATGGCGCAAACCAAAATAAACAAAGGCTTGGTAAGCTACTGTGCCTGATAGTGCAATCAGAAGGGCTTCTTTCCAGCTAAGTAAGCGGCTAATGCCTTTAAGTTGGCCGGCTTGGTGCAATAAAAATAAAAATATAAGGCTACCAATCACCATTCGTACACTCATGATGCTCCATGGCCCTAAATAGTCTTTAAGGTAGCTACCAAAAAAAACATTACCTCCCCACAGAAGACTCGCTATATTCAAATAGGTGAGTGCCTTTATTGTTTCTTTATTCATGTTTTTTTACCTTTAAAAAAAGTCGCTGTGATGAGGAGTTGTTAAACCTATTCGGTCTATTAGATCAGAAATAAGCATTTATATTTCTACTATTTAAAACAATCTGCTGAATGTTCGATTATTTGATATGTTTAGTAAACTGTGACGCTTTCAAAAGTTTTATTTAAGCCTCATAAAATGCTGGTTTTTTGAGCTGGGTGAGACTGCTACTTAGAGGCTTAGCTCAACTAAGCAACTTAAAGTCTGTCTCTTATACACATCTGACGCTGCCGACGACTCCTTACG
>CAJXOJ010000058.1 GCA_913057515.1 uncultured Cycloclasticus sp. | reverse complement strand
CCAACTACGCTAAACATTATTATGAGCAAATAAAACTAGCGAAGAAATACTAGCTAGGTTTGTTTAGATTGAACAGCGCTATCAATCACCTAAAATAAAACTTTTGTGAGAATAAAAAAGTTTTATTTTCAGTAGCGGTACTTCTATGGTTTATTTTTTTTAGTTTAGTTATTTACGGGACGTATTTTTTTGTTGGTACATTAATGAGTCGGCTTGGTTTAATAAAGACTCTATTGATGGGGTTTGTTCTAGATCAATGGGGATAATACCTTCACTGAATTCAATGTTATAACCACGATTGGCTGTTTTATTGTATAGCCTTAGAGCACGACGAAAACGGGCCATTGTTTTTTCGGCAGGTTGAGCGAGGGTGTCAGTTAATAAAATAGCGAATTCATCACCTCCTATCCGTGCAAACACGTCAGACTTCCTGAATGATTTTTTCATTAATTCTCAGCAAAGGCAATTAGCGCAGTGTCTCCTTCAGCATGTCCAAATGTATCATTAATGGGTTTAAAACTATTGAGGTCTAGAAAAGCAATCGAAACAGGAATATTTTGGCGGGTGCATATTGTTAGACTATGTTCAGCTAATTTAATAAAGCCTCTTCGGTTAGATATTTTTGTGAGTTCATCAAGCGTTGCTAGTTCGATAGCCATCAGTTCGCGTGATGCAAGGTCAGCAAGATCATTCAAGATATCTAAGTCTTCTTGACTAATATCCCTGGGCTCTTGATCAATAATACATAACGTGCCCAACATACTGCCGTCTAAGTGCCTTAGTGGGCAACCAGCATAGAAACGAATGAACGGGTCATTTAGCACGAGTGGGTTATCTGCAAAACGTGGGTCAACCAGTGTGTCAGGGACGATGAAAATGTCATTACCCAAAATAGTATGCCCACAAAACGAAATATCTCGGGGTGTTTCACAGACACTAAGGCCAACACAAGATTTGAACCATTGACGGTTTTCATCTACAAGGCTGACCAGAGCAATGGGAACATTAAACATGCGTTTAGCTAGGCGTGTTAAACGGTCAAACCGCTCTTCTGGCGGCGTGTCTAAGACATTGAGTGAATGAAGTGCTTTGAGACGGCTTTGCTCATTATCCGGAATGATTGGTTTTTCCATTAAACCCTCTTTAGTTTAAGGTATCTTTAAAGAGTATAGGTGTTAGTGTCTAATTTACTAGACCATTTTTTAGGATTTGTTCAAACTTTTTAACGGGCACAGGTTTAGAGTAAAGGTAGCCTTGACCATAGTCACAGCCCATTTCACTTAATAAGTCTTGTTGTGCTAATGTTTCAATACCTTCTGCGACAACTTCTATACCGAGGGCGTGAGCCATAACAATAATGGCATTACATAACTCACGTTTGTCACTGTTTTCAACAATTTCTTGGGTAAAGGATTTGTCTATTTTTAAGAAGTCAAAGCCAAACTTATTTAAATAGGACAGTGATGAGTAACCGGTTCCAAAGTCATCTAGGGACAGTTTTACGCCGTTATGCTGCATTTGTTTAAATTGCAACATTATGTTTGGGTCTTCTTGGAGTAATAGACTTTCGGTGATTTCAACGACTAAGCCAGGTTCTGGGTAGTTTGATTCTCGACTTAGGGTGTCCATCCAATCGGCGTGTTGACTGAGTGATTTAAACTGCACAGGCGATTTGTTAATACTCACTTGGAAGTCAGCTTGAAAATGTTGACGCCAATGCTTTAGTTGGGCTAACGCCTGTTGAAACACCCAATCGCCAATATCTATGATTAGGCCAGACTCTTCTGCAATAGGGATAAACTGTAGCGGACTAATAATGTCTCTTTGTGGGTGATTCCAGCGTAATAAGGCTTCTGCTTTTATAACAGTGTTAGTTCTTAGCGAGATAATGGGCTGATAATAGAGTTCTAACTGATTTGACGGTAATGCGGTACGTAGGTCATTTAAAATAGAGGCCCGATAATTTGCATTTTCTTGCATGGTTTTGGTGAAGTAACAAAAACGACCTTTCCCCTGAGCTTTTGCGTAATACATTGCTTGGTCTGCATGCCTTAATAAATCAACGATGCTGTCTCCATCATCAGGGTAAAAGGCAATGCCTATGCTAGCGGACACATAAGCAATTTCTGTATCGAGCTTAAACGGCCGGCTTAATGATTCAATAATAGCATTAGCGACGCGCTCTACACTGTGCGGGTTGTTTAAGTCCGTCATAACGATGGTAAACTCATCGCCGCCTAGTCTAGCGAGCAAGTCGGTTTCGCGGACACACTCAGAAATACGTTTTGCCGCGTCAATCAATAATAAATCACCGAGATCATGTCCTAATGAGTCATTAACTTCTTTAAAATGATCTAAATCTGCAAAAAGTACGGCAAACGGAATTTTAGTTCGATGATATTTGGTTATTTCTTCACTAATGCGTGTTTTTAACAGATTGCGGTTTGGCAATTTTGTTAGGCTGTCATGATTGGCCTGTTTAATAAGCAGCTCATCCATTTTTTTCTTTTCGGTAATGTCTGAAAATAATGCCGCACGCTGAAGTACCTCGCCGTTATCATCGTAAATAGTTGTTATTGTTAGCCATTCTGTGTAATGTTCGCCATTTTTCCGTTTATGCCAGACTTCCCCTTGCCATTGGCCAGTATCAGCCAATGATTTCCACATCTTGTCGTAAAATTTTTCATCGTGCCGACCTGATCTTAAAATATGAGGGGTTTTACCAATTACTTCTTCAACAGAGTATCCCGTCACGGTAGTAAAAGAGGGGTTAGCGGTAATAATTTTATAGTCTTTATCAATTAACAACATGGCTTCAACAGAATGTTGGAAAATGGCATTGGCTAGGTTTAGTTGTTTATTAGCTTCGTATCGTTGAATAGCGATTTCAATTAATTTGACATAAAAAGAAAATAACTCAATATTTTGAGTCGTCATAGGCATTGCTTTGTCGCGAAAATGTATAGCAATAACGCAAGTGTCGTCTGATGAGAGGTCGATGGGTTCTAACCAGCAGGCATTAAACCCTGTTTCGGACATTATTTTATAGTCAGTTGGCTGCTGGCTACTGGTGGGAGTACGCTCTATGATTTTTCGGCCTTGCTGTATTGCTTGCTTATATAAGCAGTTGCTGGACTCTGTAAAGCTTTGGCTAATAGCTTGTTGGTAACTATCTGGCATTGAAGGGGCCGCTATTAGAGATAATTGGTTCTGAGCGTCAGCTAATAAAATGCTACATCGGGTATGCGGTATTTCATGTTCTAATCCGGTAGCAATTTTTTCTAGTACGGTAGCTAGGTTACGAGAGTCTAATAATTGCCTAAGCACTTCTTTGTGGAGCTGCTCTTGTTGCTCTTTTCGTTTACGCTGGCTTATGTCATGAACGGTAGCCTGGATCAGTAACTGGTTATCTATTACCATCGAGCTGAGTTCTACGGATGCAGGAAATAGCTCGCCATTAAGTTTTTTTAAGTTCCATTCGAAAGACTGTTTTTGTTCCCTAAGAGCCAAAGTAATATATCGTGCGGCAGTTAAGGTTGATTTAGAGCCGTTTGGTTGAGTGGTGGCAGACCAATCGGTTATCTTGGTACCAATAAATTGGTCTCGATGATGGCAGCCAAGCAGTTTTAAACAAGTTGTATTGCAATCAATGAGTTTTTCACTATCACAGATGATGATTGCGGATTGAGCTGTTTCAAATAAAGCTTTGTATTTAATCTCAGACGCTTTAAGGTCTATGGCCTGAATTGCAAGCTTGGTTGAGAGACTTTGGTTGTATTGCTTCGTTAAATTAGTTTCATTTGTATGTGAAACAGGGGCATCTATTGGAGTTTTTTTCTCAACGGGCGAAAGTATATTTTTAATTTGAATGATAAATTGCTCAGGGTCTGTTGGTTTGGCGATGAATAAATCGGCGCCAACTTCTTTTGCTAAAGCTTCATCAACATCTTCAGTAAAGGTTGCTGAATAAAAAACAAAAGGAATCTTTTGATAGCGTTCATCAGACTTAGTAGACAGGCAAAAGCGGTACCCGTCCATTTCTGGCATTAAGATATCGCTGATAATCAGGTCAAATTTTTGTTTAGCCAATTTATCCATCGCATCTTGACCATTTTCTGCACCAACGGTTTTGTAGCCATGCCCTTTTAAAAGGGTCATCAGCATCAACCGATCATCTTCGATATCTTCTGCAATTAAAATGGTGTTTATAGCTAACATGACGCTAATGCTTGGTGGATTTGATCGATGATAGTGTCTGGGTTAATGGGTTTTTCGATATAACCAGAACACCCTGCTTTGAGGGCTTTATCCTTATCGCCATCTAGAGCATAAGACGTTAATGCAACGACGGGAATGTGGCGATGGGGTGTGGATTGTTTAATTTGTTGTGTCGCTTCTAAGCCACTCATATCAGGTAGCTGTATATCCATTAAGATTAAGTCAGGTTGCTCATCCAGCGCTTTGTTAACCGCCTGTGTACCATTAACAGCTTCAATGGTTAGAAAGGCATTGTTATTTAGGATGTAGGTAATAAGGTAACGGTTATCAGGGTTATCATCGACAATTAAAATAGTTTTCATTTGCTGGCTCCTCCAATGGGTAATGTTAAAGAGAAGTTGCTACCTTTATTAGGTTCGCTGGTCATGGTTATTTGTCCACCAAGTTTGTTAGCTAATCGTTGTGAAAGATAAAGCCCTAAGCCAGTGCCTTTACCTCGTGGATTGTTGGCTTGAGTTGGGTTGAGTTTGCTAAACGGTAAAAAAAGTTTGTTGGTATCATCGTCGCTGATTCCGATGCCAGTGTCAGAGAAAGTCACGGTAAAAAACGATTCTCTTTGAGTGAGTGAGATGATGATTTCTCCCTCATTGGAGAATTTAATGGCGTTATCCAGTAGGTTAATTAGGATTTGTTTAATACGGCGCTTATCACTAAAACAAGAAAAGCTTTCAGGTAGGTTTGATCGAATAGTTAACTGCTTGTCTAAACAGGCTTTTGAGAGTATTTGGATAACGTCTTTTATTAACTCGATTAGATCAAAATTATGGTTAGTAATTGACACAACACCTGACTCTATTTTACTGACATCTATCACATCATTAATCAGGGTTAATAAGTGAGACGCGCTCTTTTTGACAATGCCGAGTTGTTTAGCTTGTTCATCGGTGATCTCGCCGCTCATGCCTTGCAACATAATGCCGGTGAAACCAATGATTGAGTTTAAGGGAGTTCTTAGCTCATGACTCATAGAGGCGAGGAACATGCTTTTTATTTGGTCCATTTCCAGTAGTTTTTGATTGGCGCTGAGCAGGTCTTTGGTTCGTGATGCAACACGGCGTTCTAAATCAGCGTTCAGTAATTCAATGTGCTGTTTAAGTTGTAATTGCTTGGCCATTTCTTCTTCCAACTCGGTGTTTTTTTGTTCGAGTTCAAGCAGTTTATCTTCTAGTTTATGGACTAATCGGCTGCTGTATTGCCGTAAATACTGTTGTTCAGATTCTATCAGTGGGCTTTTAGCATCGGGTGTGATGTTGTTCTTTTCAACTTTAAACGGTTTGGCTAACTCTTCTTTTATGATGTTTAATAAGTCTTGTGTTTTTTGAGGTTTGATGAGAAAACGATTTGCGCCAAGTTTTAATCCAAACTCTTTATCTTTTTCATCGGTATACGTGGCCGTATAGAAAATGAAGGGGATGGAGCAAAAACGGTCATTTTGCTGAACTTGTCTACAAAACTCGTAACCGTCCATAATGGGCATTAAAATATCGCTGATAATTAAATCAATATGGTTAGACGTAGTGAGTTGTGCTAAGGCATCTTCACCATTGACAGCGCTGAGGACCTTATACCCCTCTCGTTGTAAAATGCGTGACAATAACTCCAAGTTTTCTGAAAGATCATCGACGACTAGAATAGTTTGCATGGTCATACTCTTAAGCCTTATGGCTGAGTTTCATCACAACTTTTCTCAGCGTTTTTTGATTGAAAGGTGGCATGTAAAAGCTCTATTTTTTCAATCAGTTGGTCTAAGTTAATGGGTTTGGGTTCATAGTGGTCGCAACCCGCATTAATGGCTTTTTCTTGATCTGATGTCATAGCATGAGAGGTGACGGCGATAATAGGCGTATGCTTGCCTAGCGGCTTTTCATGTTTACGAATGGTTTTAGTTGCCTGCCAACCATCAATGATCGGTAAATTCATATCCATTAAAATGACATCAGGCGATACTGACAAGGCTAACTCAATGCCTTGTTGACCATCTTCAGCAAGGATCATGTGGTAGCCTTTTCTATATAAGCGTCTACTCAACATATCACGGTTCATTTCATTATCCTCCACCAGTAAAATTTTAAGTGTCATAGGCTTTTAGAGCACTAGTTTGGATGCGGTTAATAATTTGCAGAATGACATCATCGGTATTCATGAGCAGTGATGTTTTGGTAATGATTTGTTGAGTCGAGGTCTTTAAGAGGTCTTTTTCAACGGGGGATAGGTCTTTGGCTGTCATAACGATGATGGGAATTTCTTTGGTATTGGGTAGTTGGTGTAGTTTTTCTAAGAATGTAAAGCCATCCATTTCAGGCATCATCAGGTCTAACAGAATCAAGTCGGGGAAGTGGTTTCTTATTTTATTAACGCCTTCTTTACCGTTGAGTGCTTTTGTTATGGTGCAACCGAAATTTTCGAGGGCTTGTTCCAGTTTAGCTATGGTGCTTACTTCATCTTCGATAATTAATATCTCAGGCATTTTGTTGTTGCTAATAGCTTTACTGACGACACGTAATAAATTGTTTTTATTAACAGGTTTGTTAAGGTAGTCAATTGCGCCCAATTCAAAAGCTTTTTTCTTTTCATCTAAAAAGGTGCTCATGACAACAGGGATATGTGCGGTACGCTGATCAGATTTTAAAATTTGTAAAACTGTCCAGCCGTTCATTTCGGGCATCATGATGTCTAATATGATGACTGAGGGGGCGTGCTCACGGGCTTTTTTAACACCAGTTTTGCCATCTTGAGCGGTAATGATCTTAAATGGCATTTTATTAAGGTGTCGGCTCAATAAAGTGTGTACTTGGGGATCATCATCAATGATTAAGATGGAGCCTTTAGGGCTACTTTCAGGCGAAGTGTTTTCTTTTGGTTGTTCTGCTAAATAGGTTTTTATTTTAACGAGGGTTGATATATCAATGGGTAACGTTACTGTAAATGTTGAGCCGCTCCCTTTGGCGCTATTGACCTTAATTTCACCACCCATTAGTTGGCAGGTTTCCTCGCTTATCGGTAGACCTAGCCCAGTACCACCATATTGTCGAGTCGTACCACTATCTGCTTGAACAAAGGGGATGAAAACTTTATCTAATTGGCCGGGTGTCATACCAATACCGGTATCTTCTACGCTAAAAATGAGTTGTGAGTTTTCCTTTTGTACAGACAATGTTACCTGCCCCTGTTCTGTGAATTTGCTTGCGTTTGACAATAAATTAAGGAGAACTTGGCATACCTTTACAGTGTCAGTAATGCAATCACCAAGATCGTCTGGGCATATAACATTGAAGGTGTTTCCATTTTTTTCAATTTGCTTTTGTGCGACTGTCACGACCTGATTAATAAGTCTTGAAATAGCAATTTTTTCTGGCATCAATTCAACTCGGCCAGCTTCAATTTTAGCTAAATCGAGCACATCGTTGATTAGGCTCAGTAGGTGATTGCCTGCCGTGTGAATTTTTTCTAAGTCTGCTACTTGTTGTGTAAGACCAACGTCTTGAGCATCTTCAGTTAATAATTCGCTATAACCAATAATAGCGTTTAACGGTGTTCGTAGTTCATGTGACATATTGGCAAGAAACTCAGACTTCATTTGGTTAGCTACCTCTGCGGACTGTTTCGCTAATAAGAGTTCTTTCTCGATCGCTTGACGCTCGGTAATGTCACGCATAATACCGGTATAAAAATGCCGGTCAGCAACAACAGTTTCGCTGACAGAGAGGTCCATTGGGAAGGTGCTGCCATCTTTACGAAGGCCTGTTACTTCGCGGCCAGTGCCGATATGCTCATTGTGATATAGCTCAGGTATTAATATATTAATGTTTTTGCCAATGACTTCTTCTGGCTGGTATTGGAAAATACGTGTGGCGGCGGCATTGAAGCTTTCAAGTGTGCCTTTGGAGTCTAAGGTGATAATGCCATCTGCCACGGTATTTAAAATGGCATTTAAACGTGCTTCACTTTCTCGAATAATAGTGCTGGCCGCCATGGCTTCGTTATGAGCCAGTTCATCTTGCACCCAGTTTGCTAAATCGTTTAGCACTTTTTTTTCAGTGGATGAGAGTTTTTTGGGTTGTGAATCAATCAAGCATAATGTGCCGATAGCAAAGCCACTTTTTGTTTGGAGAGGGGTGCCTGCATAAAACCGAATATTAGGTGCTGCAGTGACTAAAGGGTTGTCTTTAAATCGTGGATCTAAGAGGGTGTCTTGAACTTCAAATACATCGGATTGTAAAATAGTGTGGCCGCAGAAAGAAATTTCTCGGGATGTTTCACACACAGAAAGGCCTTGTTTGGATTTAAACCACTGGCGATCTTCATCCACTAAGCTAATTAACGCAATGGGCACGTTAAAAAACTGCTGAGCAATGTTTGTTATGCGGTCAAAACGCTCTTCATCTGGCGTATCAAGAATGTTGAGCTTTTTAAGAGCCTCTAGACGTTGAGTTTCATTGCTGGGTTGTTTGGGAGCATCCATCCATGAGTCCTATTCAGCATACCTATGAGTTAACTGTAACTCGATAGTATTATTTTGTACATGGATCTACCTCTCACTTTTAAGATGTTTGAAATAAAATAAAGTCTTCAAATTAGGTTGATTAGTGTTTTTTTATGTTGTCCTAGCTAGTCAAAAGCCTTCTTGATGTCGGTAAATTTTTCGGTAATGGCATGGACATTACGATAGCCCATT
>CAJXOJ010000057.1 GCA_913057515.1 uncultured Cycloclasticus sp. | reverse complement strand
CATCCTTGACATGGATGAGGTCGGTGGTTCGAATCCACTCGTGCCTACCAATTTTCTAAAAGCAAAAAACTACCCCTATAATTTAAAGTATAAAGGTTCTAACGTGCCAGTTATTACATTACCGGATGGAAGCCAGCGTGAGTTCTCTCAAGCTGTTAGCGTACTTGATGTTGCAGCAGATATTGGCACGGGTCTAGCAAATGCGACGTTAGCGGGTAAAGTTAATGATGAGTTGGTAGACGCTTCTTATCTTATAGAGGAAGATTCAAGTCTAGCGATTATTACAGCCAGAGATGAAGAGGGCGTGGATGTTATTCGACATTCTACGGCTCACCTGTTGGCGCAAGCGGTAAAGCAACTTTTTCCCACTGCACAAGTAACGATTGGCCCAGTTATTGAGAATGGGTTCTTCTACGATTTTGCATTTGAGCGTTCTTTTACGCCAGATGACTTAGCTAAAATTGAAAAGAAAATGTCTGAACTGGCAGAACAATCTATACCGGTTGAGCGTTTTGAGCTGTCTCGTGATGATGCTGTAACGTTTTTTAGAGAAAAAAACGAAGAATACAAGGCGCAAATTATTGAAAGCATTCCGCAAGATGAAGTGCTATCACTGTATAAGCAAGGCGACTTTACCGATCTGTGTAGGGGGCCGCATGTTCCAAATATAGGCAGTTTAAAAGCATTTAAGCTAACTAAATTGGCAGGTGCTTACTGGCGTGGTGATTCTGATAATGAAATGCTACAACGGGTTTATGGGACTGCTTGGGGTGATAAAAAAACATTAAAGAAATACCTGCATAGAATTGAAGAAGCTGAAAAGCGCGATCATAGAAAAATTGCCAAATCACTGGATTTATTCCATATTCAAGAAGAAGCGCCAGGAATGATTTTTTGGCACGATGCGGGCTTAAGTATTTACCGAACTATTGAGCAATACATACGCTCGAAACTACAAGAACATCATTATCAAGAAGTTCGTACCCCGCAATTAGTTGATAAGTCCTTATGGGAAAAATCGGGCCATTGGGAAAAATTCCGTGATGACATGTTTACGGTTGATTCTGAAAATCATGAATATGCCGTTAAGCCGATGAACTGCCCATGTCATGTACAGATCTATAACCAAGGATTAAAGAGTTACCGTGATTTACCGTTAAGAATGGCGGAGTTTGGCTCATGTCACCGTAATGAACCATCAGGTACGTTGCATGGCTTGATGCGCCTACGTAACTTTGTTCAGGATGACGCGCATATTTTTTGTACTAAGGCTCAAGTTCAGTCAGAAGTTTCTAGCTTTATTGACTTGTTATATGAAGTCTATGCAGATTTTGGCTTTACAGACATTATTATTAAGCTCTCCACACGGCCTGAAAAGCGTGTGGGTTCAGATGAAGTATGGGATGAATCTGAAAAAGCATTGGAAGATGCGCTAAATGCCAAAGGGCTAGATTGGCAGTTGCAACCAGGCGAAGGTGCGTTTTACGGGCCAAAAATAGAATTCTCTTTAAAGGATTGTTTAGACCGAGTGTGGCAATGTGGAACGATGCAAGTTGATTTCTCTATGCCAGATCGTTTAGATGCCCAGTTTATTGCTGAAGATGGCTCTAGGCAATCGCCAGTGATGCTTCATAGGGCAGTTTTAGGATCACTTGAGCGATTTATTGGAATTTTAATCGAAGAATATGCCGGGAAATTTCCAGTTTGGTTAGCACCTACACAAGTTGTTTTAATGTCAATTACAGACAAAAATGACGAATATATTGCCTCAATTGCAAAAATCCTTCAAAAACAAGGCATCAGAGTCAAAATAGACTTGAGAAATGAGAAGATCGGCTTTAAAATTCGTGAACATACTTTAATGCGCGTTCCGTATCTGGTTGTTGCTGGCGATAAAGAAGTCGAAAACAACGAATTAGCAGTACGCTCATTAAGCGGTAAAAATATGGGTAACTTTACGCCTGAGGACTTTATTGCGTTATTGGCTAAAAATATTGCCGAACGTAATAAACTAGAGCCTTAAGGTTTTTTATATTTTGGAGATTGTAAAATCGCAACAAAAAAAGTAAGAATAAACGAAGATATAACAATACCAAGCCTGAGGCTTATTGATCACGAAGGTGAAAAGGTTGGTGTTGTCACGTTAGAAAAAGCTATGAGCATGGCTGCTGAGGTAGATTTAGACTTAGTTGAGGTCTCGCCAACAGCCAAACCACCGGTCTGTAAGATTATGGACTACGGTAAGTTCAAGTTTGAAGCCAGTAAGAAATTACAAGCATCAAGAAAGAAACAAAAAAACATTCAGGTTAAAGAGATTAAGTTCCGACCTGGAACAGATATTGGCGATTACAATGTGAAATTACGTAATCTACGCTCGTTTTTAGAAAACGGCGATAAAACCAAAATCACCGTAAGGTTTCGTGGCAGAGAAATGGCTCATAGAGAGCTGGGTATGGAACTGTTACAACGAGTAGAAAAAGATTTAGATGAGTTAGCAGTGGTCGAGCAACGACCAAAGTTTGAAGGTCGCCAGATGGTTATGGTTATGGCGCCAAGAAAAATTAATTAACGGAGTTAAGTAATGCCAAAGATGAAGTCAAACAGCGGAGCATCCAAACGTTTTAAGAAAACGGGTACGGGCGCTTTTAAATGTAAGCAAGCTCACTTGCGTCACATATTGACCAAAAAAACCACTAAACGTAAACGTCAGTTACGTAAAGCATCATTAATTCACGCTAATGATGTGAAAAGCGTGACACGTATGTTGCCGTATAGTTAATTTAAGATTTATTGAGGATTAGAAATGCCTAGAGTTAAACGCGGTGTTGTTGCAAGAGCACGACACAAAAAAGTATTAAAGCAAGCAAAAGGTTATTACGGAGCACGTAGCCGTATCTACCGTGTTGCTAAACAAGCAGTTATTAAAGCCGGTCAGTACGCATACCGAGATCGTCGTCAAAGAAAGCGTCAATTCCGCGCATTGTGGATTGCTCGTATTAATGCCGGTGCTCGTAGTTGTGGTTTGTCATACAGTCGCTTCATGAATGGCCTTAAAAAAGCATCTATCGGTTTGGATAGAAAAGTATTAGCAGACCTTGCTGTATTTGATAAAGATGCGTTTTCGCAATTGGTAGCGACTGCGAAATCAAATCTGTAGAAAGTTGTGTTTGAGTAAATAATATTACTCAGGTATTTGCTATTGCATATACTACAAACTGATAGTGAGTCGTGAGGGAAAGGTCTATTGGCCTTTCCCTTATTTATTTGGATTAAGTTAAAAGATGACAACGTGGAAAATTCATTAGAGAGCATTGTTGAGAAAGCAGAAAAGGAATTGGCTGATGCTCAATCTCTTTCTGTTGTTGAAGAGATTCGTGTTTCCTACCTTGGAAAAAAAGGAGTGTTTACTCGCCAAATGAAAACATTGGGTGGTTTATCTCCTGAGCAAAGGCCAGTAGTAGGTGCAACGATTAATCACGCAAAACAACAGTTTCAATCCTTGCTAGAGCAGCGTAAAGCTCAGCTTGAGACTGAGTTACTTAGTAAACGCTTAACGGATGAAACAATTGATGTAACGTTGCCTGGGCGTGGCCAATCTGTGGGTGGTGTTCACCCAGTTACGCGTACGATGCGCCGTATAGAGCAAATTTTTAATCGAATTGGTTTTGATGTGGCAATGGGTCCAGAGGTTGAAGATGACTTTCATAATTTTGAAGCATTAAATATTCCGGCTCATCACCCTGCACGTGCGATGCACGATACTTTCTACTTTGATGAGCACACATTACTAAGAACACATACATCACCCGTTCAGATTCGTGTGATGGAAAACCAACAACCGCCGCTTAAAGTGATCGCCCCCGGTCGTGTATATCGTTGTGATTCTGATATTACCCATACGCCGATGTTCCATCAGGTTGAGGGATTTGTTGTAGATAAAAATATAAACTTTGCAGATCTGAAGGGTGTGATTAGCGAATTTTTAAAAGCATTTTTTGAAAAAGATGTATCTGTCAGGTTTAGACCGTCTTACTTTCCATTCACCGAGCCTTCAGCAGAAGTGGATATTGAGTGTGTGATGTGTGAAGGAAAAGGTTGTCGGGTATGTGGTCATACGGGATGGCTTGAGGTGTTAGGTTGTGGAATGATTCACCCAGAGGTGTTTCGTCATATCAATATTGATTCTGACGAATTTACTGGTTTTGCATTTGGTATGGGCGTGGAAAGGCTGACAATGCTTCGCTATAAAATCAATGACTTGCGGTTGTTTTTTGAAAATGATCTTAAGTTTTTAAGACAATTTAATTAAGCTGAGATAGGAACTTATTAATGTTAGTAAATGAAGCATGGCTTAAGGAATTTGTAGATTACGCAATTCCAACAGAACGTTTAACTGAAAAATTAACCATGGCAGGTTTAGAGGTGGACTCTGTCAACGCTGCGGCAGCTGAATTTTCAGGTGTTTTAGTGGGTGAAGTTTTATCGGTAGAGCCACACCCAAACGCCGATAAGTTACGTCTTTGTAAAGTGTCAATTGGAGAGCCAGACGCATTAGATATTGTATGTGGGGCTAGTAACGTTCGCATTGGGTTACGTATCCCGGTAGCGACCATTGGCGCTGTTTTACCTGGTGACTTCAAAATTAAACCCTCTAAATTACGTGGGGAGCCATCGAATGGCATGCTGTGTTCTGAAGAGGAGCTTGGCTTAGCCGAATCGGCAGACGGCTTGATGGAATTACCGCTCGATGCACCGGTTGGTGTTGATATTAGAGAGTACTTACAACTTGACGATACTATTATTGAAGTTGATTTAACGCCCAATCGTGCAGATTGCTTAAGTATAGAAGGCGTAGCGCGTGAAATTTCATGTTTTACTGATCAGCCTTTTAAACCCGTTACTCCCAACGCTATAAAGGTAACCACGGAAGATGTTAAAAAAGTAGTCGTTGAAGCTCCCGATGATTGCCCTCGATATGTAGGTCGAGTTATTAAAGGTTTAGATCGTTCAGCAGCAACCCCTATTTGGATGCAGGAAAAGCTTAGACGATGCGGTCAACGTAGCCTAGGCCCATTGGTTGATGTCACTAATTATGTTTTGTTAGAGTTAGGGCAGCCACTACATGCGTTTGATTTACATAAAATTTCTGGTGATATTGTCGTCAGAAGAGCACGTTCAGGTGAATCACTAGTATTACTGAATGATCAGGCGATTGAGTTAGATGAGAACGTGTTAGTGATTGCTGATCAGAAAAATGCTTTGGCGTTTGCAGGTGTGATGGGCGGGGAAAGTTCTGCTGTTAATGATGACACGACCGATATCTTTTTGGAATGTGCTTTTTTTACACCGACCTCTATCGCAGGAAAGTCTAGGAAGTTTGGTTTGCACACTGATTCTTCGCATCGTTTTGAACGAGGTGTAGACCCAGAGCTTTGTTATCGTGCGCTTGATCGTGCGACAGAGTTGTTGCTTGATATGGCTGGAGGGCACGCAGGTTCGGTTACCGATACAACGTCTACTGATACTATGCCAGTGAATAACCAGGTGCGTTTTAGGTTTGAGAGAGTTCAGCGTGTTTTAGGTATTGAACTTGAGCACAGCACCGTGAAATCATATTTCACAAGCTTGGGTATGCAGGTTGATACTTCGGCTGATGAGTGGCTTGTTACGGCCCCAAGTTACCGTTTTGATATTGCTATAGAAGCGGATTTAATTGAAGAGGTTGCCCGGTTATACGGCTATGATAATTTGCCGCAAAATAGTCTCAATGTGTCAGGCTCGTTATCGGCGATTGAAGAAACCATACAACCGCTCGATAGAGTTAAAGACTTGTTGGTAGATTTAGGTTACCAAGAAGCGATCACCTATAGTTTTACTGATGAAGCGGCTCTTAAAAAATTAACGCCTAATGATGAATTGTATCGCTTGCAAAACCCTATATCATCCGATTTAGCAGTAATGCGAACGACCTTGTGGGCGGGTCTATTAAAAGCAATGGACGCGAATATCAAGCGTAATGAAGAAACCGTTCGGTTTTTTGAAACAGGACTAAAGTTTACAGTTCAAGACGGTAAGTTAGTTCAAGAGCAAATGTTGTCGTTATTATTAACAGGGCAAGCGCAACCTGAGCAATGGGGAGAAGCATCTAGAGAGGTCGATTTTTACGATTTAAAACATGATGTAGAAGCCATATTGTCTGTTAATAACATGCTTGACGATTATCAATTTGAACCGGCTTCGCATGATGCATTACACCCAGGACAAACAGCTCGCTTAGTGAATAAAAAGGGTGAGGACGTGGGCTATATTGGCTTGCTTCATCCGGCGTTAGAAGGTGAGTTTGATATTAAAAAGCCGGTTTACTTAGCCGAGCTAAAACAATCGCTTATTCAGTCAAGAGATATCCCAGAGTTTGAGGCTATTACTAAGTATCCTTCGGTAAGACGTGACCTAGCACTCATTGTGGATGAAAAGTTTCCTGTGAATAAATTAGTCAGCTATATTGACACTACATATGCCCTTGTGAATGAGGTAATTGTATTCGATATCTATCAAGGAAAAGGTGTAGAAAGTGGTAGAAAAAGTGTCGCTTTAGGCTTGATTTTGCAGGATAAATCTAAGACACTAGTTGAACAAGATATTGAAGAGATTATTGCTGATTTGCTCGAAAATATTAAAAACCAATTTGATGCTCAGCTAAGAGAATAAATAATGTCATTAACAAAAGCTGATTTAACAGAACAACTATTTGACGAATTAGGTCTCAATAAGCGCGAAGCAAAAGAGATTGTCGAGCAAATGTTTGAGGCAATAAAAAGCTCACTGGAAAAAGGTGAGCAAGTCAAAATTTCCGGCTTTGGCAATTTTGAATTAAAGGATAAAGAAGCTCGTCCTGGCAGGAACCCAAAGACAGGTGAAGATGTATCAATTTCTGCGAGAAGAGTGGTGACGCTTAGAGCAGGACAAAAACTAAAGGACCGAGTAGAAGCATATGCTGGAAGCCAGTAATAACAACGAATTGCCGGCTATCCCGGCGAAACGATACTTCACTATTGGCGAAGTAAGTGAGTTGTGTGCGGTTAAACCTCATGTTTTAAGATATTGGGAGCAAGAGTTTTCACAACTTGAGCCTGTTAAGCGCCGTGGTAATAGACGTTACTATCAACGCCAAGATGTTGTGTTAATAAGGCAAATACGCGGTTTGCTGTATGAAGATGGTTATACCATTGGCGGTGCACGTTCACATTTATCAGGTGAAAACTCACAAAAAGATACATCGCAAACAAAGATTGAAATTCAAGAAATCAAAGCTGAATTAGAAGAAATTCTAGCAATTCTAAAATAGATTTATTACATCGGGGCGTAGCGCAGCCTGGTAGCGCACCAGTATGGGGTACTGGTGGTCGGAGGTTCAAATCCTCTCGCCCCGACCAAATTACCTTCGTTATTCAATTAGTTAGAGCTTGGTCATTTTTTGATAATGCTTGATTGCCCAACCATTTATTTTGACGGACTCACTTCTGCTGCTTTTCGTAGCTAATCTAACTGGGTTGTTTTTGCATCGACAATTTTCTCCTCTTGTTTTCCTAAACCACGCTGAGAATACTCTGTTAACGACTTCTATTGCTGCGATGACTGATTGATGCTGCAGGGTTCTACCTTATGGTGACTTTTTTGTAGACTCTGTACGTTTAAATTCACTCATCGGAGTGAATTTAACGGGTTGACTGGCTTTATTCACGCTGCTGTCATTATCGGTTGTGAATATTCGTACACCATTAATTATTGCAGAAACATCACTGCCAGCGCCTTTATAGTCGTGCCAAATGACACAGACGATGTGTAACAGACTAAAAATGAGTAACAGTTCACTGCCGAATAGGTGGATTGGTCGTGGTGGGTAACCCAATATGAAGTCTCCATTAGTTAGCACAATACCACTCACTAGCTGAGAAAGTAAAACGATATAAATGAGTAAATAAATAGGCTTCCAGAAAGGGTTGTGTGCGTACCAATTGGGTAGCTTTGATTTGCCGAATAAGGCGTAAAACCTTAACATTTCAAGCATTCCTCGCACATCGCTAGTTTTTGGAATTAAATATGCGAGGCGCTCGTGAGGTTGACCAAAGAACATTAAATAAACACGAACAACTAAACCTGCTACAAAAAAACCTGCGCTGTAGTAATGAATATCGAGTGCTGATAAAGACAGTAACGGGCTATGTTGAATTAAATTGCCGGTGGCCAGTAAAACAAGCGTGCTAAGGCCAAGTAGTAAGTGACTTAGGCGAAACCAGCCGCTCCAAATAGCAATGCGTTTAATGTTAGTATTCATTTAAGTAAGCTCGCTGAGTTGGCTTGTCATTATAGATAACAATAATACTGCTATAAAGAAGTTAAAGGGAATATTCTTGGGTAAAGCGAACAAAAAACGTGCCATATACCGGTTAAGAGGTGGGGAGACTCACTTATCGTTTTACAACGCATTTAATTGGGTCTGACCTTATTGGTTTAGGCAGTGATCTTTATATTGAATAGCTTTAATAAAGCCCGTTCCGATATTCAAGGAGGCAGTGGAAGCAGATATCAGAGCTGCTTTTACTGTACACCTCAAGTTAACGACGACTCAATCATTAACATATTCTAGGCAGTTGCGAGCCGCTTAGCAGTTGCAAAATACGTGTTGTACCGATTCGGTTTTTTATTGTGACCATAGGCTGAGAACCCTTGTGTATGTTACCAACAACGGCGGCTTGTTTTCCTAAAGGGTGGGCGTGCATTATGGCTAATGCTTGAGCAGCTTGGGCTGATGGTAATACGCTAATAAAACGTCCTTCATTGGCAACATAATAGGGGTCTAAGCCAAGTACTTCACAAACACTACGCACGGGATCGGCAATGGCGATAGCGGTTTCGTCAAGCATGATTTGTTTGTTAGCGGCAGTGCTAATTTCAATTAAGGCAGTGGCTAATCCTCCCCGAGTTAAATCACGCATACAGTGAATGTCAATGCCGCTATCAAGCAATAATTTGACCAGTCCAGATAGGTCAGCGCAATCACTTTCCAGAGTTTGTTCGAGTTTAAAACCTTCTCTTTGCGCCATAATGGCGATGCCATGGCGACCAA
>CAJXOJ010000056.1 GCA_913057515.1 uncultured Cycloclasticus sp. | reverse complement strand
TGAGGTACAGTCAGGGTCTTATTTAGGTGAAGACGACATTATACGTTTTGAAGATAATTATAGCCGAGCTTAATTACTAGCTAAATATTAAGTCGTAACTACGCAGGCCTTTTTTAAGGTCTTTCGCATTAAAATACTAAATTGCTTATTCTTTCTGTTTAGCTGATTTATTAATAATTTTAAAAATAGCTATAAATCATTAAAACTGGACTAAGCTTGCTAGTATCAGATCTGCCATTGTATAAAAATTAGGTTAAATTAAAGAGTGAAACGCCAAGGCAAAATTAGGAAGTATGATTCAAAAATAAATGCAATAGCACGACTAATTGATAGCGTTATTATTCTATTAACCTTTTTATCAATTGCTGATTTGCTAGCTGTTGAATGGGTTACTTTGTATTTATCTGTAACCCTCACATCCATTGTATTATTCAATTTTTTTGCTGAATCCCAAGACACTTATCGTTCTTGGAGAGGCCTTGGTGCTCGCGACGAAATAGGCGCTGTATTATTCTCATGGCTGATGACCACTCTTATATTATTGCTTGCCGACTTGCTAATTATTGAAACATACATCTACCAAGAAAAAGCAGTTCAATTGTGGTTGATATTCGTACCTATTGAACTAATTGCCTGGCATACGATAGTTCGTCAAATATTGAAGTACTTTAGATCAAAAGGGCACAATACACGCCATGTTGCCATTGTTGGTGCAACACCATTAGCTTTAAGGCTAAAGAACGCCTTTAAGCATATGGATTGGAGTGGACTACAGTTTATTGGCTATTATGATGATCGGGTGATAACTGACGAGGGTAGGCGCTTAGATAACGACAAAGGTACTATTATTGGTGGAATTGAGCAATTAGTTAAAGATTGCAAAGAAGGTAAGGTTGATATTGTATATATAACGCTTGCCATGTCAGCAGAAAAGCGCATTAAAACCCTTACTGAGAAATTAGCTGATAGCACAGTATCTGTTTACCTAGTACCTGATTTATTCACATTTAATCTACTTAACTCTCGTTGGGTAGATTATGAAGGCATTACTGCCATCAGCATATATGAAACGCCCTTTGCAGGACTGGATAGTTTCATAAAGCGTTTGGAAGACATCATATTAAGCCTCATCATATTGATGCTGATATCACCCCTTTTATTATTAATAGCCATTGCCATTAAATTTACGTCTCAGGGACCAATTTTATTTAAACAAAAACGGTATGGAGTGGATGGTCATGAAATCAAAGTCTGGAAATTCCGTTCAATGACAACACTGGATGATGGACAGTCGATACAGCAAGCAAGGTTAGGTGACTCCAGAATCACACCTCTAGGTGCATTATTGAGAAAAACATCCTTAGATGAATTACCCCAATTCTTTAATGTTTTATGTGGTACAATGTCTATTGTTGGGCCAAGACCACATGCTGTTGCCCACAATGAAGAATATCGATCAAAAATACAGGGGTATATGCTGAGACATAAAGTAAAGCCTGGTATTACTGGCTTAGCACAAATTAATGGCTTCAGAGGTGAGACAGATACCATCGATAAAATGGAAGGTAGGGTTCATTACGATCTTCAATATATTCAAACTTGGTCGATGAGTTTAGATATTAAGATTATATTCCTGACTATTTTAAAAGGGTTTATCAATAAAAATGCATATTAAAAGTTAAACCCATCCATGTTTATTGCGTTTAATAACAAAAATATTATAAATTAAAATTTAGTACCAAAGTACTATTGATATGGCTGCTTTTATTATGTACATTGGATTCATCTAACTGGAATGGTCTATTTAGATCAAAACGGCCTGTTTTTTTATAAACAAGCGGTTTAGAGCCAAACTTGATGCGAGTCAAGGACGGAAAGTCACAGATCTTTAACGCATGCAAACCTGAAGATGGCTGGACTGCATTACTTAGGTAAATATTTAAATTAATTTAAAGGAAAAAATTATGAAAAAAGTAATGTTTTTAATAGTAGGAATGCTCTTGTCGGCTAACGCCTCAGCAGCAACACTTTCGCTTACGACTGCGGGTACCTTAAATGCTTCTCAAGAAGTATCAGCGGTTGTAAATAATGGTCCAGTTGCGATTGGTTCTGGTGAAACAACTGGTGGTTCTTGGTGGTCAGACTTTGATTTAACAACTGATGAGGATACTAGCGCAGTTGTTGAATGGTCTTTTAATCCTGAGTCAGCAGTGACTTCAGCAACACTAAGCATTTGGGATAATGCTGTTCTATTGATTCAAGAAGTTGTCTCTGGTGACTTTATTACTAGTGTGTTTTTACAAGCAGGGCACACATATTGGGTTGATTTTACAAGTGTAGACTCAACAGCTTTAAGTTATGATATTTCGGTAAGTGCAGTACCTGTACCTGCTGCCTTATTCCTATTTGCTCCAGCGCTTCTTGGGTTTTTCGGCTTACGTCGTAAAGCAGCGACTGCGGCTTAGTTTCTAGCTAAATTTGCTTTTAGCAAATATTGTTAGGTAAAAAAGGGGGCTCTTGCTCCCTTTTTTTTATATTGGGCTACAATGAGTTTGATTTTTATAAAAAAGGGATATTACGATGAGAAATACAACCTTACGCCGTAGTTTTTTATTGTTATTTTCGTTATTACTTAGCCACAGTGTTATAGCTTCTGAACGGTATTTATTGAATGCTGGCGATATATTAGATATTTCAGTTTGGGAAGAGGAGTCATTACAAAAAACAGTCACTGTTTTACCAGATGGAAGTTTATCTTTTCCACTTGCGGGAGAGTTACAGGCTAAAGGGAAAAGCATTAATGAACTTGAAATAACCCTTAAAAAGAAGCTTGAAGAGTATATAACAGACCCTGTGGTAACAGTTGTTGTGGCAAGTGTTAACGGTAATACGGTTCATATACTGGGCAAAGTGCAAACACCTGGCAGTTTTGTTATGAATCAACAATTAACGGTAATGCAAGCATTAAGTTTAGCAGGTGGTTTATCTACCTATGCTCAGGAAAATAACATTATTGTGCTACGTGAAAATAATGGTAAGCAAACTGTTATGCCCGTTCATTATGCGAAGATAAAAGATGGCGATGACCTGTCCACAAATGTGGTACTGGAAAGTGGCGATGTTATTGTAATTCCATAGTCAGGCCTCTAATGAACAAAATAATTCCATTAACATTGTTTGGAACGATTGCGGTGAGCAGTTTACATGCTGCTGAGTGGTCTTTATCAGGTAGTGTCAATCCTTCGTTGGAATATGACGATAATATTTTTATGCGTGATGAAAATAAACTGGGAGATTATCATGCAAGTATGAGCCCTACATTAAAAGTGGCTCATGCACTTGAGAATGTCGAAACATCCTTAAGCACAGGTTATGTATTAGACCGGTATGAAAGGTCAAGTCAGCTTGATACAGACAACCCTTTTTTGCGTTTTCAGACAGATTATAAAACAGAAAGAAGTACCTGGGGTCTTGACGTGAGTTATGTGGAAAGTACCAGTCGGTCTGAGGCCGAAGAGGATTCAGGTGATTTTGAAACAAACTCAATATCAACCACGGAAAGTATTTCACCCTCGTATAGTTTTCAACTCTCAGAACGTGATGTGTTATTGGTAAGTGCTAGTTATTCTACGAAAGAATATTCAACGGCTGACTTTAGTAATAGTAGAAATCGTTCCTTTTCGACTGGTTGGGAGCATCAGTTTACTGAGCGTTTTAATGGTGGTGTTAGCGTATCGGCGAATAATAATAAATCAAGTGGTCTGTTCACTACGACAGATGACGATACTTATAATGTGTCGCTAACAACAAAGTACGACCTATCAGAAATTTGGGCTATTAATGGCAGCGTAGGGATGCGACAGCTCGATAGTGAGCAAACTGGTTTGTTTGGTTTTAAAGAAGACACCAATGATACAGGCTCTTCGGTAGATATGACTGTTTCCTATAAAGGTGAAGTCGATAATGCAAGTCTAAATTTGTCTCGTTCAATAAGTCCTTCTAGCACAGGTGGTGTGACAGAACAGGATAGGATTAGCCTTAACTGGTCTAGAGAACTAACCGAAACACTAACAGCGCGAGTTAGTACCAGTTTTCAAAAAACAACAGCTGCCCTTGATGATAATGATGAACGTGAAAATATTAATTTTTCACCTTCTGTAAATTGGAAGTTCTCACCAGATGCTAGCTTAACTTTTTCATATATCTTCCGTCAGCAAAAAGAAGAATTAGATGACAGTGATGCAAGCAGTCAAGCAGTTATGCTGATGTTAAACTATAATTGGGATGGTTTTAGAGTCTCCCGCTAAGGTATAGAGAAAAAATGGAAGAAGATGTTAAAGGAATAAGTGATTATTTAGAAATACTTAATCGCCATAAAAAATTAGTTATATACCCAGCCATTTTTCTTATATTGGTATCTGGAGCTATTGCACTTTCGTTACCCGCAACGTACAAATCTAGTGGCTTAATTTTAATTGAGTCTCAAGAGATTCCTAATGATTTAGTTCGCTCAACGGTAACCAGTTATGCTGACCAAAGAATAGCGGTGATTAAACAAAAGTTAATGACCACGTCAAGAATAATGGATATTGTCAAACGTCATAACCTTTACGTTGAAGAACGTCAAAAATCACCCCCTTCTGTAATAGTTAACTATTTCAAAGCCAATATGTTTATTGATATGGTTAGTGCGAATGTGACAGACCCACGCAGTGGACGTGCTAAGCGTGCAAATATTGCCTTCAATGTCTCCTTTATGGATAAAAGTCCAACCACAGCACAAGTGGTTGCTAACGAGTTAACAACACAGTTTCTGAGTGAAAACGTTAAAACACGTACCGCTCGCGCGCAAGAAACGGAAGGTTTTTTAAAAGAAGAGGCGAATAAGTTTAAACGCGAAATTCAATTATTAGAAAAAAATATAGCTGACTTTAAGGAAACGTATAACGACAGTCTACCGGAACTACTTCCTTATAATTTATCAATGGTCGAGAGTATTCAGAAAGAATTGGTTGATGGTCAAAACGAGATCATGGATTTAAAAGAGCAAGTAATATTAATGAATATAGAACTAGCCAATCTAGATGCATTAATGCCGTCTCCAGGCATGCAGCAGCAGCCAACGACAGCAGTTCAGCAGCTGGCTCTTGCAAAATCTGAGTACACAACCCTTCAAGGCAAATACTCAGATAACCACCCAGATGTTAAGCGCTTAAAAAGACAAATAGATAGCCTTGAACTAGAGGTGGAACAATCAGTTAATACGAATGATGCTACTCCTACACAGTATAGAAGCCCACTGTATTTAAAAATACAATCAAATATAAAGTCTTCAGAACGTGAAATTAACAGGCTTCTAGTCGCCAAAAAAGAATTAAAAGAAAAGCTAGCCCTATTTGAAAAACGAGTTGCTGATACTCATCAGGTTAAAAGAGCCTATGATGATTTGATTCGTGATTATGATAATAATATGGCGAAGTATCAAGAACTGAAGTCTAAGGAATTGCAGGCACAGCTGGCTAAAAATCTCGAGTCTGAAAATAAAGGTGAAAGCTTCACTTTGATTGAACCGCCGCGCGTTCCTGGTAAGCCTGAAAAACCTAATAGGCCTAAAATATTTGTTTTAGGTGTGGCAGGTTCAATAGCTGTTGGTGTTGGTCTTGCTTTATTGTTTGAGTTCTTGGTGGGTGGTGTTAGAGGTTATGACAAAATCAGAAAAATCACAGGTACTGCTCCACTTGTTGTAATACCAATATTGACGGTAAAAGGTGAGCATATTGTAAAAACAAGCAACCCTTATACTAAAGTATACTGGTTACTTGGGGCGATTGTGGTATTAGTAATAGGTGTTCACTTTTTTATTATGGATCTTGAAATACTCTGGTTTAAGGTTCTTCGTAAAATTAGCTTACTTTGAACGTTCAACGTTATTTAAAGGTGTAAATATATGGATAGAATACAAAAAGCGTTGGATAAAGCAAAAGCTAAGCAGCAGCCTGAGCCTAATTCATTTAATGATGCAAATAGAAAAGACACCGTTGTTACTGTTGATAAAAATCAACCGTTAAATAACGCTCAGGATGTAACAGGAATTACTTATACCGAAACAAAAGTCGTAGAGGTTTCAGAAAAAGCTTTAGCAGAAAAACGAGTAATTGCTTCACAATATAGTAATTCTCAGTCTGGCGTTTTTAGAATGCTTCGAACGCAAGTATTGCAAAAAATGCGTGAAAAAAGTTTTCAGACCCTAGCCATTACTTCTCCGACAGCCGGTGAAGGTAAATCTGTAGTGTCCTCAAACTTGGCTGTCGCCATGGCAATGGAGTCAAATCAAACAGTACTATTAGTAGATTTAGATTTACGGAATCCAACGTTAAGCGACTATTTTAGTTTAGATGTAGAAGTAGGCTTAAAAGATTACTTAGAAGGTGATATTGGTATTTCTGAAGTACTAATTAACCCTGGTATTAAAGGGTTAGTCATATTACCAGGAAAAGGTCGGGCAGAAAATTCAGCGGAATTATTATCAAGTAAGAAAATGACACATTTAGTGTCTGATTTAAAAGCGAAATATAATTCAAGAATGATTATCTTTGATACGCCGCCAATCTTACAAACCGATGATGTTTTATTGGCTTCTAATTACATTGACTCTACCTTATTGGTTTTGGAAGATGGTAAAAATAAGGAGTCTGAAATAGTCAAGTCTCTTCAATTGTTAGAAGGTACTGAGCTCATTGGTAGTGTACTAAATAAGTCCGAGAAACCACCAATGCATCAAAGTTACTAAAAATGTATACGGAATATTTTGGCTTAAATAATAAGCCATTTAATCAAGTACCTGACCCAGATTTTTTATACTTAAGCCCTAATCATAAAAAAGCATTAACACTGTTAGAGTATGGAGTTGTAAGTCATGCTGGTTTTACGGTAGTAACGGGCGAAATTGGTGCGGGTAAAACAACACTGATTAGAGCATTACTAAAAAAAATAGATGATGACTGCGTTATTGGTTTAATCAATAACACGCACGAGTCCTTTGGTGGGTTAATGGAGTGGGTGTTAGATGCTCTAGAAATTGAATCAGCTGCCTTAGATAATGCCGGTAGATACAGAGATTACATAAACTTTGTTATAGAGCGGTACGCAGAAGGGAAGCGTGTCATCCTTATAATAGATGAGGCACAAAATCTAAGTGTAAAAGCATTAGAAGAGTTACGTTTATTATCAAATGTAAATATCGACGCAGATATCTTTTTGCAATTAATTCTAACAGGGCAGCCAGAACTAATTGATAAATTAAATGAACCTGAGCTTGAGCAATTTGCCCAACGTATCGGGGTAGAGTTTCACCTGAGTGCCTTAAATTATAGGCAAACAGAAAACTATATAACGCACCGTTTAAAAACAGCGGGTGCAAGTCACCGTATCTTTACGCACGAAGCGTGTGCAGCCATATTTTGTTATAGCGAAGGTGTTCCTAGAAGAATAAATAATCTATGTGATTTTGCTTTGGTATACGCCTTTGCAGATGATCTGGAAACGATAAAAATAGATACAATCCTAAGCATGATGAAAGATAAAAAAACCTCACGTATCATTAAACCATCGGGGAAGCTCAACCCACAGGTAGAAAGTGTACGGAAGTTATTAAAAAATAAATACGATATAGTATTAACATAATTATTATTTTTACTTTGAGTTTTCAACAAACAGAAAGCGGGTTCAAAGTGATCGCTCAGCTAAAGCATTAACAACAGCCGCTTCAAATGATAATGGCAACGATGTTAAGAGTGCTGAAAGTAACGATAATGTGAATATTAACCCTCCTTCTTTTTTGCCATATTAAATCTCTGATTCCTAAACATAGCTGATTAAATTGTTGCTCATTATAAAAACGGTCGTGGATCATCAATATCAGGAGTGGTTGGTAAAATTGGCATATTACAAGCAACTTAAGTAATAGCTAGAAGCTGCTTCAGTCATTGAGCACCTAAAAACCTGTCTTGCTGCTAAAGAAAGACTAGGATAAGCTGCTGTTATCGGGTCTGTTAACTGCTTAAATCAGTTTAAAGTTGCTTTATGATAAAGTGTGACCGAGTATACGTTCTATATCTAAAGTTCTTCTATTCTTCATTCATACCTTATTAAACAGCTGGTTTGCCTAGGTGTAATAAGTGCTTGCAACCCTATATGAACAAAAGATGAAAATGACCGGAGTATTAAAGATGAATACATTTAGAATAAATAAAATGCTAACCACCACTATGTGTGTTGTCGTATTAATGCTTGGTTGCACTGATACAGACCCTAAGGAAAGTGCTAGTCAATCTAACAACACTAAGCCTGAGCAAACCAATATAAAAATTGACCAATTAGCCGGGGCGCATAATATTATTAAGCAAATTAATACAGAGTTGGAAAATAACCCATCCGCTGCTGGTGGCAAAACATATTATGTGTGTGATACGGGTAATGATGAAAATACAGGCTTGTCAGAATCAAGCCCATTCCGTAGTTATGAGAAAGCCATGTCAATGTTTGCAACTATATCAGGCGGTGACAGTGTTTTATTATGCCGTGGTGGGCAGTTCCCTGTTACTACGGCTAAAAAAATAAGTAATAATAATTGCTCGATTTTATCTGTTTGTACATTGGGTGACTATGGTAGTGAGCAAGCGAATAAGCCAGTGATAATTACACAAAGTACTTCAAATCCTCTTAGTTTTTATGGTGCTGGAAATAAACCAATAACAGGTGGTTATGTTATAAAAAATATTAGTCTAACTTCTACAGTAAATGAAGGTGTAGGTGTATTCATTTATGACAGAGTATCTAACCTTTTATTGGATAATTTGGATATTCAAGGTTTTGGTATAGGTTTACAAATAGCAGCTAAAGTAGTGGATAAAGTAACACTTAAGAACTCTGTAATAATGAACAACGCATCACAAGGAACATTAGGGGCTTGTAGTAATTGTTTATTTGAAAACAACTACTTTGAGAATAATGGCTCAGGCTCAAGAGATCATAATATTTATCTCGGTTCTATTGGGGGTATTGTGGAAAACATGGTGGTTAAAGGAAATACTTTATATAAATCATCAATGAAAGACGGGAAATGTGATGGCGTGTCGTTAGTAGCTCATGGAAAATTTGAAGGTCTTGCGATTGAAAATAACCTCGTTAAAGAAGATGCTGGTAAAGTTAATCAGACTTGTTATGGCATTAGTGTGGATCCAGGCTATGCCTATGAGGAATATTTCAATGATGTTGTGATAAGAGGCAATACTTTATTAAATGTTGGCGGTAATGCCATCGGTTGCGCATCATGTGATGGTGCGCTTATCGAAAACAATACCATTATTGACGAAGGTTCTGTGCTGGTTCATGGAATCAGCGTCCCAGTAAGAACGGAAGATAGCGTTAAATCTAAAAACATTACTATTAGAAACAATAAAATATTACTCACTAAAAACTGGAATCAAACGTCAGGTGTTCGGGTAGGCGGTTTTCACCCAATGAGTGCGGAAAATAATGATATTTACCTGGCGGATTACCCTTTAAGTGAGTGTGTTAGGAGGTCAGATAAAAACATTGATGTTAAAGATGCTTCAAATACTTGTAAAAAAACGGTGTCTGCATCTACTGTACAAGGCCTAGTTCAAGCGTTATTAAGTAATTCAGATAACGATATACTGGTACAAGAAACACCCGTACAAGAAACACCCGTACAAGAAACACCCGTACAAGAAACACCCGTACAAGAAA
>CAJXOJ010000055.1 GCA_913057515.1 uncultured Cycloclasticus sp. | reverse complement strand
ATGAAGCCTAAAAAACCTCATAGATAACATTAACCACACTACGCACAACAGGCTAGACAAGCTGTTGTGCGTATTGTTTCTTACTCAAAATGTCAGCTTAAAATAGCCCACAATAAGCCGCCCTAAATTAGCAATCTGATTTCCAAAAATAATTAAATAGCCACACTCTTAAGCTTAGTCAAACACCTTAAAACCACCCCCCCTGCTCCATTGAAGGCAAGCATTATATGGGGCTTTTAAAGTATCGTTTTATTAGATTGAAAATGAAAAAAGAAAGAATTGGTTATTACGTTAAATCCTGATGCGGGTTGTAGGCTACTTCCCAATAATGGCCTTCCGTATCTTGAAAATAACCGGAGTAACCACCCCAGAAAACCTCCTCCGCCGGTTTAATGAGTCGCGCACCAGCCGACACCGCCTGATCAAGCACAGCATCCACCTCTGCCTTGCTAGCAACATTATGAGCCAGCGCAATGCCAGAGAAACCAGCCTGAGTGGGAACAGCCAACCCGATGTCCTTAGCCAACTCATCGCGCGGGTAAAGCGCTAACCAAGTCCCTTCCAAACTAAAAAAAGATATTTTGCCACCTTCAAAATCATGCTTTGGCAAACCAAGGCCTTCAGCATAAAAGTGAGTCGCTCTTTCTAAATCGTCTACACCCAGAGTGATAATGCTTATTTTCGGTTTCATGCTTCCCTCCTTAAGGGTCGGGTTGAAAGGTATATAAATTATATAGGTTCGACTGTGCTCAACGAATGGCTGGGGGAATTAAGCTTGATTTTTTTAAGACACTACCTACCCCCATTGATTTCAATGTGCTCGACAGCCACAATCCATTCAACGCTTTACTAATTCGCACCGCTTTTTGACAAAGCCTTGCCGCTAACATTAGCTCACTGCCTAAAAAGCAAGCTCAATTACAAGCATCATCATTATAAAAATAACACTCAAGCTTTAGGATTACGCGGTTTAAAAGAGCGGCCCGGTTGGGCAGAAAACGGATCCTCCGGCCAGCGATGCCTAGGGTATTTGGCGCGCATTTCTTTGGCAACTGCTTTGTATGAGCCACCCCAGAAATTAGCCAAATCGCTGGTTATTTGTATCGGTCTTTTGGCCGGTGATAACAATTCAAAACGCAACGCAATACTATTAGCCGCTAACATGGGCGAGGCCAGTTCACCTAACACTTCTTGTAACACAACCGACACCGTTGGCCCTTGGTGCGGATCATAAATAATCGGCACGGTCTTATCACTCGGCGTTACATACGCTATAGGGGCCTGAGCCTCAAGCAATGTTGATTCTTGGTACGTTAATATGGAAGACAATAAGGGAAACACCGCTACTTTTTTTAAATCGGCCAGCTTTTTAATTGTTGGCACATATGGCAACAGCCAATCCTCCGCCGCGGCCATAATGGCTGCCTCGGTCAACTGTGGAAAACCATCCACTTTACCGCCTAACCATATCACCCGCGTCATCCATTCTTCACAGGGCTTTGTCCAATTGAGCAAGGTTTTATACTCTGTTTTTAAGAGCGCCTTAATACTGTCTAAAATAAATTCTGCCGGCACATCAGCAGAGGTCGTTTCTTCCACCGTGATGCTGCCATATTTTTTCGACACCCGTGCAAACACACGGCTATTATTGGGCGCTAATTGGTAGCTGGTTTCTTCTGACATTGAAGGTGCGAATTTGTCCTCAAGCAGGCTTTCATTAAACCCAATTGCACTGAATATTCGCCCTTCCTTTTGCTGAGCATCACAATCATTCACCACTAAATACTCATCATTAATAAGCGGGTCCGATTCGATCAGAAACACCCCTTTTCCATTCGCTAATTGATATTTATTGCTATTGGCCGAACGCCGTTTAGCAAGCCGTTCAGGAAAGGCCAGCAACAATAAATAAGCCGCCATATCAGCCACTCCAGATAGTTCAACTGTGCTGCTTTTATGCTTAATGGATGACTGTAGTGTGCGCACGTCTTGAAGCACCGTTTTTAACGCATGCCGGTTCACGTGCGGTTTATGGGGCGATCCCGTTCCGCTCTCCAATAATACCTGTACGCGCAGTAACAAGTCGCTACTGTCACCGCGTTGAAATATATCGCGCTCGGATACCAGCGCCGCGATATAACAAGCCAGCTCACGCTCTTGCTGCCCACTCGCGCTCAATAACATTTTTGCCAATCGCGGGTGAACAGGCAAGACGCAGGCTTGCTGGCCAAGCGCAGTAATATTGCCGCGGTGCTCAAGTAAACCCAAATTAATTAATAGCGTTTGAGTGGAATCAAAATGCGCTTTGGGTGGTGCGGTTAACCAATTAATCTCGTCATAGTTTGAATGCCCCGCACTGGCCAGCTCTAACAAGGCACCGGCTAAATCAGCATTAAGGATTTCTTCGGGCTGAAAATCATTTAACGAGCGATGCTCGCTTTCACTCCATAACCGTATGCACTTACCCGCTGATAAGCGACCCGCACGGCCCTTACGTTGTTCTGCCGATGCTTTAGAAATTTTAGTGGTGGTCAGTTTAGACATGCCACTCGCTGGGCTAAAGCTAAGCGCCCTTTCCAGACCCGAATCAATAACGCAGCGAATACCTTCAATGGTTAAACTGGTTTCTGCAATATTGGTGGTAAAAATAATCTTCCGAATACCGGCGGGTGCTAAGGCAATCGCCTTTTCCTGCTCGGCCAATGACAAGGAACCATGTAGCGGCACACACCTAAACTGCCGATGTTCTAACAACATCGATTCGGCCTGCGAAACGCAGCGTTTAATATCAGCAATGCCCGGCAAAAATACCAGAATATCGCCCTCATCCTCCATCACACCCCTAATGGCCTGGCACACATGTATTACCAACTGCTTAGCATCACTCTTTTTATACGCAACACTAACCGGGTATGAGCGCCCCTCACACAGAATGACCGGTGCATCATTCAGGTAAGCAGACATTAAGCCAGTATCTAAGGTGGCAGACATCACCAACAAGCGCAAATCCTCACGAATCACCTGCTGAATTTCAAGCGATAGCATTAATGACAAATCGGTATTAATGGAGCGCTCATGAAACTCATCAAAAACAATCAAGCCAACCCCATCTAACTCAGGGTTTGATTGAAGCCGCCGCGTTAAAACCCCCTCGGTGATAATTTCAAGCCGAGTAGACGCCGATATTTTTCGTTCATTCTTAACTTGGTAACCAACCGTTTGCCCCACCCGTTCGCCCAAACAGCGCGCCAAATAATTCGCAGTAGACCGCACTGCCATACGCCGAGGTTCCAGCATAATAATACGCTGCCCCACCAAAAAATCGGCATTTAACAGCGCCAGCGGCACCACCGTAGATTTACCCGCACCCGGCTCGGCCCGCAAAACAATATTCTGGTTAGCTTCCACCCCCTGTAAAAGATGGGCGAGTATTTTATTAATGGGAAGCGTCATAAGGTAACGTCAGTTGGGTGTGATAAACAGAATAAGCAACCGCTACGTCTGCTATATACGCTTGTTTAGCTTAAGGGCAACACTGCTGATAGCAAAAAATATAACGCCCATCAAAATAAGTGTAATAGGCCAGCCTAGCGAGTTTGAAAAATGCTCTGTTGAGTAATACCCAATGAAACCAAGCATGGCTAGCACCGTGGTTAACAACAATGCTCGGCTATGTAACGCGACGCACGCATAAAGGGCAGACGTTGTTACGGCAAGGTAGAGCAGTTCAACAGGGGTATTTTCCACCAGATCAAACAGGCCGCTATAGACCATGAGTGAACCAACTAAATAACCAAGGCTAATTAAACGGGGGAACCGGGTTTCTTTTTGCAAACCATAGGCGGTTGATATCAAGCATATGCCAATAACAAGACTGGCCCAGTTGGTTTGCGTGAAGATGGCGACACGATCAAACAAGCCGTTGCTCATCCAGCAAATACCGATAAACAATGCTGGTTCCGCAAGTAAACGATGCGATGTTTTTTCAAGCGCAAGGGCCACCAAAAACAATGAGGCACCCAGAATAATGGCGATATAGGCCATTGGTAGCCTAAGGAGATCAAGGCCAACATTCATAAACGCGTATATAAAAAAGAGTGTGGCAAACACCTGCACAGAACGATGATATTTGCTAAACAAAACACCTTGTTGCAAGGCCATGATGCCAAATACAAAAAGTGCTGGGGTACGCCAGTTACCACCCTGGGGGAAAAGCTCACCAATAAAAACGAACCAGCCACCAGTCATCATCACGATGCACGCGAGAGACAGCGGCAAAATAAGTTTAGGAAATTTTTTCTCATGAAGGGCCGACACCAGCACAATCAGTAGAACGTAGCTGATGCCCAGCGTGACCAAAACCCGCATAATGCTGCCCATGCTACCCCAAAACATGCCTATATAGGTAGCAACACCGGAGAGGATAAAAATAGCACCTAAATAGGTAAAGAGTGTTTTAGCAACATGACCTTTGCCGTCTTTAGTGGGTGTTAAATCACTGGTATTGGGTAATTGAAAGGCTTCAGAAACCTCGGCCGGGGTAAGCTCATAGGCCTTCATCAGCTGGACAATATTCTTCAGCGCACTGGGTTTATCGGTTACCGTTGATAGGCCAAACACCCCAGCTATTAATGGCCAACCCCATAGTCCACCACCAATGAGCAGCAATATGATGATCAGCATAAAGAGCATTGTCATGGAGATATAACCCAGCCAATGAAACGGGTATTGCGGCCATAATATTGATTATCCCCCTTGGGTAATTGGATGCTACGTCCATTTTTAGTGAGCACGCCTTGGTAACGATTGCCTGAGGAATAAAAAAGGGAGCCGAACACATTATTGCGTGAATAACGCCCCTGCCCTAAGCTAAATTCATACCCATCAGGCGCAATACTAGACGAATCAACAACCACACCTTTAAGGTCTGGCATATGCACAAGCGTTGATGTTGGCGCCTCGTTCAAACGCTTTTCTTTTTGCTGGCCCACAGCAAGGCCGGCGGGCAAGATCATAGGCACTTCCTTAACAGCACCGGTGTTTGCCTGGTAACGCCAAAGGCGTGGCTTTCGGTTATGTCGCGCACCGGTTTGGTGAATAACCTGAACGTGCTGATCGACAACATCTATCTGAATGCCGCCCGAATAATCATCGTACCCCGTTGCATACAATAGGTCGTACTGGGGTGCACTAACCAGCAGCGCCGGTACACCAGAAACAAGCAAAAAAGCGATAACCAACAGTAGCGGTAGGCCTAAACCAAATGCAATGGTGGGGTTTTGGCGAATGAGAGATTTCATCTCGGTAGCTCCTTTAAGTGAAAATCAATAGGGTCAGACTCGATTGATTTTATCTTTAAACGCTTTCGATTTCCTATCACCACCTTTGCTCCTTGGATGCATGGGTCGATTAATTTTAGCCTCTATCGTTTCTTTAAAAAAATCACTGCCTAGAACCCATGATTTATTGGTTGCCTCGCGTATTTCTTCAATTGTTCTTTGCGGAACATCAACGTCAAATAATGCACGGTACGCTTCGCAACGCCGTTCGCTGCTTTTCCCTGAACGTTTATACAGCTCATGCTCTACGACTAATTCGTTTGCTTTACCCAACCCATTATAGGCATAACTTGACCATGGGTACTCCACAGGATGATCGACCATACCTGCTCGAACAGGGTTAAGCTCTATATAACGATAACATTGTAGAGCATACTGCTCACTATCAATTAATGTCGCTTTATAGCGACCCTCCCAGAGTGTTCCCGTTCGCTGATAGCTGTGGTTAAAATACTGAACATAATAACGCCCCAGCATTTGAATCACTTTAGACAGACCATCCTTTTTATGTGGGGTGATCAGTAAATGCACATGATTGGTCATCAATACATAAGCATGAACATCACAACCGTGTTTATTACAGGCTTTTTTTAATGTTTCAAGGTAAAACTGATAGTCTTCATCCGCATAAAAAATAGGCTCACGATTATTTCCTCTAACAATAACGTGTTGTGGTTGACCCACTAAAACAAAACGAGGTAATCGAGCCATAAGAAATAGCCTTTATTTTTGAAATTAAAGCATAGGGCAACTAGTCTATAAAATCAATCGAGTCTGACCCCATTGATTTTATTTAGCGCCTTGTTATACGCTTTTTAATGTGACGCATAGTCCGTGGACTCATAGTCAACAGGGTTTATTATACTACCAAAAATAAGGTAGTGATATGAACGAAGAAAATATTCTGTTGCAATTTGGTAAGCATGTCAAAGAACTTAGACAGCAAAAAAATCTGAGTCAAGAGCAGCTTGCATTGATAGCAGACCTAGACCGAACATATATTAGTGGTATTGAAAGAGGTAAGCGTAACGTAAGTCTCCTCAATCTGTTTAAGATTGCTAAGTCGCTAAATATACCTGCCTATGAAGTTATATCTTTTGATTTAGGTGGTAATGATGAGTAACAGTAATGCTTTTTTTGTAAAAGAAACAGCCACTAAATACCATGTTAATCCTGATTCAGTCATTCATAAATACATTGAGCGTAAAACAAAAGCTTCTGACCGTGATAGCAAAGCCAGACGCTCATTAGGAAACTTATACGCACTTTATGTGCTTTGTAAAGATTATTTAGATGGTAATTACACAGGGTCTAGCTTTACGGATTTAATGAAATGTATGAAATCAATGCCTTTTGGTTCTAAGCTACAAAACCATCCTTTAGATAATAGACTTAATGATGAAGTTAGAAGGCAGTATGATGTAAGCGATAACATGTTGCCTGTGCAACCGGCTGACTTGGGTGATGGCAGAAAGGCAAGAAAAATTTCGGTTGACCTACTTTCTGAAAACGGTATGAACCCCAAAGAGACCGCTGCTTTTGTTGTGGCTTCAATAGATAGATATATCGAAATTATAAATGATAATCAAACAGCATATTTAAATGAAATTGAAGCTGCTAGTACAGAAGAAGAAATAGTTAAATTAATTTTACAGGCATTTGAATATAATTCAGATGCCAGATTATTTGAAATAATCTCATATGCGCTTTTACATCTGCATTTTAAACAGACAAAGGTGACTATAAGTATAAATGGTGAGTCGAAAGAAGAGCCACTGCTGCTTTATCGTACAGGAAGAACAAATGCAAACGATGGGGGAATTGATTTCGTATTAAAGCCTTTAGGAAAGTTCTTTCAAGTAACAGAAACTTTAGATTTTAAAAAATATTTTCTTGATTTTGAGAAAATAAATCGTTTTTCTCTTAGTTTCGTTATAAAAACTGATATGTCTATTGATGAGGTTAGAACACAAATAGAAGCGGATGCAAGCAAGAATATGCCTGAGGCTATGGTGTCAATTTACATAGCCCTTTTTGATGATATTTTTACATTAAATGAGTTAAACAGTGTTCTAGATTGGGTTAAGTCAGAGCCCCATTTAATTGCTGAGCTAAAAGAAATTGTCATTAACTGTTTTAAATTAGAATATGGACTGTTAGATTAAAGTTGTCTGGACTGGTTGAGTTTCATCCTCGGTAGCGCGAACATGTTTTGACTTGTTTTTTGTTTTTCGCTTTTTTTCTTTAGATAACTCTTCTTCTGAGTAAGGTGAAGGAATACTAAGGCGCCTAATTCCTATTTTTACATATTCGCTGTTAATTTCTATACCAATAGATTTTCTATTTAGTCTTTTAGCTACTGCTGATGTAGTAAAACTGCCAGAGAACGGGTCTAAGACAATATCCCCTATATTTGAAGATGCTCTGATTATACGTTCAAGTAATGCTTCTGGTTTTTGAGTTGGATGATTTTCATATTCATGCATTTTAAATCTTACACGAGGATACTCCCATACATTACCGGGAACTTTTTTTGTATTATAAGGTTGAGGTGGGTTTTTTCTGTAATCTATTAATTGTCTTTTCGCTCCAGTTTTTGCCTCTACCATTATTTCTTTGTAGTTAAATGTGTAGTCCTTTTTGCTTTTAGTAAGCATTAATATTGGTTCATATAACGAGCCATAATATTGTTTTGCTTGTACTCCAGAACTGTCATAAGCCCATATAATGCGGCTCTTAATATGAAAGTTTTTACGGCACCAAATATCAAGATAAGGCATGTTCTCTGTGCTATTCATTAAATAGAAAGTGCCTGTTGGTTTTAAAACTCTATAACACTCATCTATCCACTTATAAGCCCAGCTCAAGAAATCCTCTTCTTTCCAGCTCTCTACTAAACCATCAAAATCTTTTCCAATATTATAAGGAGGGTCAGCAAAAATAAGATCAACTGATGAATCTTCTAATGATTCTAGAACTTGTAGCACATCACCCTGATAGATAGTGTGGCTTTCATTCCCAAAGGTTTGTGTTTCTATTTTTGTGGTATTGACCATTGATTTAACTGTCTTGATTCGCTCTGCTTGTGACGTATAGTCTACATTTATAAGTATTGAGTTTCAAGTTAAAGATAATTAGTCGGTGGGATGTTTTTTTGCGTATAACGCCTCACATCACCGGCATCAAAAAGCAGAGTGAGGCACGAGCGACGCTTTTTGATGTCCGAGTGAATGTGTTTGTTAGCACTTTATAGCTCGCCTTCTAACAGTCTTAAAAATGTTTGCTTTATGTCATTCGGGAAAATTTCAGGAATATCATTAAGAATAGTGTCTGCAAAGTGATTCATTAATCCGCCAGCACGATTATTTTTCGGCCTAAAGAAACCAAAGGTACTAACAAGAGCCTCTTCCAAAGCATGATCGTCAAGATGTAAGTAATCCTTCCTTATGCCTAGTGTCATAGAGTTTAAGTATGTTACTTCTATGTTTTGGGTGTTTTCTTCTCTAGGTCCAATTACTAACTCTTGAATCTTATCGACTGCACTCTGCCACCTGCTAGCTTCCCAGCCTGATATATTCATATATGTTTCACCCTGTTCGAGAATTCCCTTCCTAACAGCAAAGCTAATATTATCTCTAATAACTGCTGCTGCAACTATTGCAGGATCAAAAATCGCAGATTCAAGGCCATTGCGAACTGAAGGGGAAAGAACTTTGACTCTGGGTGATTCTTCTACATTACCATCCCAATCAACTAAACCAAAGACACTTTCATTTCCATTTTCAGATAATGAAGAAACTATTCTTTGGACTTGTGCGCAGCCAGCATTAGCCTCGCCTCCAGATTCGGTTTTATGCCCGACTTCTATAAATGACAATGACCTTGCGGAATCTAATTGCCCTTTAAATGATTGATACAATTTTTCGTATAACCCTGCATCTGTTTTGCTTTCGACAAATACTTGGCGCCTACCTTCAAAGGAAATGGATAAAGTGGGTACGCCAGTGGTTAATATAGATAATGCCTTGCCTTTGCTGCATTTTTCTACACGAGGACCATCTGGATTCATTTCATACAAAGCATTCTCAGAAGCAAGAGCCACGGTCGATGGGCTATGAGTAGTAAGGATTACCGATATTCCTTTATCATCTATTAATACACTTTTGATTGTGTTTAATAGTGACACTACCATTGATGGGTGTAGTGGCGCATCAACCTCATCAAGCAAAAGAAGTCGAGGAAACCGTTTTTTTTGCCGGGCATCACTTGCGTTGTATAAACACAGAGCAAATGACATTAAGACTTTCTCCCCCGAAGAAAGATCACCAAATCGCATCTCGACATCAGATGACAGTTTATTCAGCTTTGGTTCAAATGATGATGTTTCATGCAACGGGGGACAATTAACACGGAAATCTAGTTCACAAACATCCAATATTTTGTTAACAAAATCCCAAGGTGGTTCACCGTGTTCATCAATGAACTGAGTTGAATCTAAATGTACTAGATCATTATCATCAGGTGGGTATTTTTGAAGTCGATCATTTTGATGAATCAAGTCTCTATAAGTGGAAAATAGCCTTCCAAAAGCTTGCTGAAATGGGTCTACTTCCCCCCAAAGAAGCTTCTTGTTCCCAAAAAACTTTGATTCAGATGTTTCCATAAACAATTCTGGTTTTTCGCTTGCAACTTCCGGAACTGCTTTCTTCCAATTTTCATCGCCAATATGGCGCTGGGTTTGTGAATATACCTGTTGTCCTTGCTGTTTAAGAATATTTTTTACTTGCTCATATATATGATCTACTTTTTCGGCAGTAGAAAACTCAGATATTTTAGTCTTGGATAGATTTCTTATTTTATATAAAGATGAGCAATAATCCTCAGGCACTCCAAGTGCAATCATCTGTTGTTGAATATTAGGTAATATTTTGTCTTGGTGTTCTCTGATTTGGGTAAACCAGTTAGATCGTTGAGTCAAATGCTGATGAGTATGAAAGACCCCCGTATCTTTTGGAATTATGCTGTTCCAATCATATAGGATGACATCTGTCTGAGTATTACTAATTAAACTAGAATTAACTTTTCCATCACGTAATGCTTCAAGTAAATGAGTTTTGCCTGAACCATTCCTGCCTGTGAGAACAACAAATGCTGGGAGATCAATGGAAGGCAGGCTCTTTATCGATTTGTAAATTGAGCCGAACGAAAGATGATTTGCCATATTTCTCAATATTCCTTTATTTAGTGCTAACAGTATTAATAAGCGGAACTCATTATCCACGTATTACTTGTATATAGGTGGATAGTACTTCCATGTTTTTGCATATTAATAGCCAAAAGTGGATATGACTTGATTAATACACATTTAAATCCGTTTGTTAAATATAGCATCTATTTCTATTAGGTATAGAATGGATCTCACCCTTTTTCCGGCAATGCTTTTGCGATGATCGCGGACATTAAGATAAAGGCCGCAGATACCCATAGGCATATTTCAAAACTATAATATTGGTACAACCAACCAGATAAAACAGTGCCCAGCAAGCGACCTGCTGCGTTAGCCATATAGTAAAAGCCAACATCTAGCGATACGCCATTGCTATTGGCATAGCTCACTATTAGGTAACTATGCAGTGAGGAGTTAATGGCGAATAACACACCAAAAGCTGCTAAACCAAGCCATAAGGTGGTACTTATTTGGAATTCGTAATGCAGTGCTATTG
>CAJXOJ010000054.1 GCA_913057515.1 uncultured Cycloclasticus sp. | reverse complement strand
TATCAAGTTGCCTTATTTTGTCATTCAAAGCCATTGCGCGTGCCTCAAAACTAGAATGGAATGACTTACAGTGCGACTCGGTCGGCACTTTAGATAAGGTCGATGGGGCGGTGCTTTTTACTAAAATAAACACAAAAGCAACGTTGTTGGTGGCGGATAGTAATGTCGTTGAGAAAGCTGAGCGGTTATTAAGAAAAGCTGAAGCAACGTGTTTTATTAGTCACTCATTGTCTTCTGAGTTACATTTTGAATGTGAGTCAACGTTAAAGCTTAAGCTGTGTTAGATAAGGCTAAAACAGCAGTGTGGGGCTATTTTGCATTGTCTGACCTTACTTAAACAGCAAGAGTAGCTTACTTTACCAACATTGCCGCTTGACTACTTGGTGGGTCTAATAAATTATTGACTGTTTTTAAAGTTGCACAATAACGGTAGTTTAGTTGGTAGGTTTATTGGCGCTGCTGAACTAGTATCCATGGTAATACAATAACGGACCAAAGATTACTTTCACCTTTGGACCACAGTAATGCCTCTTCACTTGAAACGCCTGCCAAATGGCCTTCGCCGAGCCATTTTTCAATCACCGGTTTGTTATCATTTGCCATTTCGACGGCGGCATCTATGAGATCAAGTTCGCTTGAAATGCGTAATAGATTACCACGAGCAAAAAAGCGCTCTAAATCTTTCCAGTCAATAGCGGCTGTTTCGGCATGTAAGGCATGCCATTGGTCAGTTTTATTCTTCATAGGGCTATTTTACACAGGATTTATGCTCTCATCAGGGGGGTAAATTTATATATTATTTGATAATATGCTTATTCTTAATTTTAGAGAACATCATACTATGGAAAATTTTACACCTTATTTATCGTTAGCCGGTGGTGTCTTAATTGGTATTAGTGCCAGTATTTTAATGTATTTAAATGGTCGTATTGCAGGTATTAGCGGCATTGTTGCGGGGTCATTTAATGCTCCTTCTTTTGAAGAAAAGGCTTGGCGCTTAGCCTTTGTTGTTGGTCTTGTTTTAGGAGGTGCTATTTTTATGCACTTTTTTCCGATTACGATCACACCAAGGGAGAATATGTCTACAGCATTATTGGTCTTGGGTGGGCTGGTGATTGGCGTAGGAACAGCAATGGGTAGTGGTTGCACCAGCGGGCATGGGATTTGTGGTATTTCTCGTTTTTCCTTGCGCTCATTAGTGGCAACGGCCACGTTTTTGTTGAGCGGGATTATAACGGTTTATGTTTTTAAACAAATGACAGGAGGTTAATGATGCTTAAAATATTTAGTGCGTTGGTAGCCGGTATTATTTTTGGTATGGGTTTGGTGTTATCACAAATGGTAAACCCTAATAAAGTAATTAAATTTTTAGATATTACTGGCCAGTGGGATCCAAGTTTAATGTTTGTTTTGGGGGGAGCTGTTTTAACAACAATGATTGCTTATCGTTTTATTTTTTCAAGAAGTAAGCCAGTTTTTGACGATGACTTTCATCTGCCAACTTTATTACAAATAGATCGCCAGTTGCTCATTGGTGCGGTGTTATTCGGTGTCGGCTGGGGTGTTATTGGATATTGCCCGGGCCCTGCTGTTGCAAGTTTAGGGTTTGGTGTAGAGGAGCCGCTGATTGTGGTTATTTCAATGCTGGCTGGGATGTTATTCTACAGAGCAATGGTTTGACGATAAAAAGGCTAGGTAGTCACCTAGCCTTTTGTCTAAATTGTTTAGCCAATGAGCATTTTGACGCCAACACAAAGCATGATGACAGCAAATGTTTTCTTCATTGCAGTGGTTGGTATCGTGTGTGCTAGGTAAACCCCAAATGTTGTAGCAAATACACTGGCAATACTAATGCCAAAAAACGCGGGTATATTGATGTAGCCAATATTACCTTCCATTGGTATCGTACTTTGCAGGCCAAGAATAATAAAACTAATGGCGCCAAAAACGGCAATGGGTAAACCGAAGGTGCTTCCAAAAGCAATGGCTTTTTTCATGGGAACATTATGCAGTAACATATAAGGGACAGTGAAGGTACCGCCGCCAATGCCGATGAGTGTAGACAGCATGCCTAAAACACTACCAGCAATACTTAAAGGCAATGCTGAGGGTAGTTTGCGTTCTGGATTAGGTGTGAGTTTTAGAGCCATCCGGGCGCCATTCAGCAGTAAAAATGAGCCAAAAACGATAGAGAGCAACTGAGTACTCATGTAATGTGCTAAGTCGGCCCCAAAATAAGCACCAATTGCTATACCGGGCGTTACAAATTTAACGACTTGCCAATCAATCGCGTTGCGCTTGTTTTGAGCATAAATAGCGGCGATAGAGGTGATGATAATGGTTGCTAAAGAGGTTGCGATGGCAGTTTGCATGCTAGTTTCAACAGGCAGGCCATGCTGAGGTAGTAGCCATGCTAGGAATGGAACAATAACAATGCCACCACCAACACCTAATAGGCCTGAACAAAGACCAGAGAAGGCCCCAAAAAGTAAACAATAAATGAATATTTCTAACAAAATAAGACCTTCAATTGAAAAAAAAGCACGCAACTATAGCATAAATTACATTAGAGAATGGTAATGGATATATACCTAGTGGGGGGGGCGGTCAGGGATAAGCTGCTTAATTACCCGTCAAAGGATAAGGATTATGTTGTGGTGGGGGCAACGGTAGAGGAAATGTTGCAACAGGGTTTTGAGCAGGTCGGTAAAGATTTCCCAGTGTTTCTTCACCCGGAAACAAAAGCCGAATATGCGTTGGCCAGAACAGAGCGAAAATCAGGTTCAGGGTATGCTGGCTTTGAGGTGTATGCTAGTCCCGATGTTAGCTTGGTTGAAGATTTACGTCGACGCGACTTAACCATTAATGCAATGGCGTTGAATGAGCAGGGCTTAGTTGATCCATATGGTGGACAGGCAGATTTGAAGGCAAAGGTGTTGCGGCACGTTTCGGAAAACTTCAAAGAAGACCCACTTCGAGTGTTGCGCTTAGCGAGGTTTGCTGCACGATATGCGCACATGGGTTTTATTGTCGCAGACTCAACAATGGATTACATGCGTGAGATGGTTAGCAGTGGTGAGTTGACTAGTTTAATGGCTGAACGGGTTTGGCAAGAAATGCAGCGTGCATTAGGTGAGCGTTCGCCAGAAGTTTTTTTTGACGTTTTAAGAGAATGTGGTGCATTGGCCGTTATTTTGCCGGAAATAGATGATTTATTTGGTGTTCCTCAGTCTCCTGAGCATCATCCTGAAATTGATACGGGCTTGCATACGATGATGGTCTTACAGCAAGCGGTTTTATTATCTAACAGTGCAGTGGTGCGGTTTGCAGCATTAACGCATGATTTAGGTAAAGGCTTGACTCCAGCTGAACATTGGCCGTCTCACTATGGGCATGAAATCAAAGGCCTGCGAGCGCTACGGGCAATGGTTGCTCGTTTGCGGGTTCCAAATGAATATGCGGATTTAGCAGAAAAAGTAATGGAGTATCACACGCATTGCCATCGGGCGCTTGAATTGAAGGCAACGACACTATTGAAGGTGCTTGAAGCCGTGGGTGCCTTTCGCCATCCAGATAAGCTTGAGCAGTTTTTGTTGGCTTGTGAGGCCGATTCGAAAGGGCGGCTAGGATTCGAAGATAGAGATTATCCGCAGGCAAAATGGCTTAGGAAGGCCTTTCTTGAGGCCAATAAGGTTGGCGCAGCAGAGTTTGTTGAGCAAGGCTTAGTGGGTAAAGAAATTGGAGATGCTATACGGCAACGGCGAGTTGAGGTCATTAAGGCAATAAAGGGCACTTATTTTTAATAAATGAAACGACCGCATAGGTTAGGCCTATAGATGCTTACTTTAGTTTTGCAGGCTGCTGGTAAAGCTTAAACAGGTAGAAAGACAAATTGTGCCGCCGACTGGAAAACATTTTTTATCACACGATGGTTTTTTACCGCCATTATTTGGGCTAGGGTATCTTGTTGCCCAATCAGTTTGCCAAACAAGCGGTCGTAACTTCTATTAGTTGGATGGCTGCCTTCGCCTGAGCTAAGCAAAAATAGCTGACCATTTCGTTTTCTTTTAGTTTGTAAAAGCCACGATGCGACCTCAATATTACGTGCACCGTTATAAATTTTTTGTGCGTCTAGGCTGTCAAATACATAGAAATCATTTTTGCCGTTATAGGAATGGGTGAGCATGCTAGCTAGCCCTGCGATGTAGGCGAGAACGCGATCACCTTTGTACTGTTCATCAAACGCTAACCGAATGCTTGCCACGCTACGCTTTCCATTTACCGATGGGAAAGGCGGGGTGAAAATTCGTGCAATAGCGGCTTCTCTAGAGTTTAACTTAGTCTTTTTCCATTCACTGGGGTTGCGTTTGTAAAGTTTTGTAGCCAATAACCTTAGTTGTTTTAGGGTTTGTTTTACATGGATGTCGGCCACCATATCAATGTCAGTTTTTGCCATCGAATTAAGGTTAAAGTACTCATAATGATGGCCTTTATTGTCTGGCACTTGGGCGCAAGCAAGCAGTAGGAAAGGTACAAATAGGAGTAGAAAAATTCGGTTTTTCATTTTTCATTTTAGTAGTATGAGCATGTTGAAATTTTAGTTTAATTTTGGAGAAGGCGTGCCTAATTTACAGAAAATAGTATTAATTACCGGCGCTGCGCGGCGAATTGGCGCGCAAATGGTTAAGTCATTTCATGAGGCGGGCTATGGCGTGGTTCTTCATTATCGTGATTCAAAGACCGAAGCGGCAGCATTAACGAGGTTGTTAAATGCTGAGCGAAAAGATTCTGCTTGGCTGGTTAAAGCGGACCTGCAATCGCTAGAGCAAATCCAAAACATGTTGAAAGAGCTTATTGACAAAACGGGTCGCTTGGATGTGCTGGTTAATAATGCCTCAACCTTTTATGAAACGCCGCTGGATACGGCAAATGAAACTGATTGGAACGATTTAATGGGGAGTAATTTAAAGGCTCCTTTTTTTGTTAGTCAGGCTGCGTCTAAAGAGCTAAAAAAAACCAAAGGCTGCATTGTTAACTTGGTCGATATTTATGCAAAAAGGTCGTTACCGAATTACCCAATATACAGCACAGCGAAAGCAGGGCTGTATGCATTAACCGAGTCATTGGCAAAAGAATTGGCGCCAGAAGTGAGAGTAAATGGTGTTTCGCCGGGGGTTATTTTATGGCCAGAAAACCAGTCGGCTACATTGAGCGAGGGCATTGTTCAGCGTATTCCACTGCAACGACAAGGGTCAGTGGAAGATATTGCAGAAACGGTTTTGTTTTTATCAACACAGGCAGCCTATATAACGGGGCAAGTCATTGCTGTGGATGGAGGTAAGGGTCTTGTTTAGTCCCAATTGAAGTCAATACGTTTTTGAACTAGGTTAGAGGTATCAAAATCTTGCCAAAGCTGGTCGTAACTGGTCTTTAAAACAGGGTGGAGTAGTTCGCCTGCTATTTCGGCTAGCGGCTCAAGAACGAAGGCGTATTGAGTTATTTCATCACGCGGAATTTCAAGCGTAGGGTCTTGGCTGATATAGTCGCCATATAAAATTAAATCTAAGTCTAGTGTTCGCGGGTTGAATTTTTTTTGTTCACGGGTGCGGCCATTGTTCTTCTCAATGATATCTAAAAGAGCGTCCACCTTTTCAGGGGGGTGCTCTGTTTTAAAGCTTGCGACGAGGTTTAGAAAGGGCTGGCCATCAAAGCCAACGGCATCTGACTCGTAAACACTGGATAAAATGAGTGTGCCAAATTGTTTTTTTAAGGCGCTAATGCCGGCACGTAGGTGCTTTTCACGCTCAATATTGCTGCCAATACTTAAGTAAACGGTTGTCATTTGGGTTTAGTGCCCCGTTCGATAATAATGCCAACATCATCGGCATGGCGTAAAGCACCTTTTTTATTTAACGTGAGCTTTAACCAAGGAACATTAAAGTCATTGATAATGAGCTCGGCAACTTTTTCAGCGAGTGTTTCTACTAATTGGAACTGGCTGTGTTCAACAAAGTCAATGACAGCTTTTGAAAGTGACTTGTAGTCGAGCGTGTCGTCAATATGGTCACTAGCGGCGGCTTTCTTAATATCAGTGGCCATTTCAAGGTCAATGAACACGGGTTGCTTTATTTGTCGCTCCCAATCAAAAATGCCAATGACGGTTTCGATGCGTAAATTTCTTAAAAAGATGATATCCATATGATTATTATTTTATATTGATTCTGGGATGTTGAGTTCAGCTAAGGGCCAACGTGGGCGCACTTTAATGTTCAGCTCATCGTGCTCACCGGCCATTAAACGTTGATAGCCAGCGTAGGCAATCATGGCGCCATTATCGGTGCAAAAGTCATGGCGAGGGTAAAAAATATCAGCACCTATGTCGCTGCCCATTTGATTTAGAGTAGCGCGTAGGTGCTTATTGGCACTTACTCCGCCGGCAACCACTAAAGTGCTTAGTCCTGTTTGCGTTAACGCACGTTTACATTTAATGGCTAAAGTGTCGGCTACGGCTTCCTCGAAGGCGCGAGCAATATCGGCGCGTGTTTGATTATCCAGTTCGTTTTGTTGGCTGGTAGTTAAAGCAAATGTTTTGAGTCCACTGAAACTAAAATCAAGTCCCGGTCGATTAGTCATCGGTCGAGGAAAAGTGAAGCGATCAGAGTGCCCCTCTTTAGCGCAAGCGGCGAGTGCTGGTCCACCGGGGTAACCTAAATTGAGCAGTTTGGCTGTTTTATCAAAGGCCTCACCGGCTGCATCGTCGAGAGACTCCCCCAGTAATTCATAAGCGCCAACTTGTGTTACTTTGATCAATTGTGTGTGTCCGCCCGACACTAATAGCGCAACGAAAGGAAAGTTGGGTGGGGTGCTTTCAAGCATGGGGGCTAATAAATGCCCTTCCATATGATGAACGCCGACGGATGGGATGCCCCATGCGTAGGCTAAACTACGTGCGACGCTAGTCCCTGCGAACAGCGCACCAACAAGGCCTGGCCCTGCGGTATAGGCAATGCCCGTTATATCGCTGCGAGAGATGCCACCATTAGCAAGGCATTGGCTAATGAGAGGAATCAGCTTGCGCACATGATCACGCGATGCCAGTTCGGGCACTACGCCGCCATATTCTTCGTGCATTTTTACTTGGCTATATAAAGCATCAGTGATTAAACCTTTATCACCATATAGAGCGACGCCTGTTTCATCACAGGAGGTTTCTATGCCAAGAACAAGGTGGGTGTGCTTAATCATGTGTTTTTACAGATCACTCAATCAAAATAGGGCTGTATTATCGCTGAGATGGCGAAAAAAGTGTAGATTACTGAATTTTTGGGGTTTAGAGGTTGGTTTTAGCATAAGCTAGTTGTATAATCCGCGGTCCTTTATATACCTTACATTTTAAGAAGAGAGAGAAATACATGCCTTCAGTACGCGTTAAAGATAACGAACCATTTGATTTTGCATTACGCCGTTTTAAGCGTACGTGTGAAAGAGCGGGTGTTTTGGCCGAATCACGTAAACGTGAGTTTTATGAGAAGCCAACTGCAGAGCGTAAGCGTAAAGCTGCTGCTGCTGTAAAGCGTCACCTGAAAGGTTTGTCGCGTACACGTCGTGCATTAAACAATCTTCGTCGCGGTCGTAGCTAATAGCTACTTCCTGCGTAGGTTAAAAGTATGGCTGAGCCAGTGAACGCTTTATCGCTTCGTATCCGAGAGGATATGAAGTTAGCGATGAAGGCGAAAGAAAAAGAAAAGCTGGGCGTCATACGCTTAATTCTTGCGGCGATTAAGCAAAAAGAAGTTGATGAGCGTATAGAACTAGATGATACGCAAGTCCTTCAATTGCTAGATAAAATGGTCAAGCAGCGTCGCGATTCGATAGACGCTTTTAATAAAGCGGGCCGAGATGATCTATCCCTTGTTGAGCAAAAAGAAATGGTTATTATCCAAGACTATTTGCCTCAGCAGTTGAGTGAGTCAGAAATTGATCAGTTAATAGATCAAGCCATTATTGATACAGCTGCACAGGGTATGAAGGATATGGGCAAAGTGATGGGTATTCTTCGCCCTCAACTACAAGGCCGTGCTGACGTTGGCGCAGCCAGCGGTAAAATAAAGGCCAAGTTGTCTTAAGTGCTCGGTCGCCGTCCTCGTAACGCGGTGGCCTCATAAAGCAAAGCAGTCAAGCGCTTATTCCACTGGCAAGACAGCTTGCCATTCAACGTTCAAAGCATGTTAGTGTGATTTATAGCTTCTAATTTTCACAGGTAGGGCAAAAAGCGCGCGATTATAATGGCAGGCAGAATTCCTCAGCATTTTATAGATGACTTATTGGCCAGGACTGATATTGTCGATGTGATCGACAGTCTCGTGCCATTAAAGAAAAAAGGTGCAAACTACTCAGCTTGCTGCCCTTTCCACGATGAAAAAACCCCGAGTTTTACGGTCAGTCAAGATAAGCAGTTTTATCACTGTTTTGGCTGTGGCGTGAGTGGCTCTGCCATTGGCTTTTTAATGGATTATAGCCATTATAGTTTTGTGGAGGCGATTGAAGAGCTGGCTAGTCGAGCGGGCGTTGAGGTTGTGCATGAGCAAGGTTTTGAGCCAGATAAGCCTAAAAGAGACTTGACGCCACTGAGGCAAATGAATGCTAAGGTCGGAGACTTTTATCAGCAACAACTGCGTCAGCATCGCTTGGCTGATGTGGCAAAGAACTATCTAAAAAACAGAGGTTTAACGGGTGAGGTAGCGAAGGTGTTTCAGCTGGGCTTTGCGCCAGCAGGGTGGGGTAACTTGTTATCAACACTTGGGCAAGATGAGAAGTCACTCCATGAGCTTCGTGAGCTGGGGCTTATTACCAGCAATGAAAATAATAAAACCTATGACCGTTTTCGAGAACGAATTATCTTTCCGATTCGTAATAAACGTGGGCAAACAATAGGGTTTGGAGGTCGCGTACTTGATAATGGTGAGCCAAAGTACCTAAATTCACCAGAAACGCCGCTGTATCATAAAGGGCGTGAGGTTTATGGTTTATACGAAGCGCTTAAATCGTCTAGTAAAATTCAACGCATTATTGTGGTTGAAGGTTATTTAGATGTCATTTCGCTTTACCAGCAAGGGGTGATGAATGTTGTTGCAGCGTTAGGTACAGCAATTACCCGCGAGCATGTTGACTTGCTCTTTCGTTCGGTATCAGAGTTGGTGATCTGCATGGACGGCGACTCGGCAGGGCAAAAAGCGGCTTGGCGAGCAGTGACCAATGCCTTACCTGCGTTACGCAAAGGGCGACAAATTAAAGTATTGTCACTTAATGCAGGCGAAGACCCAGATAGCCTAATTCGCGAGAAAGGTTCTGCACATTTTGAGCAGTTGGTTGAAGAGGCGGAGCCGTTATCTAGCTATTTTTTTGATTATTTATCGAAACAGCACCCGCTAACAACCATTGAAGGGCGAGCAAGCTTTTTAGAGGAAGCTAAACCGTTGTTAGACACGCTGCCAGCGGGTACCTTTTCAGCGCTAATGAAAAAGCAGTTAGCCCGAGCAACAAATACGCAAAATGATGCGGCGAGAGCTTCAGTTAGCAAGCCTAGGTTTGGTTCGCGACAAGCTGGGCGAAAGACGGGTGTAGCGCCTTTGTCAGCAATGCGACATTTGATAAAGTTCATTCTTCATGAGCCCTCGTTAGCATTACAGCTTGACTCAGATGAGGCTTGGTTGCAGTTCAAGGTGCCGGGAATGAATGTGTTAAATGAGATAATAGAAGCGGTTAATAGTCAGCGGGATATGTCACCGGCGATATTATTGGAACGCTTTCGAGGCGGTCCGAGCGAAAAAATAATCAATACTTTATTTGCCGAAGAGAGGCTTATTGTTGGCGAATTAGCAGAGCAAGAGTTTTTAGGGGCGATAGAGAGGTTAAAAGAGCAAGCAAAGTCTGCCCGCTATCACGAATTGGCAGAAAAAGCACAAAATCTAACAGATGAAGAAAAAAAAGAGTTCACAGAATTAATGAAATAGTAGAACATTCGTAGATAAATTAGGAATATCTGCTAAAATATTGGGTTCAGTCGACGAAAATTTTATTTTAGTTCATAGGAACAAAATGGATAAAGAACAGAAAAAAAAGCAAGCCACTAAAATCAAAGCCCTTATCAGCAAAGGGCATGAGCAAGGCTACTTAACCTACGCGGAGGTCAATGACCACTTGCCGCAAGATGTAGAGCCAGAGCGCATTGAAGAAATCATCAGCATGATTTCAGATATGGGTATTGGTGTGCATGAGGTTGCGCCGGAATCCGACACCGTTTCAGATGGTGCGGCGGCTGAAACAGTCGATGAGTCTGCTGCTGCTGAGGTAGCTGCGGTTGCTTTGGCAACGGTAGATAAAGAGTTAGGTCGAACAACAGACCCCGTGCGGATGTACATGCGCGAGATGGGCACAGTCGGCTTGCTAACACGTGAAGGTGAGCTGGATATAGCAAAGCGCATCGAAGAAGGTCAAAACGAAATGTTGACAGCGATGGTTCGTTACCCGGCCGTTGTTGCCAGCTTTTTTGATGTGTTCGAGCAAATCAAAAAGGAAGAGTTACGATTAGCCGATTATATTCCAGACTTTGTTGATCTGGAAGATGACTACGATTACACACAGCCAGCCGCTGCAAAAGATGAAGATGCGCCAGAAATTCCAGCGCTAAGTATCGAAGATGTTCAGGTTCGTATTGATGAAATCATCAAAAAATACGAAGTCTGCCTTAAGACTATCGAGAAAGAGGGCTATTCATCAGAAAAAACGCAAAAAGAGTTTGATGAGTTGGGGCTGCTATTTATGGCGCTTAAATTCACACCGCGTTTCTTTGCATTATTGTTGGGTGTGATTAGGCAAAATGTTGAGCTTGTTAGAGCGCAAGAAAAAACGATTATTGATATTTGTGTTAAACAAGCAAAAATGCCGCGCAAGCTATTTATTGCAGGCTTTGTGAAGAATGAAAGTAATTTAACTTGGCTTGAGGAGCATCTAAAAACAGATGAGCCTTTTGTTGAGGTTATAAAAGAAAACTTTCATGAAATTAAGAAAGCACAAGTCAGGCTGTCTAACGTAGAAAACGAAAGCAATTTAGTCACATCAGAAATCAAAGACATTAACCGCCGCTTATCGATTGGTGAAGCGAAAATGCGTCGGGCCAAAAAAGAAATGGTTGAAGCCAACTTACGTTTGGTGATCTCTATTGCTAAAAAATACACAAACCGAGGCCTGCAATTCTTAGACCTTATTCAAGAAGGTAATATTGGTTTAATGAAGGCGGTTGATAAGTTTGAATATCGTCGTGGTTATAAGTTCTCTACCTATGCAACAT
>CAJXOJ010000053.1 GCA_913057515.1 uncultured Cycloclasticus sp. | reverse complement strand
GCATTATGGCCAGCAAAAAAACAGCTGACCTTGTGCCCTTATGCCACCCCTTACCAATTACCCATGTGGACATTAAACTGGAACCTGATACGCAAAATAACTTGATTGCTTGCCAAACCACCGTCACCACATTGGGCAAAACAGGTGTTGAAATGGAAGCCCTCAATGCTACTCAGGTAGCCTTACTGACAATTTACGATATGTGCAAAGCGGTTGACCGCGGTATGACTATTCAAGGTGTTCGTTTGCTTGAAAAAAAGGGCGGAAAATCAGGTCATTGGAAACGCGAGACCCCTTAACTATGAGCTTTAAATTACACCCCAAACTAGCTGAAGACTGTCATTACCTTGGAGACTTTCAACTTTGCGCTTTATTGCTAAGTAAAGATGCCAACTACCCTTGGTATATTCTCGTTCCACGGCAAGCGGACATTAGTGAAGCGTTCCAACTCAGTAAACTCGACCAACAAATGCTACAACATGAGTCTTTACAATTGAGTCATGCGTTGAGTAAAGAATTTGCTGCGGACAAAATGAACATTGCCGCGTTAGGAAATATGGTCCCCCAATTGCACCTTCATCATATTGTTCGTTATAAACATGATGCCGCTTGGCCAAATCCTATATGGGGCCATGTGAGCGCTAAACAATACACCCCTTCTGCATTACAAGAACGTATTCATAAAACACACCAACTGCTCAATAATTTGGGTTTTACACATAAACAACAAATCGGCTAAAACAGGACTCATTTTGAACAAGCAAACAACCGCCACCTTATTAGCAGAATGCCCTGATCAACCCGGCATCATTGCAAAGGTAACTGATTTTCTCGCTAACAATAACGGCAACATTGTTGACTTAGAACAGCACGTTGATACTGCAGATAAGCACTTCTTTATGCGTGTTGAATGGCAACTAGAAAACTTTTCTATTGACCGCGAACAGATTCAAAAAACCTTTTCGGAAGAAGTTGGCTCGGCGCTTAATATGAACTGGCAGATAGCATTTTCTGACATTAAACCTAGGCTTGCACTGTTTGTTTCACAGCATGGGCATTGTTTGTTCGACATTCTTTCTCGCTACCAATCCGGCGAGTGGGACGTTGAAATCCCGCTCATCATCAGTAACCATAAAAATTATCAATCACTTGCTGAAAATGCAGGCATCGCTTTTCATCACATACCTATAACTGCTGCCAACAAACAACAGCAAGAAAAAAGACAGCTTGATTTACTCGCCGAGCATCAAATAGATACCGTCGTTCTAGCTCGCTATATGCAAATATTAAGTGCTAATTTTATAGATCACTATCCTCATCAAATCATTAATATTCATCATTCTTTCTTACCTGCTTTTCCAGGCGCAAAACCGTATCACTCAGCTCATGAAAGGGGTGTAAAAATCATTGGCGCTACAAGCCATTATGTCACCACTGAATTAGATGCTGGTCCAATCATCGAACAAGATATCGTACGCATCAGGCATAACGATAATATCGACGATCTAAAACGCAAAGGCCAAGATAACGAAAAAATTGTATTATCCCGCGCTATCCGACATCATCTTATGCGTGAAGTATTAGTCTATAAGAATCGTTGTATCGTATTTGTTTGAACAATTATTCAATAATAAAGAGGGCCGACCAAAGACTTTTTGGCTCTATCAAATATGAAATCTCTGGCGACCCTACTATGTCTGCCGCACGCCATTGCACGCATTGCCAGAAAACCTCAGGAACAGCATATTCTTTGAATATAGTTGTCGCGTCAAATCAATTTAGCGTTGATGTTGACACCTTACATAGATAAAGGTGACAGTGGCCAAGATTTACGCCGTTGTTTTTGTAACCGATGTGGCTCTCCTCTATACTCAGAAGCTGATGCAATGCTTGATTTAGCGATTATAAAAGCCGTCACCTTAGATGACACCCGTTCTTTTAAACCTGCCATTAATATTTTTTTCGATCTAAAATGGCATGGTTAAATGATGATGCTGAAACAATCGAGTTTGAGCAAATGCCGCCAGCTGGCTAAAATACTAAGTTTTTTTAGCCAACAACGTTTGAAAAGTATCACTCAAGCTCTGCAGCACATCCAAGATACTATCGAATTGCTCACCATCACTCGCCTCAAATACTACTTTATGCTGAGCTGAGGACATTACAGGCGATAACGTTCTCTTTTCTAGGGTAACCCCATCAGTAGTTATTAATGGAACAGTTACCGACATAGTGCTTGGCGAAAACTCAAATAGTTCATCTAATGGGTAACCCTCACCCACTATACTTGCGAGCCTAAGCCTAAAGGCTTGCACCCCATCAAATAGTATAATTTGTCCCTTCCTGATTAATTCATCTACTTCACTTAAAGCGCTACCAACAACGGCATTATCTGCCATATTAACAGCCACATCTTCTATCATTGCTGATGTTAGACTGTCCAAACTGAACGTTTCTTCCAATGAAGGCTTTATATCAATATATAAAACCCCATAACGAACCAGACCTTGTGTTTTCTCAATATGGCAAATAACCGCACTGCCTTCTATCGTCCTATGCCCGAAAGATAACTGAATTTGTATTTTCTGCAACAAATCCAATTTTAAGTTATCGCTCGAAAAAGCCAACCCATTAAAACTAACATCAACCGGTTTACAATTGATGAACTTATCACCTTCAGCCAAACCAATTTTTTTTACCTTAATTTGTAAATCAGGCAAATGTAAACGTTTATCTTGTCGACGGTTATCCATGTCATTGCTCGAATAATTTAATTTTATAAAAAAACCTTCTAAGTCAAAGACTAAGAAGGTTTCGTTTTAACTTAAGTAAGAATCAACCCAAACTATGCAGCGGTACAAATCCAGCTATTACCCGCCGTTGCTGGATAAGCTGTTTGATTATGTCTACGCATTGAGCCTGAAGCACCATCACCATTGTCTATTTTACGATCGATTTCTACGGCTACATCATTAGGTACGGATGTACAAACAATAGCTCCTGATAAACCTGCATAATTTGAATCGACAAATGTTTGCTGACCGTATTTATTTAAAAAACGACCATTTGCTCCCGGTGTATAACCTGCAAGTAAATTAGCGCCTTCAAGATGCTGCCATACACGGGCGTTACCCTCTGCACGACTAATATCGCCATTACCATTACCTGCAGCTAAACCTGCGACACCTGTATTAGCTGCCGCGTTAGCATCATCACCCGGCATTGCCCCATACTTATCCTGGTAGGTATTAAAAGCCGCAGAAATACCATCTATTTGCTGCATTTGTGATTTAACTTTAGCACTCTTAATCATTTCTTGGCCTTTTAGTACACCGCCTAATAATAAGCCGATAATCACCAGTACAATAGCTATTTCTACCAATGTAAAACCCTGTTGCTTCGTATTCATATCTTTACCTTCAATAATTAAATTCATTAACCTGCTATGGTTATTCTTAAAGATAGTTGATGTTTTCTAAAGTACAAGCTTTTAAGGTAACTTATTTGCAGCAACCATTTTACCAATTAGGTTATTGATATTTATCCAGCCAACCAAATCATCATACCCTTGATTTATATGGTTTTTATCAACAAAGCTAGCGTCATTATCTGAGTTTTCTTGTTCATTTACATCGCCTGCTGCCACCCAATTATCACCGTGTGACACAATAACCACAGGTACATTAGCCGCTACTAAAGCACCTGCACTGGTTGCCCGAATAGTAATGTTACCCGTTGAACACATTTCAAATGAAATACCCGGTACATTGGCATCAGGGCAGCCTGTACCATCGGTATTATCAGCAAAACGCGTATCCACTCGGTAAGTGAGCGGTTGCTTCCATGCATCAACCGAGTTAACGCCTAGCGTAACCCAAGGCACTGAACCACCAGCACTACTGCAGTTACCCCCTGGGTTATTCTCTTGACCATCTCCTGTTGTATCGGGGCATGGCACTCGGCCATTTCTCAAGGCAAATCCAATAACAGCCTCTTTAGTTGTTTCTATCGTTTGTACCGTTTCACGACGATCCATATTGTCTAGCTGGATTTGTAACGGCCCCATAATGCCACCAACAATCAACCCAAATATCAATAAAACTATCGCTATTTCTACGATAGTGAACCCTGTTTGTTGATTGGTTTGATGAAGCTTCATGGCATCCTCGCGTATACGTTTGCAAAATTTTGGGGGCTAATCCATATTAATGCATCGTTAAAATTGGCTTGTGTATTTGCCTGCATAAAGACAGACGCTGTGCTGGTTGGCAATGCATTATTACCAGGCACACCCGGGCCAGTGTAGGTGCCGTTTGCATTGTTAACATTATTAAGTGTGTCCAACAAATTAGATGCTGCATTAATTGGCGCTCCAACTGATGAACTACCACAGGTGGTTTTAGCGCCTCCACCTATGCTTCTATTTTGACCTGCCACTAGTTTATGTGGAGCAAATACAACAGCCAAAGCATAGCTAGCGGACGAAGTACCTACAATAACGGAGTTGCTTGCATTATGAATAACGAAATGCCCCTGAGTAGGCGGTAACTTACTTAAAACTGATGCTGGGTTTATCTTATAGTTACCTGATACCACATAGCGCAAACAGCTTTTATTTTTATCATAGAGTGGTTTTTCTCCCAGTGTCTGCCATGGCAACCAGCCTTCTGCACTTTCTCCAGTTAAGCCACACGGCTCATTGGCCAAACCATCGCCTGTTCTATCTGGACAAGGCAAGTAGCCAATACCTGGCGAAGCTGGCAATCTATCTGACAATAACGCATAATTAATAAGTGCCTCTTTCGCTTTAGCTAATGCCTTACTCGTTTTCTTATCCCGCGCGATATTAAGTGAGTTTTTATCTAACCCAAATAGCAATACGGATGAAATCATCAACGCCAATATAGTGATGATGATGATTAACGCCGCGCCTTTTTGTTTGCTATTGGAACGCATCTCGAATGTCACCATTATCAACATTTAATGCTTGCCCCGCCTTAAACGGTATTTTAATGTTGGGCTCTTTTACTGACAAATCAACTAACTTTGTGAATTCATTTAAACTGTTTACGACGATATTGTTTTTGTCTAATGATCCATTGCCTACTTGCTGGCCATTCACCCAAACAGTCCCCTTATGTTGACCATCTTTGCTATTAAAGTAAAAACCATTCACTTTGATTTCTGCTACCGGCGTTGTTTCGCCAATTATTGTTTGAACACCGCTTGAACGAATTAAATCGATTTTTGCGCGCTGCTGAATGGATAACATTAGATCGCCTATCGCCCAACTAGTTACTGGCAACACGACCAAAAAAAAGCATACTAAACAGCCATGTCGTTTATTCATATATCATCACCCAAGTCTATCTCTTCATCGCCTGATTCAACTTCTGAATTTTTTACGTTATAAAAACCTAGCTTGCAAACAAGTCCAACATTTTTTGTTAATTCGGTTACGTTTACCGAAGGCTCTCTTGTTAAGTGACAAGACTTCACAATAAATGCCTCTTTAGCGTACGATGAGAGCTCGTTCGTTATACTAATTAAGTCAGCATCATGCAAAAGCCCTGCTTCAATAATCACGGTCGTTTCTAATAGATTTAATTCTGCTGGAAAATACGCCCCTGCGCTTTCAATTTTATGTTGAGGTGAAATCGTGTATTTAAATTCGGTTAACTTAAGTTTATTAGCCGCTCTCTTTAATGCTTCTACTAATGCCAGCCTATCCTCATCGCCATAAAAGCCTTGAGCCTTTAACGCTTTAAACGATGCACCCACCTCTTTTAATAGCTCTTTGCCTTGAATATAATCACTAAGATCATGACTTAGTTGTTCATGCTGTTGGTTTATTGCCTGCTCCTCTGTAACAACGTCTTGATAATCACCCCAGAAGATAACTACCAAAATCAGTGCTAGAGTGATCGAACCCATTAGGAATATTAGCTCTAATTTAAACGACTGCCAGGTACTAGTTATTTCTGTATTAATCATAATTTCATCGTGAGCAATAAGGTAAATTCAATGGGTTTTCCATTTTCAGATTCAGTACTAACCGTCCTTTCCATTGAGGCATTACTCTGAATATTAATTGTTGCGGAGGTTTGCTCAACCTCTGTTATTTTTCCATGATTAAGCAAAGATTCTGAGAAACTATTCACACGATTGACCAACTTTCTGTCACTTAACGATGGAGGAAGTCCTAACTTGATCGCGAATTTCCTAGGTTTCTTTATTGTGTCTAGCAACGCTTCTTGTTGGTCTTCTTGAGTATTACTTTCGTTAGACTTTGTTGTCACCCAAGTAATTTCCAGGATAGAAATATCATGAAAACCAATATAGGCTTCTGCAATCACCCCCAACGCATCTTCTGGCGCATATTGATTGTTAGATAGAGCATCATAAGCATCGACAACGCTTTTCATTAATTGTGGTGAAATCTCCTCTCCAGATAATTCCGTGCCAATATCTTCATGTTGACTATTTAACGCTTCAATTTGGGCCTGTAAGTACTTAACATCTTCTTTGCTGTTTTGAGCACCCCACCATAACCCTGCCGATCCTATAACAGCCAATAAAACAATCGCCACCGATGTTCTTTTCAATAGGCTGCTAACATAATTTCGTTGGAATTTTGCACACAAGTCTTCAGGCTTAAAATGTGGTTTAACCTGTTTGGTTACCGCCAAATTTGTTAACAATTCCGGTAAACTGAGTAACGACTCAGGTCGTTTTAACCCTAGTTTTGATGCTAATTCGTAAAGATCAACATACCTAAATTCAATATTGTTACCCGCTTTATTACTTAAAAGTTTACGATTTTCATGCTCCCCCAATGCACCTATAACATTTAAGGTATGGTTTACCCCCAAATGTTTGGCGCCATTAAGAAAGTGATGCATACGCTCAATCTCAGTCATTAGCGAAACCATTGCTTCGTCTATATCGCCACCTTTTGCCCGTGTGACCCGACTAATGACTATTTCTTTATTTTTAGTAAATGTTTGCCTATATGACCGGTCTGATTGTTGCCTGCCTAATACCCTAGAAATCGTCAAGTATTGCTGTAGATCAGGTAGCACTTTCTGAATTTCTGTTCCCAAAATAGATATTGAATAGACACCAGATACAGCGTATTCGTTTTCAATCAATAGACTAAAGACGTCCTTTACCATTTTTGGCAACTGTAAACCCATCATTAGGTAAACATCATCTTTTCGCCCTGTTTTCTCACGCTTAACGTGCGTTTTCCATACTAAATCAGCGCCTGGGAATAATGATTGCTGCTTCCTGGCTAATAAAAGCTCTCCATCTTTACCCCTCACATGCGGAATTGACTCGTGTTTATACTCTTCACCAATCAAGTCTAAAAAAACGTCGACATTAGTCTCTTTATATTTTTCAAGAATCGTCTTACATTTTTCTTCAAAACTTTGATTAGATGCGTACTCTTCTAGCAATAACTCGACGCCCGATGAACCAACTGTACAAAGCACAATGGTTGAATCACTTAAATAAATGGCATTTTTTTTATTCATCAGAGCTCTACTCCTCCAATCAAATCATAAATGGGGCCTAACACAGACATCATTACCCAGCCTAAAATAACACCCAAAACAACGGTCATTGCCGGCTCTATCATGCTCTGCAGCTTCTCAATTGAATCTTCTACATCCCTATTAAAGAAATAACTGACATTCACTAATGATTTATCAATGCCACCTGTTTGTTCACCAACTCGAATCATCCGCATAACAAGCGGTGGAAAAAGCTCAGTTCTAGAAAATGCATCGGCAATACCAGCACCTTCTGTGACCTGTGAGCGGATAAACTCTATTTCACCAGCAACAAACTCATTATCAACCACGCCTTTGGTAATCTTTAAAGCATCCAAAATACCGATGCCAGAACGGTACATCAACGCAAAATTGGTCGAAAAACGCGCTAATATAATTTTTTTTAATATGGGGCCCAACCAAGGTATTTGTAAAATATTTTTATCGAATAACAGCCTGGCTTTACTGTTTTTATTAATAAGAAGTTTAGTAACAATAAATAGCAAAACTGGGGCTATTAATAACATGTACCAATACTCCACAAAGAATTCCGATACGGCAATTAATGCGATGGTATGGAAGGGCAGTTCACCGCCCATTTCAGTGATAAACCCAACCATTTGCGGTACTAAATAAATCATCATAAAACACAGCACGCCAAACACAACTGTGCCAACAAACATCGGATACATTAATACTTTTTTAGTTTTAGCAATTAATTCATCTTGCCACATCAATGATGTTTTAAGCTCTCCGAAAATTGAGACCAATTCACCACTCATTTCACCAACCCTTACCAGCTCAACCATTAAATTACTAAACACCTTACCGTATTCAGCCATGGCATCTGACAATGATTTACCACTTTCTATTTGGCTAATTAGTGAATTAATAACGTGTTTAAATTGCGTTGGTTCTAATGCATCTCTAAAATCGACAAGTGCTTCTATAATTGGAATGCCTGCTTCGAGCATTTGTTCCATATAAATATAAAAGTCGATAATATCTCGCCTTGTTATCTTTTTTTTTCTTGCAAATAGTCCCGCAGACCTTTCTTTTGCGGTAATTAGGACTGTCCCCGTTTTTTCTAACTTTGATTCTAGTTCATAGATATTTAACGCATCTTGGCTACCACTAATTCTTTTGCCGTCATGCCTAACCGCTTTATAGCTAAAAGTGGCCATATTAGTTCGCTAATCTCGAGGTAAAGTCTACAACCCGTGATAATTCATCTAAAGTCGTCCGACCCTTAAGAACCTGCGCAATCCCATCATCTGCGAGTGTGGTATAGCCCTTTTCTTTAGCTGCCTTTAATAGTTCACGTTGAGATACCTTTTTGACCACGAGTTCATCTAAATCCGTATCCATTCTTAAAATTTCTAATAATGCGATTCGGCCTTTATACCCCGTGTTATTACATTTTTTACACCCTTCTGCATGAAATATAGTCGTTAAATTTTGCCCACCATCGCCTAACAGTTTCTTTTCTACGTCCGTAATAGGCTGTTCAGACTTACATGATTTACACAGCCTTCTTATTAAACGCTGACCAATAACACCAATAATATTACCCGCCATAATGTCAGGCAATACACCTATATCGAGTAAACGCGGAAATGCGCCTATTGCTGAATTTGTATGTAATGTAGAAAATACTTGATGGCCTGTCATAGCCGCTCTAAAGCCCATTTCAGACGTTTCTAAATCTCGCATTTCACCCACTAAGATGATATCTGGATCTTGTCGCATTAAGGACCTAATCCCATCAGCAAAATTCATTTTTGAGGAATGTCCAATTGATGATTGCCTGATCATTGGAATTGGATATTCAACAGGGTCCTCAAGCGTCATAATGTTTACTGATTCATTATTTAAATAACTCAACATTGAATAAAGCGTTGTTGTTTTACCGCTACCCGTTGGCCCCGTTACCAATATAATCCCTTCAGGTCTAGCCATCATCAATTTCAATAATTGACGGTTTTTTTCTGCTAAATCTAAGTCTTCCAACGGAACAATAGATTTTTCTCTATCTAAAATTCTTAATACAAAATTCTCACCGTGAATAGTGGGTTGCGCTGCCACACGAAAATCAATCGGATGGCCTGCCACTTTCAAATGAATCCGCCCATCTTGTGGCGCTCTTGTTTCTGCTAAATCCATCGTTGACATCACTTTTAAACGAACAACGATTGATGACCAATACTTATTATGCAAACTTCGAACTTGGTGTAACACACCGTCAATTCTATAACGAACCCTTAAGAAACCTTCTTCAGGCTCAAAATGAATATCAGAAGCGCCACGTTTTACCGCGTCCGTGAGAAAAGCATCGACTAACCTTACCAGTGGGTGAGTATATTCTGATACAGCTATGTGTTGACTAATGGCATCATACTCGCCTGTTTCAATTTCTCTTAAAATGCCATCAATTGACAGCTCATAACCATAAAAATGGTCAATGTTGCTTTGTATCTCTTTAATACCAGCCAAAATTGGCATGACTGTAATATTCGATGGAATAAGAGATTTAACTTTATCTAGCGCTAAAATATCAAACGTATCAGCCATTGCTAATTGCAACGTTTTATTTTCAGCATTAAAATTACAAGGTAAAACATTTAGCTGTTCTGCTAATGCTTTATCAACCAGGGTAATTGCATCTTCATCTGGCACCACTTCCGCCAAATTAATGCTCTCATCACGTGCCCCATCGCTTAAAACTTCTTTCAGTAAAGTTTCTGTTAAGAAACCCATATCTATTAAAACCTTGCCTATCTGGTTTCCGGAAATTTTTTGTTCTTGTAAAGCGATTTTAAGTTGGTCCAGTGAAATAATACCTTTATCAACTAACTGATCTCCTATCCTTTTTTTAGGCTGAGAGTCACTCATTTTGCACCCCTTAATTCTTGCAACCGATTTTCAATTGCAGTTATATCAACGGGGTCAGAAGCATTTTTGTTTAAATTTATTGCTTTTTCGTAATAGCTGGACGCCGCAGACCCTTTACCTAATTGGTCCAAACTAACAGCTAAGTTATAAGTAAAGAACACACTGTTTGGTTGTAATGAATACCCTTTAAAATAAATTTCTTGCGCTTTAGCCCACTTAGATTGCGCAGAAAGTGATTGCCCAAGTGCCTTTAAAACACTTATGTTTTTGGGATGTTTACTAGATAACTCTTCCAATATCTGTTGTTTAGCTAATGGTGCTTTATTTGAATAAATTTGTAATAACCCTAGCTGTGCAACTACGTTCGTTTGTTCTTTAGCAAGCACCTTTTCATACAGTGTTATTGCATTTTGTTTCGAACCTTCATGGACTTCAATATTGGCTAGCCCCAATAAAGCATCTACTTGGTTTGGCCTTGATTTAAGTACTTTTAAATAAATAGACTTTGCTTGGGCTAGCTTACCAAGTTGCATTGCTTTATAAGCAGCGTCTATTTGAGTAAACACACCCACTGAAATAATTCTTTTTTTAATTTTTATACCCGTGCTAGCGCTAGGCTTTGCAATCTCATCCTCTGATATTAGTGCTAATGAAGATTTTTTAATATTTTCAACTGGTGTTGTTATTTTATTAGTCACACCGGCCAGCGGAGGTGGCGTAGGAGTTGACTGCATATTACTGACCTCCTCCAATGCTTCACGTTCATTTATTAACGGATCACCTTCTATCAACTGCTCAGAAAAATCACTTGTGGACTCATTCTCAAACAAATACCATATACTGGCTGCCAGTAAAACAATAACCAGAACGGCTAGCCCTATTAACGCTGTCTCTTATACACATCTCCGAGCCCACGAGACGCTACGCTATCTCGT
>CAJXOJ010000052.1 GCA_913057515.1 uncultured Cycloclasticus sp. | reverse complement strand
TAAATTCGGCATTAAAACCAACATCAGAAATCTTAGGGCTCCAAAAGGGCATCTGATAGTCCGCCGACAGGCTATTACCGATTTGTGAAAATTGAGTACCCGCACTAAAGCGATGCCCACGATTATTGGCGTATCTATTTTCCCAGCCGAGTGACGCCCTCGCACCACTATCGGTTCCAAACCCCAGCCCCGCAGAATAGCGATACTTCGCTTCCGGCTCTAGGACAATAACTAATTGGACTTCGCCATGTTCACGTTCATCAATCTGAGTGGTCACTGAAACAGCTTTAAAATAACCACTGTTATTGAGGTTGTTCCTCAGCTTCAACACCTTCGATGCTAAATAGGGCTCCCCTTGTTTGATAGGTGTTAATCTTAACAAAAGGCCATTATCGACAACCGTACTAGGAAAAGCGGTAGCTGCAAACACATACCGCTGACCGGACTGGTAGTTCAGAAAAACGTTAGATTTATTGCTAGCTAAATTAACCTCAACCTTATGCTCAGTCAGTTCACCATCGAAATAACCACGCTCAGCTGCAAGGCGCAATAGACTTTTTTTCGCTACTTCATAGCGTTCATGGTTGAATACATCGCCGACCTGCAACGGAAAGTTCGCTAGCAACCGCTGAAAGCTCTTATCCTGTAAAGCCGCACCCTCGATCGTAATAGATACAGTACCGATGGTGACCGGCTCCCCTAACTCCAACTGATAAATAGCTAACCACTGGTCATCAATTTGCTGCAACTGACTGCTAATATTACTTTTGTAATAACCATAAACCTCTAACATCTGCGAGAGTTCATCGTTTGCTTGCTGATGTAAACGTTTAAGCCGCTTTATAGGTAAGCGCTTATTTGTTTGCTGCTGAACAATACTCAAACCACTCAACAACATTTCTTTTTTCCCTTCGGGCGCACCATCAAGCTGAACCGTAATAGCCACATCATCCGCTTGCACACAGGTTACGACAAAAAATGACGACGCCAATAACGTGAGCAAAAAACACCTCAGTAAAACAATGGACAAGTCATAAACTCCAATTAGTCATTAATTATCAACCGCAACTATGTTGTTAAGTAGGCAATTGAAGTTATTCACCAGCTTATAATTCAGCCACTGGTCGTCGTTAATACTCAGCTGCATCCAAATAACCAATATTAAGGCTCACGCAATACTTCTAGGCCTTAGGATATGAAGACACCGTCATATAATATGACGTCATACCTTTGCAATTAAATAACAAGAAGTCGAGAAGTAGCAACAAGAATAAGCGCTACAAGCACACTTAGTTCTTGAGTCGTTGTTTTATCAATCAGCTTTGCAGGCTTGGTTATGAGCCTATAACACTGCCTTTCTGTAATCTCTTCCATAATTTTTTCATAATTAAATTTTAGGACAGCTTAAGTCGAGTACACTTATCGGTCTTTAAGCTAAAAGACATTTTGTAATAACTTTTCTCAATGCAAACAAACACCCTTCGTAACAAAAACCTAAATTTCATGGTTTTCTTTTCACTCGTTTTCGTTCTTGCAGCTTGTGAAAAAGACAATAGAACTGTTCCAAGAGTGATCGGCAAACATCAATCATTTCATTACTATGAGGATATTAAGCCTATTCTTGAGAAAAAGTGTCTAGCTTGCCATGCTTGTTATGATGCACCATGCCAACTAAAAATTCAGTCTGCTGATGGCCTTAAGCGAGGCGCAACAAAACTATCAGTCTACGATGCTACTCGCCTAAAAGATGCTAGCCCGACTCGTTTATCTCTTGACGCCCAAAACACTGAGGCATGGCGAGAAAAAGGTTTTTTCTCTGTGTTAGAGAAAAGCTGGCAAGACGAGGATAAAGGAAATGCTCAGTCCTTGCTTAAGAACATGATTGATTTAGCCATACAAAATCCTCTACCCGCTAATGAGCCGGTCCCAGATAACATTGAACTCGGCTTAAACCGTAAAAATACTTGCCCCGCTCCCGGGGAGTTCCCTGATTATGCAGAAGACAACCCACATGGAGGAATGCCATTAGCTGTTGCCGGTCTAAGTAAAAATGAGGCACAGACTATCAGTACCTGGCTTAGTGAAGGCGCTAAAATTGACGCAAGAAAGGTTAATATTTCACCAGAACATAAGGTGATGATCGCCCAGTGGGAAACCTGGTTAAATAGTAACGATAAGCGGACAGCGCTAGTAGCACGCTACTTATATGAGCACCTTTTCTTAGGGCATTTATATTTCGACTCAGTCAAGCAACCGTCAGGCAGCTCACCAACTTCTGGCATACAATTTTATTCACTGGTTCGATCCTATACACCCAGCGGTCAAGAAATTGTGCCGGTCAATACCGCAAGGCCCTTTGACGATACCAATCAGGCTTTTTATTACCGTTTAAAAGCGATCGAAGAAACGATCGTTCATAAAACCCATATTTCTTACCGCTTTGACGAACAGCGGTTAACACACTTTAAGCAATTATTTCTAAGCTCTGAATGGTCTATAGACAAGCTTCCAGGGTATTCTTATTTGGAAAGATCAAACCCTTTTATTACCTACCAAGCTATTCCTGCTAAAGCTCGTTATCGGTTTTTGCTAGATAACGCCGAGTTTTTTGTCCGCAACTTTATTCGTGGCCCAGTCTGCCGAGGACAAATAGCAACCAATGTTATACGTGACCAGTTTTGGGTCATGTTTGAAAACCCAAAGCATGAGCTCTATACAAATAATCCTGATTACCAACACGCGATGAACCCATACTTAGGGCTACCGGGTGAAGACAGCTCATTACTAGATTTTGGTAGTCAATGGATGAAATATGAGACGAAACGCAATCAGTATATAAGTCAGCGCCAAACCAGTTACCAAAAATCATTTCCACAAGGAGCAACCAAAGAGCACGTATGGAATGGGGAACTGGTCAATAATAATGCTTTCCTTACTGTGTTTCGTCACCACGATAACGCCTCTGTCACGAAAGGGTTGAGGGGAGATTTACCACTCACCACATGGCTTATGGATTACCCTTTACTCGAGAGAACCTATTACGAATTAGTGGTCAGCTTTAATGTGTTTGGTAACACCTCGCATCAAACACAAACCCGGCTATATTTTGATTTAATTCGTAATAGTTCAGAAGTTAACTTTTTACGCTTAATGCCTGCCGACAACCGAGAGTCGCTATATAAAAAATGGTACCCAAGCTTCGCAAATATTAAAACTGTCGTCACCTATCATGAACTAGATGTTGATTCTCCGGTGGCCATTAACTACGACACAACAAAACCCTATGTAGAACTGCTTAACTCTCAGTTAAACGACTATCCAATACTAACTAAGGCCGCAGATACTATTAACCGCTGTGATGCTGAATGCCAGGAAATCGCCCGCCTAAAAGAAACAAAACCCAAGCATACTGAATCTCAAATAAACCACTTATTTTCTAAGCTTGCCAGCACCCCTGCCTCGCAATTAAAGGCCATTAAGTGGTTGCCTGAGGTCAGCTTTATTAAGATTGAACAGCCCGACGGTGAGTTTTTATCTTACAGTATGTTAAAAAACCGCCATCACAATAGTGTCTCATTTATCTTAGGTGAATCGTTAAGGCACCAAGAAGAGCAAGATACTTTAGCTATTTTTCCTGAATTAATAGGCAGCTACCCTAATTTAATGTTTGTGATTAGCAGCGATGAACTAAGCGACTTTGTTTTAGCCTTATCTCAAGTAGACTCACCTAAAACATTTAATACAGTGATTGATACATGGGGTATACGCCGCATGAACCCAGATTTCTGGACCGTTTTACACGATTTCAGCTCATCACTAAACACTAAGAGGCCTTTAGAGTCAGGAGTCTATGATATAAACCGATATGGGCAATGGTAGAAGCGCGGGCAATGTATTTTCGCAACTAAAGCAAAAAAAAATAATTGGAGATCGAAAAGAAATAACTATATTAGAGCCCGATAAACTCAAAAAGGAATTAAGTTTTGCAGATCGCTTTTTTGAAATTGATACCCGTTGGTTTCCAAGCACATAAAACGACATGAGCCTTACCCCCAATCAGCATAACTGTGATGAACACAAGCTAGGAACAGGAACCTAGTTTACCCACAATCAATCTGCAAGTGAGATTCTTTGCTATTCAAAGACACATTAATGACATTATATAGTGCTTGAATATCATCCTTGTCTTTAAGGGCAAGTGTGTCACTGTTGTTAACGGAGAAAATAGCTTCAGCCTGAGTCTTCAGTGCTTCCACATGTTCTTTGTGTTGAGATTGTAAGATTAATTGATTCAACACTTGTAATAAACAGATCACAACCGCAACATCGTCTTGGCCATGCTGACGAACTAGGTCGAATGAGGTGCCGACGATGCCACTGAAAGTAAATCGCTTTAACTCTACCCTTAACTGTCCACTATCGTCTACATGGTATTTTGTTGGGAATTGACGGCTCATTAAAAATGCAATATTTTCCCCCAGTTTTTTAATACAGCTGATCGCCGTAAAAGGGTCATTAATGCCTGGCGATAAAGCCCTAACAGCCACTTCCACCAATTGACGAATTGCAAACTCTGGGTCTTGCTCGGAGGTGGCTACATTACCGATTAACAAATGGGCGTTAATATCTTTTTCTATATCATCAACTTCATCACTCATCAGGCCATAGGCGATAATGCTATTTGTAAGAATAAAATCACCTGGTTTGATCATAACTTTAATAGCACAATCATTATCTATCGCGCATTTAATTAGATTATCGGTATCAATAGCCTGTAAATAACCTGATTTTGTTGAATATATTTCTTCACCTTTTTGCTCAAATTTATTATTTAAGTCATCCGGTATTTCAAACTGAATGGGCTGGCTATTTTTTTCAGCTTTATTTGGAAATGTGCAGTTCATCTGTGTCACTAATTCATTATTAACTTCAGATATAACCGTTTCAGCTTGGATGGCAACAGCGATATGATGAATAAAAAAAACCAATAACAATAAATTGAGAATGATGATCGCTAACAAACTCATCATAGAGAAAAATGGCGTTGTTTTATCAATGTCCATCGACCCAGTAAATTGCAGCATCAAAATGCAATAAAGGAAAGTGCCAATAAAACAACCCAAGACCAATTGGTTGAACTTATCTGACATGAAATTTCTTAATAATCTAGGCCCAAATTGCTGAGAAGCGAGCGTCAAAGAGGCAATAGTTATTGAAAAAGAAACGCCGGCAACACCCAGTATTGATGTAGCACAAACACTTAATAACGTTCTAATATTTAGAGCGTTATTAAAATATAAATATAATTCAGGTAACTCAATATGCCTGGCATACAATGTTTTATCTAAGTAGATATTAAGGAAGGCCAACCCCGCTCCGCTTATCAGCAAGAGTAAAGGAATTGCCCAAAAGTTCGAGCTTAAAACCTCAAAAAAATGAATAATTCGAGTTTTCATTTATCACTCTTTTTTAGCTTTTTAGCATCGGCCTGTGGTGAAACATAACTCACTAAAGTATCTATATTCTCTGGTGCTACACCCTCATCCCATGGATAAAAATTTACAAATCCAGCCTTGCTGATTGAACAAATCAATTTTATTGAATCAGCATGGCTCTTTAGATGGTCTTCTAGCGTGTATTCATCCGTTAGCGGTGTGCTTTTAAATATCCAACCTTCAGAATAAGTCTTTTTGAAAAAGTCATCATTAACATCTTCACCAAATAAACGATCACCACCAATTGCGTCACTCGGTCTATTAACACTTTCAGCACTTAAGTTCTCTACATGAGGCCAACCCAGCTCATAGACATTACGTTGCCCAAGCTCAGGCGCAAAGAGCGAACAAGCTAAGGTGTTATAAGCTTCATTAGGGGTCACCGCAACCAATTTGGTAAAGTGTGCAAGCTCCAACACTTCTTCTGTTCTCTCAGATAAAACTTCACCGTAATGTGTGAGAATATTTTGCATTCTTGCAGACTCTAGCTTTGCCCACCGTGTATCTATTAACATCACTGGAATATCATTTTTTTGTAATTCAACCGCTAAACCAGTGCTCCAATCGGCGGCACCAACAATCATTATTCCGTCTGGGTGCGCAGATGCCAACTTCAATTTTCGGGCACACCAGCCAATGCTTAAACCATGCAATATCACGGTCATAATAATTAAAGCAAAAACCAAGGGGAGTAACAATTCTGCCCCGTCGTACCCTAATTGACTTAGCTCTGACCCAAACAAACCAGCCACAGAGGCAGCAACAATACCTCGAGGAGCAATCCAAGCCAATAAAGCCCTTTCTTGCTTACTTATATCAGTCCCTATTGTTGAGACATAAATAGCGATAGGTCGAAAAATAAAAATAACCAACACAATTAACAACCAACTTTGCCACTGTAGATGCTTTATTATTTCGGGGTCAATATCTGCTGTTAGCACAATAAAAGTGGATGAAACCAATAAAATAGTGACATATTCCTTAAAACGCTTTAACTCATGCAGGGTATTTAAGTTTTGATTAGCTAGCGTTATCCCCAAGATGGTTGTCGCTAGTAGCCCTGCCTCGCTTTGTACTTTATTGGCTAGCGTGTAAACAAGAAGTATCGCAATCAATATCAATGGAGATTTTAAATACTCTGGGACCCAGCCTTTGCGAAAAGAGTGAGCGATAAAACCCCCCAAACCAACACTCAGTACTAGTGACACAACTAGGCTTATAGCCAAACCAGTAAAAATACCCAGCGCTAAAGTTTCACTCTCAGCCCGAACGTAATAACCATAAATCAACACCACCAGTAAGGCACCAATCGGGTCATTGACTATGCCTTCCCAGCGAAGTAAGGATGATGGACCCTTTTTAAGGTTGGCCTGTTTCACCAAAGGCATAATGACAGTAGGCCCCGTCACGATAATGATGGCACCAAACACTAAAGACACCGGCCAAGATAAACCAACTAAATAGTGAGCAAAAAAACTACCTAATGAAAATGTCAGTAAAACATTCCAACTTATGAGCCGATATATAACCTGCCTATTCTGCTTTAATTCGTGCCAGCGTAAACTTAATCCGCCTTCAAACAAAATGACAGCAACACTCAAAGCTATCATCGGTTGCAATAAGCCCCCAAAATCTTCGCTCGGGTTAAGCCAACCGGTTACTGGTCCCATAATAAAGCCAGCCGCAATCAGTAGAATCAAGGCTGGAATTCTAAAGCGCCAACCAATCCACTGTAGTGCAATGCCAACAATAAGAATAGAGGCCAATACTTCTGCTATATGATGATTCATCGATAAGTAACCTTGTATATCAATTGAAAAGGGCTGGTGTTTGATATGAAACGTTTCATTAACACAGCCCAATAAATGGAATTATGTCCTTTTAAGCTGTCCTTAGCGTACCTGTATAAATGGTCTAGTCGGTATTTTTTCTGACAATATTTAAGTCCTCACTAAACGTCAACGTCCTATATGGGAATGGAATTTCAATATTAGCGGCATCAAGCGCACTTTTTACTGAAGAGACCACCTCATCACGAGATTGACGTACTTCTAGAGGTGTTGAGCCTGTCCACCAGGTCACTTCAAAATTAATTGATGAATCAGCAAACTCTTGGGCAAAGACTTGTATTGGTTTTCCATCGCAAATAACACTACTGCATTGTCGAACCGCTTTCTCAATCACTTCACGACACTGATCTATATCTTCTTTATAAGCAACCCCGCAGATAATCGTGACACGTCGCTGATCTATATCCGTTCGTATTGTTAACAAATTCTTAAATATCAGACTATTAGGTGCTATTACTAATTGCCCATCCGTTTGTCGTATATGTGTTTCACGAACTGAAATATTCTCAACTTTTCCTTCAAGCCCTTCACATTCAATAAAATCACCTATGCGCATTTCGCGCCTTAATAAAATGATGATTCCTGATAGAAAGTTTTCAAAAATATCTTTAAACGCAAACCCAATCGCAACTGAGCCTATCCCTAACCCAGCGAGCATTTTAGTCGGCGTAAGGTTCGGCAATAAAACAATCGCAGCAGCCATCATACCGAGCACCCAAATCCCTAAGGAAGACAATAAAATTAAGAGATTGATAAGACTTTTGCGCATTTTACTTTTATTCAAAATACGCTTAGCAACAATTCTAATCAGTTTAGCGACGAGATAGGTGAAAACAATGACGACAGTTGCAACCAGCAACTGAGGAAGCAGCTCAATGGCTGAGTTACTCATATCACGCAAGGCGGTTAGTAAAACTTTGAATGTGTCCATTTTGTATTTTTGGCGTATTTAAATTTAATTCACAAAGGAAACTAAACTTTTAACCCTTAACCTTATGTTTGACCCGCTAAATAATAGACATTGGTAACTAGAAATTTGTCACCTTATTGTGTTCACCTTCTCATACCAACTTCACTATCGTGTTTATATTAAAGATTTTTCACTCATAAAGGCATTATTTTATTACCATTTGAATAATTGAAGATTAAAAAAACTCTCAACTCCATTCAAGCCTAGTATTGCCATTGATTTGCTTTAGTGTGTTTTCACTTTACAAATAAGCGCTTAAACCATTTCGTGTTATTGTCTATTTTTAATGTAAGGGCACACGTCGAATGACGCACTCAGGAATCAAAAATGATCAGCAATGTTATTAAAAAATTATTTAATAGAACCATTGATATTGTATTCGGGGTTATCCTCGCCTTTATCATAGTTGGGATAGCCATCGGAGCAGGGCAGCTTGTTTTCTCTGTTTGGGACTTGCTTAAATTAGAAGGCGTGACTGGACAGTATATTAATATTATTACTGACGTACTCACCCTCTATGTATTAATTGAACTCTCTCGCTCAATAGCCGATTATTTTGTCTCTCATAAACTTAAACTTTCTTTAATTATTGATGCAGCGATTGTTTTTATAATTCGTGAAATATTAATTGCTCTGTTTAAACATAAAATTGACCCAAGTATGATTTATGCCCTTTCTACTTTCTTGTTTGTCCTAGGTGCGCTTCGCACTAGCGCCATTCTTTTATATCAACGAGAAAAAATGATTGCCAATGAAAACAGTGAGTAGAGCAACAGGTGAGTGTAAGGGAGGGTTAATACCTTAAATAGTCTTTTTTTGTACCGCCCTACGGCACATAACTATTATTTAACTTTAAGCTTTCACAAACCGCTGGTTTCTAAGCCTTTTCATCGTTTGACTCACTGACCACCCTTATTGGGAACGGTTCGGTCATACTCCCGGCATAGAGTGATTGATGTGGAAACGGTATTTCTATTCCTTCAGCGTCAAAAGCTTCTTTGATATCTTCATAAATAGCATTCTTTAATTCGCTAAACTTTTCTCGCTTAACCCAAACCGAAAACTGCATATCCAGTGATGAGTCACCAAAGCCTTTAAAAATAAAAGCGGGTTTAGGCTCATCCAAACAGATGGGGTTAGCATCGGCAACCCGTTCCATCACTTTACGCACATGTTCAATATTTTCTTTATAGGCCACACCGATCGCCAAATCAATTCGCCTGATTGGAAAACGCGTCAATGTGGTAACTTCCGATTTGATCAATGTTTCATTAGGGATTCGTACAAATAAATTATCAAACGTTCTTAATTTGACCGATAACAGATCAATAGAAGTAACCTCCCCTGTTGTTGAACCTACGCGAATTAAATCGCCAATCGAGAAAGGCCGTTCAGATACTAAAAATAACCCACTAATAATGTTGGAAGCGGAGGTTTGTGATGCGAAACCAATCGCAACGGACATAATTCCAGCCGCACCGATCAACACCCCTAAATCAAAACCAAGTGCTTTTAATCCCATAAAAAAGAAAATAACCAGCACTAAGTAACTGGCTACTCTTGCGGCCAATAACTGGATATGGGCATCCAACTTATGAGTTGACCAGCGAGTCACCATTTTGTTGACGACTCGAGATAAAATAACCCCTACTATTAAAAAAATAATGGCACGAATAATGGCTATCATTAACTCTGTATTTATATTGGAAAATACATCACTCATTTATTGTATCCTAACGTTGTTATTAGCTAGCCAAACAAGGTCGATAACGCCTTAGTTATTTTATGTTGACCCAGGTCATCTCGCGGCCCGCATACAAACGTAAGGTCTTTATTTGCCAAGTCATGACTCATGACATTATCGATGGTTAACGTGGCATTTTCATCCTGCTCACGAACCATCGTAATGCGGTGTGTACAGAACTGACCAGCTTCATCCACGTACAGCGCAAGGTTTGGAGCAGGCACGTTCACTTTATCTAAACTTAATATTTCATTTGACTCATTTTTAATGCTAATCTCAATAGCCGCCCTCATACCCTGTTTCTCTGACGGTTTTATATCTAACTGTTCACTCATTCGCAATGCATAGCTCATGACACCCTCCCGTGAATTGAGGCCAAACCATGTTTCAGAAATACACTCTGTCGGCACATCTAGCAGTGGTTTTTTTACATCACTAATACTCAGTTGCAACCACAAAGGCACCGTAACGTAGAGCGATATTTGTTCTTTTGGCAACAGTAAAACTGTGGTGGTAGCGCGGCAGACAATAGGTCTGTCGGGCATTGTTGGATATAACGAAAATTGCTGAGGTATTTTGTCAGATACCAAACGTTGCTGGTTAGCCAGCTGCCAAGCAACATCCTCCGTGCTTATACGGCATACACTTGGAGCTTCTGCTGTATCGCTTGTTTTCACCTCATATTGCAGTAGCCAATCTTTATCGCTACACGCCAAATCCATCAGTAGGCCACCAAACTTAAACTGCAGCCTTGTCTCTGCTCGAAAATCAAATACTCCCCAGTACTTAGGTTCATTTTTTAAATCTAGTTGACTCATATCACACTCCAAACTTTCAGAACCTTAGTTATTCAATAGTATTACGGCAGATTGCTTAAGCCACAACCTAGAAAAATATCGGCTTTGGCAGACAGTTTATACTGAATATCAGCTCACATAAGGCGTTGAGCTTATCAATCAGCATGCTCAACGAGATCTATCGAAAAAATTAAAGGTTTTAAACCACACTGAAGAAAATCCTTCTTATGCCATATTAGCACTATTGTATGCACTTTAGAGCGGTCTGCATGGCAGACATCTATGATTTCAGGGTCCCATTTTATTGGGGTGAGTTTAGGCCCTGTCAGAGAGATCGCTCACAAATCGTCATTACATAACTTTACAAAGTCACATACGACGGGTTTGTTTAGGGACTAATCATTTATTAAAGCTTCTATCACTTCGTTTTATTACGATGAATTGATTAGTTTTTTAGTCATGTTTGGGTAAGGCCCCGCTGGGTCTAGCCAGATAGAAGAAAACGTATCTGAGAAATCAGCCTGTTTGATTTCGCCTATAAATTGCTTGTTAAAATAAAAATAGGTGACCTGTTTAGTATCAATATAAAACGTAATTTTATCGTCGGGTTTAACACTCGGCCATATTTCTAATAATTGTTTCGCCCAGTTTTTTTTCTGCTCTTCGCTAATATTGAAACGTTTCAATTGGGTTAGTG
>CAJXOJ010000051.1 GCA_913057515.1 uncultured Cycloclasticus sp. | reverse complement strand
AATTAATCACCGCTGTATCTAAAAAAGGCTACACCGAACCCACCTCAATCCAAGCTCAATCCATTCCACTCATCTTAGAAGGACGAGATCTAATGGGCGGCGCACAAACGGGTACCGGCAAAACAGCCAGCTTTACTCTACCGGTATTACAACGATTAATGGAATCAGGTAATGGCGCCACAAAGCCATCTAAAGTACGCGCTTTAATATTAACGCCCACCCGTGAGCTAGCCGCACAAGTCGCCGAAAGCGTAAAAGATTACGGGCACAACTTGCCATTATCTTCTTGTGTTATTTTTGGCGGCGTGAATATTAACCCGCAAAAACAAAAACTTCGTAAAGGTGTTGATATTTTGATTGCCACACCGGGCCGCCTACTCGATCACGTCAGCCAAAATACAGTCGACCTATCATCTGTTGAAATTTTAGTACTTGATGAAGCGGATCGTATGCTCGACATGGGCTTTATTCGAGACATTAGAAAAGTTCTAGCCTTACTGCCTCAGCAAAAACAAACACTTCTGTTTTCAGCCACCTTCTCAAACGAGATTAAGAAACTAACAAGCAGCTTGTTACACAACCCTGCGCTAGTCGAGGTCGCGAAAGAAAATTCTGCCTCGGAACTGATCTCCCAAGTCGTTCACCCTGTCGATAAAAAGCGTAAACGTGAGCTCTTATCCTTCCTTATCGGCTCGAACGATTGGAAGCAAGTATTAGTATTTACACGTACTAAACATGGCGCAAACAAGCTAACCGAACAACTTAATAAAGATGGCATTACTGCCGCAGCCATTCACGGCAACAAAAGCCAAGGGGCTCGCACCAAAGCACTTGCCAACTTTAAAACTAACGATATTCGTGTACTGGTTGCTACCGATATTGCAGCACGTGGCCTAGACATTGATCAACTCCCCCACGTTGTTAATTTTGAATTACCAAACGTACCCGAAGATTACGTTCACCGTATTGGACGAACCGGTCGCGCGGGCAGTGAAGGTGAGGCCATGTCACTGGTCTGTATCGATGAATTAAAATTATTAAAAGGTATCGAGCGCTTAATAAAAACTGACATCAAAAAAGTAACCTTTGAAGGCTACGAACCGGACCCAAGCATCAAGCCTGAGCCCATTCAAAATGGCCGAAACAACCAACGCGGTAAAAATAACTCGGCAAAAAAACACTCTCATAGCAGACCTAAAGCAAGCCAGAACAACAAACCAAACGCTTCACGCTCCAAACAACGCAAGCCTCAAAATAGCAGTGCTAACCGCCCTGATAATTATGGCAACAGATAAACACATTCATACTCAACACATTTATTACGAGCAACCACTATGTTAATTAGCGCAAATATCACCATGCAGTTTGGCTCAAAGCCGCTGTTTGAAAACGTCTCAGCCAAATTTGGTAACGGTAACCGGTACGGCCTTATAGGTGCAAACGGTTGCGGTAAATCTACGTTCATGAAAATCTTGGGTGGCGATCTGGAACCCACATCAGGTAATGTATCAAAAGATCCCGGAGAACGAATTGGCAAGCTAGGCCAAGACCAGTTTGCTTTTGAAGAATACTCCGTCGTCGATACCGTCATTATGGGTCACGAGGAGTTATGGAAGGTAAAACAAGAACGCGAACGCATCTACGCCTTAACAGAAATGAGCGAAGAAGAAGGCATGAAAGTCGCTGAGCTTGAAGTTGAGTTTGCTGAAATGGACGGCTACAGTGCAGAAAGCCGTGCTGAAGAACTGTTAATGAGCGCCGGTATTGAACAAGAATTCCATTATGGCTTGATGAGCAATGTCGCACCCGGTTGGAAATTACGTGTATTGCTGGCCCAAGCATTGTTCTCAGAACCTGATGTTTTATTGCTTGACGAACCAACCAATAACTTGGACATCAACACCATTCGCTGGCTCGAAGGCATTATCAACCAGTCTAAAAGCAGCATGATTATCATCTCCCATGACCGTCATTTTTTAAATGCCGTTTGCACCCATATGGCCGATATTGATTACGGTGAGTTGCGTATTTACCCTGGCAACTATGATGATTTCATGATGGCATCCACTCAAGCACGTGAGTTATTACAATCAGAGAATGCCAAAAAGAAAACCCAAATGGCTGAACTACAACAGTTTGTTAGCCGCTTTTCAGCCAATGCATCAAAAGCCAAACAAGCAACGTCCCGTGCGAAAAAACTTGAGAAAATCGAACTTGCCGACATAAAGCCATCATCACGTGTCAGCCCTTTTATCCGCTTCAAGCAAACGAAGAAGCTACACCGTGAAGCTGTCACGCTGGAAAGTGTAGGCCATGGGTTTGACGATGGACCTTTATTTGAAAACTCATCTATGATTTTAGAAGCCGGCACACGCATGGCGGTTATTGGTGAAAATGGTGCGGGCAAAACAACCTTCTTGCGCTGCCTCATGGATCAACTAACACCGAACAATGGCAGCATCAAGTGGGCTGAAAATGCCACACTAGGTTACTGTCCACAAGATGCTAGTGCTGATTTTGATGTGGATATGACTCTATTTGACTGGATGAGCCAATGGCGCAAAAAACATCATGATGATCAAGTCGTTCGTATGACCTTAGGCCGCATGTTATTTTCAACAGATGACTTTAACAAAAAAGTGGCCGTCTGTTCTGGTGGTGAAAAGAATCGTTTATTATTCGGTAAATTAACGTTAGGCGAAACCAATGTAATGCTAATGGATGAGCCAACCAATCACCTTGATATGGAATCGATTGAGTCACTTAACTTAGCGTTAGATAACTACGATGGCACATTGATTTTTGTGAGCCATGACCGTGAGTTCGTTTCATCACTTGCTACCCGTATTGTAGAAATCACACCTAATGGTATTGTGGACTTCCATGGCACTTATGAAGAGTACCTAAAGAGCCAAGAAACTAATTTAAAAACCGGCACAAACTAGCTATACATTACTCTTAAAAAAACAAAAAGCCCCGCTTTATTAATAATAAAGCGGGGCTTTTTTATGAATCAACAGCTATCTTTATTAAGTGGCTACAACCCTGTCTCGCCCCGATACCTTAGATTGGTATAGTGCCTTATCTGCAAGGCCAAGCACATCAGTAACGCTTAACTCTTTAGAGAAACCACTCACACCTGCGCTCGCTGTTATTAAACCGACACCAACAAACGAATGAGCCCTCACTTTATCCAGTATTTTCTCAGCAAGCAGTGTTGCTGCTTTAACATCAACGTTAGGGCAAATAATTAAAAACTCTTCACCACCCCAGCGTCCAACCGAATCAGTTACTCTCACGTTATGAGTTAATATTTGAGAAAACTCAACCAAAACTCCATCACCAGCAAGATGCCCATACTGATCATTCACCTTTTTAAAAAAATCAATATCTAACAAAATAATAGACGTATCAACCTCATATCTTTTCAGGTCTTCCATTCTTTTGAGCAACAGTTCGTCTGTTTTTAGCCTGTTCTCTAAGCCCGTCAACTTATCTGTCGTCGATAGTTTTATCAACTCCTTCTTTAAACGCCTATTATGCAAATAGTGATATAAATACAAGAAAGATATCAATAAGAAAGCTAAACCTAATTTCCAGATAACGCCATAATCAATCGTTTCATTTTGTTCAACGACAACCCATTTATTGTAAATAGGCTGTAATTTTTCTTCATCAACAGTTTTAACCAGTATGCTGAATATATCGTTCAGTAGAGGTTCATCGTTTCGAGTTGATAACCCGAGACTTAAATTTTCCTTAAGCCTAGCAGATACTTTTAACTGCCCGGTAAACTCTTTTTGTATTGAGTTTGATATGGTCATTAAATTATCAATATAACCATACAGTTCGCCACGTCTAACCCTCTCAAGCCCATCGTTGATTGACTCAACATCCACAATATTAATACCGGGCATACTATTGCGTAATTTTTCTGCAATCGCATACCCTTTTACAACACCAACAGGTCTGCTTTTTATCTGTGTCAAATTTGCAATAAAGGGCTTTGTCACTTTAGTTGCAAGCACAACAGGTAGTGTAAGGTATGGCTTCGTAAAGTCCATAAATTCCAACCTTTCCGGTGTTTCAGCAACCAATGAAAAAATATCACACTCACGCGTTTTCCCTTTCGCAATAGAACTAGCCCATGAGTCCGTTACATTGAGAACAATGGGTATAGGCAGCAGCTTTTCAAACCCTTTTATTACATCAGCGGCTATACCTATATGCTTAGCGCCCTCTATTCCCTCAAATGGCATCCATTGAGGGTCAACACACATCGTGATTTCTTTTTTTGCATTCAAATAAAGTAATTGCTCTTCTGTAAAATCATTATTGAGAGAAAAATCATCCACTACATCTTTAAATAAAAAGGCTCCTAATTGCTCCGACTCCATCAGTAAGCCAGCTTTCTTAAGCTGCTTAACAAGCCGTAATGATAAATCTTTGTTTGCCTCACCTATTTCAAAAAAATCTAGCAACATTAGTTTTTTAACAACTGCCGCCTCAAACTTTAATGCCTCTACACTTTTCTTTGAGCTATATTGTTTAATAATAACTTGTACCGCCTCATCAGGGTGGTCAATAGCATATCTCCAACCTTTATTTGAAGCAGCAATAAACTTACGCGCTCGTTCAGGATGGTTTGTCGCTTCAGGAAAGGACGTGAATAAGTTAAGAGCTGTTATTGAAAAGCCATAATCCTGCGGATCTAGGGTATTATATTCAATGCCTTGCCGATCCAATTCAAACACCTCGTTGGTGTTATAAGCCGTCATGGCGTCAACTTTATGCTCAGCAAAGTCTTTTATGCTAAATGAGTGTGGTATGAACTGTGTATTTCGTTTATTGACAGAAAAATAATCAAGCATAAGAGCAAGTAGACCAAACCTTAATTCTTCTTCTGCCCCCATCAATTTCTTTCCAATCAAATCTGCGGGGTGTTTAATATTTTTTGACGCAACGATCACCAAAGGTGACTGTTGAAGGTAAGTAGCCATCAACACGGTCGGTAGAATTTTTTTCTCAGCAATAGCAATACTAGAATTTAGCAAGCCGTATTTTGCCTGCTGGCCCAACACGGCATTAACTATTTGGGTGTTTTCTTGATATTCAAGAAGCTCTACATCTAGTCCTTCGTCCTCATAGAAGCCTTTTTCCTTCGCCATAATAAAGCCTGCAAATTCAAACTGGTATTTCCAATTCAATTGCAGCGACACTTTATCTAATGGTTGCCCAGCTTGCCCTATTGTTGAAAAAAGAACTAAGCATAGAAGCAATACCGCTTTAGCTTTCTTAAAATTGATACACTCTAAACCCAAGGTTCAACCACCTAATTTCCTTATTATTTAAATTTACAGCCCTGCCCCTTCCTTGAGTATAGTCCAGCGTTCAACTTTAAAAGAGTGTAAAAGGTTTTTTAACCTTTTACACAAGAACCAAGCAAGCTTTTCATTTCTTCCAAGCCTTTATTTCTCGCAAACTCAATATTTCTATTGGGTATATCCTCAGGACTCAACACATCCGCCAAGGCTTTTTCAAGGCTCGCTTCTCGAATAATATGCAAAATAGGGTAAGGCGAACGGTTAGTATAATTTGCCGCATCATCATAAGGCTGACCATCAAAACAATAATCGGGGTGAAAGCTCGCTAACTGGAAAGTGCCTTCATGCCCTTCGTCAACGAGTAGTTCATTGGCAATATCAAGCAAATCTAAATAGCCTTCAAACGACTCAAAACCTACCGAAAAAACCATTAATGTTGTTTCTACCGTATCATCGGCAATCAAGTGATTCATCTCATCACTTAACGCCATTAAACACGCGGCCATATCTCGATCATTAACCAGCTTATAACGAACGCTATCGTTCACCACGACAGATTTAGCAAATGGACAAAAGTTTAAACCAACAATAAGCTCCAACACCCATCGCTGGCAGTGCTTAATTATCTCCGCATCTGATGGCATCACCACATTAAATCATCTGGTACTTCAAAATCAGCATACTCATCATCTGTTTTGCTTGTATCTGTATCGGCTAAATAAATCACTCGGCTTTTATCACGGACCTCTATTTTCCCAGCAATGGGCGCTGGCACCACTTCATAGGTTTTAACAAATTTAACGATAACTGCCGTGCCTTTAACCACACTTTCGCGTAAAGCTTCGCTGATGTAGATTGTTCTTATTTTTTTGTTATCGGTAAAGTTAAACGCAACGCCATCATCATTTTTGGCGAGCTTATTCATATTAATGAGCTGGTTTATTTGCCCAGAAATTTGCTTTTTTTGAGCCTCTTCATTTGCTTTTGCATTCAACAGCCTGTCTTTTTCTTGCTGCTTGGCCTTCGCTTTTTGTACCAACAAGGCCGCCTCATCAACCACCTCAACTTTATTCTTTTGCTTTTGCTGAACCTTTTTACGCTTAGCTGTATTAACTTTATGCGCTTTAGATTTACTGGTTAGCCCGGCGTTTAATAACTGCTCTTGTAAGGATAAATTTTTCATAGCTTGGCTTATCAATCAAAATAATAGCGAATCATACTCGATTCCAAGCCAGTGCCCCAGCCCCAAATCGGCGGCTATCTGTCTTAGCCTTGTTCTTAATAAGAATAGGGTTAAAAAAATAATACATTACCCTTAGAATACAAACTTAGAACTTAACCGCCTTTTATTGACTATCTTGAGCCGCATTAACGCTGCTAACTAAGCGGTAAGTATTACCTATAAGTCTAAAAGTTCAGCCAATGCATCTGAATTAAGTGCCACTCTATAAGGAGACAGCGATTTTACCCAACCCTCTCGCTTAAAACTTGCGATAACACGGCTAGCTGTTTCAGGCGAAATCGCCAAGGTAGCACCGATGTCTTCTCGGCAAGGTAAAAAACATTTATCTTTATTGGCGCCTTCAGCCAAATAAAGCAACAAAGATGCAACTCGTTGATTAGCTAGTCCTACCGACAACTTGGTAAGCCAAACATCAGCGTCAGATATAACTTTTTGCCAGCGCAGCATTAGTTGTTTAGATAAGTGAGGTGAGTTCTCATTCAATTTATCAATTAAACTAACAGGAATTTTACATACCGTTGCCACTTCCAACACAACCGCATGATGAAGGTAGGGCTTACCGCTCATTGCCTCAAGACCCACTACATCACCTTGTTTTATAATTCTAACAATTCGGTGGCTGCCATCCGGTAAGTAACTAATCAGTTTAATTAACCCCGAACGAAGTGTAAAAACATGCAAGGGATCATCCTCTGTTTTATACAACGTTTCACCCACTCTTAATTCAAAATCATGGATTGGCTGATGCATTAAATCAAAATCTTCGCGCGTTAAATCGGCAAATAAAACCATATTTCGAATGGCACATTTTTCACATTTCGTTCCAACTTTCCAGACCTTGGAAATTTGCTCATCTAGCATGCCATAAACTCATCCATTTATTCAAAGTAGGCGTGAAGTGATTTAACGACAAAGCTACGCCCGTAGTTTTTTATAAAAAGCCTTTAATTTTGGCTATCTCGTAATACCCACATGGGTGGTTTGTTAGCGACATCTTTTACACCCCATAGCCCTGCTAGTACCACACAGCAGGCACTAACGACAGGTGTAAGCAAACACAACAACCAATTAAACTGAAAGTCTATGTGCAATACATAGCGATACAAAGCAAATGATACCAACTCAAACATCAGCACTGCCATTAAGCCCGATAACACGCCAATAAGTGAAAACTCAACACAGTGCGCCTGATTTAACAAACTGCGATGAGCACCTAAGGTACGCATCAAGGCACCTTCACTAACACGGTTATCTAAGGTCGAATATACTGACGCAAATAACACTGTAAAACCGGCCAGCAAGGCAAAATACAGCAAATAATTAACCGCCGCTGTAAGCTGGCTCAAAATAGTTTTAAATTGCTTCAAAAGCGCATCAACTTCCAATAACGTCATACTCGGAAATTGTTTCGCTAAACTGCTTAATGCCTTCTTATTCTCCTCAGCCAAATAAAAACTAGTGATATACGTTGCTGGGTAGTTATCGAGCGTTCCATCAGCAAATATCATATAGAAATTTGGCTTCATGGTGTCCCATTGCACACTTCGAATGTGCGTCACCACGGTCTCCAACTGTTCGCTACCCATACTAAATGTTAGCTTATCGCCCAGCGTCACTTGTAAGCTCTCTGCTAGTTTGCTTTCAATCGACACCTCACCTTGTTTCGCCCCAGCCCAATTACCAGCAATCGTTTTATTATCGCTGGGCAAGCTATTACCCCAGGTTAAACTCAAATCACGATGCGTTGCACGCTCGCCTTGTGAGTCTTTACTTACTATTTGCTGTACCGGCACGTCATTAATACCGACTAAACGCCCTCGCACAACCGGATAGAACTGCGCCGCACCTATAGTTTGCTGCTCCAGTTGCTGCTTGAAAGCACTCACTTGATCGGGCAAAATATTCATCGCAAAATGGTTTGGCGCATCGTCGGGTAATTGTTGCTGCCAATCTTGTATCAAATCGTTTCGCACGGTAAAGCTCAACAGCATCGCTAACAGGGTAATACTAAACGCCAGAATTTGCGTCACACTAGCCATTCGATTTCTTAATACACCTTGCAAGCCCAACCGATAACTTAAACTTACGTGCGGCAATATTTTACGCAACTGCTTCAACATGCCCATCAGCAAAAGCCCTGACAGCAACGTAGTAGCCAAGCCCCCACCAATAATCACTAACATTAACTGGTAGTCTTGTGTGTAGCGCCAAATTAAGCCAGAAATTAACAACAACGCAAGCCCATACACTAACCAGGCGCTACTGGATAGTGGCTCTAATTCACGCCGTAATACACGCAATGGCGACACTTTTTTCAAACGTAACAAGGGTGGCAAGGCAAAACCAATTAAAATGGCAAACCCAGTCATAAAACCTAACATCACCGCAATCAAACTCGGCGCAGCTACTTTAGCCGGTAATAACTCTCTTAATAATTCAAATAACACTTCTTGGGTTGCCCAGCCCACCAACGAACCGATTGAACATGCTAGCAGCCCTAACATAAAAAACTGATACAAAAAAAGCACTAGAATATCGTTTTGCTTACAGCCCAAACAACGCAAAATCGCCGTCGCATTGAAGTGCCGTTCGCTATAACGCCGGGTAGACATCGCAATCGCCACGCCGGCAATTAAAATAACAATAATGCTTGATAAGCCTAAATAACGCTCAGCGCGAGATAGCGCACTACCGAGTTCTGGCCGATCTTCTTGCACATCCATCAAACGTTGTGATGGCAACAATAGCGGTTTTACCCACGCATTAAAGTTATTTAACGCCTCCGCCTGACCACTAAATTGAAAGAAATAATGCAAGTGACTACCCGGTTGTAAAATCTGTGTCGCTTGCAAGTCGGCATCGTTCATCATCACCCGTGGTGAAAGACTGTATAAATCGCCACGCTTATCAGGCTCATAAACAATCACTTCTCTCACCGTTAACGGCTTCTCGCCCACCATCAACTGATCGCCTAAGGCTAACTTTAAGGTTGATAAAACACGCGCATCCAACCATACCTCACCCACTTTTGGGCCATTGCTATGAGTCGTTTCTAAGCTATAATCTGCCTGCGTTGTTTTTAACTCCCCACGCAAAGGATACAGCGGACTAACCGCCTTTACGCCCACCAGTAACAGTTCATCGTTTTCAATTAAAACGGTAGAAAATTCAGCCGTTCGAGCTTGCTTCAAACCCAGCTCACGCGCTTTATCAAGCCACTCTACCGGAAGCTGTTCCCCGCTTCTAATGACCAAGTCTGCCGCTAAAAACTCCGCCGCTTGAGTATTCATCGTTCGGTGCATGCGGTCAGCAAACAGGCTAATCGCCGTAGAACTACTAACCGCAATAATCAACGCCATCACCAATAAGGTTAGCTCGCCACTGCGTGCATCGCGTTTTAATAACCGAAAAGCTAAGCCAAGTCGATTCACGTCAATTGCCCCGCTTCAATGTGTAGCGTACGTTGGCAACGTGCAGCTAATGACTTATCGTGCGTTACCAATACCAACGTAGTGTGTTTTTCTTGGTTTAGCTCAAACAATAACTCAATAATTTGCTCACCTGTTTTACTGTCCAAATTACCGGTCGGTTCGTCGGCAAATAAAATAGCTGGCTCAGTTACAAAGGCTCTCGCTAACGCTACACGTTGTTGCTCGCCGCCCGATAGTTGCATAGGCGTATGGTGTAAACGATGTTCAAGCCCCACACGCTTAAGTAGGTTCACTGCCGTTTGCTCAGCACCTTTATCACCGCGCAACTCTAATGGCAACATCACATTCTCAAGTGCGGTTAAACGTGGCATTAATTGAAATGACTGAAATACAAAACCGACCCATTTATTACGCACTTCTGCACGGCCATCCTCATCTAAGGCGGTCAGCTCTTGCCCATTTAACGCAACACGACCCTTGGTTGGCTCATCCAAGCCCGCTAACAACCCTAAAAGAGTCGATTTGCCCGAGCCAGAAGCTCCTACAATCGCTATACTTTCTCCTTCAGTAATCGTTAAGTTAACAGATGATAAAATACTCAGATCACCGTCTGCGATAGGAACGGTTTTACCGAGGTTTTCAGTTTCAATAATCACTTCGTTACTTTTCAACATTAAATAAGGTCCAATATGGCTAGGTTAGTTTTATTCCCACAGAGCATCAGTTATGCCCAACGAGCAGATCGCATTAAAGCAAAAGGAAAAGCATTTCTGCTGCATTTCACTTTAATGGTGTTACTGGTAGTTTTAACAACTTTCTCAACGGTTTTATCCGCCAACACGATTGTTGTATTTGGCGACAGTATCAGCGCCGCCTATAATATGCCCGAAGAAAAAGGTTGGGTAAACCTCTTACAACAAACATTGGATGACAAGGGCTATCCACACACCCTCGTCAACCAAAGTATCAGCGGCGACACCACAGCCGGTGGGCTGGCACGTATCGACAAGGCCTTAGAGCAACACAAACCCAATTTAGTTCTATTAGAATTAGGTGCAAACGACGGATTACGTGGTTTTTCACCCATTTTAATTAAAAAAAACTTACGTGAGCTGATTAAACGCAGCACACAGTCAGGTGCAAAAGTAATATTGCTCAGCATGCGCATCCCCTCTAATTATGGCAAACGCTATACCGAGCTGTTTTACAATAACTACCTCGAACTGGCAGAGGAAATGAATATTCCTTTTATACCGTTTATTTTGGAGGACGTCGTACTCAAACCCGACATGATGCAAGCCGACCAACTACACCCAAATGAAAAAGCTCAGCCGATTATTGCAGAAAAGATTTGGAGCCACTTGAAGCCCACTTTACAAACTAATTAGATAGCTCCACATTGGGCGGCAAATAATAAAAGTCACCATCACATTGCTTTTATTTATTTTGTAGCATTGTGCTACAATTACAGCCTGTTTTCGAAACTAAGAGGTTCACATGGCAAAAGCATCGTCTCCCATTCGTTTACAAAATGATTTAATGCAAGCCGCTGGCTTAACCGCCAAGCGTTTTCATCGCAGTGCTGCCGAACAAATTGAATATTGGGCCGAGCTAGGCCGTTCAGTATCATCCACACTTGACCCAGACGTTTTGTTATCCGTGGTTTCTGGGTTAACTAAAATTAAAATCGAACCGGTGTATAGCCCAAACATTAATCCCAGCGATGTGTTTGACGCACTAGAGCGCGAACGAACAGACAACACTTTAAGCAATCGTGTGACTGAAAGCGCTGTCCGCTATCAAGCATCAACAAACCACCCCGGTTATCTGGAGCAAATAGAGGCCAATGGCAATATCACTGTAGGCACATTTGAGAATGGGCAGTTCATCGCCAAATAAGCTTGAATACCCGCAATAAAAAACAGCTTTGGCTACT
>CAJXOJ010000050.1 GCA_913057515.1 uncultured Cycloclasticus sp. | reverse complement strand
TATAATAAATATTAAAAAAATATAACCGCAGGAGATCCAACATGAAGTGGGAAACACCAACATACAAAGACTTACGTTTCGGTTTTGAAGTAACGATGTACATTTATAACCGATAAATACAGACAGGCATTAAAAAGGGTCCTTATAAGAGCCCTTTATAATGCTATAAATTCAATAACCTTGAGGATGAAAGGCTTTAAAGTCATATTAACAGCCTCAGACTAGTAGGCCCAGTGTTCAGTCACAGATAGAGATTTTGGTAGGCTAATTTGCCCCCCCTTCCTAATAAACAAGCTCTCAATGCTTAACCTTCAGGGACAACTGATTTCAACATCTCGAAGGTTTTAATACTCTAACAACATTATTAAATTTAGCACTTCACCTTGTAGCTAAAACCAAAAGCCTTTACTTAATGAAACAACAACAACCGAAGCATTATCTTGGTTAGGTGCTTTAGCAAACTCAACGGCAGTTAAGAGTTTTGATGAAATAAAGTCTGGTGATTTATTTTTATTCTTATCTATTATAGTTTCAATGTCTTTTAACGTTATAGTATCTAAGCCATCTGAAGCTAAAACCAACTTATCTTTAGAAGATAAATAATTTAGTTTACTTTGAATATCGACTAAAGGAATATCATCAACCGAAACGTAGCTTCTTAGAGCACTCCGCTGCGGATCAGATAAAGCCTCTTCTGTTTCTAAACGACCAATTTCAACTAGGCCATCAAGCACAGCAGCCATAGAATGGTCTTCATTTAGTTTTATAACCTCCCCTTTTCGATATAAATAAAGGTGGGAATCACCCACACTTAACCAATGTAAATCACTATCACTAACATAAATAGCCACGAGTGTTGTGCCCATATCAGGGGGTGCAGCGTTATCATTTACCTCAGCTTTGATGGCAAGCTGGGCCTCTGATAATGACTTTGCCAAGGCATCTGATGGCGTAAGCTTGGTCGAGGTAATAAATTCATTTACAAAAGCCGTAACGACGATATGGCTGGCAAGCGCTCCTCCACTATGCCCCCCCATACCATCACACAAAACAACCAAACAACTATTCAAGCCTTTGAACTGCTCGGTACATATCTCATAGTAATCTTCTTGGTAGTCTCGACTTCCTTGAATCATATTACCCTGTATTTTTAATTCCATGCTGCTTTGCCTAACTTAACTCCCAATCAAAAGCATCATCACACAACTGTACAAATTTAAGTGTGGTGCTACCAACTGAGATAGTCATATTATTATTCAGCTCACAAGATGATAAGACAGGTTGGTCTTCTAAATAGGTTAGGTTTTGACCGCCACCATGCTGGATATAAAACTTTTTATTCTTATGGTCATAAGCTATTTGACAGTGGGCATTTCTAGAAATCTCTTCATCACCAAAATCAAGTTTTACGCCCGCTTTTTCACCACGCCCAATAGAGTTCAGCCCATACCCAAGTGGTAAACTCATCCCTCTTCCCGGTCCTTTCACTACTACAAGCCAGCCCACAACAAACTCTGGATGATAACGATTAGCGCTGTTAGTAAGTGTGCTTTCTGATGCTACTTCGTTATTCGAAGTCGTCGGTCGCACTCTTCTTGTTACAGGATTAGTATCCGAGCTTTTAATACCCTGTGAAGCATCATCTGTATCGGCCGGGAGGCTCTCCGATGCTCCACCTTTCTTAATAGTTGCAAATGCCCCTGCTTCACTCCCAACTCTCCGAGTTGGGTTATTAAAAAAACCACCTTTTGTACTATCATCATTTGACATAATTTTCTCCTATACTGTCATCAGCGTCGCGTTGCGATTGTTTTCCGATATCTACTATTCGGATACAGTCTTGTATAAATTGTAAACGCCTCATCGGTATTGATCTTAGAGGCTACCGTAAAATCCCTTTTTTCTTGCTCAGATGAAAATTTGTTAGGTTGTTCAGAAGGGGCTTGGGCTACTTTATTAGGAACAACCGAATTACCCCTTGAGTCACTGTTTAACTCTCTAACTTTTTGCTCGACCTTCGGCTTAATAGACGGAGCATTAACTAGTTGCTCATTGCTCTTTTTACTTCCAATATTGCTTGCCATATAGACCATTATTAGACCAACGCAGACTCCAATGATCGCAATAACCGCGTTCATATTAAAACTCTTTTCAATATTGGCAGGTTTAGCCTTACTTTTTACCTCTCTATGCTGGTGTTTAACTAATTCTTTTTTATCTAATTTCTTTGTTGCCTGACTCTCTTTACCCTGTGAAGATTGAGTTAAACCAACACCTTTTTTTATTACATCTAACCATTCATTAACTGTTTGCGGTCTATCTATTTCTTCTGGTGATAAGGCCCAGTCTAAAGCAGAAAGAAACCCCTTATCTTCATCTTCCAAGCGATCTACAAGCGTTGGCAATGTATCGTTTCGTATGCGTTCGGTCGCTTCAAAATGCGATAAGTTTTCACCGGTTAAACACACATAAGATACGGCTGCTAGAGCATAAATATCAGTCCACGGTCCTTGATTTCCTCGTGTTGAATATTGTTCAATGGGCGCGTAACCAGGTGTCAGTATTGTAGAAATTGACTGTGAACGAACACCAATTGCTTGCCGAGCTGCACCAAAATCAATCAAGACAGCGCTTCCATTATCTTTAACACGTATATTTCCAGGCTTTATGTCGCGATGAAGCATGCCAGCCGAATGAACAAAAACCAGCCCCTCAGCAATTGGTACAATTATTTTTTTTACTTCAGCAACTGATAGTAGACCATCTTTTTGAATCACATCAGAGACATCACGGCCATCTGCAAAATCCATGATGATATAAGCTGTATTGTTTCTCTCTATAAAACGAATAACACGAATAATACTTGCATGTTCAAAAAGAGCTAATGTTCTAGCCTCTTGAATAAACCGACTCAAGCCCCAACTATATTCATCAACATCTTCAAGAACACGTGTTTTGGGAGAAACATGCATGGCATGGTCTCGAGCAGCTAAATTAAAAGGAAAGTACTCCTTTATAGCTACATACCGATTCAATTGCTGATCAAATGCCTTATAAGTAATCCCAAAACCTCCCGAGCCGATTTCATTCTCAATAATATAATCGTCTAGTTGGTAGCCTTTAGGAAGTACTTGCGTTGGCGATACGGCTTCATTATTTTGAATGCGGTCTTGGTTATCCATTATGTGTCAGAATTTCATATGTTATTTTGGTTTTGCAAATAAGCCTATTATTTTCCAGTTCCAGCCTTTTTCACTGGCTCCCGCAAAATAAAGCTTCTTATTTACCGTTCCTTTGACAGTAATTCGTCTAATAGATGGGCAGTCGATACTGACAACCGCACGAAGTTGCCCAATTAATCGCTGCAACTCTACTCTATCCCCATCAAAAACCCTTGGGTCTTGTGATTGAATATCGAATTTTGCTTCATAAGCTGACCGGCAATCTATGTTCAGTAAATAGGCATTCATTCCTAAATGAGACATAACTGGTGTAGCAGAAAAAGCATTTAAACTCATAGTGGAGAGGATCAAAAAGAAAAAGCATGATCGCCACTTTAAGGAATAAAAATGCAATATTTTATTCAATTTAAACACCCATATTATTTAAGTTAACTAAGCTAACTTCCAAATTCCATTTCCTTGCTGGCATACTCTAATATCTTCTGTAAGCACGCCTTTTGATGTCGTCACCTCTTGACGCACAGTTTTACAAACACCGCTTGCTTGTACATTTACTTCGGACACGGAGCTAGTAGATGTTTGCGTATAGTTTACTGGTTCATTAGAAGGGTGCATTAAAGGGCTATAAACATAACCACTAGCGGTGCCATCTGGTAACTGAGAAATTAAAAACCACTTTTTATCTGGTAGCGCCTCGCCTATTACTTGTACAGATTCATTTCCCGATAATTTAGCAACGGTTTTATAGTCTGTTCCCGGACCACTACGCACATTAATTCGAGAGTTAGGGCTATAAGCTGCGCCGACTAACTTTAATGGAGGGGTTTTTTCAACTCTATCTTTTAAAACCCTAACTTTGACATTTTTATCTTGCCTTGTTTCTGGCACACTATCGACGACTCTAACTTGCCCTGTAACGCCCTGCTCACCTGAGAAAGCCACCGGTCTTCCACTTGCTGCTGATTGTTGCTGGGCTGCAAATAGCTTTTTTTGATCTTCTGAACTCAAAACCTTAGCAAATTGATCGCCAATATAGGTCCCCGCTGCTGCCCCAGCCATAACAATCGCTGCACGAACCAAAGGGTTGTCAACATTCTCTGCAAGCTTGGCGGCAAGAACACCACCACCTAAACCACCAACAACTTTGCTTATGCTCGACTTTTGTTCTTCTGTCATCCCCGCACAACCACTGAGTACAACGATTATCGACAAAATGAGATACAGCGATCTATTAAATTTCATTTATTACTCTCCATTTATTAATAAATATAAAACCCATTAACCAGCTATCACTTTAAACGAAACCGATCCCAATTTAACATTCGCACCATTATTGAGAGCGACACTTTCTTTAGCGGTTAGCTGCCGTCCGTTTACGTATGTACCATTAGTCGATTCCATATCTCGAATAAATAAATCATTTCCTTGGGCGTAAAATACACAATGTTGCCTTGATATACTGTCATCATCTATCGCATATTTCCTATTGCTAGGGTCTCGGCCAACAATAACTTCACCTTTGTATAACTCATCAACATTAATTACTATTCTATATCGTCGATTATCATCACCATAACCATCAAGAATTAAACTAGCTTTTGATTTTGATACATCGGCACTATAGTTATTCGCTTTTTGAGTAGCCTCAGCTTTTTTTGAACTAGATGAAGGTATAGACCTAGAATATGTTTCGATGACACGAGCAACCTTTTTTTTGCCTGATGGGCTTCGCATTGCATAAAGCACCAGTAAACTCATCATCACAAAGCCTATTGCAGCTATAATAAAACCTTCTTTAATTACCCCGCTCAGCTTTTCGTCAGAGCTTAGACACTCATCGTCATCAAGCGTGTAAGTTATATTCCTTCCACTCAGAATTTTTACCAACTCACGAACATCGGTTGCATAATAAAAACCGGCCGCAAAAGTTCCACCCGTTTTACGGCCTTTATTATCATATACAGTATCAAATGCACCCTGAGTATTGATACCTATCACTCTCTGACAACCATCAATTAATGGTCCACCGCTATTTCCTTTATTTATAAATGCACTATGCTGAACTAGCCTTAAAGGCGCGCCTCCTTTCCTCCAAACACCATTTTCTATAAGTCGCCCTAGCACACCAGAACTAAATGTTGATTCAGCAACAATATCAGAGGTTCTTATTGTTTTTGAGTCCGCAACGCCAGGGAACCCAACAGCACGAACAGCTTTACCTTTTTCTGGCAAATTGCTTGTTAACGTAATTGGTGATAACTGCAATGATCTCAATGCATCTTTTTTAATCAATAAAATAGCTAAGTCCAGATCAGAAGAGCTCCAAATAACCTCAGCATTGGGCCTTTTTATAATGCTTTCCAACCCAAGGGATTGTCCATCTGGCACGACAGAAAATAAAGCTCCACCCTGAACCACATGATTGTTAGTAACAACATAACCACCATTATTTATTACAAACCCAGTTCCATGCCCTGTGCCCGATACTTTGCCTTTACGAAAAGATACTGTATGCACTTTAACAATCGATGTTGTAAAAGCTTTACTCTCCGCGAATGCATATGAAGGATATGCGTAAATGGGTATTAGTAATATAACTAGACTTATTAGCTTTAATTGCCAGCGATTTAAAGCATACATCAATGGAATCAAGCGCATTAAATACCTCCTAAGATACTCAACGTACATCGCACTTCACCAAACTCTACTATATCTCCAGCGATAATAATTAAACCCTCAGGCCCAACCGGTTGCTTATTTACTTGTGTTCCACCAGTAGAGCCCAGGTCGATAATATTTAAACGGTTGTCTTTAACAAATAACCGAGCATGTTCTCGACTGACAGTGTCATCTGCAATCACTACCTGGGAAAGATCAGGATTTCTGCCAACAACTAGACCCTTTTTTCGTTGCATTAAGTCCTTTCCTAAAACAATAAAAGCCACCGGTGCACCTGAAGAATCAACCCCCTCAAACCGACAGTCGCCAAAGCTAGCTGTTGCTGCTTTCAATTCTTCTTTTGCTAGCCGTGAGCTTTTTTTCTTATTAATCAGTAGCAATAAAATGATAAAAATGGCAACGGCTATTGCGCCGACAACAGACCAAAAAAGAATTTTATTATCTTCTTTTATTTCGATATTTTCTGTGCCTAAACTTTCTGCTTTTGTGTTTATATTAGAAACAATCTCAGTGATATCACTACGACCTTTTTCCGCCTCTTTCCTGGCCTGTTTTTCTTTCTCAACTTGCTTTTCCGCCTCTTTTATTTTTTTCTTAGCCTTATTTATTTGTGCCTGTTGTTTTATTTGTGCCTGTGCTTGTTGCTCTATAGCACTTAAACAAGGCTTATCTGCAACTTTTGTTACTATGTTTGATGCCGATAATTCTGCAGTGAGTATGCTGATATCAATCACCTCAACACCTGTTGGCAGATGAGGTTTCCAAAGTTGCTTTAAAGTCATCTCTCTCTTTGGGCTCACGATTCCAAGCAACTCACCACACCGATTAACTACCGGTGCGCCATACCCTCCTCTACCAATAGAAGCAATCAAACTATAGCGCCCATCAATAGCACCAGACCCGTTTAAAAGGGCCTTAGCGAAACTTTTATTATGGAGCTCCGAAGCAACAAACTTAGGCCGCTTAGAAAAGCTAAAGAACGACCCTCTTGCCTTTTCTATTGACAAGCTCCAGTAGCCTGCAATTTCTAATGAATCATTATTTGATACAGAGTTTAAAGCAATTTTTACAGGCTCCTGCTGTAAAGTACTTGAGCGAAGTATTGCTAAATCAGTAACCTCATTTTTGGAAATAATAGCTGCGCTTTTATTTAGACTGTCATCACCTTGAAGAACAACTCGATCCGCATACGCTAATAAATGCGCGCTCGTTATCACTACGCCATCTGTTGTGACGACGACTCCGCTACCTTGATTCAATAATTGATCGCCTTTATAGGCAAGAACTTGGACTACGCTATCAGCCCATTGCTTAACCGGCTGGTCAGTAGTTTTTGTAGGATTGTTGGCAAAAGCCGATGACACAGAAAACAAGAGAGAAAATAACAAACAAAACAAGCATTTATTAAGCTGTACGCAAAAATAAAATACTTTATTAGACGTAACCATAGATAAAATCCTTTTTAACTAAACAAACTCACTGTATTAACTTTTTGTAACTCAAAAGTTTTTAAAAGCATAACTGAAAAAAAGAATACAGTTATTTATTAGAACTAACAATATGTAATACGTAGATTAACTACAAGTAACCATTTCGGTTATTTAAAAATGAATGCAACCACCCGACACAAACAAGGCAATTTAAAGCTCTTAATATCTACACTTCTTAAAATAAAAAACTCTTATCTTCGGACTGATTAATACATTGTTTACTATTTATCAGGCTTATGACTGCAAACAGATCTTTCATGTGAATCTAGAAATATTCATTGACTCGTTACCCCCATATCTCATTATTATTGCGTTTTTTTTCGGCAGTTCTTCAAAGAATTAACTCAAACTACTGACCCGAACCAATGGAAACTGCAAAGAAACTTTAAACCCTGGTCTCGTATTTTCGATGTGTAATTTTGCTCCATGCCGAATAGCTACAGCTTGCACAAACCTTAGTCCAAACCCATATCCGGCAACTTTCCCTTGTTGCGCTTGTTGTAAAATTGTATTTAAATCATCTGAATCAGCACCTCTCCCTGAGTCTGAAACAGCAACTACAGCCCTACCATTATCTATAAAGACGTCAATAGCCACTTGACTGTTAGCAGGTGCATACTTCAATGCATTATTAAGTAGATTTGTGATGGCATTGATTAACAAATTCTCCTGCCCAAGTATTTTCGCGGAATTTTCAGGCTTAACGAGCTCCAGTTGAGCATCATCGAAAGCATCTTGATATAGCTTTGCTGCTGTTAAGGCTATTTCGCATAAGTCCACCTCACGCATTACACTATCCGTACTAGACTCAATCTTCGAAAGCTCTAAAATTTCTCGTAATAGAATAAGAAGAGCTTTCGCTGAGTCAGCCATTTCAAGTTGATCTTTTTTAGTAGCCAACTCGTGAAGGTGACTAAGTTCTTTATTTATTTCGTGTGCAGCCATTTGACTTACTGCCTCAAGCCCCATCATCAGCCGCGTATTTTCATCCAACGCTCTATTTATATACCGCGCTAACTCAGCGAGCTCATCTTTTTTATTGATCTCTTTCTCCGCAATTCTTTTGTTAAACATTCCACTTTGAACCTTAGATAGCACCTTATTCATTTGCTCAACTCTGCGGCTAAATTGCCTATTAACAAAAAGAACAAGTAATGTTAGTACTCCCGCAACAATTCCTATCGTTGTCGCAATATTAGAGAATACTTCCTTACTTTTAAGCAAATACGCTTGTTCAAGCTCATAGTAAAAATACTTTTTTTTATCAGGAGAGAGAGAAACCGTATTTTTTTGCAGCTCACTTTTGACAATATTATCCGTCAACACTTTAAGACTAAAAACTGTTATCAACGTTGTTAGTAACACCAAGGTCACTAATAAAAGGTGAATTGCCCGAAACATTCGTTTAGGTTTTTTTGAAATATTAATCACTCCTGGTTATCTGCTTTTTTAAGCGTTAAGCGATACCCTAAGCGATTATTAATAATTAAGGGCGCATCCGGGAGTACTGATAAATTCCCTCGAAGTCTACTTAGCGCTGTGTTAATCACCGTTTCTTGAGGTGGCAAGCTCTTATAGCTTTCCCATACTGATCGCCATAAAACATCTCGGCTTATATATTCGCCTTTTAGTGAGACTAATACTTTTAAAATTTCGAAAGATTGAGGTCGTAAAGAGATTGCTTCTCCATGCCAAAGAGCTGTGCGATTTATCGTACGAATTTCCATACCTTCCCAAACCTCAACTGACTCTGGAACACGCTTACCCCGCACCCTTCTTGCTACAGCACGGAGACGCGCATTAAGTTCTTCAAGATCATAAGGTTTATTTATATAGTCATCGGCACCTAGATCTAGTGCTAAGATATGATCATGAGTAGCGCCTAAACGACTAGCAACTAAAATGCCTGGCGCTTTAGTTTCTAGCTCATTGAACCATCTTATTAAAGCCAAACCATCTTCCGAATCGCCAAGCATACGATCAAGAATAACCAAGTCAAAAGCAACCTTGGCAAACTGTGCTCGTGCAGCTCTAACAGTTCCTACAATGACAAACTCCCAGCCTAAACTAGTTACTTCTCGTTTCACTTGGTTTGCAAGTAGGTCATCGTCTTCTACAATCAATACTTTTAAATTTGCTATATTTTTTTCCATTGATTTTAATTCCATTACCTATTTTTAAATCAAGCTTAAAGAACAGAAAAGTTCAAAAAAAAGGAATGAGCTTTATAAAAAACATCTCTATCTATGTCTCTTAAACTAATCGTTAACTTTTGTTTATCACAAGGTAATTCAAAATTTGTTTTAAATCAGCTTACCATTACGGTTATTTAAAGCATTTTGCATTATAAAAAACTAGATACTTAGTTCTGCATCTATCAAGTTAATAGTGGAAAATTAGCACCCCGTCTGAAGAAAAAGGATATCCGAGTAGCCGATTAAATATTCATTCAAACATATGTATAAATATGCCACTTCACAGTAACGGCATCAATCTCGGCAAGCAATATCAAATTATTACCTCAATGGTTACTGGCAAAAATCTCGAATGACTATTACCTTGTCATAGTAAAATTGATAACATCAAATGGAGTTGTAATGAAAATCCAACATCGTTTCTTTCTACTTTTCATGCTAATGCTATCCGCTGCAGCCAGTGCACAAATAGATAACTTAACACCTCTCTATGAACAAGATAAATATGCTATTTATCCTTCTTCTCCATATTGGTGCTCAACTAGCAACACAAAGTATAGCGATAACATTGAACTTAATATTCTTTATGATGTGGAGAATGATAAAAGAGATACATTAATCTTTGGAGGAAACACAAATCAAGACTACATCCGCTTTTTTAACAAAGTAATATCTCCTATTATTGCAAACCATTGCCCTCACTATAGTGGTTTTAGTCCTAGTGCAAATTTACGATTTAACAATAAAGAAGATTGGAAAAAACATAATGGCAGATACTGGGATAGACTAACGTTTTCCTATGTTATTCGTAAAAAAAGTCAGGCTGGCAAAATTGCTGTCAGCTATAAAGGACAACTTACAGGGCGTTACTTAAGTGCTGAAGCTTTAGCCAAACAAAAACAAGACAAAAATTTGATCGCCACTCAGGCCGCTGAAAATCGAAGTGAAGCAAAAAAGCAAGGGCATCCTTTCAAAGCATTAGCCGGAGGTGGATATTTAGATACTATCTATACAGGTGATTTTATCGCCCAAAATGAAGTTGCTTGGTACTATCTTTCAAAAATAAAAAAAAGCAATCAAAATGATGCCGCAATGGGTGTCTTTCTCTCAATGCTTGGTTCGACATTTTCAACAACCAAAAAGGACATGACGGTTTTAGAGGAAATCAGCATGTATTATTTGGCTCGCTCAGGCGAACGACGACCTAGTGATTGCTTTGACCCGGGCGCTATCAAACGCACATTTACATATAATTACCCTGAAATAGTCTATGAAGATGGCTATAGAATTCCAGCCTCTCAACTAAAATCAGAATACACGATAAACCCTCAATTCATTCCACTTTGTGACAGATTATGCGAAAAACAAGGCGTACTTTACGCTGTGGCAAATGGTATTAATGCCGGCATGAAGAGACTAGAGATTGCGGATCTTTATCGGGGTATTGACGAAATGATCCAACATTATTCTTGTAGGAGCCCAGAAATTAAAAGATTCGAAGCCAACCTTATTAAATATAATGAAAAAGAGCTAAATCAGCCTTCAAATATTAGACGCAATACATTTAAAACAGTGCTTGAAGCGCCAGAGTCAACTTATATCCCTTATGCTCTTCAGCCTCATTCAGCCATTGCAGATAAATTTATGGCTGACAATGCTAAAAACCCAAATGTCGTCACTACACTTAGTGGTTTGCAATACATTATGCTAACGCAAGGGCATGGTAGGCAACCAAGTCCTGGCGATATCGTCAATATCTATTATAAAGGCACTTTGGAAAACGGGAGAGTTATTGCAAAAAAATACGCCACAGGCACACCTTCAACTATATCCACCAACGGCTTAATTAAAGGCATGTCTGAAGCGGTATTATTGTTAAAACCTGGTGGTAGAATTAAAGTTTTTGTACCACCTCATCTTGGTTTTGGAGACAGCGCTAATGGAGTTATTAATAAAGACTCCATTTTAATTTACGAAATAGAATTAGCCCCCTCTATAAACTCCCCTTCTCATATTTCGGAGCCGGCAAGAATAGTCCCCACCAAAACCTTAAAGAAACTCACTGGCAATACCCGAAAACGAACATCGTTTACAACACAACCACAACAAAAACCACCTTCTCAAGTTAGAAAACCGGTTTCCGCTATCATTCAATCTGCTAAAAACACTCAACCTGACAAAAAAACGCTGTATCTAGCATCAGAAGATCTCGAGATTACTAATAATTTTAAGTTCCCTGTAGACATTACCTTAAATAGCGTCTTGGTTGATTTTTTGGCTGTTAAATTAGCGTCAGATCAGCTTGATAATAACAGCTGGTGGACAATGCTATCATCACGTTGGCGTTATGAAAAATCCGAACTATCACCCATGGGTGGACATTTTTTTCATCCGACCGCTCAACAATTTTCCAATGATGATCTTGAAAATACTCTCATACATTTTAAAAATTGGATGTTAGAACAAAGTAATAAGTTACCAGAGATTATCTACATACCTGCGTCTGTAATGGTTGCTAAAGTTGGCAATACTACTCATGCAGTCCCTGCTGACGGTTGTGCGATTTTGGATGACAAAAAAAACCTTAGACCTCACCAATCCAAACTAACTAAGGCTCTATCACAATCACTTTTACCTAAGATGCAGAGCTGTCAGCAACGAATTAAGACTAACAGCGACGACTTAATGAGTTGTGTAATGGCACACCAAAGCGACCCAAGTTTTTGTGGACAACAAATAAAAAATAAACTGACAAAATGTTTAGCTGAATCACCTCAAAACCACACCGATACATGGAACAAAATAAACGTCAAATGGGTTCAAAGTAATTTTAGTATAGCCCAATGTAATGCTTATTTAAGACATGAAAAATTACGCACCTCGAAAAGGTTTCCAACAGACAACGGTTCTCTTCAATTTAAACCATCACAAATTACTGCTCGATTCAATTTTGGCCAATCATTTAGCTTACCCTCTATAAAGGATAAACCCTTCAATTTAGAAAGGCCGCTAGAACAAGCGATATTAATGTTTAAAGTTAAAATACTTTCAGGAAAATTATCTTCTGTGCTTACAAAGAAAGGGCCTACCCTTCAGGTAAAAACAAAGATTATTAGCACAAAATACACTAAAGGAACTACTTACGGGTTAAAACCTATTCGGGGGGCGTCAAGCTGATATTTCTCAATATATAAAACGAGTTAACTAAAACCCTGCCCTCCCATATCGACATACAAGATCAGGTTTCAGCACAAAACTGCAACCTAATGAAGCCTTTATTCTTTATTGTAAAGTTAGAACAATCACTCTCCGACTTTGTAGCGTTTATCTTTAGAAATGGTATTTACTCGCTACTCCTAGCAGTGTTGCTATAAAGGGTAATTTTGCCGAACAATTAATAATGACCCCCTATATCAGACGATACGATAGAATACTATCGTATGCCTAACGGTCATTCTTAGAATCTGAATGATAGCGCAGCATTTTAATTAGCTTACTCATTTAACTAGGTTTTTTCTTTATTACGAAAAAAAATTTCAATACCCGTTTAATTAACTTTTACCATAAAATCGATTAGAACTCTAACTGACTCCTCTTATTAAATTTATGCAAATTCGTGTTTTAGGCTCAGGTGCTGGCGGCGGCTTTCCACAATGGAATTGTAGCTGCCCTAATTGCAAAG
>CAJXOJ010000049.1 GCA_913057515.1 uncultured Cycloclasticus sp. | reverse complement strand
AGCGATTAAATCCGGCGGGATGGGTTGCGCATGCTTTCGTTACCTCCAAGTTAACGGTGTTATTTATGCTCAGTTGTGTCTTGCTGGGTATTATCGCTATTTTGTTAACGCCTCGTGAGGAAAACCCGCAAATTGTGGTGCCGGGAGCTGAAATTTTTGTCAGTATGCCGGGTGCGACGCCGAGCGAAATAGAAGAACTGGTAATTAATCCATTAGAAGGCATTATTCGAGAAATTCCCGGTGTTGATCATACCTATGCAACCGCCTTGAACTCTATGGGTGTGGTGAGTGTGCAGTTTGAAGTAGGGCTTGATAAGGAAGAGTCACTCGTGAAGCTTTACGACCGAGTTCTAGGAAAGCAAGATCAATTACCTGCCGATGCCTCGGCGCCCTTGATTAGAAGTGTTGATGTAGACGATGTGCCGATTGTAGCGATCACCTTAACTTCTGATCAATATGATGACTATGCCTTAAAACGCTTAGCCGATCATATGGTTGACCGCTTACGTAGTTTACAAGAAGTGTCGGTTGCTTATGTTAAAGGAGGCCGAGACCGTGAGGTTCGAATAGAGCTTGATCCTGAGAGGTTGCTTGCTTTTGGTATTACGCTTGATCAAATGCAAGTCTCTTTACAGGCTAGTAACCTTTCAGCGCCAGTAGGTTCACAAGCACATAGTCGAACGATTAGTAATATCTACCTAGATGGATTTTTAACATCTGCTGAGCAAGTGAAAAACCTCATAATAGGTAGCTTTAATCAGCAAGCTATTTACATGCAAGATGTTGCTGAAGTTATTGACGGCCCTCGACAAGAGCGAGATAAACTTTCAAGATTTGCTTATGGCCCGGCAGACCCACGCTTTGGTTCAACCGACTCTGCCGAAATGCAGGCTGTTTCTATTGCGGTTGCAAAAAAAACGGGCACGAACTCGGTAGACGTAGCGGATGATGTGCTAGATAGAATTGAGCGAATGAAGGAGAAATTTATTCCTGCTGGCGTGGATGTTATTGTCACTCGAAATGATGGCAAAAAGGCAGATGATGCGGTTAATAATTTGATTGAGCACTTGGGTATCGCTATCTTTTCTGTTTTTGTTGTTATTGTGCTTTTTTTAGGCTTTAAAGAAGCGCTTATCGTCGGGATTAGCGTACCTTTTATTTTGGCGTTGACACTGGGTTCTGATTATTTATTTGGAGTCACCATCAATAGAGTGACTCTATTTGGTTTAATTCTTTCCTTAGGGTTGTTAGTAGACTCTTCAATTGTAGTTATTGAGAATATTCATCGACACTATAAAAACTTATGGTTAAAGGATAAGGTTGATGTCACCGTTGAAGCGACCAACGAAATTGGTAACCCAACTAATTTAGCGACGTTTGCCGTTATGTTGGTGTTTGGTTCGTTGGTGGTCGTGACGGACATGGCGGGCCAGTATTTTTTCCCGATTGCGTTTAATGTACCAATGGCAATGTTTGCTTCATTGTTAGTGGCTTATATTGTTACGCCTTGGGCTGCTAACCGTTGGCTTAAGCCGGGTGAAGGGGAGGATTTAGAAACGCCTGACGAGAATGATAAGCTGCATCAGTTTTACTACAACATCATTACGCCCTTATTAGCTCGTCGGCGTTACCGCTACATCACAATAGGGGTTATCGCCTTAGCTATTGTGTTATCCATGTTGCAGCCAGCTTGGCAATTCATTCGCCCTGCGGGTGTGGGTGGCCCAGTTTCAGCAGGTGGCATCCCTTTAGTCTTTTTGCCAAAGGATAATAAGAACACCTTTAATATTACGATTGACATGCCGGAATTCACGCCGATAGAAGTGACCGATCAGATTACCCGGGAAGTGGGTACTCTATTGCGTGAAAACGCTTACGTGCTTAATTATCAAAGCTGGATTGGGCAAACCGGCGTTATTGATTTTAATGGTTTGTTAAAGGGCGCGGGTAACAAAAAAGGTTCTTTTGTTGCTGAAGTGAGGGTGAACTTAACGGATAAAAAAACGCGAGATATAAGTTCTATTGATATCGTCGCTCAGTTACGCCCTTTGATGGAACCTATACAGAAGCGTTACCCTGGTAGTGTTATTCAATTAGCAGAAGATCTGCCTGGGCCGCCTTTACGCGCAACAGTCTTAGCTGAAATCTACGGTAATAACCCTGAAAAGCTTCGAGCAATATCAGCCAAAGTGAGCAAGGTATTTAAAGACACCTATGGCGTTGTTGAAGTGCATGATTCTGAAGTGGCTGATGTGCCGCAGTTTCGTGTCATCGTTGATAAAGAAAAAGCGGCGTTATCGGGCGTTTCTGTTGCGCAAGCAGGGCAGACGCTTAGGCGAATGATCAGCGGTGGTGAGATGGGGCGCTTACATATTGCATCAGAAAAGAAGGTGGTGCCAATACGGCTCCATATCCCGTATCAGCATCAGGTTGACCCTGCACTTCTATCGAGCATTTATTTAACCAATAAAGTCGGTAAGAAAGTGCCGCTATCTGAACTGACCAAAGTGGTTAACGATACTCAAGATCGGCCAATTTTGCATAAGGATTATGAGCGCGTGACATTTGTAGGTGCAGAACTGAGTGAGACCACACCGGTGTATGCAGTAATGGATATAGACCAACGGTTAGATAATCTGTCATTGGGTGAAGGTGAAGTGTTAACAACGGGTAATTTACAATTACAACCAGTTACTCCCGACACGATTGACGGCTACCAATTACTCTGGGATGGTGAGATTCGTTTAACCTTAGATGTTTTTCGTGACATGTTAGGTGCACTCGGTATTGCCTTGGTCTTTATCTATCTATTATTGGTTGGTTATTATGCCTCGTTTAAAATACCGCTGATAGCCATGTCGGCTATTCCACTCGGGCTGATTGGTGTGTTTCCCGGACACTGGATAGTCGGTGAGCCGTTCACCTCAACGTCGATGATTGGGGTCATAGCATTAGCAGGTGTGGTAGTTCGCAACTCATTGTTAATTATTGATTTTGTTGTAGATTATATGAAAAAAGGCATGTCTGCACACGAAGCGGTTAGAGAAGCGGGTGCTGTTCGTTTACGGCCAATTTTATTGACCGCCTTGGCGATTGTTCTTGGCTCGGCCGTCATGCTGTCGGACCCTGTTTTTGGTGGCTTGGCCATTTCATTAATTTTCGGCACGATCGTGTCCACGGCGTTAACATTGGTGGTGATACCGATGCTGCTGTATTCGATGTTACGCCGTCAGTCACACAAGAGCGCCTCTATAGGAGATAAATAATGTTATTTAAAACGTGCATAAGAGGTTGTGAGCGGAGTTTATTGGTAATGCTTGAAGGTAGGGCTTTCCTGCGGAGAACTTGTTTTTATTTGCTCTGTTTTTTGTTAGTGGGCGTTTCACCGCTTGCGGTGGCGCAAACACTTCAGCAAGCATGGGATGAAGCGATTGAGCATGACTATGGCTTGCGAGCAGTAAGAGAAAACACGCAAGCTAGCGAGCACCAGCTTAAAGCAGCAAAAGCAGCTCGCTTACCCAGTGTAACCATTGGAGCGGGCTATACCGCGCTAGAAAAAGACCCGGAAGCAGCAGTAAACTTTGCAGGCTTATCGGGGCAATTTCCATTGGCCGAGCGTGAAAGTTATTCGTATCAAGCGATGACGGTATTACCACTTTACACCGGTGGGCAGATAAGCAGTAGCATTGATGCGGCGACATCAGCCTTAAAAGCCTCAAAAAAGCATGAAGCCGGTAAAGTACTAGACCTTAAGCTTATGGTAGCAGAAACTTACTTGGCGGTACTACGTTCCTCTAAAGCACTTGAAGTAGCAAATAGCCATGTGAAAAGTCTTAAATCACATGCGTCGGATGTGGATAATTTATATGAACAAGGAATGGTCTCGCGTAATGATTTATTAGCCGCGCAAGTAGCGTTGGCCGATGCGTTACAGGCGTTTATTCAAGTTGAGAACAGGCTTGATATTAGTCGATCTGCATACAATCGTTTACTTGGTCGTGAGTTTCACACCCCTGTGGTATTGGATGAGCTAACATTTGAAACACTCAATGATTCGTTAGAGTCGTTGATGGCTCAAGCAATAGAGCGACGTTATGAATTACGTGTTTTAAAGGAACAAGCAAATACATTGACTCATAAGGCGGGTGCCATTCGTGCAAAAAACCGACCTCAAGTGGCGTTACGAGGTGGTTATGATTATCAAGAAAATGAATATCAGGCGCATGAGGGCCAGTGGCTGGTCGGTGTGGGGATGAAATGGTCGCTATTTGATGCAGGCTCGATTAAAAACCAAGCCTCAGCAAGCGAACGTCAAGCGCGGTCACTAGAACAGCAATATGATGAGCTACAGAGCCTGATTAGGCTGCAAGTGCGCCAGTATTGGTTAGATACGCAAGAAACGCAAAAGCGCTTGAGTGTAACGAGACAATCGATTAGTCAAGCAGAAGAAAACTTAAAGGTTAACCGTGACCGGTATGAGCATGGCTTATCTACAAATACTGATGTGCTAAGTGCTGAGACCCTTCGTACAATGAGCCAAAACAACCATGCTAATGCAATTTATGATGCAATACTCGCAAGGATTAGGTTGAAATGGGCAGTGAGTGATTTATGATAATTCCCCATCAGCTCACTAGATAAAGCACTTGATTATGGAACTCTCAACCCCAGCCTTATTATTCCCCGCTATTTCACTGTTACTATTAGCGTATACAAACCGTTTTTTGGGCCTGGCCGGTGTTATACGTGGCTTGCACCAGCAAATTAATGAGACAAACAAGCAACTCATCGCGCGCCAGATTATCAGTTTGCAGCTACGCATTAAATTAATCATTGGGATGCAAATTTTGGGTGTTTTAAGTATCAGTTTTTGTGTGGTGGCAATGTTTCTACTTTTTTTAGCAGCAACGAAGTTTGGCCAGCTGGCCTTTAGCATCAGCTTAATACTGATGATGCTATCACTGGCTGTTTCTCTATACGAGTTAGTTATTTCAGGCCATGCACTTAATATTGAGCTTGAAGATATCGATTGTTAAAACTTTATTCATGTGTAATAGGCGCATTGATAATGTCTTTTAAAATGCCGTTCTCAATATTGTAAATCCAGCCGTGTACCGATAATTCAGCCCCACTTTTCCAAGCATTTTTGACGATAGTGGTGTCGCAAACATTGGCTACCTGCTCAATCACGTTAAGTTCACATAAACGGTGTTCCATTTCCTCTTGATTAGTCATTGCATCTAACTCAGTCGCGTGAAGGCGGTAGACATCTTTGATGTGCCCAAGCCAATTATCAATGAGCCCGTGATCAATATCTTCTAGTGATGCTTTAATACCACCACAACCATAATGGCCGCAAACGATAACATGTTTTACTTTAAGCACTTCAATAGCAAACTGCATAACGGATAGGCAGTTCAAGTCACTGTGGATAACCATGTTGGCAATATTACGATGAACAAATACTTCACCTGGAGCAAGATTAAGCAGTTGGTTCGATGCTACACGGCTATCCGAGCAGCCAATCCAAAGGTATTCGGGTGTCTGTAACTTTGATAACTCTGTAAAGAAGTCTGGGTTTTCATCTGTAATAGACTGAGCCCATTCTTTATTACGCTTAAAAAGATGTTCCAGCTTTTTCATATTCATTAGTCACGACGAGTTTTATTAGTTTTTAAATTTTACATTAATTTGACACATAATCTCACTGATCTTTTGCTAAACGAATCGACGGTTAAATAATTGTCGATTCCCCCTTAAAGGTATATGCTAAAAACTCCAACAATTGATAGGAGAATAAGATGAGTCATCATATCTATAAATATATTGAGTTAACGGGTAGTTCAGAAGTTAGCTCAGATGATGCAGTTAAAAATGCCATAGCAGCAGCGGCTAAAACAACCCGTAATATGGATTGGTTTGAAGTGGTGGAGACCCGCGGGCACTTAGCCCAAGGGCAAATTCAGCATTGGCAAGTGACCGTTAAAATAGGCTTCCGACTAGAAGATTAAGTTGCAAAACGGGGTAGCAGATGGATTATAAAGATTATTACACCATTATGGGTGTTGCGCGCGATGCGAAACAAGATGAGATAAAACGCGCGTATAAGAAGTTAGCGCGTAAATACCACCCTGATGTAAATAAAGCTGACGATGCAGAAGCCCGTTTTAAAGAAGTGGGTGAAGCCTACGATGTATTAAAAGACCCAGAAAAGCGTGCGGCTTATGACCAGTTGGGTGCTAATTGGAAAGCTGGTCAAGACTTTAACCCACCTCCAAATTGGGATGAAGGGTATGAGTTTAGCGGTGGATATAGCGATGGCGATGGTGCGGATTATAGTGATTTTTTTGAATCTTTATTTGGCCAGCAGTTTAAGCAAGGGCAAGGAGGTCGTCAGCAAGCCGGTTTTAATGCGCGAGGGCAAGATCATCATGCCAAAGTAAGCATAGAACTCATGGATGCCTACCAGGGTGCCACGCATAGTATTACCCTTAGCGCTGCAGAGTTGGACGCTAACGGGCAAGTAGTTACCAAACAGCGAACCTTAAAGGTAAAAATCCCTAAAGGGGTTAAAAAAGGCCAGCGTATCCGTTTGGCTGGGCAGGGCTCAGCAGGTATGGGGCAAGGCGGCAAAGGTGATTTATATCTAGAAATTGACTTTAAAGCACACCCTTTTTACCGTGTCGATGGGCATGATGTGTACCTAGATTTACCCATTACTCCATGGGAGGCAGCCTTAGGCGCGAGCATTAAAGTACCAACGCCCGATGGGCCGGTCGATATGAAAATACCAGCGGGCACAAAAGGTGGCGGAAAAATGCGATTAAAAGGGCGGGGTATACCTAGCGCTCCACCGGGCGATTTATACGTAGTACCACAAATTACCCTGCCAGCAGCCGATACTGAAGAGGCAAAAGCGTTGTACCAGCAAATGGAAAAAACCTTAGCTTATAACCCACGTAGTAACTTGGGAGTATAAAGACGATGAACGATAAAATACTTAACGGACTCCTGTTAGATGAAACAACGGTACTGTCTTTAGATGAAGTATGCCAAGCCTGTTCAAGCAGCAATGAATGGGTGATTGAATTGGTGCAAGAGGGTGTATTAGAACCCCGTGGCCAACAGCAAACGCACTGGCAATTTAGCGCCCGTTGTTTGCAAAAAGCACACACCGCCATGCGCTTGCAGCGTGACCTAGATATCAACCTATCTGGCATTGCCCTAGCGTTGGATTTATTGGATGAAATTGACAGCCTAAAATCACGCCTGTTGTTGTTAGAGCAAACGGCAAAATGACTAAAGCATCGATCGCTGGTCACGCTCAAATCACCGTTTTTTACGATCAATCTTGCCCCAGCTGCGTTAAAGATCGTGCGTTATTTGAGCGGCTAGCCGGTCAGCGGTCGGCTTTATTTAGTTGGTTTGATATCACCAGTCAAGACCAAGCCTTGAGGCAACGTGGGATAGACCCGTTCAAAGCCTTGCGTGAATTACACATACAAGATGCTCATGGGGTTATCCATTCAGAAATGGATGCCTACAGTATTATGATGAAGCAAGTGCCGCTATTAATGCCATTGGGTGTGTTTATCTGCTTGCCGGGCATAAACCCCGTTCTTAGCTATTTTTACCGGCGTACGGTTGATAGGCGTTTAGCTTGCGAAGGCCGCTTATAAGGCGGGTAACCATCTGCAAGCAAGTTAAGCGGATTTATATCAGTGCTAGGACAGTGATGAACCCGCTACAGCAACAAATCCGCATCAATCGGGTGAAAAACGCTAGCCGCATTAATTAGAGATTTTGCAGTCAGCGCCGGCACGCCGTAGACCTCCGTGTTGACGCCATACTGCAGGTGTATTTTCTCCAGTAATAGATCAAAATCACCATCACCTGATAGCAAAATTACACGATCCACCTTTTTGGCGGAATCTAGTACGTCAATTGTAATGCCTACGTCCCAATCACCTTTAGCGCTGCCATCACTACGCTGAATAAATGGCTTAAGCTTAACGCTAAACCCCATGTGCCTAAGTGCCGATTGAAACTTGTGCTGACCGTTATCGTCACGTTGGGTGGCATACGCAGTAGCCTGGGTAATCGTGCCTTGCTGACTAATAATTTGCCATAACTTACGGTAATTAAACTGGCGACCATATGCCTGCCGGGTGGTGTAGTAGATGTTTTGTACATCAACAAAAAGAGCGATTTTATTCATACGATGGCCTGAGTTAAGTCTGCTTTAATGAGGCTTGAAAATGAGTAGCTTAGATTAACATAGCTGAGCTTGGTAAATATTACGCTTATGCCGGTGACAAGGGTGGCTAGCAATATTTAAGCAAGGTGCTCGATTACCCGAGAGATAGCATTAAGGCTGGCTAAACCTTCAATGCTAACCTTAGTTATTGGATAAGACTACAAAGAAATTATGATTTAAACCAATGCTAGCCAAAGCATTTAGGTGGTATTTGAGACATAGTTAAGGTGAGGTAGAAAAATTGCAGAGTCAATAATCAAGTTGACTCACCCCATGGTCTTTTTTTAAAGAACGCTTAATAAATGTCAATGATTGACGCTTATTAAGTAAGCAATCATAATTTAAAAAAAATGAGGGGTATCTAATGAGTACTAATGTTTCACTGGCCGAAGAGCTTGAACTTTATGCTAAAAACGCAAGTAGCAAGCGGCTTGTATAATTCTGTAAGCGAGTTTATGCGAGAAGCGGTACGCCTTCACCGTGAAAAGAATATAGAGCACCAACTTTACCTGCAAGCAATGCATAAGGAATTATCACTAGTAGAAGAAGAGATTGATCAAGGGCAGCTATCGCACTTTAATATGCAGGAACTTACTGAGCGCGCATTTAATGAAATAGACAGTGAAAATGACAGGTAACCCCCTTCCTGCCTACAAAATACTCGCCGCAGAAAAAAAGATCATTGAGATTGCAAAATGGTCTGCCAACAAATGGGGTAAAGAAGCGGCACGTCATTACCTAGGCAATATAGAACGAATAATTAACCTTGTTGCCACAGGCTTATTGCCAACCGAAAAGAATAGCGAGTTTAGTGAACGGTTTGCTTTTTGCCTCGCGCAACAGCACTATATATTCTTTGAAATACACGAAGACAAGCTTATTATTGCAACGCTATTTCATACAGCAATGGCCATCAAAGACCGAATTATTGAAGAGCAGTTGGGACTAGGCAAAGAAATAAAAAGGATAAAATAGAATGAAGGAATTATTGGAAGGAATCCCCCGTTATTGGGTTGCAGTAGTACATAAGGGCTTTTCTAATCATACAGCGGAACAGAAAATATAATGACTTTGGAGAAGCATAGAACCAAGCTGCTGCCCCTTGTTTTCTTTTGCTTTGATCTGGGGAATAAGTCAAAGAAGTCGGATGTAAAATTGAAGAGTAATTAGCATGAATCAAACGGGTATTTATGAGCAGCTTGTTACGGAGATAATTACTAAGAATATCAACCGTGATATTTATTATGTTGGTGAGCGTCCGCTTGAAAATGCTGAAGCATCAAAGTGGTTGTCGCACTTTCTAACTCAAACTATTGAGCTGGCGATGGAGACTGTTCCCCATGGAAAGGAGCGTATTTCAAAGCAGTTAAAACTCGCTAATACGATTATTATTTTCTTGGGTAGAGAAATCGGCAATGAAGAGCTGGTAAGTGAAAACTTATTAGATAGTCAAGGAAAAATACTAACGGCTTTATTTGAGATGGTAAACCCAATAGCGCCAGATTTTCCTAAATACCTTGAATCCATCATGCCGTTAACAGGGCTGACGCAAAGTGAGTTGTTTTGTGGAAGTAATGTTGGTATCTCACTTGAAACGGAGCTAAAAAGGGAAATACAGTCTTCGGATAAAATTTATTGGTTGGTTTCATTTATAAAATGGGCTGGCATCCGTATCTTTAGAAAAGAATTAGAGGCCTTTACTCGAAGCGGTAAGCAATTAAAAGTTATCACTACATCTTATATGGGAGCCACAGATTCAAAAGCGATAAGATTTTTAGCGTCACTACCAAACACAGAGGTAAAGCTTAGTTACAACACGAGTAGAGAGCGCTTACACGCTAAATCTTATTTATTTTTGCGAAATACGGGCTTTCATACAGGCTATATCGGCTCATCAAATTTATCTCATTCAGCATTAACAAATGGTTTGGAGTGGAATCTTAAAATTACCTCGGAAGAAATTCCACATATTATAAAAAAATCTTTAAGCACCTTTGAAACCTATTGGGAATCACCGAGCTTTGAGTCGTTTGATGGGGAAATTGAGAGCCGTAATAAATTAGATAAGGCATTAAAAGAAGCAAAAGGAAGTTTTGGTATAGCAACTCAGTATTATTTTGATATCACGCCTCATTCGCATCAAAAAACGATCTTAAATAAACTAGGGGTAGAAAGGGAGTTGCATAACCGGAACCGAAATTTAGTCGTTGCGGCAACAGGAACTGGCAAGACGATTATTTCAGCCTTCGATTTCGCTCGTTTTTATCAGGCTAATCCTGAATCGACCTTTTTATTTATTGCTCATAGAGAAGAAATCTTAAAGCAAGCGCAAAATGCTTATCGTGGTGTATTAAAAAACAGTGATTTCGGGGAGCTTTGGGTTGGCAATAATAAGCCTAATAGCTATCAGCAACTTTTTGTATCGGTACAAAGCTTAAATGTAAAACTTGAAGCGTTAGCACTTAGTGCTGATTATTATGATTATATCGTTATTGATGAGGTTCATCATGTTGCTGCAAACAGCTATCGTTTAGTTATTGATTATTTTCAGCCGAAAATATTATTAGGACTGACGGCAACACCAGAGCGATACGATGGTATCAATATTTTGGCCGATTTTTGTAATGTAATTGCAGCTGAGATACGATTGCCGGAAGCGATTAACCAGCGACATTTATCACCATTTCAATATTTTATGGTTGATGATGAGACTGATTTAACGTCGATATCATGGTCAAAAGGTTCTTATGACAAGGCAGAGTTAACGCAACTTTACACCTTAAATGATCAAAGACTAATGCGTATATTACGAAGCATAAATGAGATTGTGACAGATATTTCAGAAATGCGAGCTTTAGCCTTTTGTGTCAGCAAAGATCACGCTAAATATATGACTGAGAAATTTACTCTCAAAGGTATTTCATGTGATTTTTTAACCAGCGATAACAGCACGGAAAGAGCAACTAAACAACAAAAGTTAAAATTAAAGCAAATTAACGTACTTTTTGTTGTTGATATTTTTAATGAAGGTGTTGATATTCCTGAATTAGATACATTGTTATTTTTAAGGCCAACAGAAAGTCTAACAGTATTTTTGCAACAACTAGGCCGAGGTTTGAGGTTAACAGAGGGAAAAGAGTGTTGCACAATCATAGATTTTGTTGGTAATTCAAGACCAGAATACAATTTTTCAGAGAAGTTTAGATCCTTAGTTGGCAAAACAAATCAAGCCATTGGCAAAGAAATCAAACAAGGATTTCCTAATTTACCGTTGGGCTGTAGCGTCAATCTACAAGAACGCACACAGAAAATGATTTTAGATAACATTAGTCGAGCTACCTTGAATAAAAACCGGCTTCTTAGTTATGTTAACAATTTCCCCCATATCAGCGATCTACCCTTAACGTTAGCTAATTTCTTACGAATTAATCCAAATATCAGCTTGGAAGATATTTATAAAATTAAGCTGGAGAGAAGTGGCGGCTGGACAGCTTTGCTAGTAAGGGCAGGCATTATTACTATAAAAACGCACGAACCTAAACGGGCCTCAGCCTATTATCGAGCCATTAATAATAGGTTTTTAAACTGTACATCAATTTCTTATTTACGGTTCATTCGACAGTTATGCGATAAGGATTTTGAGATTGAAATGAAAAATGAATCAGATCAGGTATTTGGTCTAATGTGTCATTATGATTTTTGGGATAAATCAGGGCCTGATTTAGGCTTTGATTCGCTCAATCAAAGTCTTAAATCGTTATATGATGAAGACCTTCAAGCCGAGTTAATGGAGGTCATTGACTTGCTTATTGATCGGTTAGATATAAATGAATTTGATTTGGTTAGTAGTGAAGAATTGATTATAAAAATGCATTCTCGACACCCCAAAGAACATATATTAATTGCTTTTGGGGAAAGTGACTTCGAAAAGAAATCATCTAGCCGGGAAGGTGTTCTAACAATTAAAAATCATAATAAAGAACTACTCTTTGTGACCTTAAATAAGTGTGAAAAGCAATTCTCGCCCACGACCATGTATCATGACTATGCCATCAGCCCGAACCTATTCCACTGGCAATCCCAAAATAGTGCGCGGCCGGATTCAGGTCGAGGACTTAGCTATGTTAAGCAAAAGGAAACAGAGAAAGAAATCATTTTATTTGTTCGTGAACAGGCTCTTGATGAAAATGGGCGGACAATGGGTTTTATAAACTTTGGCCCTGTGAGTTTCGTAAAGTCAGAAGGGCAACAACCAATGAATATTACCTGGCGCCTAGAAGAACCTATACCTGCCTCTTTATGGCATGATGCAGCTAAACTTGCCGTAGGTTAAGAAAACGTTAGAGTCAATTACAACTTTTGTAAGTTGAGCTTGATTAATATCATTAAGCTGATAAAGACTGATGCTTCTTTACAATAGGGGCAAAGGCCGGTTTGATTTTTAGCTTAACTTCTAGGTTTAATTCCTCCAGCCCACGAGAAGAATTCAATAACTTTAAGCTTTTAAATCACCTGAAAGCCTCAGCTCAACATCCATGCTTTTATGGAGAATACGAATAATAACAATGTGGTCTTTTGGCGCTTCGCTATAAAAAATGATATGGCTCCCTTGAGGAAGCTTTCTGTAGTCTGATTTTATGTGGTTACATTGCTTGCCGATAGAAGGTGTTTCAGCTAATAAATGGAAGGCATTATCAAATTGCTTTATGTACAAATACCGTTGTTCTCGTCCCCACTTTTTTTCAGTGAAAAGGGCGATTTTACGAAGGTCCTGTTTAGCCTCATTGGTTAGCTTAAATGGTTTCATCCATCTATGTCGTTGTCCAGTTCTGTCATAAGGGCATCGTATTCATAATTTGAAATGCCGCTTTTTTCTCCAACATCGAGAGCTTTTCTTAAAGTGTTTAGCCTTGTTTCGGTGTTTTCGAGCATTCTAAGGGCGGTTCTAATGACTTCACTTGCCGACCCAAACCGCCCGCTTTCAACTTGGCTTGCAATGAAGCCGTCAAAATGATCGCCTAGTGTTACGCTTGTATTTTTAGCCACAATGTTTACTCCTGAGTACCAATATATACCTGATTATGGTATTTAATGTGGTGTTAGGCAAGTTTTTTAGTGCTCACGGATATGCATTATTTCAAATAATTACTTAATAATGCCACAGCCCATGTCGGCATGGCCTCTTTAATAAGGTTTATTTGTCCATTACGTATTACAGCAACTTGTTGAAAAGGGTTATCTAAGCGCGAGTTGTCTAAGAGATAGCTGAAATCGCACAAGGGGAGCACTTGTTTAATATTTTTCATCA
>CAJXOJ010000048.1 GCA_913057515.1 uncultured Cycloclasticus sp. | reverse complement strand
CCTTTCTGCTGCACTATCCGTAGGCTCACGCCCCCCAGGCGTTACCTGGCACTTTGCCCTATGAAGCCCGGACTTTCCTCCCTGCTTGCGCAGAGCGACTGTCTAGCCAACTCCGCGTGCAGTGTACAAACTAATACCTCTTCGATCAATTTTTATTATTAAAATTAAAACCAATATTTTTATATTGGATGCATCAACCATGTTCTTACGCTTCTTTTTAATATTTATTTCTTAAATTTACATTGATCCTTTTATCAGAATTGACTAATATTTTGATCGTTAACGTTATTAACACCGATAGATACCATTGTTGCAAACCCATCATGCAACACTTCATATGCTTATTGAGGGAAGACCTTTAAATGAAACAATTATTAGCAGTATCACTCATCGTATTCGCCGTTTCTGTACATGCCGGCACAGCACCACCTAGCGGTACCATTATTGATCAACAGAATATTGAAAAATTTGCGCCCTATTTAGATAAGCCTATTGTAGATTTAATAACAAAAGGCTCCTTGTCAGTAACGGTTGGCAAACAATTTGATATGACACCTAATCCCTCTTTTCTAACGTTGACTGAAACAAAGAAAGGATCTGTCTCAATCGACCCACAAACAGGCCAAATGGTCAATTACCAAGGCGGTTTACCTTTTCCTGACAAACCAAAAAATGATGATTCGCTTGCTGGATTGAAACTAGCTTGGAATATGCGTTATTCCTATGGAGGTGACACCTCAGTTGTTGATCCTTTTATTTGGGACTACATCAACATGAAAACTGGAAAAGTTGAAAGAAGCGTTTCCTTTATAGGTAAAACGATACGATATAAACACCGACTTTTAATGTCGCCCACACCCAACCTGCCTAAAAACCCTGCGGGTATTTTTAATGGTATTTACCTCCTCGCGAAAGAGCCTTTTGATATAAAGAACACACAATTGCTAGTACATCGCTTGGAAGACGATAGTGCGCGCGAAAGAACATGGTTGTACTTTTCCGTTCAGCGTCGTGTTCGCAGGCTGCCTGCCGGACAAACAACAGATGCTTTTTTAGGCAGCGATATTATGATAGAGGACTTTCTCGGTTATAACGGCCGCATAAACGATATGACCTGGACCTACTTAGATACCCAGCACTTACTCGCCCCCGTCTACCAGCACAATACACTGGTAAAAAATATTGAATCGGAAAGCTCAAATAGCTACAAGTTTGGCACCTTTCATGGAGAAGGGGCTTGCTTCCCAAATGTCCCTTGGCAGCTGAGAGAACTTCATGTTCTTCAAGCCACTCCCAAGACCAACGATCACCCATTATCTAAACGTATCTTTTACATAGACGCTCAGACACATATTCCTATTGCGGGGCGCCATTACGATAGAAATAATCAAATTTGGCGTGTAGGCATTAGTGCGTTCTCTCACCCTGACGAGCACCTTGAGCAAAACAAAGGCACTGGAGTCGCTATTCCAACACTTATTTCAATGATTGATGTTACCGCCAAGCACTGTACAACACTTAAAATGAAAACAAAAATAAATGACAGCACAGTGAAACAAAAAGACTTCACCGTACAGTCCCTACGTAGTAGGGGAAAGTAAAGGCACTTTAAATAACATCATGTAAAGTGGCTATTTAGCTCCCTAGTTTACTGTTCGGCTTACACTTTAATAGATCAGATTAATCTGATCTATTAATCGTTATCTTGTAGTGCTAGTGCTTTTTTATACACGTCTTTTTTAGATTGCCCCGTTAATTGAACGGCCAATTTAACAGCTGTTTTTAATGAACACTCCGTCATCAGGGTTTTTAACGTTTTAACATCGTCATCCGATAGGCCATCGTCTTTATGTTGCTTCTTATCGAAACCCTCAATTAACACAACAAATTCACCACGTTGCATATTATTATCTGAATTGACCAGCTGGTGTATCTCTGCGACCGTTCCGGTCACAATGGTTTCATAAGTTTTAGTCAACTCACGGGCTATAGAGATCTTATGTGTTGCCGCGTAAATCGCTAGCACATCATCCAAACACTTAACTATGCGGTGGCTGGACTCATAAAAAACCAGCGTACCCTGACGGCTTCTATAGCGTTCAAAAACAGCTTGGCGAGCGCCAGATGTTCTCGGCAGAAAACCTTCAAAACTAAACCGGTCCGTTGCTATACCGGATGCACTAAGCGCTGCTATTAATGCACAAGCACCTGGAATCGGGCAAACGTTAAAACCCGCTAGTTTCACTTTTTCAACCAAGGAGTAACCAGGGTCATTAATCAATGGTGTGCCGGCATCAGATATTAGCGCTATTGATTCGCCCGATTTCAACTTTCCCAGCAAGAACTTACTTTTACTCTCCTCATTATGCTCATGATAAGACGTCATTGGAGTTTGTATTGAATAATGGTTCAATAGGGCTTTGCTGTTTCGTGTATCCTCAGCAGCAATGAGTTCAACCGTTTTTAACACCTCTAAGGCACGCAAACTGATATCAGCTAAATTTCCAATCGGCGTGGCAACAATATAAAGTACCCCTTTATTATCATCGGTCATAAGGTGACTTGAAGCAGAAGAGAGATGATTTCTAGTTAATTCAGCGTTATCGTTTGACATCATTAAGCTCGAAAAAGATACTAAACACGGGTTTGATCATTTTTTTTAATTTTGCAGTTTACGTCGTTCATTTATGAGTTATTACAAAAAGAGTTTTGTGGCACCTTTAAAGCTTGCTTTTACAGCATTACTTGCGCTGACACTCGCAAATTGCGCTAACGTTCAGCCACGGGTAAGCTCATCGGTAGAACAGTCTAACCCATTGGCAATACAAGCCCAAGAAGCTTTATCTCATCAAGACTTTTTACGCGCTGCGCAGCTTTATGTACAACTTGCAAATACCAGTGCTACACCGTTAAAGAACCACTATCTCATGTCTGCTATTAAGGCTTATACGAAGGCTGGCGATGTAGCGAGTGCCGATAAACTAACGAATAATTTGCTCGCTCGTGTACCGCAACTTCAAGCAAGTGATACTTTAGCCCTCTCTGCCATTGTTCTTGACCAAGGCAAAGCAGAAGATGCTATTGATCTTCTTATGAGCATCAATGAAAGCAAGCTAAGCCGGCAACAGCGCATAAAACTGCACACTCTCACCAGTTCAGCTTTTTTTCAAGCAGGCAATTTGATGGAAAGTGCTCGCGAACACATTATCTTAGATGCGCTGATAACCATACCGGATGAAAAACGTAATAATCAGATTAAGTTACTTGAAGTGCTATCTTTATTGTCCGCAGATGCGTTGGATTTTTTGCAATCAAACGCTGACTCCAATATGGCTGGCTGGGTTGATCTTGCGCTTATTTTGAAGCAACAAGTTACATTCAAGCCAAGTGACCCCATCATTGACGCATGGAAAAAGCAGCACCCTGCTCACCCAGCAAATGGTGCTTTTCTTTCAACGCTTGCTGCAAAAACACAGCACGACTTCAATGCCCCCGCTAAGGTCGGTGTGTTTTTACCTAGCCAAGGGCCTTTTGCTCAAGCCGCCGTGAGTATTAGAAAAGGCATCACCAGTGCAGCCTATACAATGGCTGATAGATGGCCAGTCAACATAAGCTTCTATGACACCTCTAGCAAGTCCATTGAAACCTTATACCAACAGGCTATTAACGAAGGGGTTAAGGTTGTAATTGGCCCTTTAGATAAAGTGAATATTGCTAAAATAGAAGCCTTAATTGATCTACCTATTCCTGTCATTGGCTTAAATAAAAACGGCAACCATTTTAGTGATAATTATTATGAGTTTTCATTATCACCTGAAGAGGATATCACCCAAATTATTGGCCTCGCCTGGCTACAAGGACATAAAAAAGCATTAATTCTCACCCCTCAATCATCTAGCGGAGAACGTTTGGCTAGGCATTTTTCAACAATATGGCAGCAACTCGGGGGAGACGTTCTTGACGTTCAGAGCTACGAAGCTAAACAAGCCGATTACTCCCTCCCTATTAAAAACCTTTTACAAATAAACGACAGCATTCAGCGCTTTAAACAACTGCGTCAACGGCTAAATTTAAATATCCAATTTGAAGAAAGGCGTCGCCATGATGCCGACTTTATTTTCTTATTAGCCGCACCTCGTGAAGGACGATTAATAAAACCGCAATTACGTTTTCATCGGGCTTTAAATGTGCCTGTTTTTAGCACCTCAAAAATTTACGACGGCGAACTCAACACCGTCGCCAACCGTGACCTAGATGGTACTTTTTTCTGCGATATGCCTTGGCTCATCGAAACCACTGATGGAGGCGCTGAGCAACAGAAGAATTCATTCAACTTATGGCCTAATACACGCGGGCTGCACCGGCGCTTAACGACATTTGGTTATGATGCATATCAACTGATTCCTCATTTAGAGCGCTTAAAGTCCAATGACTTTGCCCGCCTCAAAGGCAAAACAGGCATTCTTTCAATGCAAAACAATACTATTCACCGTCAGTTGAGTTGTGGTTACTTCAAACGTGGTGCCATCAAATCATTAGGTCTAGCACCGGACCTGGAACGAACCACTCATATGCAGCTAAATGATCCTAAACCGTTAACGACCCAACCTGTTAATACGTCACCTCTTTAATGAGTCCGTCTGATAATATCGGCCAGCACAGTGAAGATTTAGCGTTAAGGTTTCTGCGTCAAGAAGGCCTAACACTGGTTCAACGCAATTATCGTAGCCGCTTAGGTGAAATCGACCTCGTTATGAAAGATCAAGAGGATATCGTCTTTGTTGAGGTACGCTATCGTTCCTCAACGAAATTTGGTGGCGCCTTATACTCGGTAGATCGCCGTAAGCAATCTAAACTCATAAAATGCGCTCAACACTATATTGCTAATATAGCGCACCACGCAGGGTTTCGTTTTGATGTGATAGCAATTTCTCCCGCCTCTGGCCGGCATGATATACAATGGATCACCAACGCTTTCGACGAGTTTTAACATGAGTTTACAAGAGAGAATCTATCAACATTTCAGCGATAGCATTCAAACAAAACATGATGCCTTGGAGTGTCTTCCTGATTCTATTGAGCTGGCTGCTCAAACGATTGTGCAAAGCCTACTCAATAATGGCAAAGTGCTAACATGCGGTAACGGAGGGTCTGCCGGTGATGCGCAACACTTCTCATCTGAAATGCTCAATCGCTTTGAGCGTGAACGACCCAGCTTACCGGCCATTGCACTTAGCACCGACACATCAACCATTACCTCTATTGCTAATGATTATGCCTATAACGAAATTTTCTCTAAACAAATTCGTGCTCTCGGTCAAGCTGGCGATATTTTATTAGCCTACACAACCAGCGGGAACTCTGGCAACGTTGTGGCTGCAATTAATGCTGCGCACGACCGAGACATGCTAGTGATTGTTGCCAGCGGTAAAGATGGCGGTAATATCTCAGCCAATTCATTACTGAATGATAGTGATATTGAACTAAGGGTCCCCTCTAATTCAACCGCGCGCATTCAGGAAGTACACTTAGTGATTACGCACTGTTTATGTGACTTGATCGACTTTCAATTATTCGGATAAACGTAATGCCTTTTAAAATAGCTTTCACCCTACTCACCCTACTAACAATTTCAACCTTATCAGGATGTGCTGCCGTCGCTGTAGGAACGGTCGCCACCACAGGTGTCGCCGTTGTACACGATAGACGAACTACAGGCACCATTATCGAAGACCAAAGCATTGAAATAAAAGCACTCAAAACCTTATATGGTGTTGATAAAATTCGTATTAATACTCACGTTAATGCGACCAGCTACAATAGTATTTTATTACTAACGGGCGAAGCACCCACCGAGAGTCTACGCAATGATATTTCAAACCGCCTGCGCCAAATTCCAAAAGTTCGTAAAGTACACAACGAAATTTTAATAGCCGCTCCTAGCTCATTAGTATCACGCAGTAGCGACAGCCTTATTACCAGTAAAGCCAAAGTCGCCTTATTTAAGCTTAATTCTATAAAAGGCTTTGACCCAACACGCGTTAAAATCGTTTCAGAAAATGGTGTTGTTTATTTACTAGGTCTTTTAAGACAAAGTGAAATAGCACCTGTCGTAGATACTGTTCGTCGTGTGGGAGGTGTGCAGCGCGTTGTTAAGTTATTTGAAGTCATTGACTAATGCACCACCAGCAAGCGGATTTCTTACAGCAGTTAAAAAAAATATATAACGACAAGTCTCTATTTTTGGATCCCGCTGATTGCTGGAGTTATGGCTATGACAATAGCCGCCGGCACAATGAACCGCTGGCCGTTGTTTTTCCCTCATCACACCAACAGATCGCTGAAACCGTAGCATTATGCAACACCCACCTGATAGCTATTACTGCTCGAGGAAGTGGAACCGGCACCACCGGCGCGAGCGTTCCAGCCAATAACGCCATTATTCTATCCACTGAAAAAATGGATAGCATTGTCAAAGTTGACCCAGATAACCGCTTAATGATTGTTGAACCGGGCGCTACTAACCAAGCTATTCAACAAGCAGCGGCTGAACACGGTTTCTTCTGGCCACCCGACCCAACCAGCGCTGCTATTTGCACTGTCGGCGGCAATCTCGCCTACAATTCAGCCGGGCCTAGAGCGGTTAAATATGGCACACCTCGTGAAAACACCTTAGGACTCACCTGCGTAACTGGAAATGGTGAAAGCCTTAAAACAGGTGCTTTTACCAGTAAAAGCGTCGTTGGTTATGATTTAACACGTTTGATTATTGGTTCCGAAGGCACCTTGGCCATTATCACTCAAGCTACGTTAAAACTCACCCCATTAGCAGAGGCTAAGCGCACCCTGCAAGCTACTTATTGCTCTGTAGAAGCGGCAGCTGAAGCGGTTGCCAACATCATGGCACAGCCTGTTACACCCTGTGCACTCGAATTTATGGATGGCACTGCCATATCACTGGTTAAGGATAACAACAATCTAAACTTGCCCATCGAGGCTCAAGCTTTATTAATGATTGAGGTAGACGGCGATCAATTTGGCTTAGATGCCATCGCAAAAAAACTTGCTGATAGCGCAAGCGTAGATGGCCTTATCGACATTCATATAGCGAAAACAACTGAACAAATTAAACAACTTTGGGCGGCACGAAAAGCGCTTTCGCCCTCACTACGAAAAATAGCTCCCAAAAAAATAAATGAGGATGTTGTTGTTCCCGTTAGCCATATTCCTAAACTCATACACGGTCTAGAAGCATTATCTAAGCAGTATCAAATACCTATCGTAAACTTTGGGCATGCTGGAAATGGCAATATCCACGTCAATCTTTTAGTCCAACTAGAGCAACTAGAAGTAGCTAAAGCATGCTTAGCTGATGTATTTAAACTGGTAATATCACTCAATGGCAGCCTATCGGGTGAACATGGTATCGGGCTCGAAAAACGTGATTTTATAAATTTAGAACTAGATTCGACCGCTATTAACATCATGAAAAAAATTAAAGAGCAATTTGACCCGAACAATCTTTTAAACCCTGACAAAGTATTCCCAAGCTAATCATCAAAATGACTTGCCAAATAGGCAAGTAAGCCCTTATTCTTAGTCATCCAACCTTAACGGAGGCATAGACTAATTATGACAACTTATCAGCATATTCTTGTTGCACTAGACTTTGAAAAACAATCAACATTAGTTGCTAACAAAGCACGTCAACTGGCTTTACAAAATGAAGCTAAATTATCAGCCATCCATGTAATTGAACCACTCATAGAGTCCTCATATTTAGCCTTTGATGGTACTATCTCAACCGATTTAATGCCTATTCAAGAAGAGCTTGAGTCCTCTGCAAGCGCTCAGCTAATAAAGTTAGCCGCTGGTATTGATTTAGCTGAAGAAAATCAATTCATTAAGGTTGGCCGCCCCGCTGATACCATTCATCAACTCAGTGAACAGCTGTCGTGCGATCTCATTGTTATTGGTAGCCACGGGCGACATGGGTTGGGCTTATTGCTAGGTTCAACCGCAAATGCTGTGTTACATGGCGCAAAATGCGATGTGCTAGCAGTTAGAGTGAACGATTAGATTACGCTTCTAGGTTCACTCGCATAGATAAATCAACGGCTTGAATATTCTTTGTTAGGGCGCCCACCGAAATAAAATCCACCCCTGTTTTAGCAATATCTCTTATCGTTGATAGGTTAACATTGCCAGACGCTTCAAGTTTTGCAACCCCATTATTAAGAGCAACCGCTTCTTTTAACTGCTCTAGGCTAAAGTTATCCAATAATAAAATATCAGCCTTCGCGTCCAGTGCTTGCTTTACTTCGGCTATGTTTTCGACTTCTACTTCAACCTCAACCGTATTACTCACAATACGAGCAGCAGAGACTGCATTTTTAATCGAGCCCGCTGCCATAATATGATTTTCCTTGATTAAAATACCATCGTATAAACCCACTCGATGATTCATCGCGCCGCCACAGCGAACAGCATACTTTTGTGCTAAACGTAGCCCTGGTATTGTTTTACGTGTATCCAAAACTACCGTTGAAGTACCCTCTAGCGCTTTCGCAAACTGGCTTGCAAGTGATGCTGTTGCAGAAAGAGTTTGCAACATATTTAGCGCCGCACGTTCACCCGTTAACAATGCACGCGCTGATCCCGACAAATAACATAACACATCACCAGAAAATGCTTGCTGCCCCTCTTTATACTGCCACTCAATCTCGACGTTAGGATCGAGCTTTTTAAAGACCGCATTTACCCACGCTTGACCACAAACTAGCATGGCCTCACGTGTTACCACTGTTGCTTTGGCTGATTTTTCTTCTGGAATGACAAGCGCCGTTAAATCGCCACTACCAACATCTTCAGCAAGAAAGCGACGAACATCTTCGTCTATTATCTTAGGGTCCACCATGAAATACATTCACCTTAAAAGTAAAAAAGCCTCCCATTTGGAGGCCTCCTATTATCACACAATTTAAGACTGATAAGAACGTTATGCCAAACTGGGTTCTTCACCATTCGGTATCATTCTTTTTTTCATCCCTTCCAACACCCTTTCAACTAGCGGTGCTTTTTCTTGTCCGACTAACACCATTCGCTTTTGTCTTAGTTCATCAGCAAAATCGGCCATGCTAATATCCATTGCTTTAACACCACGCTCATTTACAAACAAGCACTGCATAGTAACGGCACTTTTCCACGATAATTTAGCTCTTAACGTAGCCCCTTCAGTACTTTTATACTCAACCCAATCACCCACTTCCATTTTATGGACTTTTTTACTAAATTTATCATCAGGCATTTGGGCAATATCACTTTCAAGTTCGTTTAACAAACCCTCTTCTAGACTAAGGCTTAACTCTTCATCAAAATCAACCACCTCAACTGTGGCCTCCAGAGGGATATCAGCTTCCCCCTTCTCCTTCATCAATATATGCCTATGCCAAGATTCAAGTTCTTTAAAAAATGGCGCTGACTCATAAAAATCATAAGAAATATCTTCCAACCCAAGCCTTATATCTTTCAACAGACGTGCTAAACCCTCAAGCATCTCCGCTCTTGCCTTGTCATCTGCCGGCTCAATAACACTGACGATCAAACGTTCTATCACATTAAGACATTCATCTGTTTCAGCGGGCTCTCTTTCACGTCTTAATAAAGCTAACACTAGAACATCCTTCCACGCATTATCCAGAAACGACTGAACAAATTCAGGAACAGGCTTTCCATTCAGCCTCAGCGCTATTTCATAGGCGGCTTGGCGCTTAGTTAACTCTAATTGCTCTGTACTTTTTGTTACTTTACGAGAACGCTCTTCAATCAGCTCTATTTGACGTTGCTGCTGCTCCATAAAGATATCGAACTCTTCAAAAAGCTCAGAAAACACCTCGACATCATCATCAAATTCCATCAAAACGCGTGCCACCATTTCTTCCATTTTTTCAAAAACAGCACTTTTAACTTGGTGACTCTCGTTACACGCACCTAAACCTGCTTGAGACAAAACATTCAAAAATTTTCTAGCGGGATGACTTTTCTTGGCAAAAAACTCCTTATCCATCATTGCGACCTTTAAAACAGGAATCTGAAGTTGAGCTATCATCGCTCTGACCACATCGGGGAGCTGTCGATCTTGCAATATTACATCAAAAAACATTGCAACAACATCAATGAGGGTATCATCCTGCTCAGTATAGGGTTGACGCTGCCCATCCACTTGAAGTTTTTCGCCAATTTTCGAACGAATACTCAGTCCTACATCAGCGCCAGCCGCAACATCTGTTTTTTGAATACTGGTAAGCGTTGAAAGCAGTTCACCCGTGGCTAATTGCTCTCCTGAAACCAGCAAACCATCTGACATCATTTGCTCACCACTTGAAGCACGATAGGCTTTTGCCATACCTTGCAAAGAACCATACAAAGCAGGTTCGATAGCAGCTCCTTGCATACCTGATCCTTGCATACCTGATCCCTGCGCTCCCATCATTGGTCCCGTATTCACGTCGTTGGAAAACTGCTGGTGCTGTGCTGCTTGATACTGATATTCGGGTGTTTGTGGAATAAAAGTATTTCCACTCAACACTTCGCTACTTTTCTTTATGGGGATTTTAGGAATAACACCCGCATTAATAAATAACTGATTAATTTCATCCAGCAAGTCACCTAAATCACTTAATACAACATCGCAAAAGCACTGATACAGTACATCCAACATTTTTTTTGAAAATAGTTCAAGCTGCATCAGATCAGCATATGTATTCAATAGCACCGAAGGTCCAAAAGGGTTACTACTCTCCTTTAAAAAGTCAATCTCAGCGATAGATTCAAGGCGAATTATTAACGCATGTAGCTGCTTACTAACTTTTTTTTCACACGTTGAAATATGTGCTTCCAGCAGGAGTTTATTTTCCACCTCACCAACTGGCAAAAGTGATAGCTCTTCTAGCTCATCAGCAAAGGCTAACGAAAAAGGGATGCCCTTCTTTTGGCAACCGATCTCTTCAAGGAAATCTAGGATGTTCCGAGATAGAGCTTCGATAATTGTGGTTGATAACCGCTGTTTCATATCCTTAAGCGCTTCAACCTCGCTTAATGCTTCGCTTGAATAATAAGAGTTTTCTACATCACATATCACTTCCTCTGCCTTAACAAAATGCGCAGGTACTCGTTTACGTAGGTAAGCATCGAGGAGCGTTAAAGAAGAGTGGAGCAGTTTTTTCTTATCCATTACCATGTTATTGACTGCCTTATGAATTGGGACAACCTTTGATCGAGCACTTTTCATATATTAAAAGTAATCCTACTACATTATTAATTCGTATTTGAAGTATAGTTGGCTCACAGTAAAATCTGTGAACCAACACACAGATTCAAAAATTTGGGTATTTTCAAATGAAAAAAAACACGTACGGCATTCAAAATGGTTTACTGAACCGTAGCTTATTTAAAGCCTCTCCAAACAGAAGCGTTCGCCCAAAGCTTAATGATATTCGACTGATTGTCATACATAATATTAGCCTACCGCCAGAGCAATTTAACAACCACCACATTGATGATTTTTTTCTCAATCAGCTAGACCCAAATGCACACCCCTATTTTGAAAAAATATGCCACTTGCAAGTATCAGCGCATTTGTTAATACGCCGCGATGGAACTATTACTCAATTTGTACCTTTTGATGAACGGGCTTGGCATGCTGGCGTATCAACCTTTAATGGCACAGAAAACTGCAATGATTTTTCAATTGGTATTGAACTAGAAGGAACCGACCAACTGGCCTATACCGATGAACAGTACTTAGCGTTAAGCCGCTGCTGTCGTAGTTTGATAAAAAAATACCCTCTAATCACAACAGATAATATTGTTGGGCATAGTGATATAGCACCCGGACGCAAAACTGACCCCGGCGAAAGCTTCGATTGGGAAAAGTTCAGAACCCTACTTTGAATCGTTTTCCGGCTGCTTACGAAAAATATCAAGTAACATCATCATAACGCCCACGGAAATAGCACAATCAGCAATATTAAATACTGGCCAATTCCATGATTGATAGTAAACATCAATAAAATCGATGACATAAGAATAGGCAATTCGGTCAATCAAGTTTCCGACCGCACCACCTAAAATTAACGATAAGGTCACCGCCAGCCAACGTTCGGTTGGTTTTAACCTACTTAACCAAACCGTTAGAACTATTGTCGCTAGCAACGCAATAGCAACAAAAAACCAGCGCTGCCAACCACCTGCCGTACTTAAAAAGCTAAATGCCGCGCCCGTATTATGCACGTATGTCAAGTTCACTGACGGCAATAATGAAATAGACTCGTATAAGCTAAAATTACTGACAACCCAAAGTTTGCTGGCCTGATCCAGCCCTACTACCAGCAATGAAAGCCAAAGCCATTTCATCATCGTTGTATTTAGGCAAATTGCCTAACTTCTCCTGGGCCATCTACATTATCTTCACAACGGCCACACAGTTCTGGGTGTGTAGCAGACTGCCCCACATCATGCCGATGGTGCCAACAACGTACACATTTCTCATGCTCACTAGCTACTACTTCAATAAATAAACACTCATTTTCTGTACTGTTGGCTTGTTCAGGTTTTTCCGACAAGGGTTTAACCTGCGCATACGATGTAATTAAGATAAACCTAAGCTCATCTTGTAGTTGACTGAGTTTCTCAAAAAGCTCCCCTTCACAATATAAAGTTACTTCAGCATCTAATGCCGAGCCAATAACACCCGACACCCGAACACGTTCGAGCTCTTTACTCACAAGATCTCGGACATCAATAACTGGCTGCCACAATGCTAGCTCAGCTGCATCTTTAACGGTTGACTCAGGGAAGCCTTCGTAAGCTGTTGTTAAAAAGACCGACTCTTCACGTTTACCTGGCATTGCCAGCCATATTTCTTCAGCGGTATAGCTCAAGATCGGGGCAATCCAGCGAACAAAGGCTTCTGCTATATGGAACATAGCCGTTTGAGAAGAGCGTCTAGCTAAGCTCTTTTCTTTCAACGTATATTGTCGATCTTTAATAACATCAAGATAAAAGCTACCCATATCAACGGAACAAAAGTGATGGATTTTCTGATGAACTTGTAGAAATTGATAAGCATCATAATGGTTTAATACTTCCGCTTGAGTCTGCTTTGTTTTTTCAATCGCCCAACGGTCTAGAGGCAGCATCTCATCAAACGCAACGATATCGTCAACCGGGTCGAAGCCATCTAAATTAGATAATAAATAACGCGCCGTATTTCTTAAACGACGGTAAACGTCAGATGCCCGTTTAAGGATTTCATCTGATACCGTCATTTCACCGGTGTAATCATTCGCCGACACCCAAAGACGTAATACGTCCGCGCCCAGTGACTTGATCACTTTTTGTGGCGCCACGACATTGCCCTTGGATTTTGACATTTTCATCCCCTTAGCATCAACGGTAAAACCGTGGGTAAGAACAGAATCAAATGGCGCACAATCATTCATTGCAACCGAGGTTAATAAGGAAGATTGAAACCAACCGCGGTGTTGGTCTGAGCCTTCAAGATACATAGCCGCCGGAAAGGGCAATTCTTCACGCCTTTCTAACACACACGAATGAGTCACTCCTGAATCAAACCAAACATCCAAAATATCATTAATTTTAGTGTAGTCACTTGCCTGATCACCCAGTAAATCGACAGAATCCAGTTCAAACCAGGCTTCGATACCTGATTTTTCAATTAAGCATGCGACCTGTTCAATCAATTGAGCGGTATTAGGGTGCAATTCACCGGTTTCTTTGTGTACAAATAAAGCAATCGGCACACCCCAGTTACGCTGACGCGAAATACACCAGTCAGGGCGACCTTCAACCATACTCTCAATACGCGCCTCACCCCACTCAGGCACCCAATTAACGCGTTTAATTTCTGCTAAGGCCTTCTCACGTAGGTTATTTTTATCCATTGAGATAA
>CAJXOJ010000047.1 GCA_913057515.1 uncultured Cycloclasticus sp. | reverse complement strand
ATGCGGGTGATGTTCAGGTTCTTCAGTACTTTCATTAAGAAACTACAGTGATTTTGTAAAAAGGAGGAAGAATAATGACGAACATTAATTATGCTGACGTAAAGAGTAAGACTGTTTCACGTTTGCTTAAAAAGGGCAAATTAAGGGGGCGAATAGATGCGAAGTGTTGTGAATGTATCTATGACCCTATAGGAGGTGGTTCTTGGCGTTTTCAGGTTGAAAATTGCACCAGCTTGACCTGTCCGCTATACAACGTTAGAGCAATGACAATAAAAGGCGAAGTAATAAGCAAAGAAAAAGCCCCAGCCAGCGACCAAACCGAAAGGAGCTTATCTAATGCCGTTTAATAATACCGACATATTGATGAAGCCGCAAACGCGGCTAATTCATCCAAAAAACAGCCGTCTAAGAGTGGGTGAAACACCCTTATTTTCATCCCTAAGATTGTACCCCTGTTTTTATTGTTTGAAATCTTCCACAGCCCGTGCCGCACAAGGAGCAAAGGGTAAGCAAGAATTAGAAATTAGGGCGGTATTGTATAATATCTATTTCTTATCCTGCTCTTTATTAACTGCCAAAGTACAAGGAAGTGACGGCAGTTCAAACAAGCCATTAAGCGCGTGATTAAGTCGAGTTGTATTAACCTCAACAACCAACAGCTAGACATTAACGTGACAGCTAAGCAAGGATGCTATGTGGAAATACTGGAGCAAACTAAAAGCCAGTTAGACGCGATGTTGTCACACCATAGCCGCGTTATTGTTATTAGGCTAGATTTACACGTCAATCACTATGAAGATAAAAACACCCTACTATCAAAGTTCATCCGCAAATTAAGAAAGCGGTTATGCCGTCAATATGACTTAAAGCGCGTGGGCTTCATTTGGGTGCGGGAAATAGAGAAGGCTAAACAACAGCATTACCACCTAGCGATAATGTTAAACGCCAACAAGGTAAGCCACCCGGCAAACGTTTATAGCTTGATTGATGATATATGGATGGGATGGGGTCAACCTAAACCCTTTCGGCCTGAATACGGTTACTACAAATTGACTCGCACCGATACGGAAACCTACCAAGAAGCATTCATGCGACTTAGCTACATGGCTAAGCAGAGAGGTAAAGGCTACAAAGCAAAGCAGGCTAACGACTTTTCGGCCAGCCGCCTAAAGCCACCATAGGGGCTTCAATCTCTCATTACTCCTTTTAAGTGTTCAGAAATAGACGTTATATAAGCCAAAATAGCTAAGTCAGGCATTTTGAATACCTTGAACGGTTAATGTTAACAAAGGGCTTTTTAACTTATGAAGCAAACCCCATGAAAGCCCCATGATTACCCCCATTATGGAATTAAGTAAATGGACAATAAACGAAAGCGCTTTAAGGCGTACAACAAACAAAGGGAAGAAGCGTTTAAGCAATGGTGTGATGATGGTTATAAGAGTCAATATCCGCCAAGATATACTCCAATGCCTGATGACCTAAAAGACCTACGCTGTGAGGCTAGAACAAAAGCGACAGGCCAGCCTTGTAAGATTAAAGCTATTTATTCAAATGGTCGGTGTAAATTACATGGTGGTTTATCCACCGGGCCGAGAACGGTAGACGGTAAAAAACACTCAGCTCAAAATGGCTTTAAGAAAGGCTGGCGTAAATGAACCCCATGAAAGGTTAACTAATGTTAAGTTTTTTGCAGGAGTCAGCTATGTCTTCGAGAGGGTTTTCATAGCAGTACGCGCGCGAGGGCTAACTAGCCCACATTGGCATTGGAGCATATAAACAAACCCCATGAAGAGGGTAAGATTAGGGGTAGGTAACTGTCAAAGTTGAACCTGCTTGGAAACTGTAAATAACCTTGTGTAACGCCAGTTAATTGAGCCTTGGCTATGGAACCTCTCAACGAATGCAATGATAGCGCTAATTCACGTTTCAACCAGTCATGGCTTTGCTTTTCGTCGTGGGTAATGAGTCCTTGCTTGACTGCATTTACTCCGTGCGAATAATATGAAGAAATGATCAACTCCATTATTTTATTAATCACCTTAGCACTGTTTATAGGCTACTTTTTAGGCCGTAACAAAGTAAAGAATGCTAGGCAGTTAAAGCGTTACCACTCAATGCCAGTTAACCCTAATGTTGAGAAAGATACAGAACCAGACTCTCTATCTGAACGGTTTTATTGTATACATCGAGGTAAGGGTAAAAGCTGCATCAGTGGTTACTTGCCTGAAGAATCAAAGAAATAAAATATTCGCTGCTATACACGTTGATATAGTGAATCAGAGAGTTGCTGCCACTGCTACAACGCTGCAAAGATCTATGAAGACATGGGCAATTATAGACTCAGGTGCTAAATAGGTTAAACCCTTGGTATTGGGCGTATTCAGTTGGTTGTTCATAAGTGGCTGTCGAGGCAAAAGGGATTAAATATAAAACTTTCATGAAATTGATTAAAGAATAATCCAACTCATTTCTTATGTCTGGCTGAGCGTAAAACTTCAGTCAGTAATTTAAGGATGGTCATGATGATGATTATGGTTTTAAATGGTATGCCTTTGGATTATAGATTTTGATTGATTGTTTTTGGTAAAAAGGAATTTTAATGATGAATGGAATGACACAGTACCATGCTAAATATTTTGCTTGGGAACTGACACGTCGTCGACGTGGTGGAGATGTAGACCGAATATCTCAATCGTTATTTGATGCCAGTGTTGATCTCAATCCTCACCAGATTGATGCAGCATTATTTGCACTAAATAACCCCTTAGCCAAAGGGGTGTTACTCGCAGATGAGGTTGGTTTAGGGAAAACCATCGAAGCAGCATTAGTGTTGTGTCAATACTGGGCCGAGCGTCGTCGAAGATTACTTGTTATTTGTCCTGCTGCACTACGTAAACAGTGGGCGTTGGAGTTGGCAGAGAAATTCCATTTACCGACTCAAGTGTTAGATTCAAAAACAGTAAAAAATTTAAAAAAAAGTGGGATCTATAACCCCTTAGATCAAAACACTATTTCCATCATTTCATACAACTTCGCTGTCACTATGGAAAAGGAGCTTAGAGCAATCCCGTGGGATTTAGTTGTCATTGATGAAGCACATAAATTACGTAATGCGCATAGAGAAAGTCATCAAACTGGTCAGAGTATCAAAAAATCGTTAGCTGGGTCTCGTAAGCTATTACTAACAGCTACACCGCTACAAAACTCTTTGATTGAACTGTATGGTTTATCGACAATCATCGATGAACATCTTTTTGGTGATGCTGTGAGTTTCCGTTCCTTATATATGAAAGGAGAAGGAGATGCGGCATCACTTAGGCAAAGATTAGCTGAGTTTACAAAACGTACATTAAGGCGAAATGTACTTGAATATATTAAATACACACAGCGTAAACCAATCACAATACCTTTTGAACCGAGTCCCGAGGAACAGCGGCTCTATGATCTTGTGTCAGGTTACTTACAACGTGAAGAGTCATATGGTTTCCCAGCAAGGCACAGGCATCTAATTGGCTTGGTCCTGCGTAAATTGTTGGCTTCTTCAACACCGGCAGTAACAGCGACATTAGAAGCGATATTAGATCGCCTCAAAAAGTTAGAACAAGAGCAAACGATAGAAGATGATTGGTTCGATAAGCTGGTCAACGAAGCTGAGTTAGATGAAGAAGAACTTGAAGGTGAAATTGATGAAGCAGAATCTACTGCTGCCATTGACATTGATAAAGTCAAACTACGTGGTGAAATAGCTGAATTAGAACAATATCTAATTCTTGCTCATAGTATTAATGAAGATGAAAAGTCTCACGCCTTATTAAAAGCACTGAATGTTGGTTTTGATAATATGGCTGAAATGGGCGCACCACGTAAAGTAGTTATATTTACAGAATCACGGCGCACACAAGATTATTTATCCAGATTTCTCGAAAACCACAGTCATGCAGGTAAGGTCGTTACTTTCAGTGGCACTAATAATAATGCTCAGCTAACAGGTATTTATCAGCGTTGGTTAAAAGACAATGTCGGCGGTGACCGTATTACTGGCAGTCCAGCCGTTGATCGTCGAACAGCGATCATTGATCACTTTAGAGACCGTGGTGAAATATTGATTGCAACTGAAGCTGCGGCTGAGGGTGTCAACCTTCAATTTTGTTCCCTAGTTATAAACTATGACCTGCCATGGAATCCTCAGAGAGTGGAACAGCGCATAGGTCGTTGTCATCGATATGGTCAGAAATTTGATGTTGTTGTTATTAATTTCCTGAATAAGCAGAACCAAGCAGATCGACGTGTTTTAGAGTTGTTATCAGACAAATTTCACCTGTTTGATGGTGTGTTTGGCGCATCAGATGAAATTTTAGGAAGAATAGAATCAGGTGTTGATTTTGAACGCCGTATTGCAGCTATTTACGATACCTGCCGAACACCACACGAAATTGAGCATGCTTTCCAAATTTTACAAAATGAAATGGGTGAAAGCATCGAACAGAAAATGCGAGAGACAGAAGAAAAACTGCTGGAGCATTTTGATGGTGAAATTCATGATCTGTTAAAAATACAGCGACAAAGGGCTGAGATAACTTTAGATCGTATTTCACGATTATTTTGGCTGTTAACATCGTTTATTCTAAAAGACAAAGCCGTTTTTAATAATGAGCAGCTTTCTTTTGACCTAAAAAAAGCACCCAATGAAGATATACACATAGGGAATTATTCACTAATACGTAAAGGTGAGGATATTCCAGAGTATGCTCATCTCTATCGTTTAAGCCATCCATTGGGTGAATACGTTATAGATACAGGGCGACGTATAGACACACCTGTGTCGGAAGTTAGGTTTAACTTAACTCAAAATGACGTAAAAATATCTGTATTAGAAAATTTAAGTAGTAAGTCAGGCTGGCTTGAACTTAATTTATTGGAACTACACAGTTTTGAAGTTGAAGAACATCTTGTTTTTAGTGCGTTGACCGACGATGAGCAGATCCTTGATCATGAGGCGTGTGAGCGATTATTTTCACTTTCAGCTACGAGCAACAATAGGGCTGAGATTGAAGCACCAGGAAAACTAAAAGAAATCGTAAATCGTAAATCGTCATATCAGCATAACGCTTAATCAAGCATTAGAAGAAAATGATCAATATTTCCAGCGTGAGCGAGATAAGCTTGAACAATGGGCTGAAGATCAAATTTATTCAAGTGAGCAGGTATTAGTTGATACAAAAGATAAGATACGAGATTGTAAGCGCCGTAGTCGCCTTGCCGAGACAATGGAGGAACAAGAGCATCTCCTGAAGGAACTGAGGGCATTAGAGCGTCAGCAACGTCGTCAGAGACAAGATATCTTTGATGTTGAAGATGAGATAGAAGCTAAACGTGACCAACTAATAGAAGCGTTGGAAAAACGATTAAAGCAGAAAACAATCATTCATCCATTGTTTAAAATACGATGGGTTTTAGGTTAAATATTCCCTATCGGGAATATTATCGTTGTGTTTGGCCAGTTTGCTGTGTATATTTACCGAACGGGAATATTTCTTGGAAAAGGTCTCTAAAAAATGAAAACGTTACCGAGCGGGAAAATATTAAACACTAAATCATTGGGTGATGTCATTCGTCAGCAACGAAAATCACAAGGTGCGACACAAGTTGAGTTTGCGTCGTTATGTGGCGTCGGTGTGCGATTTATTTCTGATTTGGAAAATGGTAAACCAACGGTTGAAATGGGTAAAGTCCTACAAGTGCTTAATAGTTTAGGCTTGGAATTAGCTATTCAGCCACGAGGCTGGACACACTCAGACTTCACTATTGAAACATCAGGTAAATCATCGTGAGCCAAGTACTTGATGTGTATTTATCAACAGAACGTGTAGGAAAACTATACTTAGATGATGAGCGACGTTTTGTATTTGAATATCATGCTGATTGGGTGGCAGCACATAAGTCACAGCCGTTATCGTTAAGTTTGCCCGTACGTGTTGAACCATACCATGATGCACGTGCCCAACCGTTTTTTGCTAATTTACTGCCCGAAGCAGAAATAAGGCACCTCATAGCGAAAAGCTTAGGCTTGTCAGAAAAGAATGATTTTGCGCTATTAGAAGCTATTGGGGGAGAGTGTGCGGGTGCTGTGAGTTTGTTTCTCGAAGGAACAGTACTTCCAACGCATAAGGGTTATAAAAAACTTAATGATAATGCATTAAACCAATTGATTGCTGATTTGCCGGTACAGCCAATGATGGTGGGTGAACAAGGTATAAGGTTATCGCTTGCAGGCGCACAAAATAAACTGCCCGTTTTTTACGATGGTAATACGGTCAACATACCAAGGGGAGTGGCGGCAAGTAGTCATATTTTAAAACCGCCAATGCCGCATTATCCTAATACAGTCGAGAATGAGTATTTCTGTATGCAATTGGCTGATAAAATAAATTTAAATGTGCCTGAAACGCAGCTTTTACATAAAGCAGTGCCGTTATATCTCGTCACACGTTATGACCGTATTCGTGATGAGCATGGTGATTTAATACGCTTGCCCCAAGAAGACTTTTGTCAGGCAATGGCAATTCCTCCTAATAACAAGTATGAAAAAGAAGGTGGGCCAAGCCTAAAGGCGTGTTTTGAATTAGTACGAAATCATAGCATTCAACCTGCCAAGGATTTACCAGAATTATTGAATTGGGTGATATTCAATGTCTTGATTGGCAATGCAGATGCTCACGGCAAAAATGTTTCATTAATGCTGACGCCAGCAGGACCGAAGTTAGCATCATTTTATGACCTTATGAGTACAGCGATTTATCCCAACCTTGCTCAAAAAATGGCAATGAAAATTGGTGGTGAAGATCGTCCTGACTGGATAATTGCAAGACGGTGGGAACAGTTTTCAAAAGATATTGGCATAAATCTAAAATTGGTTCGACATAGATGTATAACAATGGCTGATGAATTGTCTTATCAAGCAGTTAGTTTGGAATCTGAATTTCAGAAACAGCATGGCGAAAATGATCAGATTAAAAAAATAGTGGCGCTGATAGAGCAACGAAAAAGGAAGCTCAACACCATCTTCGGTTCAAGTAAATAACTAAAAAATAATGGAAGTAAGGCATGGCTATCAAAAACAGCAAACTCACTAAATTCACAAGCTTATTGAAGGAGCTTTTTCAGCTCAATCAACCTGAGCTGGATTTTGGTATTTATCGCATCATGCATGCTCGAAAAGACGATATAAATCGTTTTATTGAGCAAGACTTACCAAAGGTTGTAAACACTGCATTTAGTGATTTTGAATCACAAGATAAGGTGGTAGTACAACAAGAATTGGTAAAAGCAAAAAAAGCAGCTGAAGATGCAGGGTTTGATGCATCACAATCTCCAAAAGTACGGGAATTAGAAGCGCAATACTCACAATCAGTCGATACAGATCGTGAAGAAGGTGAAGTATATGATGCGTTACTGACTTTCTTTAGCCGTTATTACGACGAAGGTGATTTTATTTCTCGTCGTGTTTATAAAGAGGGCACCTATGCCATACCTTATAGCGGCGAAGAAGTCACACTACATTGGGCAAACAAAGATCAGTATTACATCAAATCATCAGAATCATTACGAGACTTTTGTTTTCGCTTAAAGTCCGAGCAGCCAGAAAATCCAATGCGAGTTCATTTCCGTGTAGTTGATGCAGAAGCAGGCGCACAAAATAACAATAAAGAAGCCGATGATGCCAAACGTGTCTTTATCTTGGATCAAGAGAATCCGTGGGAAATTAAAGATAACGAGCTGAATATTTATTTCTATTACCGTGCGTCAAATCTTGATGATTGGACTGACGATGCATTAGAGAAGGCAACAGCGGCAGCTAAGAAAAAGCCCCCCACCTTAGATCACTTAAAGCAAATTGCCGAACAACACATACTTAGTTTAAATGGGGGCGTACCTGATGAGTGGAGAGAGTTATTAGAAGTAAAGTATAAAAAAACAGATGGTGAACTGGCTGACTATAGCGTGTTAATGAGTCAGCTAAATTTATACACCAAGAAAAATACCTTTGATTATTTCATTCATAAAAACTTAGGTGAATTCCTAACTCGCGAACTTGATTTTTATATCAAAAATGAATTATTTCGCTGGGAAGATATCAGCAATATGAAGAGCAACCCTGCTCGGCTTGCACCACTATTATCAAAAATAGAAGTTATTAGAACCATTGGTGAAAAAATAATTACCTTCCTTGCCCAATTGGAGGACTTTCAAAAGAAACTCTGGCTAAAAAAGAAATTTGTTACCGAAACTAACTACTGCATCACCTTAGATAGACTTGCGGAAGAATCAGATTTATTAGCAGAAATTATTGTGAATGAGGCTCAACGGCAACAATGGCAAAACTTGGTTGATCTTGACTTAAAACAGCTTGATAAGGATATTGAAGCGGGAGATTGGATAGCACAAGACAAGTATCGCTATTTGATGGTTGATACGGGGTTATTTGATGAGTTATTTAAAGCACGAGTATTGGCACAGATTGATGGACTTGATGAGCAGTGTGATGGATTACTTATTCATAGTGATAATTTCCAAGCAATGAATCTCATACAAAAGTACAAAGGGCAAGTGAAGTGTGTGTACTTTGATCCACCATACAATACTGGGGATGATGGTTTTGCATATAAAGATAATTATCAATCATCATCTTGGGCCTCAATGATGAATCAAGTTGTTTGTACGCTGTATGATTTTTTAGATGAAAAAGGTTCTTTATTCGCTAATTGTGATGAAAATGAGTTTTTAAATTTTGGCCATATTCTATTATCTCTGTTTGGTAAAGATAATCATGTTGAGACTATAACGTGGAATAAACGAGTCCCTAAAAATGATAAAGGGATAGGTAATATTCACGAATATATATATTTGTTTGCTAAAAACCAAAAGTTACGCAGATCAGAAGATCTCGGATTTATAATGCGTAAAGGCGGGATTGAAGAGATATATGATCTATTGTATAAAGAAAAATCAAAGGGATCGGACCTGACAACGGCACAAAAGGCTTTGAAGAAATTTTATAAAAAACAGGGCTTTGACCGCGGAATTACCTTGTATTGTGAGCTTGACCCTAATTATGAAGTATTTGGTAAAATTAATATGTCTTGGCCGAACGCAAGAACACAAGGTCCGAGATATGAAGTTATTAATCCAGCTACTGGCAAGCCTTCACCCATCCCTGATAGAGGATGGAGGTGGAAAGAGTCAACTTTTAGGTTAGCTGAATCAAATGGACCTATGTACGAATTGCCAGATGGAAGCATTCTAAAAGGAAGGATTTGGTATTCTCCAAAGGAATCTATCCAACCGAGCTCAATTACATATCTTAAAGATGTTGAGTCATTCTTACTTAGATCCATATTAAGCATAAAAAGTGATGGAAGCATTCAGTTAGAAAACCTTGGATTAGGTGGACTTGTTGATTATCCGAAGCCTGTGAAGTTGGCAGAGAGAGTTTTTTATTCATCTCAGGAAGAAGATGGTATTTTCCTTGATTGCTTTGCTGGTTCTGGAACAGCTGCACATGGTCTTATTTCTCTTAATAGGGAGTATCCAGGAAAGAGAAAATATATACTAATCGAGATGGGAGGTTATTTTGATACAGTTTTAAAGCCACGAATTCAAAAAGTAGCCTATTCTCAAGAATGGTATGGTGGTAAGCCAGTAGCTAATAAAAATGGCAGTTTTAATGGTATTTCACATTGTTTTAAATATCTTCGACTTGAAAGTTATGAAGATACCTTAGCCAATCTACAGTTAAAGCGTACCCCCGTTCAAAATGACCTTTTATCATCGAATAGTGCTGATGAGCAATCAGCCCGTGAATCTTATTTATTAAACTATATGCTTAATGTTGAGACACAGGGTTCTGCCTCACTACTTGATATCAGTAAGTTTATTGATCCGACGGCTTATCAATTAAAAGTACGTAATCCTACAGGTGATGAAACTAAGCTGATTAATGTGGATTTGCTGGAAACCTTTAATTGGTTGTTGGGTTTAACGGTTGAACATATCAATGCACCTATCTATTTTACTGCTGAGTTATCACAAGCTGATCATGGTCGTTGGCAAGCTGATGTTAAACGCCAAGCTGATGGGAAATGGTGGTTTAGAACGGTTGCAGGCACGAACCGAAAAGGGCAGAAGATTTTAATTGTTTGGCGTAATTTACCATCTGTTATAGCTAATGAAGCTAATGGATTGGTGATGGATAATGCTGTGTTAGATGCCGTGTTAATCGACAAACTCAGTGTGCGAATGACTGAAAGCCAAGATGATGAATTTGATGTGCTATATGTGAATGGTGATCACAATATAACCATTCCTAAAAACCGCCAAGGTGGCTTGATGGAATCTCGCGTGAAATTGATTGAAGAAGACTTCCATCGTTTGATGTTTAGTAGCATAGAGCATTGATATGGCTAAACGTAGAACAAGAAGAAGGAATAACACCTTGCCATTTAGTGCCCAATTAATTGTTGCTCAGTGGTTATTTGCCAAGGTTGGTTTCGAATCAACCAATGGTCGATTTTTAATGGATAATCGAGATGTGCCGTTAATTGAAGCACTGCGTGATCGTTATCAATTAAAAGGCGATACGACACTTCGTAATAGTGAAGGTGAGCATGCCATTGTGTCGCGCTTATTGGCTGAAGCGGATGGTTTGCCTGGTATCTCTGATGATGAATTGCGTGAATATGATCGGAATATCAAGCATCTTACTGAAAAGCTAAATGACGGTAGAGCGATTGCAGGTGAACAAGCGATTGAGTGGAAATATTTTCAATACTTAATGTTGCTGTTTACGGAAGTTTATCTTGATTGGCTATTTCAAAAGCCTGAAGCCTTGAGAGATGAATTGAATAGTCATATCGAAAAATGGAATTTAGCACATGAGGATGAAACACCACTCACGCTATTAGATACGAAATACATGCCGTGGCTTGAGTTAAACAAGGTGGCGTATTGGAGTGCGACGGGTTCAGGTAAAACGCTGATCATGCATGCCAATATTTTGCAGTATCAATATTATCTTGAGCGGTATGGTAATAAAAAGGATTTAGGTAGAATTATCCTGCTTACACCCAATGAAGGGTTAACCCGCCAACATATTCAAGAGCTGGCGATTGCAGGGATTGAGGCGGCACCTTTTACTAAAAATCAGGGTTCATTGTTTGATAAGGCTGTAATCGTTATCGACATCAATAAATTTCGAGATGAAGGTAAGGATAAAACGGTCTCTACAGCATCATTTGGCAATAATAATTTAGTATTGGTAGATGAGGGACATAGAGGAACATCTTCTGGTGGTGATGGAACGTTTTTAAGACACAGAAATGCTTTATGTGAAAAAGGTTTTTCTTTTGAATATTCTGCTACGTTTGCTCAAGCAGCCATGAAGAGTGACGCTATTCGTCAACAATATTCTAAAGCCATCTTATTTGATTATTCTTACCGTCATTTTTATGCAGATGGCTATGGCAAGCAATCTCAAATTTTGAACCTGCAAAGTAGTTTAGATGATAGTGAACAATATAAATATTTGGTTGCTTCGTTATTAAGTTTTTATCAGCAAAGGCGAGTGTTTGACGACAAGCAAGCCTTATGGAAAACATTCAATATTGAACCACCGTTATGGATCTTTGTTAGCAGTAGAGTTACTGCCAAAGGGATAAAGGGAGAAGAATCTGACAGTATTCAAGTTTTGAAGTTTATAGATAATGTCCTCAATAAACGCGAAGCTACAATTACCGCTATACGTAGATTACTTGAAGAAGGTTTAGTTGCCAGTGGTGGCACAAACCTTTTGCATGGGCGATTTGATTATTTAAAGGGGCTAACCGAAACGGCTGATGCTATTTACGATGATATGTTGGATAGAGTATTTCATACCACGGGTGGTCGATTGTACATAGAAAATATCTCTGGTGCGGCTGGTGAAATAGCATTACGTGGTGGTGTTGCAGATACACCATTTGGTGTTATTAACGTGGGTGACGATACTAAGTTGGTTAAGCTGTGTGAACAACATGGACTTGAAGTGCAAGAAGCTCGCTTTAGCGGATCACTGTTTAGTGATATTAATAAGCCAAATTCAAAAGTGAATCTATTAGTAGGTTCGCGTAAATTCACTGAAGGTTGGAGCAGTTGGCGTGTATCTAATATGACGCTGATGAACATTGGTAGTAGTGAAGGTGCTCAAATTATCCAGTTGTTTGGTCGTGGTGTACGTCTTAAAGGCTGGAATGAAACTTTAAAACGCTCTGCTGAAGTCGTTATGCAGTTACCAGAAGGCATAGAACGTCCTAAAGAAATTTCTGTATTAGAAACATTGAATATCTTTGGTGTAAAAGCGGACTACATAGCCCAATTCCGTAAAGAACTTGAAGCTGAAGAAATTTTGGTTAATGAAGGCTTGCAGGAATATCGCTTGCCATTAAAACCTATGTCGCCAATGCCAGGTACGATTGGTTTAATCAGGTTGCAAGAAATGGTTGAAGGCCGATCGATTGGTAAACAAGGCAGTGCCTTTAGTAATTTAGCGGAACAAGTTTTTTTATTATCCCCTAACAAATTAACGGGTAGCGAAAGGGCATACTTTATTGATCCAGTAAAAGTAACACTGGATTGGTATCCAAAGTTGAAAGGTTTTGCTGCTGATGGTCTGGGGCAGATACAGGTAAACCGTAACACGGATAAGCTGTCAAAACTTCATTTAGCAATGCTTGATACTGATAGATTATATTTTGAGTTATTACAATTTAAGAGAGATAAACGCTGGGCAAGTCTGACCTTAAGCCGTGATGAAATACCACAAATTTTAGCAAATACAAATTGGTACACATTACATGTACCGAAAGAAGCGCTATCTATTCATGCATTGAACGGCGTTAAAGTTTGGCATGATATTGCAATCAGTTTGCTTAAAAAATATTGTGAAGTTTTCTATGGCTTAAGACGCAGGCAATGGGAAGCAGATAAGCTTGAGTATAGGCCCTTAAAAGATGATAAACGGATTTTACCTTGTGTTAGCAAAGAGACACCCGATGGTAGTTATATTGTAACGGTTGATCTTGGTCGCCATGAGGCGCTGATTAAACAGCTGGACAACTTACAAGAGAAAGTTAAAAACAATAAAGCGAGCGAATGGGCTGGAACAGCAACTAATGGCTTAGAATTTGTTTGGTGTGAAAGGCACCTTTACCAGCCTTTGATCGCTCAACATGATAAAGAGATTGAAGTATCCCCAGTGCCGTTAAATAAAGGTGAACAACAGTTTGTATCAGACATTCAAAAGGCAATAGAAAATGATGTTATGGCGAGTTATGACACATATCTATTGCGTAATGAAAGCAAGGGAGATGGTGTCGGTTTCTTTGTAGATGGCGGATTTTATCCTGATTTTATTCTTTGGCTAGTCAAAGAAGATCAACAGAAAATCATCTTCATCGATCCGAAAGGCTTACGTAATTTAGGTATTAATGACCCAAAGATTCGATTTTATAAAACGATTAAAGATATTGAGTCAGACTTGCATGACAAAAATCCAGCCTATAAAAATATTGAGATGCATGCCTTTTTAGTTTCAAACACTAACTCATCTGTCTTGGAAAGCCTGTGGTCAATTGATGATTTTAAAATCAGCAAAGAAGAAATGGATGCTCGGAATATATTATTTCCAGTCGAAGATTCAGAAAGCTATATAAAGAAACTGATTGATAAAGTGGAACTATGAAATATAGTCCTGATGTTGCTGTAATCCGAATTGTTCGTTAATAGATAATATTGATAAAACTGGAGAGTATTAGAATCGAATCAGTTGCCAAATGATTAACAAGGATTAGTCAATTCAGAGTGGTTGCAAAACTACAGTAAAAACTACAGTGGTTTATTCTATTTCATACGCTTTCATACTTCTTTACAATCCGGCTAACTTCAGTTACTCTTTGTTTTATAAGGAGTTATAAGTTGTATGCAGTTTTTAGAATTAGTCTAAGACGAACTTTTAATGCGATGGTCGCGCGTTCGAATCGCGCACGACCCACCATCCTAATCAAAAAAAGCCGACATAATCGTCGGCTTTTTTGTGCTCGTAGGTTGGGGACGCTGCTTAAACTCAACACGCCAACCAGACACATTGTGATCCAGTATTCTTTGACTGGATCTCCAGCATTTTAGATTTGATGCGCGGCTTTGTACGAGACCAAAATATTACTGTTTACCGATTACCGATAGTTCAACGAGGTAGTTTGATAGCACTTTATCTTGGGCTGTTTCTTTTTTTGCTACCGCTGTTATTTTATCTGGGTTTGTAACACGTATATGGAAAAGGCGCAGATGCTCTGCAGTATTTAACTTAGCTTGATCCTTTACGTTATTTTTAATTATGATCAGATCTGTTTTTATGGAAGGAGTAGAACTTGCATTGTTATGGACAAAGTATTGGCCAATGCTGGTTATCGCCTTACTTTCACTGATTACAGCACGGTGGTTAGTTAAATATCAAAAGTATTAAGTAGACCTTATTAAATCGTTATATTCTCTTTACATTAGTGTGGAAATGGATATTTAATTGATTATAAAGGCAAGGAGTCATTATGGAACATAGAGACCCTAGTAAAAGTGTTAACACGTTAGACCGTATTATTCACGCTGCTGAAGGAAAAATAA
>CAJXOJ010000046.1 GCA_913057515.1 uncultured Cycloclasticus sp. | reverse complement strand
TTGGATCTGGCAATATTGGCACAGATCTTATCTATAAAATTCAAAGAAGCCCTTATCTTGAACCTGTTTGGATGGTAGGTATTGATCCAGAGTCCGAAGGTTTAGTTCGTGCTAAAAACATGGGTCTCAAAGTAACCTCTGATGGTGTCGATGGTTTATTACCTCATGTTCTTGAAGACAACATTCAAATTGCATTCGATGCAACCAGTGCTTATGTTCATGCTGAAAACAGCCGTAAGCTGAATGAGCTTGGCGTATTGATGATTGATTTAACACCTGCTGCTATTGGTCCTTTATGTGTACCACCAGTGAATCTAAGCCAGCATACTGAAAAACTCGAAATGAATGTGAATATGATTTCATGTGCAGGTCAGGCTACCATTCCTATTATCAGCGCGGTGTCAGGCATTCAGTCCGTTGAATATGCGGAGATTGTTGCCAGCCTTGCTTCAAAGTCTGTTGGCATAGGTACTCGTGAAAACCTAGATGAATTTACTTACACAACCTCCAGCGCGATAGAAACGGTTGGTGGTGCTCGTAAAGGGAAAGCCATGGCTATTGTTAACCCCGCCGAGCCTCCCCTTATTATGCGCAATACTATTTACTGTATTACCGATGATAAGCCTGATGAAGATAAAATTATTAAGTCCATCCTTGATATGATTGAAGAGGTTAAAAAGTACGTTCCTGGCTACAAACTAATTAACGGGCCTATTTTTGATGGTAATAAAGTATCCGTTTTTATGGAGGTTGAAGGCCTTGGTGATTATTTACCCAAATATGCTGGCAATCTCGATGTGATGACCGCCGCTGCCACTAGGACTGCGGAAATGTTTGCGGAAGAAATTCAAAATGGAACAATAACACTTAAACCTGTGGAGGCTGCGTAATGTCTGAGTCAACAACCGAAAAACTAAGCTCCTTAGACGGCCGCAAGGTTATTCTGCATGACATGTGCCTACGTGATGGCATGCACGCAAAGGGCGAACAAATTTCTGTTGAAGAAATGGTTCGCGTTGCAACCGCATTAGATGATGCAAATGTTCCATACATTCAAGTAACACATGGTGCTGGGCTGGGTGGTAATTCATTGCAGCATGGCTTTTCAATGGCCAGCAATGAAGAATACATTTCTGCCGTCGCACCTTTAATGAAACAGGCTATTGTGTCAGTTTTACTAATTCCTGGAATGGGCACGATGAAAGAACTTCAATCTGCTTATGATGCAGGCGCACGTAGTGTTCATGTGGCCACTCATTGTACGGAAGCAAACACATCACCTCAGCATATGGCTTTTGCTCGTAAACTAGGTATGGACACCACTGGCTTTTTAATGATGGCTCATTTAAATACCGCTAAAGGCCTGGCTGAACAAGCCGCACTGATGGAGTCTTACGGCGCACAAACTGTTTACCTAACCGACTCTGCTGGTTATATGTTGCCTGAAGATGTTACCCGCTGTATTTCAGCCTTACGCGATACGTTAAAGCCTGAGACAGAAATCGGCTTTCATGGTCACCATAACCTTGGAATGGGTATTGCTAACTCTATAGCAGCCATTGAAGCGGGTGCTAGCCGAATAGATGGGTCAGCAGCTGGTTTGGGTGCTGGCGCAGGCAATACACCATTAGAAGTTTTTGCCGCTGTGTGTGAGCGCATGGGTATTGAAACAGGAGTTGATTTATTTAAGCTAATGGACCTTTCAGAGAATATTATTCTGCCATTAATGGATCATGTTATTCGTGTTGATAGAGAGTCATTAACCTTAGGCTACGCCGGTGTTTATTCAACTTTCTTATTGCATGCAAAACGTGCTGCTGAACGATTTGGTATTCCGGCTCGAGATATTCTTGTTGAACTGGGCAGAAAGAAAATGATCGCTGGCCAAGAAGACATGATCGTTGATACCGCGATGACAATGGCTAAACAGCGAGGCATAAAAATTACAACTAGCGTTTAAGCGCTCGCATTAAAGTTGATACAACAAAGGTCTTGCCATTCATAGGTAAGACCTTTTTTTAGCCGGTTAAAACTATCACTTAAACGCCCAGTGCATCTCTTGCTAACGAGCCACCCGACCCTTGCAATGGCCCTAACGGGTTTTTCCGTGACTTTTCTGAGTCCAAAAACGGTTCACCACTCCAAATTTTATACACCGCTATACCATTATCTAGCACTATTAAGGCATCAAAGCGCCAGCCTGTTTCTATGGTTTTCCGTTTAAAACCCAATAGATCATTAAAAACGCTTCCGACCCTTTTTCTTTTTATAATACTGGGGTGCGCTTCATATGCAATACAGGCTTCTTGCTTAGCTAAACACTTATTTACGCTAGCTGGCAATTGCTCTAATTTAACCGAGTTGGTAGGCATAAACTTTCGAATAATATCTAGGTAAGATAAAATTTTTACATTCGGTGTTGAATAAGGGTCAAAGCCTAAATTTCGTAACTCTTCAACAGTCGTTTTATTAAGAATAATTTTATCGTAATCCTTCATGGCTTCGTCAAAACTCTTCCACGGTGATTTCGTGATGTCTTCTGTTCTTGGAAGTGGACTACCACAAGCCGTTAATATAATAAAAACAAACAGCAGCGTGACTGAAACCAGCTTATTAACAAATTCTTGCTTTATTTTCAAAAATAACCTCTATCGATAATGATGATTAACCAACTGCCTTAAATACTGGCTAATATTAAAATCAAACTAATATCAATTAATACATTAAATGCATGAATATAACGTTATCTTTCGCCTATCGATAGGTTAATCTCCAATTTTCAGCCATAAAAGTTTATAATGATGTTTTTTACCTCTGATAGAAGCTTAGATTAAACACTTAACCTAACGCCTCCACTATCCCAATTTAAGGCCCAACAATGACATCCCAACCTACCATAGGCTTCGCTGATTTAGCGCTGTCTAAACCCGTACTAGATGCCCTCAAAAGGATCGGTTACGAGCAACCTTCTCCTATCCAAGCAGAAGCGATACCCCACTTATTAGAAGACCATGATTTAATTGGCACCGCGCAAACAGGTACGGGTAAAACAGCGGCCTTTGCGTTGCCTTTACTCTCGAAAATTGACTTAAAAAACGCTCATCCACAAGTACTTGTGCTAGCACCTACGCGTGAGTTAGCCATTCAAGTAGCCGAAGCATTTAAAACCTATGCCAGTGAAATGAAAGGCTTTAATGTGCTACCCATTTATGGCGGACAGGCGATGGACACGCAGTTGCGACAACTCCGTCGAGGCGCTCATGTAGTAGTAGGCACACCCGGCCGTGTCATGGACCATCTTCGTCGAAAAACTTTAAAACTCGATAGCTTAAAAACCATTGTGCTTGATGAAGGCGATGAAATGTTAAGAATGGGCTTTATCGATGATGTTGAGTGGATTTTAGATCAAACACCGTCGGAACGTCAGGTTGCGCTTTTTTCAGCCACCATGCCGGCGCCTATTCGTCGTGTTGCTGATAAATATTTGAATACCCCGAAAGTCGTTAAAATTGTTTCTAAAACATCAACCGTGGAAAGCATTGAACAACGTTTTTGGATGGTCAGTGGCTTACATAAACTCGATGCGCTAACACGGATACTTGAAGTTGAAGACTTTGATGGCATTATCATGTTTGTACGCACCAAGGCTCTAACAGTTGAGCTAGCAGAAAAATTAGAGGCTCGCGGTTATTCCGCATCCGCTATTAATGGCGATATGACACAGGCCTTACGTGAAAGAACCATTGGGCAACTAAAGAAAGGTCAAATTGATATTTTAGTGGCCACAGACGTGGCCGCGCGTGGCATTGACGTTCAACGTATCAGTCATGTGGTCAATTATGATATCCCTTACGATACCGAAGCTTATGTTCACCGTATAGGACGCACCGGGCGTGCCGGAAGAACAGGTAAAGCTATCTTGTTTGTTGCGCCGCGTGAACGTCGCTTATTACGCGCTATTGAAAATGCAACGCGCCAACCCATTAAACCAATGGAATTACCTACTCGCCAACAGGTGAATGAGAAACGCGCTAATCAGTTCAAGGATTCTATCACTGAGGCACTTGGCCATGACAACTTAAATTTCTTTCATCAAATCATTCAATCTTACCTAGAAGAAAACGATGTAGATCCTATTCAACTGGCCGGGGCGCTCGCCTATATGGCACAGAAAGACAAACCTCTCGTGCTCGAAGAAGGTTCGAAGAAATCACAGAAAGAAGCTCGAGGTATAAAAGGCAGGTCTTTAGCATCCGAACGGCCTTTTAAAGAACGTGAAAGCAAATCCTTTAGGCCAGACAAAGAAGACCTACCTAAAAGTAAACGGGGTAACCCCAAAATCCCTATGGACAACTACCGTATTGAGGTTGGGAAAAACCATAATGCTATGCCCGGTGATATTGTTGGAGCGATTGCAAATGAAGCCGATGTTGAACCAAAGCATATTGGTCATATTGAACTTCAAGATGACCACAGCTATATTGAGCTACCTGTTGGTATGCCAAAAATAGTATTCCAGAGCTTGAAAAAAATACGCGTGCGCAATCAACCGCTTAATATTGAACGTACTGATCACGTTGCTAAACCTTCAGCCACTAGCGCTCAGCCCGCTAAAGGAAAGAAAAAGACATATACCAAAAAACCTAAAAAGAAAAAGGTTAAAAGAGGTTCGTAAATTAAATGAACGAACGAATCACAGAACTTGAAATTAAAATAGCTTATCAAGAAGACACTATCCAACAATTGGATAGTGTCGTTTGCCAGCAGCAGGAGCAAATTGATATGCTTATCAAACAATTCAAACAGTTAACACAAAGCTCGCAAGACTCAACAGAAGGCGCAAAAAGCTTATTTTCTGCGCTCGATGAAGTACCGCCCCATTACTAACTGATTTCAAACAAACAACCCATACGACAGTAAACCTATCATGAGCATTAATTGGTACCCAGGGCATATGCATAAAGCCCAAAAGGAGATTAAAAAACGCCTCCCCGAGGTAGATATGTTTATTGAAGTACTGGATGCCAGAATTCCATACAGCAGTGAAAACCCGATGCTGGCAAGTATTCGCGGAGACAAACCCTGTATTAAAATACTGAACAAAACAGATTTAGCCGACGACGACAAAACAAAAGACTGGCAACTTTACTTAGAGCAAAACAAAAATACCAAAACACTCGCTTTAAATTTAAATCAACCGAATAAAAGTGAGCAAATATTCTCTTTGTGTCAAAAGCTTGTACCCAATAAAGGCAGCAAAATCTCACCTATTACCTGTTTAATTACCGGCATTCCAAATGTTGGAAAATCCACCCTAATCAACACATTAGCTGGCAGAACCATTGCTAAAACCGGCAATGAGCCCGCTGTGACACAAACCCAACAACGTATTGATCTTGGTAATAATATTATTTTATTTGATACCCCAGGCTTGTTGTGGCCGAAAGTAGAAAATGAAGACAGCGGCTATCGTTTAGCCGTTACAGGAGCTATTAAAGACACTGCCATAGACTATGATGACATCGCTTATTACGCCGCAGAGTTCCTTTTAAAAGAGCACCCAGACGCATTAATCGAACGCTTCTCTTTAGACGAAAAGCCACGGGATGAAACAGCCCTGCTTGAAGCCATTGGTCGAAAACGTGGTGCTCTTGTTAATGGCGGGCGAATTAACTTAAACAAAACAGCTGCTATTTTTATCCATGAGTTTCGAACCGGTGCTCTAGGTCATATTACCCTTGAAACACCAACAAAAGTTGAAGCAGAAATCGCTAAAACCGAAAAGCTTATCGCCGATAAGTTGGCTTTAAAAGCTGCACGAAAAAACAAATGGAAAGGTCAGTAAATATGACTGCAAAGCAGCTATTCCTGTTCTTATTTAGGTTTGTTACCAACCCATCAGTCAAGATATAATACCGCGCTTAAAATCGTTACCGCCATCCACTTTAAAATCATAAGGAAACAGATGAACCTTTTAGTTCGCTTAACCAGCTTATTATGCCTTTTACTTTTACCTAGCATCGCATTCGCCACCACTACGGGGCACACTCAGCTCGATTTAACGGGGGAAACGGTTGGTTATTTAGCGCTTGCTGTTTTTTCCTTGGCTTATATCCTTGTGATTTTCGAAGAGCAACTTCATTTACGTAAATCGAAACCTGTTTTACTCGCTGCCGGTATTATTTGGATTATGATCGCCATCGTGTACCAACAACATGGCTTTGATGATGCCGCTGAAGTAGCGCTAAGACATAACTTTCTTGAATATGCCGAGCTATTTTTCTTCTTACTCGTTGCAATGACCTACATTAATGCAATGATAGAACGCAAAGTGTTTGACGCCTTAAGAGCCTGGCTTGTAGAGAAAGGCTTTAGTTATAAAGCATTATTTTGGTTATTAGGTATTTTGGCTTTCTTTATCTCGCCGGTTGCAGATAACCTAACAACTGCTCTTATCATGTGTACCGTTGCATTAACTGTCGGCACAAAAGAGCCTAAATTTGTTGCCATTTCCTGCATAGGTATCGTCGTAGGTGCCAATGCCGGCGGTGCTTTTAGTCCGTTTGGTGACATCACTACACTGATGGTATGGCAAAAAGGGATCGTTCAATTTTCTGAGTTCTTTATCTTATTTATACCGTCACTCATTAATTTCGCAGTGCCCGCAGCTATTATGCACTTCTTCATCCCGTCTGGCTCACCTGATAAAGTGACCGGTGAAGAGCTTATTATGAAACGCGGAGGAGTGATGATCATTGTTTTATTTTTATTGACCATTATTACAGCGGTTAGCTTCCACAATTTCCTTCATTTGCCGCCAGCAATTGGCATGATGACGGGTTTGGCTTATTTAAAATTCTTCGGTTATTACCTTAAACGTACCCACCATCTAGACAGAAACCTGACTGAAGATCGTTTCTATGAAGGCATGGAACTAACTGACGACACTAACCCACAACACACCGAAGGCTTTGATGTATTTAGGAAGGTTGCTCGTGCGGAATGGGACACCTTGTTCTTCTTCTATGGCGTTATCATGGCGGTAGGTGGGCTTGGCTTTATCGGCTATTTAGGCATGGCATCAGAAGCCATGTATGGTCAATTAGGCCCAACAACAGCGAACATAATCGTTGGAGTTTTGTCTGCCATTGTTGACAACATTCCTGTCATGTTTGCCGTTCTTACGATGAATCCTGATATGTCTCACGGGCAGTGGCTTTTGGTGACACTTACCGCAGGCGTCGGTGGTAGTTTATTATCTATCGGCTCTGCCGCAGGTGTCGCTTTAATGGGGCAAGCACGAGGTATTTACACGTTTGCCTCACACCTTAAGTGGACCCCTGTTATCGCTTTAGGTTATGCAGCAAGCATTTATGCCCACTTGCTTATCAATGCCTCTCACTTTTAGTCGCTTGTATTGGTAACGTGAACAACCTTGTATCACCTTCGGTTATTGGCTTTGCTGCCAATAGTGGGACTGGAAAAACAACATTAATAAGCCAGCTCATTCCTATTTTGAATGAACGTGGCTTAAAAGTGGGGCTTATCAAGCACAGTCACCACGACTTTGATATTGACCAGCCAGGCAAAGATAGTTATCGCCTAAGAGAAGCCGGTGCCTCACCCGTTGTACTCGTTTCAAAACATCGCCGTGCAATTATTACTGAACTCTCCGCTAATGAACCAACCCTCGCTGAACAGCTCTATTGCTTCCCAGCAGGATCAGTAGACTTAATAATTGTGGAAGGTTTTAAACATGAAAGCTTCCCAAAAATTGAACTCTACCGAGCAGAGCTTAACCAGCCTTACCTACTCCATACCGACGACCCATCCATTATTGCCATTGCTAGCAACACTGGGATAAGCTATAGCATTCCGAGCCTTGATTTAAACAACCCTGAGCAAATTGCTAATTTCATCATTGATCACATGCTAACCCACCACCATGACTGATACCTGCGCGACACCTGGGCTGTTATCACTTGAACAAGCTCTCGTTCAAATTTTAGGCAATTTGCCTAAAAATAATGCATACGAACGTTTATCACTAAAAAATTCATTAAACCGAGTCTTGCACGCTGATATCGTCTCCGCTGTAAACATCCCAAGCTTCAGAAACGCTTATATGGACGGCTATGCACTTAACAGTCAACAGCAACATACAGGCGCCTTAACCGTTATCGGCACATCATGGGCGGGCAAGCCCTTTACAGGCACTGTTGGTAAAGGCGAGTGTGTGCGAATTTTTACCGGCGGCTACGTTCCCAATGATTGTGATAGCGTTGTAATGCAAGAAAACGTCTCGCGAACAGAAGACACCATTCAAATCTCAGCCTGGCCTGAGCATGAAGAAAACATCAGAAATATCGCCGATGATACACAAAAAGGTCAAACCGTACTCAGCAAGGGCAAACGTCTAAAAGCGGCGGATATTGGACTACTCGCTTCTTGCGGCATAGCCGATGTTCCGGTTTATAAAAAAATTAGCGTTGCCTACTTCTCGACCGGAGATGAGCTAGTTTCAATTGGCCAGCAACTTAAACTTGGACAAATCTTTGATAGTAATCGTTACACATTACATGCCTTACTAGAAGAAGCTGGTGTAACACCTATTGATATGGGCGTTATTCCAGACAACCCAAGCGCTGTTGAAGCTGCTTTATTAACTGCCTCAAATCAGTGTGACGTGATCATAACCAGTGGTGGCGCTTCGGTTGGTGAGGCAGACTTTATCACCGATGTGCTTGAAAAAATTGGCCGTGTTAACTTATGGAAAATAGCTATTAAACCTGGTAAACCCTTAGTTTTTGGGCATATCAACAAAGCTGCATTTTTTGGCTTACCCGGTAACCCCGTATCGGTGATGATCACTTTTCAACAAATCGTCGCCCCTGCCCTAGAAAAAATGATGGGCAACAGAAAACCAGCTCAGCCAATCATATTACAGGCACGCACCACTGAAACAATCATCAAACAACCCGGACGTAAAGAGTTTCAACGTGGCTTCGTTGAAAGTAAACACGGTGAGCTTATTGTTCATTCAACCGGTAGGCAAGGCTCGCACATGTTAAGCTCCATGTCTAAAGCCAATTGCTTAATCGTTTTGGAACAATCATCCGGTACTGTTAAAAAAGGGCAATACGTCAATATTCAATTATTAGGAAAAAGCATATAACAAGCATTTTAATCATACACTGATCTATATTAGTGACCGGCAGCCACTGTTTACGGAGAGCTTGAGACAGGTTTTACTTCAGAAGACACAGCCAAATCTCCAATCAAACCATATAGTAACTCTAAGCTGATGAGCGAACAGATGATCGTGGATTTATCCAAGGCCACTGATTTAAACCATGTGATTTTGCGCTATTTCAATGTTGCAGGTTTCGACCCTAATGGGAAAATTGGCCAATCTACCAAAAATGCAACTCTTCTTATAAAGATAGTCGCTGTTGGGAAGCGTGACAAGTTACTCATTTTTGGCATCGACTACCCAACATCTGATAGCACTACATTCGTGATTATATTCACATGTCAGATTTAGCCGCAGCGCATATCAACGCACTGAATTATCTACAAAATGGCGCGCCTATCAATGTTGAAGAAATGCCTCGGCGCGAAGGCGACCCACCTGAACTCATTTCCGTCGCTGATAAAATACACTCAACTATAGGTTGGCAAACTCAATACGACGATTTAAATTTAATCGTTACAACATCATTAGCATGGGAGAAAAAGTTATTGGCGTCGTAGCTCTCTCCTATCATCACAACAGCCAGCCAGCTCGAAGATAAGCAAGCCCCATAAACGTATATCACTTATCCCTCATCAAAAAGATTTTAAGTCGCCTTAAACCTTCTTGAATACGCTCTTCAGAGGTTGTGTAAGCAAAGCGCAAGTATCGCTCGGGCGAACTAATACCAAAATCCTTCCCAGGCGTCGTAGCAACGCCTGCCTCCTCAAGTAACTGTAGTGAAAACGCGTAACTATCCTCACTAAAGGCACGACAATCGGCATAAATATAAAAGGCTCCTTCAGGCTTATCAATCAATACAAAACCCAATTCTTTTAGCCCCTCGTAAAGCATGTCTCGACGAGATTCAAATTCATCGCGCCGTTGGTCTAAAATCACCCTTGTTTCATCACTAAAGGCTGCTAAGGCAGCGTATTGTGAGTGTGTTGGCGCAGAGATATACAAGTTCTGCATTAATCGATTAGCCGCTGGCACAGCATACTCTGGCACAATTAGCCAACCTAAGCGCCACCCCGTCATGCCAAAAAACTTTGAAAAACTATTAAGAACAAACACATTATCGGAGATTTCTAACGCCGAAATAGCACGCTGACCATATACAAGACCATGGTAAATCTCATCTGAGATTAGAAAACCATTATGGTTATTCACTGTTTGAACAATATCGTTAAGCTGCGAACGATTCACCATTGTGCCCGTTGGGTTTGAAGGTGACGCTATCATCACACCACGTGTTGCAGGCGTCCAAGCTTCTGTAATAGCTGCTCCGGTCAACTGAAAATGCTCAGCAGCATCAACAGCAATCGGTTTAGCTTTGCCACCAAATAACGTCACGATATTATTATTACAGGGATAGCCAGGGTCACAAGTTAAAACCTCATCACCAGCATCCAATAATGAAGCTAACGCAACCGTTAACGCACCTGAGGCACCTGGTGTTATAAAAATACGATCTGCTGATACTTCAACTTTATATTCTTGATGATAAAAATTGGCTATTTTTTCTCTTAATAAGGGTAAACCTTGTGCTTTTGTATAATGTACATCCCCGATCGCTAAAAAGCGTTGCGCCGCGTCTATAATAGGTTGTGGAGTTGAAAAATCAGGCTCCCCTACTTCCATATGAATAATATCTCGGCCTGATTCTTCTAGCTCATTCGCCCGTGCCATGATATCCATGACGTAAAAAGGAGAGATGCTCTCAACACGCTTGGAAACTTTACCAATATTCATCAAAAAAACCTTTGTAGAAACCACCAATAAGGGCTATATTTTAAAGCATGAGAAAGGCATGCACTAGCATTTGGGTTAATGAAAAACATTGCATATTACCTAAATATCTGATATCTATGCGCGCTCAATTTTTTAACCATTGGTAACAAATAGAAAAATGGCTACAGACAAAAATCAAAACTTAGACGCGAGTCACCTAGAGTTTAAACCTTATAAAGCAAAAAAAGGTGAGGAGCATATGAACCCTGCTCAAACCGAGCATTTCAGATCCATTCTTATGCAATGGAAAGAGGGGTTAATGGGAGATGTAGACCGTACCGTCCACCATATGCAAGATGAAGCCTCTAATTTCCCCGACCCAACTGATAGAGCAAGCCAAGAAGCCGATTTTAGCTTAGAGCTTCGCACACGTGATCGCGAACGTAAGTTAATTAAAAAAATTGACGAATCTCTTAGCATGTTGAGTGCTGGCGACTATGGTTTTTGTGAATCTTGCGGTATAGAAATTGCCATTAAACGCCTTGAAGCTCGACCAACGGCTACTCAATGCATCGATTGCAAATCGCTTGACGAAATAAGAGAGAAACAAAAAGTTTAGTCACTTCAAGCCTTTTAGCCGTTTGGTTAACTTAAACTCTAGTTACAGGGGGCGATTTGCCCCCTCGCCAACCGGCCCATTACACTTTGGCTCTTTATACACGGCTATTGCCAGTTTTTTACAGGCCCGCTCTAACAAGGGGCAATGGCTGGTTCGAATAGACGACCTTGACCCTTTTCGTAGTAAAGAAGAATATTCCACATTAATACTAAAGACCCTTGAGCAATATAGTTTGACTTGGGATGAAGACGTTTTCTACCAAAGCTCACGGCAAGAAGCCTATAGGCACGCACTGAATGATCTCAACCAGCGTCAGTTACTCTACCCTTGCCAATGTTCTAGGAAAGACCTTGCTAAGCGACTTATCAAAAACAATATTTATGATGGTTATTGCTTAAATAACAAACCCACTGCTGATGCTGCCACGTCATTAAGAATTAAAGTATCGAGCGAGAGGATCACGCTAAAGGACCTAGTTCAAGGTACTTCTCAACAAAACTTAGCTAAGCAGCTTGGTGATTTCGTTATCTTTCGTAAAGATCATGTCTATGCCTATCACCTTGCTGTTGTTTTAGATGACCACGAACAAAATATATCAGACATTCTTAGGGGCTATGACTTATTAGATAGCACTTTTCGACAAATTTATCTTCAACAACAGCTACAAATAGCAACCCCCTCATATGCTCATATCCCTGTCATCAGTGGCGCTGATGGCGCAAAACTCAGCAAACAAACCTTTGCTAGTGACGTCTCTTTAGCGCCCGTTAGAGAAACCCTTATTAATGCTTTAGCTCACTTAAACTTAAACCCGCCTAAAGAACTCATAGCCTCCACCCCCACCGAGATCTTAGATTGGGCTACTAACCAATGGTCACTGGATAAGATTCAAGCAAAAGACTCAATCTTATTACAAATGAATTAACCCAGTCATTCAGCTGTACGTTTTATCTCTATTTCAATAAAATCAACACTCCCTTAACAAATACCACCTTGATGACCACAAAAAACGACCATACCTTTACTCAGTTTGATGATTTACTTAACAGCACAGTACCTGATGAGTATAAAGACTTACTAAAAAACTTTAAAAGACAAGGTGATTTCTACCAGCAATTTATCCAATGCAACAACAAGCAAGAAAATGACCTATCTGCGTTTTGGAACTTACCAAACACCCTAGGTTTTGAGTCGTTCGCCAACCAGCGGCCTGAGTGGTTACAATCATCTTTTAATCTAAACTCTTCATCAGAGTTCTCTACCAAATCACTAGCTGAACAGTTCCCGCACTTACTTCTCCAGCTGACGACCCAAGCCCAACAACACATCAAGTCCATTCAAGCAAGCCTGACTAAATTAAATGATTTATATAATGAGTTAAACCAGTCGGCGATGCAGTGCTTTAAGGGTCTCAACGATTCAGCGAGCAACCTTTCAACAGAACAGCTATGCGCGCACTGGCTAGAGGCAGGAGAAAAGGCCTATCGTCAAATCAGCCAAACTAATGAGTACATTGAAACCCATAAAACGTTAATTGACTCATTAAGTGCATTAAAAAATACCCAGCACACTTTCTCTGAGCAAGCGTCTGAGCTATTCGGTTTACCCTCTAGGCAATCCATGCAGGAGTTGAAAAAAAACGCACATAAACTTCGGATGGAATTTGCAGAATATAAAGAACAAACAGATAGCAAACTTAATGCGTTAGCAGAAACTATTAGGAAACTTAAGTAACACCACTCTATGTCTGAAAAAAACAATCATCCAGATGATACCTGGCAGGATGACTTCACCCAGCTCATCGAACAATTATCCCACCCCAGTAGACAAACTCACCCTGGTGTCGGCCTAACGACGAAAGAGCTTATTTATAGTGAAAATAAACTTCAGCTATTTCGCTATAAAGCACTCAATATTAAGCAAAAAAAAACGCCCATATTAATCACTTATGCGTTAGTCAACCGCCCTTATATTACCGACCTAGAACCTGACAGGTCGCTGGTCTTACGTTTGCTGGAAAAAGGCTACCCTGTGTACCTTATTGACTGGGGCTACCCTGACAGTAGCGATTGTTTTACCAGTTTAAATGATTATATTAACGGATATTTATACCGTTGCGTTCAACATGTTAAAAGACACGCTAAAAGAAAAAAAATTGACCTTTTAGGCATCTGCCAAGGTGGTGTTTTCTCACTTTGTTACACAGCACTGCACAGAGCAGATGTACGCAAACTAGTCACATTGGTCACACCTGTCGACTTCCATACCAAGGATAACACCCTGAGCCTTTGGACCAATAAAATACACTCAACACTGACCGATAATAATACCGGTAACGTACCGGGTTCGCTTATAAGCCAGTTATTCAAAGCACTAAAGCCCTATGAGATAAATCGAGAAAAGTTTCGCAAAATTAAACCTTTATTAACTAAAAAGGCAGGCTTAGATACATTTTTACGCATGGAGAAGTGGTTAAATGATAGTCCCGATTTAGCTAGGCTCGCTGCTGAAGAGTTTATGACTGATTTTTATCAGAATAACCGCTTACACAAAAAAACCTTATCAATTGGTGGGGCAGCTGTTGAGTTAGCAAAAATAAAATGCCCTGTTCTAAACTTATACTCTACAAAGGATCATATCGTTCCGGCCAGTTCAACACAGGCATTAAGCCAACATATAAAACCAGCTCTTTATCAAGAACATGCTTTACAAGGTGGGCATATTGGCGCCTTTACCAGTTTAAAAACACAACATCATTTAATCAATGTACTCAGTCAGTGGCTGGCTTAATGCGAGCTACTTTTCATCACTCGTAGCCGATAGAGAGGCACTACTTATCATTGCATCCCACATCGTTTTTTGAAAACCTTCCATCGCAGACATTTGCTCTGGCATCGGCATATAACACTTCATTAATTCGGCTATTTCGTTCGATTCAATACTTGATAATAATTTTTCTCTAATTTTTTCCAGCGCCTCTTGCTGCACGCTTTGCACATCAGGCAAGCCAATGAGTTCTCTCATTTCTTGAGGTGTTGCATCAATTTCAATCGTTACTTTCATACTAATCCCTATTTAATTAGCCCTTAATGTCTAACACTTCTTCACTAAGGGCTGTATTGATTCTGTCTCTTATACACATCTGACGCTGCCGACGACTCCTTACGTGTA
>CAJXOJ010000045.1 GCA_913057515.1 uncultured Cycloclasticus sp. | reverse complement strand
AAAAAATTAAAAAAACAAAAGAAATAATGGAGCCTTGCTGAGAAAACCAAAAGCCCAGCTTAAAGCCGGCAAACTCAATGGAGTTTAATGGCTCAACGAGAATAATTCCAAACACAAACGAAACGAGAAACCAGATAAATAGCAGCTTTAGAATAAGACGAATATTATCCGCCCAGTAATGGTCAGTATTGGCCGACATAAATGACTCCCCCAAGAGTGTTAGGGTCACGTTCTAAGCGTGACTGATAGGCCCGTATTATTGTGGATAAAAGGGAGGGATGCAATCTAACAGCGAAAATGACTAGGTTAGCTCAGGTGTCAGGCAGGCTTGGAGGCCGGTTTAATAGTGATTTGAAGCGAGATGCTACTGATTAATAAGTGGTAAAGAGTGTGTCTTAGCGCCAGAAATCTCATATTGGTGATTGGTTTGTATTGGCGACTGGCTTGGCTGCTTCGTATTAATCTACCGAAGCCAGTCGCTCATAAAGCCCATTTACTGCACTTATAAATCGAGTGGTTAACGAGGCATTAGTTGCTTATTTGCTACCAAAAACTTAAATAATAACGCAGTAACAGCAATGCTCCATACAATAACAGCGCCACTTGGAAGGTCAAAGAGTGAGGATAAAATTAACCCAAGCCCATAGCCGAGTGCACCAATAAAGAAGCCCACCAATAAAGGTCTGCTGCGATCCACACTGCCAAGTGCTGGAATAATCAGGCTGGCAAAAACCAAATAAACCCCCACTAATTGAACTGAACTGGTGACAGCCAAGGCAAACAAGCAATAAAAGCCAACATGCCCCAATTTCTGCCGAAAATTAAACCAGATTAGTAAAATAAAGCTGGCGACTAAGGCAACGGGCAAGAGTTGGCCCCAAGTCACCCACAATATTTGCCCTACTAATAAATCTTTTAGGGAGTCTCCACCGTGCGGGTTATTTGCCAGTAATAAAAGACTGGCTGTGGCTGCCAGTATGAAGGTGATACCAATCAAGGCTTCTTGATGTTTCCCCCATCTTTTTTCCATCCAGCTGAGCCCCAATGCACCGAGTAAAGCGGCACTTAAGGCGGCTAATTGAACTTCCCAGCCATGTGCTTCCCAGCCAAAATGATAGGCTAAAATAACACCTAAACCTGCAATTTGGGCAATCGCCAAGTCGATAAAAATAATGCCGCGTTTAAGTACCTCCTGCCCAAGTGGTACATGGGTTAACAGAACCAATAGGCCTACAATAAAAGCCGGACCAAGAATCGATAATGCCAACCCATCCACACTCATTAGTTAATGCTCAGCAATTGACTGATTATTTTGTTAAACCAAACGGTAAGCGACTCGCCCTCGCTTGGGCTCAGCGCTAATTCGACAATAGGAAGCGAGGTTTTATTAGATAGCCAAGTCGCTGGTTTATTACTTTGATAACTGGCATGAAGCAGCATATCGGCGGGCTGTTCCTGTAGTTTTTCAAGCACACGGTTCAAGTGGGCGCTAGTTGCAGGAATGCCTGGCTTTGGCTCCAGCGTTGCAGCCGGTATTAAACCTAACCAAGACTCCAAATATATCCAGTTATTATGGTTAACAACAACTCGTTTACCACGCAATGGCTCACCGAGTTCTTTCCATTGCTTCATTGATTGTTGCCATTGTTCATTGAATGACTCTAGCTTACTTAGATAATGCGCTTGATTTGCTGAATCCACCTTAGTCAAGGTATCGGTAAGTGCGGCGGCAACCTGTGCAATGCGAGAAGGGTCAAGATGAAAATGAGGATTCCCTGCCGCATGAATATCGCCCAGGCTTCGGTCCAACACGGCTGGTTTTCCCAACAAGCTAACATGGTCAGCGGCCATAAAATGCCCCTCTTGACCCGGTTGAACATTAGCATTGGCTGACTTACGAAGTAACAGAGGTAGCCAACCGACTTCAAGGTCCGCACCGGTGCAGACCAAAAGGTCGGCGCGACGCATCTTTGCAATTAGGCTGGGACGTGCTTGAATATGATGCGGATTTTGCAGCGCAGTCGTCGCACTAGTGACATTGACTGCGTCACCACCTAACGAACTGGCTAACGCCGCCCATTCAGGCTCACAAGCAAATACATTGATTTGAGCATAACTAGACTGGGCATAAAATGGCATTGCTAGGGCTGCCATTAAAGCCATCTTTTTTATTGACTGATAAAACATAATTTTCTCCAAAATAGGGTAGGCGCGAGTTATGAATAACTCGCGCAAACTATCCATTAATATTTATGGGCGCCGTGACTACCCAAGCTCATGGTGTATTGCAGGAACAATTGATCATCTGCATCCTCATAAGATTCATCACGGTTGTACTGCAAGCGGATACGTGAGAACTCACTTGGCAACCATTCGAGCATAGCGCTGAATCGCTTGGGTTTAAGGCCTTCATTATCTAGCCCTGCTTCAGCCAATACATCAGCATCAGAACCGCTGTTATCACTGTCTAGTTCGTCGTAACGTAAACCGACTCGCCATTGCGGTTTGAACTGATAAGTGGTTTGTGCATACCAACCTTGTTGATCACCGTCATAGCTACTTTCTTCAAGAGGTGGGCCACTGTTTAGCATAGTAATCCCGCCGTCTTCTTGGCGGTCAAAGTATTCAAACTGAAACTTAAAGTTTTGATTGCTGGGGTTGCCGTTAGGGGCCCATTTATAAACCAAATCCAGTGCGTTAATTTTACTTTTACCATCAAAGGAAGGCGTTTCGTCTGTGCCTACTCCACCATGAGAATGCCCGCCGCTGGTACGGCCTTCAATATCATTCGCTTGCCAATGACTTAAACCCAGCTGCCAACTATGTTCGATGCCTATGTCACCACCGATATTAGCAAACACGGTTGAGGCGCCAATGCCGTTGTCTTCACCACCACCAGGAAAGCTGCTACCACTCATGATCTCAGCGCCAAACTGTAAAAACATTTCGGTGGGAGCAATATAAGATACTTGCACGCCATCATTTTTAAGTTGATCGCCAAATAAACCTCGGTAAATCAACGGTGCGTCGGCAAAATCCCATGTATGAGTATGCTGCTCATTTAGATAACCGATGGCAGAAAAGAATCGCCCTGCTTTGAGGGTTAAACCATTTCCTAAGCCTAAGGTTTGGATAAAGGCTTCTTCAAGATCTACCTCGGTTGATCCGCCGTCATTATGTAAGCCGATGGTGGCCTTGCCATAAAATTTATCATCAATGTTGGCACTAAAAGCCAGCTCACTTTCACCTAATGAAAAACCTTGGCTACCTAACCCTGATTCGCCTCCCAAGGAAAAACCTGGTAATTCATAATCATCTGGATCATTATCAAAGTTTGCATATCGGCCATTCAAAATAACGCTGACAGCGGGGTTAAAGCTGTTTGAAGTGATCGTTGACCTACGTGCTGATTTAACTTCCAGTGCTTGTGTGTCGACCTTCGTTTCGGCTTTTAATAAACGGGTTTCCAGTGTTGCAATACGATGCTCATAATCTCTTTTAAGCGCATCTAATTGTTGTTTTAATGCTTGCATGTCAGTGTCGGCAAAGCCTGACTCTGAGAACAGTAGGGCGGCTGCTATTACAGCCATAGGGAATGCTTTACGCATCATTAATTCTCCAGTAAATAAAAACATTCATCGCAACCCTGCATGGATTACGACGTTTTAATAAAAATGTGGTTTTACAGAAGAGAAGGTGGGGCGCGAGCGCAGTAAGCCGTTTTTAAAAAGAATAATTGAAGTGTGCAAACGCTACCAACCTGTAGGTTAGTACGAGGCAAAGTGGGCGCTTGTAAATTGAGCGGGGTTATCCCGTTACCCGATTTCTCGCAGTGCAAAGACAACTGACATGATGGGTCATCAGTGTGAAATGGATGCTCTACAGAATGGGTTAGCACAGTCAGTTGGCCCATAAGCATAAAGAGGCTTATAAGTGCAACGGATGTTAGAATGTGCTGTCGATTTGTCATGTATTGAGACGGTTTAAAATGGCTTCTCTAAAGGCTCTTGGTGTTATACGATTGTTGAAGCAAAGAAGCCAAAACTTTTTTATTATAAGGGCTAGTTTAATTTTTTCGCTAGTATTATTTTTTAAAGCCTTTTTTGACGGCAATTAAAAACAGCGGTCAGTTGACTGTTATTAATCGGTTAGGGTCAACCGCTAGGTGGAACTCTCTAGGTACTGTAAACTTACTCTAATACTCCCCTATAAAGTGGCTATTAACTTACTGAAGCTGATCTTTAATATACATAGCCGAGCCATTATTTCTCATTTCAATATTAAATAACTCGCTGGCTCTTATTAGATCGCCAAGCTTCTTATAACCATAGTTTATTGACGAGAAAGAGCTGTTATTAGAGATGTAGTGTCCTACTCTGCTCATATGTGACCAACCATCATCTTCAGATGTTTGTTCGGCAGCGGTCCTCAGTAATTTAACCAACCAAGTGTCCTGTCTGAGCTCATTAGTGGTTTTCTTTTTCAACGTCGGCTGTTGTGTGTTATCGGTTTGCTCTTCTTGCTCAACGACGAGGTTTTCTGTGTATATAAAGGGCGAGCAGGCATCGACGAATGGTTTTGGTGTCTTCTTTTCGCCAAAGCCATAAACAGGTAAGCCACTTTCAAGTATTCTTAATACTAAGGGAGTAAAGTCGCTATCACTGGTCATTAAGGCGAAAGCATCAACACGTTTACTGTATAGCAAATCCATCGCGTCAATAATCATTGCCGAATCGGTTGCATTTTTTCCCTTTGTATAAGCAAATTGCTGCATCGGGCGTATAGCATGAGGGTGTAGTCTGCCTATCCAGCCAGATAAGGAGGGGTTGTTCCAATCTCCATGGGCATGCCGAACATTTACCATGCCGTATTTAGCGAGCTCTTCTAAGACGCCTTCAATGGAATGGTGGCTGACATTGTCGCAGTCAATCAGCAGTGCTATTCGTTTTCGTTCGGACATTTAGTTCTCCTAATTTTCTAGCATTTTTATAAGTAAGCGTACCGTTTGGCTGATGATTAGTGGTTCGTACTGGGTACATAGCCGCTCACCACGGCTGGCAATATGTTTAATAAGGTGACCCGAGTACGGTGCCAAAAGGCAGACAATAAAAGTAAGGCTGAACCAATAATAGTACCGGTTATGGCGAAACCATAATCGATAAAGCCAAAGGTCTCAAAATAGCTAGATAGAGCGAATAGCACATACGCTAATGATGAAACCATAAAGGCGCGTCTATCGACGATAATAGAGAGAACCGTCATGCCCAAATACAAAGCGACAATTGTTAATAAACCATATAAAGATTCATGCCCCGTTAGGATATTAAGGTTGGAAAAGACTGGGTGCACAATCAGTGGTGCGGAGATAAGGTGGAGCCAAAAGGCGACATCCGAACGATGTGAGGTTCTTGTCAGGTCAGATGCATCCCAATACATTGCATAGCTGAAAGCCAATAAGCCACTGATAAAAATCATGCTGGTAACCGATTCTTGTAGGTTGGGGAAAATAGTGATCAGTGAGGAAATAATAAAGGCAATAATAGCCGCGCCACCCACCGCAACAGTAATCGGTACCCTAAAGCGTTGCCAATGCATAAAGGTAGCAATGGCTGATAATGCAGAGGCAGCTATCAAAGTAGACTGCTCGGATGTTTGAAAAAAGTGAAGCCCCACTGCAAAAACACCACCAACAAAAGATAAAAGTAAAATAATAGCCGGTAAGGCCATTTTTCTTTTAATAATGAAAAACTCTGCTAAACCCCAAGATAATAAAGGCAATATGAGTACCGCCAAGGTTTCACTATAAGCACGGAGTGCCCAAGAAGAAGAGATTAATAATAGCAAGCAGGCAATGACGACATAGATATCATTAAAACCAGAGAGTAGCTTAAAGTTTTCTTCATCGACAGCAGATGTATTTTTCAAAGAGGCTATTTGGGTGCGAAAGTGGGAAACGTCTTCTTTCGTAAATATGCCCTCGGCAACTGCGCTATCTAAATCTTCATCTGTGTACATTGTTTATCCTTAAGTAAAAGTCGGTGGTGTTCATTCGACAGTAGTGAACGATGTGATGCCTATCGGTTAAAAACCAAATTGAAGGTAACAGGCACAGCCGAACTAATAACAGGTAAGTTAGCAATTGATCTTAATGCTTCTATGCCTTTATTTAATCCAAAATCAGCAGCATTGATAATCACGGGGTTTACCGAGTACACCAAGAGACTATCATCACCTAGCTTAACCACACCCACTGTAGCAGGCACTGAGTTTGTTATTCCGTGCAAATCAAGAGTAAGGTTCAATTTTTCTTGATACTGCTGACCCACTTTTAAATCATTCAATGTTGAGGTGTCAATTGCCGCAGTAATAGCCGCAGAGGAATATTTTGAAGTATCAAATAGCATGCTTTTCATGCGTTCATTTCTAATTGGAATATTCGTTTCTACGCTTAATAAATCGATACTGACGTTTGCGGTCTTATCAGAAATGCTTCCCGACAGTGATTTAAAATGATGGACCTCGGCAATGCTTGATGCTTTTATAGATACAAAGTTAATTAAAGACTGTTCATTGTTTAACTGCCAAGCGGCTTGAGCATTAAACGATAATAGCGCTAAGAGACATAAATACAGTAATTTTTTCATTAAATATCCTTGTGAGTTCCCCATGTTTGTATAGGTTAAACCAAGCTTGGGGTGAGCATGGCATAACAGCACAACTAAAAGGCGTGCAATTTTTTGTGCACCCAGTTGACCATTTTAATTATAAGGCATTGCCATATATATGTTTGTAATGCGCTACCTCAGGAAAAGGTTCATAAAAATGATGCAGTAATTCACGCCATTGTTGGTATTGCTTAGACTGCCTGAAACCAACGGTGTGACTTTCCAGTGTTTCCCAGTTTACCAATAAGAGATAGCGGTTATCTTTCTCTATACACTGTTGAAGTTGATGCGAAACATAACCTGACATACTTGAGATTATCTTTTGAGCAGTACTGAATGCAGCTTCAAATTCATCTTTTTGATTGGCTTTAACGTTAAGAATTGCGACTTCTAATATCATTCAAATCTCCGATGGTTTATAACGTTTAACTTAAGAGGGTAGGTGTGATTTTTAGCCTAGCTCTAGCTGATTTTTTTGTGGGTAGGCTAGATTGATTTGTTAGGCAGCTTTGTCTTGTTTCTCAGAATCATTTTCATTAGAGGTGAATTGATTGCTGGCATGCACTTTTAATATCTAATTGTCATATCGGCTTTTCAGACAGGCTAGCATCGCTTCAGCTATCCGAACACCCAAACGCGCAGGCTTCGGAGGAGAGCTATCACTGACTGTGCCCAAAAAACTAAAAATCTCATATTAACCTCTACTTGATGTTGGCTATGGAGCATAAAGCTTGGCTAAACGGGGCGTGCTTGAATCGTTTGTTAGGCATTTCCAAGCCATAATAAAACCCGAAATTATTAAAGCGCCAATGGGAATGGTAATAGCATAAACTTTAAAAACCATGCTTCTTTAACCTGGTGGAGCTGGACTAAGTTTCTGTAGCAACTAGTACTTTTAACAGACCGCCTAGCAATCAGCTTTTTATTTGTTGGCTTTAAAATTATGTCTTTAGAGGAACTGGCCCATTCAAGGAAAAAAATGATTGACATAAACCTTGAGCTTTTTTTAGCCTAACCGCTAGCATAAGCCGCCAGTACAACGAGTTGGGGGCTTATGCCTTTGCTGTTTTTTTTAATCGATTAGATGCTAATTAACAACCTTAGTATTTACCCATTTCCAAAACGGTTGTCGCAGTCACTTCGTCATCTTTAACTGCTTTAATGGTTACATAGTAGTCATTATTCTTGCCCCCAGAGCATGGCGGCATATAAGCGCCTGCCTTGTCCCACTTTGGGCTACGATGCGCTTCGATTAATGTAAACTCCTTAGGGATATCGAACGTATGGCCCAAAACAGCGGGTACTTCGACCTGACTTTTTCCTTTATCAATCGTGAATTTCATTATTCCATGTCCACCGTTATCCATTAGCTCGTAATTACGATCACTGTATTCAAGAACGAGTGCATTAGATTTAGCAGGGATTTCGCTAATAATTAGTTTAGGTGTCGCTGGGTTAGTGCCGCCAAACTTCTGGCATTGTTGTCCTGCAGGTACTTTAACGCCATCCCATGATTCGTCAGCAAATTTGGCATCTAGAGCGAATGCGTTAGTGCTAACAAAAAAAGTGACTGCTAAAGCGTTGAAAAATTTAAATTTCATAATAATGTTTACTCCTAGTGTTGTGTGTAAAGAGTGCAGATATGTTTTTTTTCTGTCTCTGCCATTGTGAAGCTAAGCCGAACTTGATGCTTCCACTTAAAGTAAATAGATCGTTGCCGCTCCGCTTGATCGTTCGCAGGCGGCGTGTATCGAGTAGCATCATCAACTAGGTTTATCATAAAAACAGATACATGTCTACCACTTGGAGTTTGCCGTATAGGTAGCACTGAATGCTTATGCCTTAATCAGTCGAGGAACCGGATTGGTGTGTTCATCTCGATTTTCATTGGTTACTAAATTAAGCCCGCAGACTCGACTATACAGCCCTTTCCTTAGCTCAATGGTGCCCTTAATTTCCTCGTCATTCTCGGCGACGAGTATCAAGTTATCTTCTTTTATTCATTAAGGAAGAGTCGCTTTCAGCAATTTTCGAAAACGTTGAAACCCCTTTATCAGACAAGTGCCGGTGACCGGTTTTTAAATTGAATCCATGCAAATAGCGCTGATCGCTTAAATATCTTTGTGTTCAACCCTTTTAAATATTAATCGGCTTCTCCAAGAACTTAACGCCTGCGTCCGATGAAAGGCATTATTAAAATTCACCTTCGATAACATCCCAGAACTTACGCGAGTACCACTCCTTTTTGTCCTCTAAATACTCTTTTAAGATTGGGCTACTATGGTAAATGTCATGAGCATATTTAAGCCATGAATCACGCTCTGATTTGTCTAAATTTGTTTTCTGTGTGGTGATCTGTTCCAAGTACAAGCAATAGTAATCTGCCACAGCGACAGCCTCGCTGTAATGCTCATGATCTCTACTAATTGCTACTCCTTCGAAAAAGTACTCTCTTAAATGAGGCTTAGAAAGGAAAACTTCTTTTATTCTCGACGCCATATCATAGATACTTCCGCGCGCGGAGCTCCTGAGACTTTTGTCAAGCTTAAAGAGCTGAATGATCACAACCAAAAAGCCAGCAAACGAAATAATTAATCCTGATACTTCTATAGCAACTTGCATAGTCTATTGGTCCATGATTATTTTTTATTTTTAACGCCAAGCTCACTTGACGCCGAAAGCAGAGTGTAGACCAGCGAAACGGCGCTTTCGGCGTCAAGTGGAGAGCCATGTTAGGCTCAGTTTAAATTCTTACTGCCCCGCACTTCATTACTATACAATCAATCGGGTTCGTATAACCAAACCCTCCCCCCCCTTCGGTGTGATTGTTTGGTAGACCCTAAGGACAAAATTTATGAGAAACTATTTTATTTGCTCGATATGATCAAGTGCCATATGGTCTTTATGCTGTGGTTCATTGCTGCGTACTGCGCGCACAAGAAAAACGTAGGGTTTTTTATTGTGCGGCTGCGAGCGTAGTGATGGATCGTGGAAATCGATATCGACAGGCACTTCAAATTCCCACGTGAGGATACCATCAACAAGTTTGCGTTCCTTAAGTATTACACTTTTTCCGATATAGGGTATTATTTCAAGCTTGTTGCTTAAAATATCTTCTTTGATACCCATATCTTCAATATTCTTTAAAACAGACTTAATACCATTTTTCGTTAACTCATTATGCATGCTCAGCTTTTCATAATGCGGGATTAGAGCCTTATGCATTCTAAGTGCCCGATTAACACCACCTGTAATCCACATTACCATATACTGGTCGGATGCACTGGACTCTGATAATGGCTGTTGATGTTTGGCAACCTGCGCAGCTTCCTCTAGTCCACTAAAAATATCTCTAGCTTGAGTAATTTGCGGATTAACGATAAGACCACCGGTCAAAGCAATAATACAAAATGTAAATTTTTGTGCTGTCTTCATAAATTGATCCTTATTTTTTTTGTAATAACATGTAGGTACCCCTATCACCTACCTGCTGATAATAACAACGATAAAATCACCTTTACGCGTAAAAAATATTACCGCAATCTAAAAATAGCGCCATACAGTAGAGCGATCTATTCTATCGATTTGATGCGAATCTAGCTACGCTCTGGCATTTTCCCAGGCAATTAACGCATCACCTTACTAAAACATAGATGCCGGGTTTTGCAATCTAGCATCCTCCGCTGTTCTAACGGCTAGACTGACGATTCATGTTGAGATAAACAAATAATGATATGCAAGATTTGTGAATATAGATGTCGGGTCTAGTCGTAGTGGTAGGTTAACTTAAAGTGGGCATCGTTTCTAGACCTGACCCTACTTACCCTGATTTCGCGCAGCCCTAACGCTGGGCTAAATCGCCGAGCGGTAGTGAGGTCGATTTGAGCCACTAATTATGTGCGGCATAGTAAAGCTGTAACAATTCACCACCATACAACTCGCTACAGGTTCCCATTGTTTAAACCTCGATACACCGACAGAACTAATGGATAGGCTGAAATTATTCCAACTATTAGCAACCCTACAATACAAATTGCATTTTTTTGCCATCCGCTAACAGCGTAATGATTACTACCAAAATTAACAGACAATTCATTTGCAAATAGGCCATATATTGATCCGAAAAAAACGAATAAATACAAGAGTGAAAAGACGTAGAACTTGATTCGGTTTCTCCTTTACATGGGTGACTTGGACACATAACGCCAAGCTAAGGGGCGCGCCGCTTTTGGCGCGTAATCTTCCCCCATAAAAATGGACAGGGTTTTCATTGAACTAACTGCCGTTCAAAATCATTGGGTGATAAATAGTTTAAGCTGGAATGTAACCGTGTTCGATTGTAAAAATGCACTATATAATCCTTTATAGCTTGTCGCAATGCACTTACTGTAGCGTATTCAACGCCGCTAATCCATTCTCCTTTTAAGGAGTGAAAGAATGACTCGATATGCGCATTGTCTGTACAGTGGCCAGGGCGGTTCATGCTGGGCTTGATATGGTGCTTTGCTAGTAATACCCGATACCCACCAGCGGCATACTCCACACCTCGATCTGAGTTGAACAGTGAAAATGGGGTCAGGTCTTGCAATCATGCATCTCCGCTTTTTTAATGGCTCGGCTAACGGTTGAATAATGCACATTAAACTCATCAGCAATGTCTTTTATTAAATAATCACCAGTAGCAACTGCAATCACTATTCCCTCATCAAGTGAGGAGTAATTTCTCATAAACCAGTTTAAAGGTTTGGCTTGCAGCCTACGCTGGGTTCTTGGAGCTTCTCTAAGGTCACCTTCGCCAGCAATGCCTTCAACTTGTCTGACCTCCTTATCAACAAATGCATCGTCACCTAAAAAAGTTGTCGCTAAAAAAATATCTTCACGTCGATCGTCACGAGAGGTCGCATGATAAAGCGCACCGATATATTCAATTCTTATTGGTCTAACCATAAACAGACCCTATCGACACGAAGGTATAAGCGCAAGTCCTGAGCCTATTTTCGCTACTAAACTCATGGTTTCAGCATATAACCAAAGCCTCGCTACTAATCAGATTAAAAATTATTTCCAACCGTGTAACCAGATGTCTTCATCCTTTAGGCTTGTCCAATCTATAGGTATTAAGCGTTTCGTCATAACCGCCTCGATGAAACATGAAGTAACATTGTCCTCTTCATCAAACTTGATCTCGGTTACCATAAAATGCTTTTCCTTATTCGATGGAGTAACTGCGGTCCATTTACTATTAAGTAACTTCTGTGGATTAATCTTATTCACTACAACTCCCTTAATTTTATAGTTAAATTATACGAAAATGAGGAAAGCTAAAATTCATGAATTTAGAAGAATGAAAATTGATGCATCCTTTGAGCCTAACGCCCTAGCTCACCTGACGCCAAGCAGAGTGTAGCGTAACGGTGCTTTTGGCGGTCAAGTGGCGTGCCATGTTATGCGGCGTTAATATGTACTTTTTGGACATCATCAAGTTTGACCCTTTTTTTAGCCTGCCATAAATCATATGCGTCTTGCATAGAAAGCCAGCTTTCAGGGCTGCGACCTAAAGACTTTGAAAGGCGAAGTGCCATTTCTGGGCTAACGCCACTTTGAGCTTTTAACACCCGATTAAGAGTCGAAGCCGCCACATTAAGTTGTCCTGCTATATAACGACAACTTAAACCAAAGGGCTCCATGTAAGTAGCCATAATGAACTCGCCAGGGTGGGGTGGGTTGTGCATAGTCATTAATGATAATCCTCATAGTTAACGATATAAAAATTGCCATCGGAGAACTCAAAAGTAATGCGCCAATTTGCACTGACAGTAATTGACCAACATCGTTTGAGGCTGCCTTTCAGCTGGTGTAACCGATAGCCAGGGATATCAAGATCTTCAATATCGTAAGCAGTATCTAAGGCAATAAGCTGCATGCGAAGTTTTTTAGCATGTTTTGCTTGAATACCTTTGGTATTACCAGAGGTATAGAATTTTTCTAAGCCTTTATGCTTGAAGGACTTGATCATTCTTGGATTGTAGCATGTTGCGCAACACTATCAAATTGCATAGCACTTAATTTAAAGGGCGCGCGACTTTTTGCGCGTCCGCTTTGAAGTGTTTGTCATAAAGCTATTGATAAGTACTCCCACTATGCTTTAACGAACCACCAATATGTTGGCCTCTAGGGTCTTGGTGAGTCCAATGAACCACGCCACCTTTATTATTCCACTCATATTCACCATAAAATTCAACCTGATCCCCCTTAGATAGTGAATTAATTCTTGGCGCTAAATATATATTATGAGCAACCAAAATAGTTTGACCTGATGTCAAACGTAAAATAAATTTCTGGTGGCGAGAGCCATCATTATCATCACGTAATAGCTTAATGACTGTTCCCACTCCGTTAACTTGAACATGGCTACGCCCATTCTCATAAGCGTTTTTTAGCGTATCGCCACTTTTACTTTCGACAAAACTTGGAGTTGGGTTATTAAAGGCTGAGCTTGTGCTTTTATCGCCTGTTGACCATTGATAAAAGCCTATGCCTATAAGAAGAATGATTAAAATATTTTTCATAATCAAAACCTTGGTTTAGCGTTTATAACGCTTATGGCAATCTGGTGTGGCTACGTGTTAACTGTGTACACGGCAATGTCTGGTAAGTTCTCATAAACAGCCCCTATTGACACGAAAGCATGATTGCAAGACCTGACCCTATTTGTTCTCTGACCCTATTTGTTCTCGAAAGCATGATTGCAAGACATGAGGTTCCCCTAAAATAACGGAGGGATTAATTAAAGGCCATTAGCCCGCTCATATTCATCTGGACTAACATAGCCTAGATACGAATGCCTTCGTTGTCGATTGTAAAATACTTCGATATATTCAAATAAGCTTTGTTTAGCTTGTTCTCTAGTCCGGTAATCTTCGTCGTCGACCAATTCAGTTTTAAGTGTACCAAAAAAGCTCTCCGCGACAGCATTATCATAACATTCACCTTTTCGGCTCATGCTCGCTAGCATGTTGTTTTTCCTCAGTAACCGCTGGTAATCACCTGATGCATAGGTGCTTCCTTGATCAGAATGTACGACAACAGCTTGTTCACTACAGTCGCGACGAACTGCAGCCATTTGCAAGGCATCAACAACTAACTTTGTGTTGTTACGATCACTCATGCCCCAGCCAATAACTTGACGTGAATATAAGTCGAGTATCATTGCGAGGTATAACCAGCCCTGACGTGTTCGGATAAACGTTGTATCCGACACCCACTTTTGATTTGGTTTCACGGTAAAAAAGTTTCTTTTCAATCGATCAGATGCAGGCGATAATGTATTCTTTGAATTTGTCGTGACAATAAATCGTTTTGTCATTTTAGATTGTATGCCTGCTGACTTCATCAGCCTTGCAACGCGATTAACGCTAACGTGTTCACCTGCCGCTAAGAGATCTTGATGAACCCTAGGTGAGCCATAAGTTTGTCGGCTTGATTGGTGGAAGCAACGTATCTTGGTTAAAAGCCGCTGGTTTGTGCGCTGAGTCTTGCTGACGGGCCTATCTAACCAGTCATAATAACCACTAGTCGATACGTTGAGAGTCGAACATAAACGGTTTAACGGATGTTTATGTTGCTGAGACTGAATGAATGCGTACCTCACTTGAGTTCCCTGGCAAAGTACGCTGCGGCCTTTTTTAAAATCTCAACTTCCTCCTTCAGTCGCTCGTTCTCCTGTCGAAGGGTGACTAACTCGCTTTGATTTTCTTTTCGAGGACGCCCAAGATTATTAGAAAAGGCTTTGTCACCTTTATCCTCTAACTGGGCTTTCCATTTATACAACTGATTACGTCTAACACCTAACTGAGCGGCTAGCTCTGAAGAAGGGATATCTGATGCATTCATGAGTCGAACAGCTTCGACTTTGAACTCTTTCGTGTATGTTTTGTACGGCTTTCTTTTACTATTCATTTGGATACTCCTAAGCAACATTGTCGCTTATTAAATGTATCCGTTAAACTAGGGGAACCTCAACATGACCCTATTTGTTCCTATTTGTTCTCATCTCCGCTTTTTTAATGGCTCGGCTAACCGTTGAATAATGCACATTAAACTCATCAGCAATGTCTTTCATTAAATAAT
>CAJXOJ010000044.1 GCA_913057515.1 uncultured Cycloclasticus sp. | reverse complement strand
CAAGGTTTGAACCTCCAACCCCAATATTTACAATTGACCGAATAGGTCGACCATCGAAACCTCGCCACTGAGCCTGCTGGATCTGCCTAACCAATAACGCCATTTTTTCTAAGGAAGCATGGATATCTTCCGTAATAACCCGGTCGTTAACCTTAAGGGTTTCCTCTTTGGGGAGCCGTAACGCAGTATGCAACGCAGAACGCCCCTCCGATACATTGACTTGCTCTCCAGTAAATAATTTTTCAATCCATTCGCCCAGCGCTTGCTGCTCAGCTAAGGCCGTTAATTTACCCAATGTGTCTTTGGTAATCCGCTGCTTTGAAAGGTCTAATAAAAAACTCTCGGTAGAAAAACTAAACTCATCAAACCTATCAGCCTCTAGACGAAATAACTCCGATAGGTGCAACCCCTTTATTTCCTCAGCGTGCGACTGAAGATCAACCCATGCTTTTATCTCACCACTATTCATGCTCATTAGCTAACGCGTTGATAAACTGTCTCAAACCGTTGGCCGTTTCACTATGCTGTAAACCATACGCAAGATTAGCCTTTAAATAACCCAGTTTTTCTCCACAATCATACGTATCACCCATCATTTTATAGGCCTCCACCGGCTCCATTTCTAATAGTGCATCAATAGCATCCGTGAGTTGTATTTCGCCACCCGCACCGGGCTTACCGTCAGCTAGCAAACTCATAATCTTCCCTGGCAGCACATAACGACCAATAACGGCTAAATTTGAAGGCGATTCGTCTTGCCTTGGCTTCTCGACCAGTCCTTTAATAGCTGTTGATTCGCCAAACTCCGGAGCAACGCCTCCACAGTCAGCAATACCATATAGTTGAACTTTATCGTCAGGCACTTCGCCGACCATAATTTGAGCCGCACCTGTGTTTTCAAACTCAACAACCATTCTCATTAAGTCATTCGTTTTATCACCCCCGTTATTCACCAACACATCAGGTAAAATAACTACAAATGGTTCGCCGCCAACCGTGCTCGCAGCACAATGTACCGCATGACCAAGGCCTTTTGCTTCGGGTTGCCGAATTGAAATAATCGATACTTCTGGGGGGACAATATTTTGAATAGCCGCCAACAACGCTGTTTTATTTTTGCGTGCTAACTCAGCCTCAAGCTCATAATGCGAATCAAAATGGTCCTCAATCGCCAATTTACCCGTGCGCGTCACCAAAATGATTTCTTTAATGCCAGCCGCAACAGCTTCTTCAACCACATATTGAATAACCGGCTTATCCACTACTGGCATCATTTCTTTTGGGATCGCTTTACTAGCGGGTAACACACGCGTGCCTAAACCTGCAACGGGGATTACTGCTTTTCGAACTTTCAACGTCCTTGCTCCTTAAAACTATCGATAATCGCTAAGTCTAGCAAAGAAAAAAGACTACTCGCTTTTTTCCTGACTAAACTCATCAAAACAACACATCAATTCAATCCAGAATCACGTGCCCATTAAACTAATGAGAAACACCATCTCTTTTAAGCACTTTGAGCAACGTTAGCCAAAGGATATAAATATCGAATAAAAAAGAGCCTCGGTTCATGTACTCAACATCTAACTCTACTTTTTGTGGTATCGGCAATTCATCACGACCATTTACTTGCGCCCAACCTGTGAAACTCATGAACACCTTTTTAGCTCCAAGGGTAATTAAAACACCTTGGTTAAGTAACGTTATCGAACTAGTATTTTTTTTATCGTAAGAAAAATAATCTTCAAGTCTAGCCATAAAGATTGATTTTCAACGTACTCAATATAGTGCTTTTGTTTTATCGGCAAAATAACATCAATATATGCTTGCCGTGGGTCCTCATATTGACCAAGAATATTGCTCTCGTCGACCATTTCAATTGACGCCAAGTCTGTAATCCCTGGGCGAATAGAGAGCACTTTGTCTCTTACATCGGCCGGATACTCATCAATAAACTCTTTTACTTCAGGCCGCGGCCCAACTAAGCTCATTTCACCCAGAAATACATCTATCAATTGTGGCAATTCATCCAACTTAAATTTCCGCAAAAACGCACCTGATTTAGTAATTCTCTCGTCACACCCTATCGTAAGCCGCCCACTTTTTTCAGACTCCCCACGCATTGTCCTGAACTTATGGATTTTGAAAGGAGTACCAAAGCGACCAACACGAACCTGACGAAAAAACACGCCACCATTAGAATCAAGCTTTACCCATACCGCAATCAGAAGAAAAACAGGCATCAAGAGAAGTAAACCCATAAAAGAAGCTATTATATCAAAACCCCTCTTTATCACCGTAACGTCTCCTGCAAAACCGAAATAACCCTACTTTGCTGCTCATCACTCATTGATGTATAAAGCGGGATGCTTAACATTGTGAAATAAGCACTATCTGATACAGGAAAGTCTTCTTTTACTAGGTTATATTTATCTTGCCAATAAGGGTGACGATGCAATGGTACGTAGTGAACACTCGTGCCGATTTTATTATCCGCCAATACCTGAATCAACTCATCCCTATTAACTGGCGCATCATCTTTGAGTCTAATAACAAACAAATGCCATGAATGAACGTCACCTTTCGGCGCTCTAGCAGGTAAAACTAAAGGTAAATGGGCTAGCTCTGTGTGATAACGATCTGCCAAAAATTGCCTTCTTTTTAAAAAAGAGGGCAATTTTGACAACTGGTGAATGCCTATCGCCGATGCTATGTCAGTTAGATTATATTTAAAACCTGGAGCGACAACTTCATAATACCACGCAGGCTTTTCTGACCTAAAACGGTCAAATGCATCACGATTAATGCCATGCAGCCGCATAACCTTCATGCGCTCTGCCAATTCGGGGTGTTTCGTTACCGCCATCCCTCCCTCACCAGTTGTCATCGTTTTGTTCGCATAAAAACTAAACACCGTTACATCTGATTTAAGAGCGCCAATATTTTTGCCTTTATAAGTTGCAGGCAAAGCATGAGCAGCATCCTCAATAACTTTCAAGCCAAACTCTGCTGCAAGGTTAATAATTGCGTCCATATCACAAGCTAACCCGGCATAATGAACAGGGATTATTGCTTTCGTCTTTGATGTGATCGCCTCACGGATAGCCTCGGTATCAATATTTAATGTTTCAGAGTCGATATCAACCAACACAATATCAGCGCCTAAATAACGAACCACTTCAGCTGTCGCTGTAAACGTATGTGTCGTCGTTATCACTTCATCTCCAACCCCAACACCTATAGCCTCTAATGCCAAATGAAGCCCTGCTGTTGCAGAATTAACCGCAACTGCCTCAACCTCACTGCCGATAAACCTCTCAAAGCTTTTCTCAAACTGTTTTGTTTTAGGGCCTGTAGTAACCCATCCAGAACGAAGGGAGTCCACTACTTCCTCTATCTCTTCCTCGCCTATTTCAGGCAGTGCAAAAGGGATAAACTTAGTCATTTCATATATCCAAGTCTTTGCAAAGAAACTTTTGCATATTTATTAATTGCTGCAATTGTTTTTGCATTAAGATTTGCCATCGATTTTTGATTATTCTCTCTCTCAACGTTTTTAATAAAAAAACTCTCAACTTTACCTGTGTCATTAATACCAATAAACTCACATAACTCGATTAGTTTTTGTGAATCATTCATTAACTCTTCAAAGCTCATCCTAAACACGCGAGACTCATCAATTTTATCTAACTGTTCATCTGCCAAGTCAACACACCTCGACCACTGTTTAGCACACACTTCCTCTACCGTTAACAAAACTAAATCCTCCATAATGCCTTCGTATCGAGGCCCCCAAATATATGGTTTTTTGGAGATTTTAGACCCGATAAGATTACATAAGTACCAAAATGCATAACGATAGTTTTTCCACGGGAAGTACCTGATTTTTTTTACCAAGTAACTTCGACTAACCGGTTTATTCCATTGCCTAACCGCTGATTCTATTACTGCTCGCCCATCCCTAAACAAATATACAAATTTAGCGTTAGGGTAAATCTCATTTATAAATGACACTCTAAGCGTATTTGGAACTGACTTTTCTACTATAAACCTTGCATCATTATTCCCAGCATTCGTTAACGTTGGCAATGTATTAGTAATATAACTTTTAATCTTTTTGGTAACATCGTTTACCGCAAGCTCGTCATGTTCAATATTTTCATTCCCGAACCGCCAAACATATCCAATATCATACGGTACGCTAACCACCTCTTCGCTAGCCGACAGACAAGACCTAAGAAACTTAGTCCCTGAACGGCCTGCGCCAATCAAAATTACTGGCGTTCTCTTATCCATTTCTATGAATCACTCAATATTACCTTATTTAATTTTTCTAATATTACAGATTTTCCAAAAGAGTCCTTTGTAAAAGCTTTAATTTTAGTACGATTAAATTCTTTACCCTTTAATTTAGCTACCAATTGATTTATACCTTTCTCAACATCTGCCACATTAGGTTCAACCGAAACACCTAGACCGTTACTTTCTAAGAGTTTCGATAGCTCAGAGTCTGTATCCAGAACCGCCAAAAGAGGTAACCCCACAGACATATACATAATTGATTTACTAGGATACGCAACCTTGGTTATCCCCGCTGAAACAGAGACCAACCCAACGTCAGACTGAGACATATATTTCAAGGCTTCTACTGTAGAGACATGAGGAATAAAAGTTACATTTTTTAAACCCTGAGATTGACTATACAATTGAATTTTCGCTTTCATTGGACCATCCCCTAAAAACAAAAACTCCAAGTCGTTTCTACTTGAAAATTTCTCAATACCTTTAATTAAAACATCTAAGTTTTGAAACCTACCTAAACTGCCAGCAAAAATAAAACGCACTTTATTTTTACTCTTTTCGATACCAGCTGGGGAAGCGCTTTCCTTATAACTTTGAAAAATAAAATTATTCACCACGCGGATATTTGTACCGCTATACCCTCGGTCGACTAAAGTTCGCTTCATATCGGCGGACAACACTATCACTTGCCAAGCATTTCTAATGGTAAAAAAATCCATATATAAAAGTAATTTGTATAGGAATATAGAGCTTAATGAATTATTAATATACAAAGATTCAGGGTGAATATCCTGGCAATGATAAACGACTCGAAAACCTTTTACCTTACTCAAAACTGACACTAAAAAAGCAATGACAACAGGAGGAGTGGTTGCCACCACCACAACCTCATGCTTATTAAAAAGCAACTTACATGAAACCCAAAAAGCAAACCATATAGCATTAATGGTCTTCTTTAATATTGACGCACCTCGTTCACTTGGCAAATTAGTTGAATGAATATTAACGGTTGATTTTTCTATCCAAGAAGACCTGATAGCATCTTCACCATTGGCTTCTGAAAATGTCGTGTAAATAGAAACATGAGCTCCACCAGCAACCAAAGACTCTGCAATCTCTTTAAGCATAGAGGCATAAGGGTAGTTTTGTGGCCAAAAATATCTATGTACAATTGCAACCCTTTTCCTACCAATCATAACGACTAAACTCCTCCAAACCACGCCATTTATTCGTCAGCTTTGCCGTTCCAACTATCAACTTTAAAACACGTAAAGAAGTATTTTCCACCTTATACTCTTCCGGTATTTCTCGTTTCTGATATAACTCTGATTCAGAAACCACAATATTAATAACGTTTAATAGCACGGTCGGATCTAGCCCTGCTAGTGCAATGGACCCCTTATCCAATGCCTCTGGCCTTTCTATAGCCGTCCTTAACGTAACAGCAGGAAAACCTAAAATAGCTGACTCTTCGCTAATAGTGCCACTATCAGAAATAGCGCAATAAGCCTCTTTTTGTAATTGGTTATAGTCAAAAAAACCAAAAGGCTTTAGGAATCTAATATCTAAGTCATCTAGTGATTCATTTAAAGCTTCCAGCCTTTTTTTAGTTCTAGGGTGTGTCGATACAATGATAGGCATCTGATATGTCTTAGCTACCGCCCTTAAACAATCTACTACTACTTTTAGGCTCTCTTTAGAGTCAACATTTTCTTCACGATGCACGCTAACGATAAAATATTTTTTAGAAACAAGCTCCAGCTTATCTAAGATTGTTGAATCAGCAATCGCTTTACTGTGTTTATTTAACACTTCCCGCATCGGTGAGCCAGTTACATACGTAAAGCGTGAGTGTAAGCCCTCTGCAATCAAATTCCTTCGCGCATTTTCTGTATATGCCAAGTTAAAGTCGGCCACATGATCAACCAGTTTCCTATTAATTTCTTCTGGCACATTCGAGTCAAAGCATCGGTTCCCAGCTTCCATATGGTAGGTTGGTATTTTCATTCTTTTTGCCATCAACAACGCAATAGCACTATTAGTGTCACCTAAAACCAAAACTGCATCGGGCCTTTCTTTTAATAGAACCTCTTCTGTTTTAATTAATATTTCGCCCAATATCTGCCCTAACGACGAGGTATCAACCTCTAAGAAATAGTCTGGCTCTCGAACCCCTAGCTCATTAAAAAAGATTTGGTTTAATTCATAATCATAATTCTGACCAGTGTGCACAAGGACATGCTCAGTATATTGCTCCAAAACTTTCATAACTGACGACAGCCGAATAATCTCCGGGCGCGTACCAAGAATGGTCATGATTTTTAATTTATTCATTTAATACTCTTTTAGGTTCGTCTTACATAAGTATCTGGCTTATCAGGGTCAAACACCTCATTTGCCCAGAGCATAACAATCATTTCGTCATCACCAATATTTGTAATATCGTGCGTCCAACCAGGTACAGTTTCAACAACGACAGGGGTTTCAGCCTTGGTTTTTAGCTCATAAAACTCATCTGTTAACACATGGCGAAACTTAAACAAAGCTTCCCCTTTAACGACCAAGAACTTTTCTGTTTTTGTATGGTGAAAATGACCACCACGAGTAATACCAGGGTGCGCCGTAAAAAATGAAAACTGCCCACTGTTCTGAGTTTTAAGCATTTCAACAAATACCCCACGCTCGTCACCATGTTTAAGTAAAGGGTAGAAAAACGCTGAAGGGTCTAGATAACTTAAATACGTTGCATGTAACGCTCGTTCCAACCCAACGCCTACCGGCTCAGTTGTTAACGTTTCTCTACTTTGCTTAAATGCTCGCAACTTATTCGCAAGCCCACCAACTGAAATATCATAAACAGGAGCTACATCACAATATTCATTATTCATGATTTCGCCATCCATAATCTCAATAAAATGCCGCACAACGTCATCCACATACACAAGACGTATCAAGGTCGATGGGTCATTTATTTTAATGTCCATGTCATTGGCGATATTATGGCAAAATGTAGCCACAGCTGAATTATAGTTTGGCTTGCACCATTTACCGAATACATTAGGCAACCGAAAAATGTTGACTCGAGCCCCAGTTCTATTGGAAAAATCCAATAGCACCCTTTCAGCGGCTAATTTACTCGCGCCATAAGCCGTATTTTTTTCAACCTGAATAGAGGATGTGTAAATAATAGGGATCATCTTGTTAGATGCTTCTATTGCACAACAAAGAGCTTCCGTTAAATCTACATTCCCCTCTGTAAACTCTATATCGTTTTTAGGGCGATTCACTCCCGCCAAATGAAAAACAAAGCTCACTCCCTCTAGTAAAACGGGCAATTCAGTTACTGCATTTTCCCTAGTAAATGTTGCAATCTCTATGTCTGCACGTTCAAACAAATGAACAAGCAAATTTTTTGCAACAAACCCACTTGCACCTGTCACTAAAACCTTCATCTTTCCCAACTGTTTAATTCTTCACGGACCTCAGGCAACGTGAGTAGTAGTTGCTTCACCTGTTCTACACTCAATTGTTCAGTGTTATGCGAATGATAGTCGTCAAAATTAATTTCTTCTTGGTTGCCATCCGTAACATATTTTTCATAATTTAAATCGCGCGTATCCATCCTCACACGATAGTACCCACCCATATCTTCTGCCGTTGTTAACTCTTCTTTTGATGCCAACGTTTCATAGAGCTTCTCACCATGTCTAATACCTATTATTTTCGTTTCAACATCTGAGTCAAACAACTCTTTTAACGCTTGCGCCAAATCTTCAACTGTAGATGCAGGGGCTTTTTTAATAAAAATATCACCTTGTTTTGCATAATTAAATGCGTGATCCACTAAATCAACCGATTCAGATAAAGCCATTAAAAACCGTGTCATTGTTGGTTCTGTAATAGTCAGCGATTTATTATTTTTAATTTGTTCAATAAAGCGAGGAATGACCGAACCGCGAGAGCACATTACATTTCCATAACGAACACAGGACATAACCGTCTCTTCTTCACTCAGTTGACGAGCATAAGATTGCGACACTTTTTCCATCATCGCCTTGCTAATACCCATCGCATTAATAGGATAAACTGCCTTATCGGTACTTAAGCAAACAACACGCTTCACTCCTTGTTCAATAGAAGCCCTAATAACATTATCACTTCCTTCAACGTTAGTTTGAACTGCTTGCATTGGAAAAAACTCACATGAAGGAACTTGTTTCAAGGCCGCCGCATGAAAAACATAATCAACACCTTTCAAAGCTGCCTTAATACTATTAAAATCGCGCACATCCCCGATATAAAACTTCACACGGTGATCATCCATAAACTTCGTGCGCAACAAATCCTGTTTGGCTTCATCACGACTAAAAACCCTTACTTCAGAAACATCTTTTCTTTTGAGCAGGTTCTTTGTAACTGTTTTACCAAAAGACCCCGTGCCACCAGTGATTAGAAAAACTTTATTTAAATACATATTTTTGAACTCGCCCTAATAAATAAAAAACCAACATACTGATGCTCTTAACCAAAGAGTAAGAAATATTCCGTATCAACTTCGTGTGCCGCAGCCTTACTTCTATATAAACCCATGAAATATATGACAGAATAATTGTTATTATAAAAAATATCGAAAATTTTACGCTGGATGACAAACTTTCACCTAGGTAATTATTAACAAACAATAAGGTTAATGGATGAATTAAATACAAACTAAAACTATGCTGTCCAGCCTTCTCAAGAAATTTAAAATTAAACGCTTTTGCCAGCTTATTCTTATTAGCGCACAAATAAATCCAAGGGAAGAATATAGCGCAATGTAACAAAACGTAAGGGTGAAAATAGCCTCGCGCCACCTCAACGCCAAAAACATATCGATACCCTGCTGGAATTATTAGAAAAAACGCGGCAACTGATAACACAAAATAAAAAGAAACAAAACCATTAGTAATGTTGTTTTTTTGCTGGTAATAAAATAAATTCCCTAATAAAAAAACCCCTAAAAAAGGATACAAAGAGCCATCATAGACTGGGGAAAGTAATGAAAAAAGAGCTATAGAAATTATAATTAGAAGATAAAATATTACTGGCTGTAAAACCACTTTCATTAGAACAACAAAGGGCAAAATGAAATAAAACTTAAACTCAACCGGTATTGTCCAAAAAATCCCATCCCCTTTAAGTAAAGCAACATGTTTTATAAAATCCATCACACCATTTATATAATTAGGAGCCCCAAAAACCAAATAAACTATTAAGTAGACCAACAACATAACAATGAATAAGGGGTAAATTCTAGTAAAACGGTTAGATAAATACACAACAAACAGACGTTTAAAATTTCTTTTTTTAGTCAACAGAAAGTCTAATTGACTAGTCAACAAAAAAGCACTTAATATAAAAAAAAGGTATACCCCATACCTTCCAGACCCAGAAAAATCCAGTCCAGGAAACAGATACAAACCGGCATTTGAGGCATGTGAAAAAACCACCAAGATAGCCGCAAATCCACGCAAATTAGTTAATAATTCATATTGGGTATATTTCAAGTTACATCCATTATAATATTTTTCTTATTTGCCCTAATCACCGAGTTTGCACTCGACTTAACAAATATAACTATCAACAAAAACGGCACTAAATCTATCAATATTTGATACGTTGTAACGCCGATCCCATTATTGAACATATAAATCATAATCCGTGTCGTTAAAATAGAATAAATAACTATTTTATAATCACACGCTGTCTCTCTCGCAACAAACTTGCATACTTGCCTTGCAAGCAAACCTAACCCAAACATAGCAACCATCAACATTGGCATGCCACCCAAGGCGAACATTTCTATAGGAAAACCAAGTGGAACGCCAGAGTTATTCATAAAGAAAACTTGCTCACCAGAAAGCCGCCCTAAATTTATATATTGCTTAACAGCGCCCAGCAAACCACTATCACCTGTTGGCAAAAAATTATTGGCCGAAAAATATTCAAACAAATGTGTATTTCTACTTAACTCAAAAAAATACCTTCCACCAAATATATGCTCCCAAATGCTTTTTTGACTCCCGTAGTCGCTACGAAACGATGAAACAGCAACGATAAAAGCAAAACCACTTCCTACTATAGCCAGTAAACTTGAAAATTTTATGCCTCCTACGACTAAGTAAGAAATTATCAAAACGTCCAACATTACGACCAAAACCCCAGCCCTGTTGCTGAAATATGATGATAAAAGCAAAAAAACTATTATTGACAGCAAGAAGAAAAAAAATGACGCCCGTTGCCTTAATTTAGTTTCACAAAAAAAGCTACCCAGCAAAAAGACGTACAAAGCAATTTTAATTAATAACGCCCCTTTAAAAAGGTAATAAGTAAACTCTTTAAATCTACTTGAGGGTTCCATCCCTTCCCCTCCAAAACGCTTTGAAGATAAATCAGCATCACCTCCATAATAAAAAACATATAGGGCAAAACATACCGTACTAAAAAAAAACAGAGTCAGCCCAGCATTGAACGCACGCTTATACGAAAACCAATGCCTGATATATACTGGCGTTGCATATTCATGATTTCTTGGCAAAACATAAGCTAACAAAAACGCTCCCGTTGACACCGCAATTACTTCAGCTCCCAACTCTAAGCCAAGTAATCCTTTTCCCAACAAAAGGTGTTGTTCAATTATGTCACTCTCACCATAACCAGAAAGCACATAAACTAATTTTCCAAAGTAACCCAAACTAACAGATAATAATAAAAGTGATGCAGGTTGAGTAACACCTCCGTCACTTACTTTAGCAAAAGAAAAAGCGAACATTAAAAACAGGATTGCCGTTAACGGAGCAATTAACGCGGCTGTGGCTGCTGGCCAATAAATTAACAATATAGCTAACACTATAGGCGCACAGGCAGCCATAATAAAACTCAAGTTGAGCCTGCCGAAAGCCATTTCACTCATCTTAACTACCTGACACCCACTCGTCATCTTTCTCATAAGAGGATAAAATTAACGCTTCTCCAGAATAATAGTGAAAAATTTCTTTTGCCTCTTTAGAAAAGTGATTTTTCCAGTCGCCAGCAATACCTTTTCTTACAAAAGAGCTTTTATTTTCATCTCCCTTTTTTCTACCCGACAAATTCTCAAAGCTATGTTTATTGACTATTTCAAACAACTTAGACCTGTTAATTTCACCAATACCTATATTTTTCAATGAGTTAACCATTGTTTCAAGCGGATCTGCTAATAAGTCCTCATATTTTACAATTGCGTGACTAGAATCGTTTATAAGCCAGCTATTTACAAACTCAGACCATGAAAAGTGATTTATTTTTTTTGCCCAATTAGTGTTCATATACTCTATAAACACTGGCAAATTTTCAGTTATATCATCAAAGTTTTTAAAATTTAAGTTTCTTCGATGCTTGTCAACAGAAACGTGATGATTCCATTCATTGTAAAATAAGTGATGATAATAAAATGAAACCATAATATCTCGCCCATCTCTCAAAACAACAGAACATTTAGTTAAATGGTTACTAGGCATCTCATGCCCATGGAGTACGCATTTCTTAAAGGATGGCTTTAATGTATTCCGAGGAAAAGGTAGCTCTAAATAATCAGCCAACATCTGGGCGTACCACGTACCACCTGATTTAGGGTACTCAGCAACCAAATAAACACCCAGATAATTGGATAAAACTCGCCAAATTAGTTTTCGCTTAACTCCATAAAACCTAATCAACGCTAAGTTAGTTGGTCTGTTAACACTACTCAATTGCACTAATACTCCTTCGTTAAATTCATCTGAACGACATGGTCCAAAAACCAAATTTTTTCTTTATTAGATACATTCCCCAAGCATTCCATGTTATCACTGATAAGGCTGTTGATATTGCAACGCCAAGCTCTTGGTACGAACCAACTAAAATAACGCTTAAAACTATATTCAACAAAGCTGTAATACCAAATATCATACGAAGGCTCCTCTCATTTCCTGTCATTGATAATAGGTAACCCACAGACCCCCCGGCTACGTTGAAAAATTGGCCGATTGACAAAACAATTAATACCAAACCACCTTTAGAGAACTCCTGACCAAAAACACTTAATACCCAACTAGGTTGAAACAAAAAAATACAGGTCGGTATAAACACACTAATTATTAAAATAGAAGACGCTTTTTTTGAAAGTTCTGCTATATTTTCAAGCCTCCCTTCCTTGTAGTATCTAGCATATTTTGGTGCGACTATTGAATTCACTGCAATTAATATTAGGTTCGTTGCCATAACAACTTTTGATGCAGCCGAATATATTCCTACGTTTTCTGGCTCCATGAAAATACCTAAAACCACCACATCTGTCCAACTCATCACCAAAGCTCCCGAGGTTACCAACAACATCGGAAAACCCTCTTTCAACAAAACTCCCCACTGTATTATGGTTGGTTTTACTTTAGGAAGAATTTTTACTATTACTAAAAACGACACTATTGAGGTTATTATCAATGCAGCTACATAGCTAAAAACAAAAAAATCCAACTGGTTGACCGAATGTTGATACGTATAACTCATAGCGATAAGTATCGCGAACAATGGAATTAAAACGACTCGAAGAAAAGAAGAAATCACTGGGCGATTAAATGCCTTTAAAACTTCAACAGCAAGCATCACTATAGAGACTGGGGCAAAGCCTATAGCAAAAACAGCAAGCACATGACGTAGTATTTCGGAATCAAATAAGTCTCTATTGCAAAAGCCCGCGCATATATTCACAAAAAAAGTCAACGCCAAACCAATAACAATAATTAACGAAAAAGCGGAAAGCACATAGCCTAACGCAACATCCTTTGCAGACTGAATATTTGCCGCAAACTGCTTAAGCACTACAACATCCAGCCCCGCTCTACTTAAAATCGACAGCATTGTAAAAAGTGTTAAGCTCAAAGAAAATATTCCAAAATTTTCAACACCTAACTCTCTAGCAAAAAAAACATGCAAAAATAAAAGAAGCCCCGCACCTAAAGACTGAACAACCATCACCCACAGGCCTTTTTGAATTAGTTCCTTATGGTTCATAATTATTTAAACACGCATAATAAGGCCAACAAAAATGCGTTCCTAATTGCATTTTTTCGTAATTTTGTAAGCTTTAGTTTATTTCTGCTTTAAGAAGATATAAAAAGCACTGATCATCAAACCCAGCAAAAACCAAACAATGAGTGTCAGTTTTGTTTTAGGAGTCTTTATAGTAACCATTGACTTCCCTAAAGTTAAAACCTGAACCCCCTCACTTCCCAACAAATCAAGCATTCTTTTATTATCTAAATAATTTTTTATAATTATCTCTCCCCTTCTAAACTCTTCAGGCAGCCCATTAAGTAAATAATCATTCTCAACCTTTGCTTTTTTCATAACATCCATTGTTATTCGAGCATTCGTTTGCTGAAGCTGTTGGTTAATACCAACCACTTCTTCCCGATTACTTATAAAAAAAACAATCTCACCTTTCTTATGATTGCCTTTCTTTCTATTTATCACTCCACCATCAGTAAGAAACAAATTAACATTCACCCCAGGTACATTAACAGTGTAAGGAATTTTAAGTTCATAGACCGGCGTAGTACTGTAGGCAAAACCACCACCAACCAACAATGAAACAATTACAAACAAAAAAACTGTTAGTTTTTCTTTCCAAATCACATCAAACAATTCGTACACGTCGCTTCCACTATCATTTTGATTAATATATTGTTGCCCATCTATCTCCTCCGCCTTTCCCAAGTTCCTCGTCATACCCATTCCATCATCATCTATCACAAGCCAAATAAGTTCCAGACTAAATCACTAACATCCTTACAGTCTTTTGTTTTTTTATATGACACTCAAAAATCTCATCAATATCTTCTTTGCTCTTAAATTGATACCAGGTTTCTTCGGGATAAATAACCAGCACAGGGCCTTGACCACAGCGATCTAAACACCCTGCATTATTAACCCTTACACCACCTGGTCCTGCAAGGCCTGCTTCTTTTACTTTCTTCTTTAAGTAATCACGCATTTCTTGTGCATTATGGTCTTGGCAAGATGCACGACCATCGCTTCGCTGGTTGGTACAAAAAAAGATATGCTGTTTATAGTAGGCCATATAAGTTTATTTGTTAGCTAATGGATGAAACAATAAAAAAAGGATTCAGTAAATTTTGTTTATTATATACAAGCGGTTTTGAGATCTCACCCTTATTAAACTCACATACCTTCATTCCAGCGCATAAAACAACCGCGTGTGCCGCAGCCGTGTCCCATTCCATTGTTGGTCCTAGTCTTGGATAAATGTCAGCTTCACCTTCTGCAACGAGACAAAGCTTCAAGGAACTACCAATGGATACTAGCTCTTTGACTTTTTCTGTTTTTATCTCATCAATGAATTTTTTTGTTTCATCAGACAGATGCGAACGACTAGCTACTACTTTATAGCTATCGCGCTGCTCAGCTCGTTTTAACGGTAGAGCCTGTCCGTCTTTAAAGGCCCCTTCGCCTTGCTTAGCCCAATACATTTGCCCCAGCGCTGGCGCATACACCACGCCTAAAACAGGCATGCCTTGATTTATTAAGGCAATATTGACGGTGAACTCACCATTTTTTTTGATAAATTCTTTAGTGCCATCTACAGGATCAACCATCCAGAAGTAGTCCCAATCCTTTCTATCCTGATAAGGAATATTTTTGC
>CAJXOJ010000043.1 GCA_913057515.1 uncultured Cycloclasticus sp. | reverse complement strand
TAACGCTATGGCCAGCTTGTATAATTCTAGAAACAATAGCTTGCCCCATTGCACCCAGCCCGACAAACCCGATTTTAAATGCCCTCAAATTAACCACCTCTTTATAAATATATTATTACTGACAAAATGACAGAATCAGCACAATTATATATGTCTGATTTTGTATTCTTTATGTCTAATTACAAAACGTTTTAGTTTCATAGTTAAAGCTGGCGTTGCGCATTTAGGTTAATAGTTAACTGTCTACATTATAAGGACTCATTAGGCCTGTGTTCTTTCAACCTTAAAAAAAGCAACATACATAGATGGGAAAACAAACAGTGTTAGTAAAGTTGCCACCCATAGGCCATTCATCATCGTAATCGCCATTGGTCCCCAAAAATAGTCGCTTACAAGAGGTATCATTGCAAGAATAGCTGCTAATGCCGTTAATATAATAGGCCGAGCACGGCGTACAGTCGATTCCAAAACAGCATCCCAAGCTGAATAACCCGCAGCCAAATCTTGATCAATTTGATCCATTAATATAATCGTATTTCGAATAATAATCCCAACCAAGGCGAGCATCCCTAGACGAGCAACTAGGCCAAATGATAAATCTAACAGCAATAATATTGAGACGACACCAATCAAGCCTAATGGCACAGTCATCAGCACTAAAGCCATTTTTTTCATGCTATTTAGCTGGAGCATTAATAAGGTTAAAATAGCCACCAGCATAAACGGTAATGTCTGGGCCAGCATCCCATCAACCTCCTGAGAAATATCTACTTCACCAAATACTTCAATGTGATAACCACTGGGCAAGGTTTCACGAAGTTTATCCACCTTCGGTTGCAGCTCTTTCACCACATCAAAATTTAGCACGTCCTTTTCTAACAAAGATTGAACAATCACAGAGCGATAACCGCTATAGCGCCAGATAACACCATCTTCCAGTGTTAGGTTAATCTCCGCTAGCTCTGACAGTGCTACTGTAGTGCCATTACCTATTGGAACCTGTAAATATTTAATCTTATCTAAGTTGTACCGATTGCCTGACTGGTTACGAAGTACAACATCAATATGGTCATTGCCCTCTCGATACTGGGTAACAGGTAAGCCATCTAACATGGCACGAAGTGTTTTACTTAATTTAGCTGGGGTGGTTCCACTAGCAGCAACAAGGGAAAGGTCTAGCTTAATATCCACTGACATCGTTTTTTCTCGACGATTATCATGCACATCACGTGTTGCTGGATGGTCATTCACAATCTCTTTTAATTGTTCGGCAATGCTGTCTAACTGATCGGGTTGATTACCTGTAATTAAGTACTGCAAGGGGTAGCTAAAGGGTAAACCATACATAAGGCTGTATACCCGAGTACGTAAATTAGGTTGATGCGTAGCAAAATAATCACTTAATAGTTTCTTTATCTCTTCACGTGCATTCAGGTTTTTGGCAATAACAACAATTTTGCTGTAATTAGCATTAGGTTGTTCTACAAACATATCATTCTGTACGCGCAAAGAGTCTCCCCCTACATAAGTAATATAGCTTTTAACTCCCGTTTGCTGATCGAGCAAGTTTTCAACTTTTTTAATTTGGCTTTCCATGTATTTATAATTCGTACCTTCTGGAAACCATACATCTACTAATGCTTCAGGTCGGTCATTTCCTGGAAAAAACTCCATTTTAACGCTCTGCATACCAACAATTGTAAGAACGAATAATGAAGTGGTAAAACCCAGTACCGTTTTTTTATGTGTCATGCACCAGACAATCAGAGCCCGAAATTTATTGTAATAAGCAGTTTGATACATCCCGTCATTATCTGCATTGCTTTTTTTGCTTTGCTGTCCTTGCTTGTGCTCCACTTTTAATAACTTAAACGATAAATATGGCGTTAACAAAACGGCTACTAACCATGAGGTTACCAACGAAGCAGTAATCACCACAAAAAGACTTCCTAATATCTCTCTGGGTGAGGCATTAACAATAAAAACAGGTAGAAAACCGACCGACGCAATTAATGTCCCACTTAGCATAGGCATGGCTGTTGATGTATAGGTGAAAGTAGCTGCTTTTAATCGGTCCCAGCCTTGCTCAAGTTTTACGTGCACTAATTCGACAACAATCATCGCATCATCCACCAGCAAACCCAGTGAAATAACTAACGCACCTAAAGAGACTCTTGTTAATGGAATATCCCATATAAACATTAAAACAAAAACAACCCCTAATACAACAGGAATAGCTAACGCTACAATAAATCCTGTACGAAAACCGAGTGAAAAATAGCAAACAATCAAAACTATTATAATTGCCAGCACCAGCTTGAGAACAAACCGGTTAATTTGCTCCTGAACTGATTGGGGTTGATCAGCTACCAATGAGACATTTATTCCTACCGGTAATTGCTCAGAAAACTTCGTCATGGTTTGCTTAACGTCATCAGATAAGCTTAATAATTGATACCCTTCACGCATCGTTATGCCTAAGCCGATAGAGGGCATCCCATTAACCCGCATTCTAAAAATGGGGGGATCATCGTAACCTCGATGAATGTTAGCAATGTCTTCTAAGTAAATAACGCTGCCATCTGTTAAGCCAATAGGCATTTTTTTAACGTCATCAAGGGAGCTAAAACGATCATTTAGACGAAGTCGATAATAAGATTGCCTTCCTTCGATACGTCCTCTGTTTTGAACCGCATTATGTTCGTTTAATAAAATACCTATTTGCAGTGGATCTAAACCGAGTGCAGACATACGCTTATCGTCCAGCTCTACAAATATTTTTTCATTTTGAACACTATATAGAATAGCCTTTTCTACCGATTCAATACGCACTAATGCATTACGTGCTTTCTCGGCATAATCTTTAATATCTGCAAACGAATAGTCTTCACTATTAAAGCTATACACCATTGAAAAAATATCACCAAACTCATCATTAAAGAATGGACCTTGTACGCCTTCGGGTAAGCGATGAGTGATATCACTGATTTTTTTTCGTATATCATACGCGCGATCCTTCATTACGGTCGCCGCGTTCGGCATAAAGTCGTCGATATTTACAACCAACCATGCCTCACCTGGTTTACTAAATGAGCTTACATTTTTAAGCCAAGGCACTTCAAGTAATTTAGTTTCAATTGGGTCGGTTACGAACTGAGACATTTCCTCTGCTGACGACCCTGGCCATTTAACACTAACAACAACAGTTTTTATTGCAAAAGCAGGCAAATCACGTTGCCCTAGTTTGAAAAAAGCAAACGTTCCGGTTATTAACGTAATAATCATCAGGTAAATAAGAAACTGAGAGTGTTCTATCCCCCATCGTGCAAGGTTCATCGGCTCTTTATCACTCATCGGTTAAAACTCTAACCGTATTACCATCTTCAATTTTATTAGCACCTGCAATAATCACCCATTGACCATCCTTTAAGCCGTCAACGATGCTCACATGGTCTGCAAGCGGTTCGCCCAATGTGACCTTTTGGGCACGTACCTGCTTTGTCGTTGAATCAACGGTCAATACCATCATTTGGCCTTCATATTTAACAATAGCGGACGTTGGCAACAACCCTATACGGCCCTCTTTTGCCGAAAATATCGCATGCCCTGTCATACCCAGCTTTACCCCATTGGGTTGTTCATTAAAACTCAGTTTTACTTTATAAGAGGGAGCATTTAGGTTTGAAATAGGACTAATTTCACGTACTGATGCAGCGTATTTTTTATCATCATATGCCCAAAGTGTAACGCTGACTGACTGACCAATTGATAATTGATTAACCTCTTTTTCGGCCACCGCTGTAACAAACTCCCAATCACCTTTCCAGGCAAACATTGCAATCGTGGCCCCAGGTGCAACAACATCACCGATTTCTGACTTTAGTGAAACGACAACACCATCTGCGGGTGCCAATAACCGAGTATACCCATGCTGATTCAAGCGTTGAGCATATTCTGCTTTTATCACTTTTAATTCAGCATAAGCGGCTCGTTCAATATTAATGGCTTTATCAAGCTCAGATTGCCCAATAAACTTCTTTTGACGTAATTCTTTAGCCCGAGCCAAATCACGCTGTGCCCTTTGCAAGTCAGCCTCTGCGGCTTTCTTCTTATTAGAATAGCTTTCATTGCTCAACGCATAATCTTTTGCATCAAGCACTGCAATAGGGTCACCTTTTTGCATCACATCGCCAACTTCAACTAGACGTTCAATCAAACGACCTTCTACTTGAAATGACAATTCAGTCTGATATCGAGCTTGAACACGACCAGGATAATCCATGATACGAGTTGCTGGTTGATATGAAAAAGTCGTCACATCAACAAGCCTATTTAATGGTTGATTATTCGTTACATCACTACAAGCACTTAAGGAGATAGCCAAAATAGCCATCAGAACAACAGGTAAAGTATGCATAAATTTTTATTATTAAATAAAGTTTGGGGCTGAAGGCCAGCCCCTATCGATTTTTAATACCTAGAAAAGGTATCAATTTAATTTAGCTGAACTGAACGTTATTTATATCCAGTCTATTATTTTTTAGAAGCTTATATATTTAATGCTGAAAGAAACTTAGAAACCGGTGGCGCTGCTAATAGAGCACCCAACTTGTCTAAATCGCCACGTTCTGCACGCCAAGCAATATAACTCTCATGGTCTGCACGTGCATCCCACTTTTCGAGTAACACGATATTCAATGGGTCATCCTCATTGCATGTCACTACAATACTCTGACAGCCTTTATAACTACGTGTATCCGGTAAGATTGCTTTAAGTGTATTTAAAAGTGCTTCTCGATTCTCTTCGCTCACCTGTAATTCCAAGGTAACATCTATAGCCATCTTTTTCTCCTATTTTAGTTTTCATTATTTCCTAGTACCAATAGTCAAAATTTAACCTCCATTTGATACCAAAAATACTAACAGAAAAGTAAACTATTCATTAGGACACGAACCTAAAATTCTGATCGCTGCCCATCTGATAAGCCACTTAATTGCTCACAGCCACTAAACCATGTTGACACAACCGTGTATAGCTGAAAAATTAATATTTTTAAAAAAATATTACAGATAAGCCGTATAAGCACTGTGCTTTTTTAGATTCAAGCACAGAAACACGATTAACAAAATAATACTACTTTTGCCTTCACCATCAAGCTAATTTTAAGTTTTTACTAATAAAATCACTGAACAACTGAGTTTTCAATTGCCTGTATTGTCTTTGCTGATACACCAAATAAACACCAGCTGAGCCTAAATCATACCCTGGTAATAGCTCAACTAACCGCCCTTCTTGAAGTTCTTCAGCAACCATAAAGTGGGTCAATACAGAGATGCCCGCTCCTGCTAATAATAGGTTTTTAACAGCTTGTGCATTATTGGTTGTTATATTGCCTTTAACGGATACCTTCTCATTTTGTTTCTTATGTTTAAACACCCACTCTGTTGGGTTTGATAACAGTGTACAAATAACCCATTGATGACTTTCTAATTCTTTAGGTATAGAAATAGGACTATATTTCTTTATATAGGCTGGGCTCGCCATTAATACCATTCTTGAATCAGTGATCTTTTTAGCAATCAAATTCGAATCCTTGAGCCACCCAACTCGAATACTGACATCAATCTCTTCTTCTATCATATCAACCACTTGATCTTGCAGCATAAAGTCGATTTTAATGTGAGGGTATAAGCGCATAAACTCTACGATTAACGGCGCAATGTAAGTATCGCCAATGCTGTTAGTAGCCGCTACCTTTAAGGAGCCAGTGGGTTGATTCTGAAGAACACTTATTTCGTTTGCCATGAATTGTGTTTCGTCAATTATTCGTTGGCAACTTTGAAAATAAATTCGCCCAACCTCGGTCAGACTAAGTTGCCGTGTCGTCCGATTTAATAACCTTGCGCCAACTTCTTTTTCTAACAAAGCAATATGCCTGCTAACCGCTGATTTAGCCATTTTGAGTTCTTTAGCTGCTTCAGTAAAACTGCCTAAATCAGCGACGCGATGGAAAATTATCATTCGATTAAGATTTTGCATGATCTATTGTTCTTTAAAAGTGAACAGTTTATTTCATAAATGACATATTGTTAAATTTTATAGAAATTAATATTATGTTATTCACAATAAACCTCCCTCCTTTTTTGAAAAAATCATGATATGTAAAATAAAACTGTTAATTTGGGTTGCCCTCCTTCTTTTCACTCATTCTGCACATGCAATCAATGGATATTTCGCAATTGCTTACGGTGCCAAAATGACAGGCATGGCTGGTGCAGCGATTGCCTTTCCTGAAGACACCTTAACAGGTGCAGTCAACCCAGCGGGTATGTCTCAAATAGAGGGGTTAGATATTGGCGCTCGTTTTCTCTATTTACCTCGTGATGCCGAATTTGACTGCCGAGGTATCGGTGCTTGTGATGAACTGGTACGGGATGATAGCCAACGTGATTATTGGATCGTTCCGAACTTTGGTTGGAATAAACGAATAGATGATAAAAGCACACTAGGGGTAACCGTCTACGGTAATGGCGGTATTAATACGGCTTATAGAAAACGCTTATTTACTGAAACAGCTGAACGCGTTTTAGGAACGCCAAGCATTACAACAAACGGCCATTTAGGTGTGGATTTTGCGCAGCTCATTGTCGCCACCACCTACACTTATGAAGTGTCTCCAAATAACTATATTGGAATATCCCCTTTATTTGGTATTCAGAAGTTTAGCGCACAAGGTTTAGACTTCTTCCAAGGCGTATCATCAGATGCAGGCAGCCTAACAAACAGAGGGGACGAAGTGTCCTACGGACTCGGTATTAAATTAGGGTGGTTTTACAAACCTAACGATACTTACCAGTTTGGCGCCTACTATGCACCAAAAATGCAAATGACTAAGATGAAAAAATATTCTGGTCTGCTTGCTAACAATGGTGAGTTTGATATTCCTTCAAATTATGGCGTGGGCTTGGCCATTAATTTTTCAAAACAACTGTCTATTGCATTTGATGTGACACGCATTAACTACAAAGACATTGAGGCTTTATCAAACCCAGTGCCCACGGCTTCGGAGCTGAACCCTATGATCGGGTTCTCCGCAGACAGGCTGCTTGGCGCAAAAAACAGCGTTGGTTTTGGTTGGAAAAGCATTACAGCTTATTCATTAGGTGTACGCTACATTTTTGATGACAAAATAACCCTTCGGGCTGGTGCAAACGTGGGTGAAGAACAAATCCCTAGACGATCAGCGCTACTAAACCCGATTACCCCGGCTATGCCAACTAAACACTTAACAGCTGGGTTTAGCTACAAAAGCAGTAAGCATTCAGAGTGGTCATTAGCTGTTATGCATGTCTTTCGTAATGAATTAACTGCCCAAAACACTGCATTTTTAGGATCAGATGTTAAGTTTGGCATTGCTGAGACGACCTTAGATATTAATTACAACTATAGCTATTAACATAATCATCATGATACCTCTTAAATCGCTTACTTTATTTATCGTTATTTTATCGTGCAACAACTTATATGCCGCGCCCCCTTTCATGAACTTTGAAGGCGTTGGTGGTGGAGGTATTGTACCGGGCGCCTACAGAGTTAACCCTCCAAAAAATGGCGATACCTTTGGCAAACCGGCTATTTCAAATTGGGATCTTATTGGTATCAATGAAAGCAATGACAATCTTTATAGCAATGCGATTACAGTGTCATTTCTTGACCGTTATGAAATGGGTTACGCATTAGAACAGGTTGATTTTAGACGAATCCGATCCAGTATATTAAACGCGACCACGCTGGATGTTAAACGCGACACCACTTACATGCACAACTTGCATTTCAAAACTGTTTTAGCCCATGAAACAGCTAAACGACCCGCCTTTGCTATTACTGCTGAGCTAAAGTATAACGAAACAATTGATGAACAAAATAAAAATATAGGCCATGCTTTAGACGCACTTGGTTTAGATGATAACCTTGGCATAGATATCGATTTCTCAGTATCCAACACAAAACCAGTTTATTAGGTTACCCTGTTGTCTTTAATGGAAATATTCGCCTCACTAAAGGACATTATCTTGGGCTTTTAGGTTTCTCTGAAAGCTACACAGCTAATGCTGAGGTATCCATTGCCATTATTCCAACGCAGACTTTCGGATATGGTTTTGAAATTCGACAACAAAATGATTCACTCAAACCCGTAACAGCCGATTTAGACATGAAAGAGGATGCGTTTTGGGATCTATTCATTTCCTGGATGCCCAATAAGAAACTATCATTTGCAGCCGCTTATACTCGTTTTGGTAATATCGTTAATAAGGATGTTGTTTTTTTGTATTCAATGCAAAATACGACTTTTAAATTAACTCATGCCAATTAAATAATCGGTACTTATATATTAAGCCACCGGCAAACTTTTTCACCTACTCCAAATAGGTGTATCACGCCTTGAGCCACCTACCTTAGACTTCCTAATAGGGTATCCCATAAAACCAAGATACTGGCCGACATAGCAGTGTCTTGAAAATAGAAGAGCATCTAGGCTATTTACAGCCGGTAAGCTGCCCTATATTACAGGTTTAAAGTGCAGCTGATAACATTACCTATTGACCCTGTCTTGAATTACCAAAAGACCTGCCCCAAATGGACTGGCTATAAAGGTTAGACGCAATGTTGGGCACGATAATCAGCTCACCGCTAAAGAAAATTTAATAAATGCTGTGATAGTGACTTTAGTAAACGCCAACTAAAAAACATTAAAACCATCTGCTAGCTAAACACTTTCTCTTAAGAAAAGCAGCATCCATTGTCCAGCAGCAGTTATTCAAATCATGGTGACCCAACGATACCCAAACGTTCCCGCTTATAGCTACCATCTTGCACATGCTCGCACCATAGCTGATTATCAAGGTACCACTTAACTGTTTTACGAAGCCCACTTTGAAAAGTTTCTTGAGGAGACCATCCTAATTCTCTTTGAATTTTACTGGCATCAATAGCATATCGAACATCATGGCCCGCCCTATCGGTCACAAAAGTAATAAGATCTTGATAGCTTTCAACACCCATAGGTTTATTCGGTGCCAGCTCTTCCAATAGCGCACAAATTGATTGCACAACCTCTATATTCTGCATCTCATTATGCCCACCAATATTGTACGTTTCATTTAAAACACCTTTAGTGGCAACCAGTACTAGCGCACGCGCATGATCTTCAACATACAACCAATCTCGAATCTGCTTGCCTTCCCCATACACAGGCAACGGTTTACCTGCTAAGGCATTTAAAATAACCAATGGAATCAATTTTTCTGGAAAATGATAAGGCCCGTAGTTATTTGAGCAATTGGTGATAAGGGCTGGGAAATCAAACGTACGTTGCCATGCTCTTACTAAATGATCAGAACTCGCTTTACTGGCTGAATAAGGCGAACTAGGCGCATAAGGCGTTTGCTCTGTAAACAGGTCATCAGTCCCTTCTAAGTCACCGTACACTTCATCTGTTGAAATATGGTGAAAACGAAAACCCGTCTTTTTAGCATCACCTAATGAGGCCCAATAATGCCTCGCTTGCTCCAATAAATTGTATGTCCCCACGATATTGGTTTGAATAAACTCACCGGGGCCATCGATGGAGCGATCAACATGCGACTCCGCCGCAAGGTGCATCACAATATCTGGCTGATGTTGATTCAATACACGTTTTATTTCAACCGCGTCACAGATATCAATGTGTTCAAAGGTGTACCGATCACTCTCGCTCACCGATTTAAGTGACTCTAAGTTCCCTGCATAGGTTAGTTTATCGAGATTAATGACATTAAAATTAGTGTCGTTTATTAAATGTCGAATAACGGCCGAGCCTATAAAACCCGCACCGCCTGTAACTAATATCGTTTTCATGAATGGTTATCCTCTAAAGCTTGTAAGCAACGCTGTAATGCCTCTTTCCAATAAGAAATTTGAATGCCGTATGCTTGTTTAATTTTTGCTTTATTTAATACGCTGTAATGGGGGCGTTTTGCTGGCGTTGGGTAGTCTTTTGTTTCAATCGGTAAAACTTGGCAGCTTACACCACTTAACTCAAAAATCGTTATCGCAAAATCATACCAACTACAAACCCCTTCGTTACTATAATGATACAACTCTGTTTTAAAGGTATTATTATTAAAACCATCGCTTTGAGCTATTTGTATAATAGCTTGCGCTAAATCTGCAGCATAAGTTGGCGTACCCACTTGATCATAAATTACATTTAATTCATCACGTTGAGATGCCAACTTGAGCATTGTTTTAACAAAGTTATTACCAAATGCTGAATACACCCAACTGGTACGAATAATAAGCGCATTGTTTGGCATCAGCGATTGAACTACCTGCTCACCCCTTAACTTGCTTAAACCATATACGCCTTGCGGCGCCACCTTGTCGCTTTCAATATAGGGTTTAAAGTTTTCACCGTTGAACACATAATCGGTTGAAATATGAATAAACCTTACCTGTCGGCTTGATGCAATTTTAGCCAACTTTTTAACGGCCAAATGGTTAACTTGATCAGCCAATTCAGGTTCTGACTCTGCCTGATCAACTGCTGTATGTGCCGCACAATTTATAATTATGTCGAACGTCTTTTCCTCAAAAAAAGCATCAATACTCACTGAGTCAGTTAAATCCAACTGCTCACGGCTTGGAAATAGATACTGGCAACCCACCTCACTTCCAACTAAACCACGTAATGACTGCCCTAACTGACCACTGCCGCCGGTGACTATAATCGTTTTAGGCATAGTAATTTGTTGAATAATGAAAACATTCAGGTAATAGCTTGAATAAAGGTTGCTTTGTGTCTTTACCAGAGAGCATCAACTGCTCACTCGGTAAACGCCAATCAATATTTAATTGCGGGTCATCAAAGGCCATACCACGGTCACACTCTGGTGAGTAGTAATTGTCAACTTTATAAGCAAACGTTGCTGTATCACTCAGCACGACAAAACCATGTGCAAAACCTCTAGGAACAAACACTTGTCGTTTATTCTTCCCAGATAACTCAACCGCAACATGTTGCCCAAAAGTAGGGCTACCCACACGAATATCAACAGCCACATCAAGCACACTGCCTTCAATAACACGTACTAACTTACTTTGTGCATGCGGTGCTAATTGAAAATGTAAGCCCCTTAACACCCCTTTTGAGGATTTTGATTCATTATCTTGTACAAAATTAACGGCATAACCAACCGCCTCTTCAAACAAGTCGTGTCGAAATGTTTCTACAAAATAACCACGCTCATCGCCGTGCACTTGTGGTTCTACAATAATAATATCTGGGATAGATTGCCTAATAAATCGCATTACACACCCGCTTCTTCTGCACACCGAAGCAAGTACTGGCCGTACTGATTTTTAGCCAACGGTTGGGCTAAAGCCACAAGCTGCTCCTTATTAATATAGCCTTGCTCAAATGCAATTTCCTCCAAACAGGCCACCTTCAAACCTTGACGCTTTTCTATAATCTCAATGAATTGAGCCGCTTCCAACAAGCTTTCATGGGTGCCCGTGTCTAACCAAGCGTAACCGCGCCCCATCAGCTCTACCTTTAAGCGTTCTTCTTCCAAATAAAGCTGGTTAACCGATGTAATTTCCAATTCACCGCGATGTGAAGGAACCACTGATTTGGCTTTTTGAATCACATCATTCGGGTAAAAATACAAACCGGTCACCGCATAATTGCTTTTAGGCTGCTCAGGTTTCTCAGCCAAACTAATCACATTGCCTTCAGCATCAAATTCCGCTACACCATAACGCTCAGGGTCAGCAACCCGATAGCCAAACACCGTCGCGCAGTTTTGCGCTTTTACATTTTTAACGGCATTAGCGAGCATACTCGTTAAATCGTGGCCGTGATAAATATTATCACCCAGTACCAAGCAGACATCATCGTCACCAATAAAGTCCTCGCCTAAAATAAACGCTTGCGCCAAACCATCGGGTGAAGGCTGCACAACATATTCAAAACGAACACCCAGTTCAGCTCCATCGCCTAATAAGCGCTGAAAACTAGCTTGATCTTCCGGTGTTGTGATGATCAAAATCTCTGTAATACCCGCTAGCATTAAGACAGATATTGGGTAGTAAATCATCGGTTTATCATAAAGCGGCACAAGCTGCTTAGATACACCACGTGTGATGGGGTACAAACGTGTACCACTCCCGCCTGCTAATACAATCCCTTTCAACGTACACTCCCTTTTATTAATGTCAGCCAGTATTTTATAGTAGCTTCCATTAATACTGAAACTTTTCACCCTAATTTCAAACTTTTTATAACGACGCCATCTCTTATCTAAAACCAATGAACACGTTATACTAAATCTTTTGTTAAAGGATGAATAAATGATTTTAGTCACTGGCGGAGCAGGGTATATTGCATCACATACCTGCATAGAATTATTACAAGCTGGCTACGAGGTACTAGCCATTGATAATTTATCAAATGCCAGTGAAGAGTCATTAAACCGCGTACAACAAATCACGGGGGAAACACTCCGCTTTATTAAAGGTGATGTCCGTGATGCCGCGGTAATGAAAGACATATTTGAACAGCACCCTATTGACGCTGTTATCCATTTTGCGGGCCTTAAAGCTGTTGGCGAGTCTTGTGCGATGCCACTGGAATACTATGATAACAACCTTAATAGCACCTTGGTATTAGCCCAAGCGATGCAAGCGGCTAAGTGTAAAAATTTGGTATTTAGTTCATCAGCCACCGTTTATGGTGACCCAAGCAAGCTGCCGCTGACTGAAGATATGCCCTTATCGGCCACCAACCCTTATGGGCGCTCAAAGCTTATTATTGAACAAATGCTCGGCGACCTACCCGCCGCCGATGTGCTTAATAAAACAGCCCCTTGGTCCATAGCTTTACTGCGCTATTTCAACCCTGTTGGTGCACACCCGTCGGGTATGATCGGCGAAGACCCAAATGACACACCTAATAATCTCATGCCTTTTATTACCCAAACTGCTATTGGCAGGCGGCAGCAACTCGCCATTTTTGGCAACGATTACAACACTCATGATGGCACAGGTGTAAGAGACTACATTCATGTGGTTGACCTTGCCAAAGGGCACCTTAAAGCGGTAGAAAAATTATTATCTAGTGAAGGCATTAAAGGTGTGCAAGCCTATAACCTTGGTACTGGCAACGGTATTAGCGTATTAGATATGGTAAAAGCTTTTAGCAAGGTTAATCACGTAGACGTACCGTATGAAATCGTCCCTCGTCGCGCCGGTGATGTAGCCGCCTGCTACGCCGATGTTAGCCGCGCCAAAAAAGAGCTTAATTGGCAAGCAACACAGCAATTAGAGGATATGGTTAAAGATAGCTGGCACTGGCAAAGCTTAAACCCAAAGGGTTATAAAAGCTAAGTCGAATCGTTAATTTAACCCATGTTTGTTGGGCTTCCTGCGTCAGCACCAACCTAATTTATGGGGATTATTAAGGGAATTTTGTAGGTTGGGCTGAGTTTTTTAAGCCCAACAACTCAAACCCTACTTAACTAGCAATAATAACTTGTGCATCAAATTGCTGTTCAAATTCATACTTTAATGCTTTTTTCGCGCTACCATCGCCATGTATAAGCCTGATGATCTGTGGCTTATGCCGCATACGCTTAACAAAATTAATTAAATCTTTCTGGTCTGCGTGCGCACTATATCCGCCTAATGTATAAACCCCCGCCCTAATATCAGTACGAACGCCGTCGTCAAAAACAACATAACCACCATCCGGCCCATATTGTTGAATATCACGCCCTGGCGTGCCCACAGCCTGATAACCAACAAACACGACATCTGTCCGTGTATCTCCCAACAACGCTTGTAAATAATTTTGCATTCGCCCACCGGCGCACATACCACTGGCTGCAATTACAATTGATGGCTGCCCAGTTTGTTTTAAACGTGCCAATAAGGCTTCATGTTCAGTATGTGAATTAACGGTTAATAATTGCTCAAACGATAAGGGGTGACGCCCCACTGATAATTTTCGTTGCGCTTCTTTATCCCACAAGTCCTTTAACTGCCGGTAGTACTTGGTAAAACTAGCTGCCAGTGGCGAATCAACAATAACATCAAGCTTTTTCCAGTCACCACCTTGGGTATGAATAATATGTTCAATTTCATACAATAGCTCTTGAGTACGGCCAATAGAAAATGCCGGAATAAGCACCGTGCCGCTGTTTGCCAAACACCGCTCAATGGTTTGTTGTAACATTGCACGACGGTTCGCACGGCTTTCATGGCAGCGATCACCATAGGTGCTTTCAATCACCAATTCATCACAACGATAAGGAGATTTAGGTGCTGCTAATAATGGTGAATACGGCGCTCCCAAATCACCCGAAAACACCACACGTTTAGAGACTTTCTTACCGGCCTTTTGTTGTTGAGACACATCAAACTCAATATATGCAGATCCTAAAATATGCCCAGCCACCTTGAACTTAGCCTTTAAATTATCGGCCAAGCTAAACCATTGGCCATAATCAATGCCTTTCAACTGCTTAGTTAAACGCGCCATTACCGACCTTATTATTGAAGCATTTCGCGTTACGCCAACTTTCAAGGCATCTTCAATCACCAAGGGTAACAATAAAGCCGTGGCCTTTGTTACGTAGGTCGGCCCGTTAAACCCCGCTGCTAATAAATAAGGAAGCCGCCCAACATGATCAATATGACAATGCGTTAATAACACCGCTCGAACATCATCGATAGGAAAGTTAACTTGCTTTTTAGTTAACTCACCCTGGCCTGCTTCAATGCCTTGAAATAAACCACAATCAATGAGCACAGAAAAAGCAGCATCTGTGTCACTCGCATTTATAGATAAGCGATGGCAAGAGCCAGTAACCCCAGTCACCGCTCCATGGTGAGAAATTTTGTACATCATGTACTCCTAATAAACCTAATGTATTTATTTTAAAACCTTTTTAATGGCATGGAATCAAATTTTATGAATTCAACTCAGGAAAGGATTTTAAGCTAACTAAATTACAGCAAGTAAGCCCCAAAACACTACAAATCTTAATCTTCACATTATAGTGCTCTAATACCACCTCTTATTATCGACAAAATAATTCACTTCTAGTACCAAAATAAAATAGGGTAGTTTTAAAAGCGTGATAAAATTTACACGAATAAACTAAATGGATTTTAAAATTATGAAAATATTACAGCCTTTAAGTATTATCCTTATGCTTGTGTTCGTCGTTCCAGTTACCCAAGCAGCCACATGTGCAACAACAGATGTAACCGCAGAAGGTATCAACGCATTTGCGTGCAAAACTCACTCGGGTGAAAATGATAATGGTTATGCTAATGATATAAATGGTGACTTTAACTTGGATCAATCCATTATTTGGGATGGCATAGTTAAGTCAGATGACCCGGGATCAACTCTAACGCTTAATGAAGCTGACAATACTTGGGCTATAACAGATGCCGTTAGCGCACCCTTTGTCCTTGTTATCAAAGCGTCTAATAACTTTTCTTCTTATTTGTTTACCCTCCCTAACGTAGCAAAGACAGGAACATTTTCACTTATTTTTTCTCAAGTAACGGGAAATGGTCAAACAAAATTTTATGACCTATGAAGCGGTTCCGCTCATTAGGACAGTAAAAGCCGTTAGTTAAGGAGTTATTTT
>CAJXOJ010000042.1 GCA_913057515.1 uncultured Cycloclasticus sp. | reverse complement strand
TCTCTTTAAGTTCTTTAAAGGTTGGATACAGTGCTACAGGCTTGTGTATGGCCATAATTAACCCAGAAATTGTTTTTATGAGTATATAAGGCTTATCTCACTATGTCCAATACTAAACGGTATTGGATATAAGGAATGTTTGTCATCTATGCTAAAAACAGAACCCTATTAATGCTTATGCAAAATATATGGGCATGGAGAATGTCTTCATTTTTTTGTTAGGCATTTTCTTTACTTTTTTCTCTTTGCCGTTGCCTTTCCCGTTTAACATAGCTGGCATCAACTAGCTCTTCGATATCCAATTGTAGAGAGCAATTCATTATTTCTGCGATTGATCGATCAGAAAGCTCAAACTTCTTAGGAATTAAACCAAACTCACGTTCACTATTCTCATGGAGAGTTGAAAACAAAGCCCTCAAAAAGTCTACTTTTGAAGGTCTGCTGGAGTTAGTTGATGCTTCAGTGAGTGAATCAGTAGCATAAGTTTCTGCATTGTCCGCATCCTCACCCAACTCTACAATCACTTCATTTATACTTGGCCAATACTTGGGATCAAACTGCCCTCTTAAATGACTAAGAGGTTCTTTTATATAGCTACTGTATAAATAATTATCTTTCGATGAGTTCTCTATTACATTAATGATGGAATAGTGAGTATCACTAGAAAAACCAGAATAATTATGAAGATCATCACGTTTCTTCAGTAGATCAGCGAGTTGTCGTGCTGCCTTACTTATTTCTCTGTTGGTATCTACTAGTTTTTCCCTCTCTGCCCTATAGGCAGCCGCTTTTTCAGGATTCCAAAATGCAGCGCAGGATAAAACTAGCGAAAGAACTACATCTATTTGCTGCTCGGTAAGTGATTCATGTAACTCGGTATAGACACTCCCCATGTTTTCTCTATTGCCTAGAAGCCTATCTATAATGATGTTCTCGCTAGGTAAGATGGAATGTTCGACGTTATAATCCCTAGAATTTATTAGGATTTTTTCGCATTCATCAGTTGCTGTGGGTTGCTTAATAGGCATTGGTAGTATTCTCCTTTTTGCTAATTACCTTTAACAGCAACAATTTTATTCATTAGAAATGATTTTGTCGGTACCTGAAAGTAAGTATTATTTATGGGACTCAGGTACCCCCTCATTTGGCTAACTACGTTTAAGTTAAACCGTGCCGCTTTTCGTCCTCGGCTTGATTGCCTTGTTCGCTTTTATTTTTGATATGACAAAAGATAAAAGTAAGCCTATTAAATACCAATATAGCGTACCAATTACACCAAATATAATTAATGCCCGTATATTTGGTCCCTGGTGATTTGGTATGGTGTACCACCAATCAATTAGGTTGCTTATTACATTTAACTTACCAATTGAATCATAAGCTAACTGCCCAACAGGGAAGTCGAGATAAAAGAATAAGAACCATAAAAACCCTGCCTGTCCATCATCACTAAATTGAACAATTAAAAATGCGATTATTGCAATAAAGAAATGAATCGAAGCAAAAGATATTACGATTCGTGATGTTACTTTAAATTTCAAAAAATCATCTCTGTTTTTCTTAAAACTAACGTTCGACTTAAGTGACCGCAGCGAAGTGAAGGTCGCGCTTGAATGTGTTGTTATGCAACGCCCTAGTAAATCGATTGGTGCTACTTGGAAATATCATGTAGTAAATGCGTAGACTCACCATAAATATTAATTTTTTACACACAACTTACTATAGACATCTGCAAGCTCATTAATTGAAATTTCATTATTGCCTTTCCAGTCTTTTTTAAACACATGGTTATTTTGTTTTACATATGACCTTTCAATTTCACCTACAAGCGCAATACAGTATTTTTCTAGGAAAACGTCCGCTTCTTTTTGTGTGGTTATTTCAGCGTGTGAAATACTGGTTATGAATAGCAAGGAAAACAAACCTATTATTCGCATATTATTACTCCTTTTATATTTTTGTTTATGTATAACGCCCGGGCTCACTGGAGAGCGAACGAAGTGAGTGAGTCCAGTGAAGCCCATTGTTAAGCATTTTATAGAATCCTCATTTCAAATTTTTCCGAACTGACACTATCGGCTGGCCTATAGATAGAGAAATTAGGTAATTTATATTCGCTCCACAGCAGCCCATGCGTCATTTCCCTTATTCCTTTAGTGATAACGTTTATATCTGTGTCTTTGGTGATTTCTAATTTATGAGCTATTTTGTTTCGAAGCCCTATCGCTTTAGATACCAACTGATCAGGAGTAAAACCCTGTATTTCCTTTGGGTTTGAAATGCTTTTTGAAAGAGTTTTCAGCGCACCTGAAAAAGAGCCCTTTGTTAAATTTGATAAGGAGCCAACAAGTGAGGCTTTTTCTTCATTGGGAATACCAGACGCTTTTGTTTCATTAATAAATGACATTATCAGCTCTTGAGCTTCTTTGCTTCGTTCTTTTATGGTTATCAATTGTTCAAGTGCAAGGTAGGCCGTCAGGAATTTTAACTTGGGGGACGCCTCTGCTGACGATAGGTTAAGTAACTCAATCACATCTTCTGCTTTTTCATCAAATTCGAATTCTACGTCCCAAATATTCTTAACTGCATCAAGTAAAAAAATGGGATCACTTATCCTTACCCTAAAAGAGCTAGTGGTAACCAACTCTCCATGTAAACCATCATCGGGAATAACTGACAAACCAACTCTAGAATCAAGCAACACTCCACCCTTTTCTTTAACCGAGTTCTTAACAGATTCACTTACCCTCCCGGTTAATTCATCTTTTGTGGGTATGACCAGCCCTAAATCCAATACACTATTCAGTAAACGTAATTTCTTTCTTAGTTTCTCTCCACCAGCAAGTGCCAATTCTTCAGACTCGAAACCCCCACAGTCTATGTGATATTTTGTGGCCTGAACTAATTCATCTGAATCCCGCGCAAATACTTCTAAGCCAATATCTCTATTAACCTCATACCCAAAAGAATTGCAATCCAAACTAAAAAAGCCTGGATTGGAATGAAATAAAGTTAGTCGAAACTTGTGCAAATTGTCCATTGGCTGCTTAACGCAAAGGTAATTGGCGGGCCGCGCAGTGGGCCGTCCAGCCGAAGGCGAACATTGACTGCCTTGTTATGTGTTTCATTCCAATATACCTACAGAGTCAGTAAACGTCACCCACTTTTGAGCAATTAAATCACCTGACGGACCAGCTATGAATGACCAGCCATGCCCGCGAATTTCGGCTTTTACTAAGTCATGGATCGCTGAAATTTCTTGGTGCTTGTGCAAGAGTGCGTACATTTCTGCTGCTGCGGCTAAATGCTTTGTCAGAAGCGAGCGATCATCGGCATTGCGATCATAAGCAAGTGCCTCTGTCATTGCAGAGACATATTCAGTTAATTTATCTAATACTTCATCCATGCTCATTTACACATAAAAATTGCATTAAAGAGACCCCGTGTCTCGTTATTCATTTTTATGTGCTGACTGCATTGGTAAAAGTAAGTTTGTTGCCGAATGGGTCACGTATACTCATGTCTTTGCTACCCCATGGCATTTCCTGTATGTCTGGTCTTGCATACTTATATTGCTTGCTGATTAAAAGCTCATGATACTTTTCTATGTTATCTGTCTCAATTCGAAGAGCGGCTCCTGGGCTACAATCTCCATGATGTTCGGATATATGAAGTACACAATCCCCTTTTGAAATTTGTATATAGAGCGGTAAGTTGTCTTCAAAACGGTGTTCCCAATCTAGATTAAATTCTAGAAAACCTATATAGAATTCCTTAGCTTTTGATTCATCAGCTTAATTGATCAAGCAAAAACATTAAGCCCAGTATTTAGCTGGGCTTAATGCGTACTAACTACGAGCGATAACGAATTACCATTTACCGACTACATTAAAGAAGACACCTTTACTGTCATAGTCTAGATCCGTTAGATCATCTGAAAAGTCCGTGAAGTTATAACCGACACCAACCTTAAGGTGATCGCCGAAATGTCTGTAGATAGCAGCTAAGAAGCCAGCTCGCCTATCTTCAGCCTCGTCAATATCCAACACACGGCCTTCAATAAGTGCATCCCAATGTCTAACGACGTGCCAATCTAGACGTAACACACCTAATTGAGCCTGACTCCTAAACCAATCACCCGTGCCTCTGCCGGCTCTTAGTTCACCGATACGCGTTGCGTACTTAGCACCCACTGCCCATCGAGGGGTTAAATCATATGTACCATCAATCGAAAACACATGACTACGCTGTTCAAATTCGTTTTGTTGCCCACTCGACGTAAATTGATCAGACGGTGATTGATCAGCAAGGTATTTGTATTGTAAAAGTAAATTTAGCTCATCATTATCGACAGGCCTGTAGGCATAACCCCAAATAGCTTCTGTGTAATCCGCATCAAGGAAATCACCGTCGCTGCTATCGCTCAAGGCTAGATCCAATTGAAGACGCATTCTCCAGTCTTCGTTAACTTTGTAAGCAAAGTGATTACGGGTTAACCAATTGCTACGAACTTGGCCATCGATATTATCTCGCCGATACTCTAAGTCACCGCCGTATTTAACATCTTCAAATTTGTAATCTGCTGAAAAGCTAGCTGCTCGCCTACGTAGTTTACTGTCCTTGTTTGTAATATGACCGCTCTCTACAGCAACACCAAAGTTCCACTGCTCGTTCGCAACCAAGTCAACACCATAAGCATGGGTTAAACCATTATTACTTTCGCCATGGAGTAATTGCTCTTCGCCATACACACTAATAGCATCTGAGTATCTCGTACGTATACCAGACACTAACTTACCCTGCCTATTTTCAATGCCATTGTTGGCGTTATCAGGATCCAGCGCGTAATTCAAATAGGTTGTTGTACGATCAGACACCCTATAATCAGCACCCACTAATGCACCAAAGCCCCCAGTTCCAGATGAAACTTCTCCGTTGAGGCCAAGTCGGTCATTTACTTGATAATGCCCACCCAGACCAAGGCGGTTATTTTTATCTCGGTCACCATTGGTTAATAATGAACCCTGTACAAAGCCAAAGGCACCCCATTCGTTATCAATACCATAGTCTGCTTGAAGTGTTAAATCTACGCGATTGCCGTCGTTATTATTACTTGGCGTTCCCGTTTTATCATCGCGACTATCACCACGAATACCTGCACTAACTCTCCAATCTTCATTAAGCTTATGGTGCAAATCAACTTCCGCTACATCTCGGTCAACGCCATTTTTTTGCTCGGTTGAATCCACTTTCAAACTAAGGCTGTTTTTCTCATTTAATGGCAGGTTGATGCCTCCACCGAATTGAGTTGTATCAAAACTCGTTTGCTGCCCTGGTGCTGAGAAGTCCTTCTCTCTGCGCCTTAAATAAACATGACCTTTACCATCCATATCTATTTCTAGATCATTGAAAACAAAACCACTTTCTAATTGATATGCATTGGCCGATTCATTATTTGTTGGGCTTACGCCAATTGAATTAAAGCTAAAGCCACCATCAATTGAACCGTTCGAATTTATTCCTGGTCCTTCAGTTCGAGCAGTTTCTATTTTCAAATATGTTTCTGCTGTTTTACGGAAGAGCACATCTAACCCAGTTAAATTTTGGTCTTCTTGGCCGCGTTGTTGATGCGACCCCGTTATACCCAAACGGACTGAGTCCGCCAGCCAATGAGTTGCTCTACCACCAACGGCGAGGTCTTCAAAGTTTGTTAAGTCTCCTACATATTCGTAATTGACGACCAAAAACACCGGGTTCCCGGCATAACTACCCGCACGAACTAACTGACTATCATCCGCTGTTGAAGGTAAGGGACGGGTTAGTAAAATTCGACCTTGGATTGCATCTTCTTGGTAATCTTGGCCTGCCACTAATGAATTAACATTTAATACAATACCCGAGTCTTTATCTCTAACTTCTACTTGTACTCTCTCTGATCCATTAACAATATCTTGATGTCCTAGGTAATATAAAGAACCACCTGTACCACGAAATTCCTCTCTAGCAGCTTGCGTACCCGGTTCAGCTGCAAAAACATTAACTTCTGTTAAGTGCTCAATACGGGCATTAGTCGCTTCACTTTTCCAGTCCACAACTGCACCGTATAATCCACGATTGATTTGCGCGAGATCTGTTTCTTGTTGAACAATTTTAAAGTTACCCCACATAGCACTTGAGCGCGCATCTTCGATCTTAGCGTAAAACTTACCTTGAGTTGGAGCATCCTCAACTAAGGTGCTGTCATCGCCGTACACCGGATAATAGTCTTTATCATTTAAACGACGTAGTAGACTTCTAGGGTCTTTATCCGCAAAGGTTGAAAAAAGATCCTCAAGCGGTTGCTCCCGAGTATCCGCACTGGCCGTAACTGTATACTTGTTACGCCATTTACCTTTTGTATAAAAGGCTAAACGACCATCCACAAAACTGTTATCGGATAAATGTTGCTTGTCTTTCGTTACTACAACAGCATTATCATTCGCTTTATATTTACCCGCTGTGATATCGGCTATCGCAACATAAAACCAGTCATCCGCTTTAAACTCAATATCTCGCCAATACAATGTTCCGCTGCGTTTTGCATCCAATGTTGCTACTTCAATGGTATGGCGACCATTCGGAACAATTTGACGCGCAACAAAACTACCTTTTGCATCGACAGGTATCGAGCGCCCCATAAAAAACACACGTTCACCTTGTGGAACATGGTTGCCACTCACCGTAACGCTACCACCTTGTACAGGAATATTGTGCTTTTCTAACCGAGTTTTGCCATAAGCAATAAACGCGCTTTCCTTTGCTGAAAGCTGATCATCGTCAAGCGCTTTTCTTTTAGCAACACGCCATAATGGTAGGCTCGTTGTTTCATCAAACCGCCCGGCTTTATCGTAGACTCTTATTCGGTATTTTAGTTTTTCAGGTGCTCGTGATTTAACTGCCCATTCACCCTCTAAATTTTTATCCAACTGAATGATATGCAAAGGCTTACCATTAACAGATTTTGAATCTTTGAATATACGGATTTCAGCACGTTCGACCCAAGCAAAGTAATTGGTATAACCCGTAAACTTAACCGTTTGATTATTAACAAACGTCGCCGGCCACGCCGAAGCATTCAGTAAAGGCGATGCTGCTAAATTATCGTACTGCAGACGAATATCTGCGAGTGATAGCTTTTTATCTGTACAACGCTGCTCATTTTCACTGTCTTTTACTAATGCTGCGTTAGATTGGCCGTCGACGCTAATATTAAAACCTTCAGTCGACTTCCCTTTTAATAGCTCACCTTTACACACGTGTTTATGACTCATCACCTGTTGGGGAGATACTTGTTGAGGTGTATTTACTTTTTCATACGTTACTAAAATTTCAACACGTCTGTTTTTTGCCATGCCAGCTGGTGACGCATTACTTGCAATAGGTTCTTTGCTGCCCTTACCCCTAATAATCATTGAAGACTGGGGTAAATTAAGCTGTTTTTGCAAATACTCGGCGACTGATTTTGCCCTCGCTATCGAAAGCTCTTGGTTATTTTCAAACCAACGCTGTGCTTTCAATGACAATTGCTGATTATCAGTGTGCCCTATTATTTCAAGCTGAAGACCTTCTTTATCTTTGAGGAATTCAAGCAGCTTATTCACTTGCGTAATTTTAGCTAGCTCAATTGTGGCTTCCGCTGAAGCAAAGTGTGTTGACGTCACACCCACTTTAACTTGTTTTAAATCAGCCAATTTATAATGAGGCGCCTTGTCTCCTGGCAAAGACCATAGCGTCACCTTATGCTGAAGTAACGATCGCTCTGAATTTTCGGGTAAAGAAACCGTTCTAACAGAACTATCATCATCTAGTGTTGCTTCTTCTCGCCACTCCTTGTGTGTACAAAATTTATTGTCATCATTCTTATTTAACGGGCAAGATTTCTCTTTATCCGCTGCAATAAGAGGAAAAGATATCAACGTGCTTAACAATGCAGGCATTAAATATTTCATTTTTTATCTCCTGCTACGCCTTCTAAGCTGGTTTTTCCAAAGTCCTTGCTCACAATCTCTTGTTCCACCGTCAGTTCATAAAACTCACAGTCACACGATTTCCATTTCGACGTTAACTGATCAATAAATAAGGACATGTTTTTTCTGATGTCGTCCCTCATCTCACCTTCTTTTTCAAAGTAGGCTAAGCGCACTAATGAGGGTTTTTGTTTAAGAACATCAACAAGCTGATCTAATTGATTAATAGATATATCCGTTAGTTTTTCTCCTTTGTTAACAAAATTTTGGCTATTAATATCGACTCTCACGATTCTGTGTATACCCGCACCAAAGTTCAATTTAGTGATTTTGCCGCGAGTTAAACGAACGACTCTTGGGTTTTCTGTCGTTACACGGTAGCCAGATGGTAATGTGCGCTCATCCAATTTCATGATGAAATTTGAGCCATGTAATTCATTAGGCACATCCGCACAGGCAATATGGAATCGCCCGTAGTTATCTGTTGTGACTAATAACCCTCTAACCGTTGCTAAACGAACGCCCGCGATACCTTTTTCGCCTTTATCTTGATAGCCGTTAATATTGTCGTCATCGAACACTTTGCCGATCAAATCAGAACAGTCAAATAAAGGATCTGGAACAACCCTTACAGCGGCTGAAGCTACATTTGAAACCCTTGCATTAGCAATATCATTATTTGCCCAGGCCTGATTTACGTATTCGCCTTCGCCAACACCTGAGCCAACGATTAAAATCAGTTGTATCGTTTTTGTTTCACCGGCTAAAAAGGTTAAACCGTTCCAACTTAACGACCTACTCAATACCGTTGGTTCAAGCGCCACAGCATTTAAAGTTGCTGAACCCGAGACATATTTAAACCCAGCAGGAATTTGGTCTAGAATTGAGAGATTGGTTAATGTTGCAGATAACGTATTAGTTGCTGTGACCGTATAAGGAACCAGATCACCTCGTACCACATTTTTCTTCGGCGTTGTTTTAGTGACTAACAGAGCACCTTCTAATACTGGGTCAAGCGGAATATGGTTATTCACGACGCCTATGCCATTTATCGTTAAGTTCAAGTCAAAGTAGTAAGTAGTCGCTTGCCCACCACTCGGTGGGGTTGGTTGTAGCTGAATGGCATCAATATTGGGTGCTACGTCAGCCACTGGAGTATATGGGCCACCTGCTGTTTCAGGAATGATGGTTGAAGCCGGTGGCAAGTAACCACCTGGTTGTAAAACCTGTAATGTATATACTCCATTTCCTGGGCAACCACCTGGTGCTGGGTTAACGAGTAAGAACTGATAAATACCCAATGCACCCACTACTTGATTGTTATTTGCTCCAACAAGGCAGACATTTGGCACAGGAACACCACCACTCAATAAAGTAACAGTGGCTCCAGCAACAGGGTTACGCGTTACTGAGTCATAAATAACGCCTGATGGGTCTAGCGGTAAACTTTGGTTAGAGGTTGTTGTCCCTGCTAATAGTGTTAAATTATTTAACGTACCATCAACAAACTCAGCTCCTGCAGGGTTGTTCACAGGATCTGTTACACCACTTGTTGAAGGACCTCCTGATTCATTCGGTAAAGGTTGCCCTAAAATTGCGCCACTAGTTGGCTCAGTAAAGCGTATTTGATAGCCCGAACCAGGAGCCAAGCCAGTAAATGAATAGTCACCGTTACTATCCGTTAATGTAGAAGCAACAGGGTTACCATTTAACAATAACTCTACAACCCAACCCGGTACTAATGATTCCGAGCCATCTAGAATTCGGTCATGGTCTGCATCAATCCAAACAGACCCTTCAACAGCAGCGGACGCGGCAATTGAAACACTATCATCGTCATCGTTATTTCCATCAAACCCTGGTGGCTCATTACCACCGGAAATAACGACATTGTTTGTAAGAATTTGTCCTTCGGTACCTGCCGCTACAGAGACTTGCAATATGATATCAGTACCGACACCCCCTGCCGCAATAACAACATTACTGTTACAAGTAACCATTTGCCCTGCAACCGAACAAACCCAAACTCCTGTTGTTGGCCACGCAAATGCAGTCATGCCAATAGGCAATGTATCCACAATCGTAATAATTCCAGAAGAATCTAGAGTACCTATATTACTCGGCGTAATAGTAAAAAAGCCGGTGTTAGAACCCGCTCCAAAATTTGCAGGGCTGTGCGTTTTTGTTACCGCCAAGTCAACCGCTGCATCAGGTGCTTCGGCAAAGTTATTATCTGCTGAAACCGTATTCGCTCCGGTTAAATCTATTGCCGAAACCGCACTAGGGGTAACTCCAACAGCAGTTGCAACACCGCCTGTGCTTCCTGCTGTTGTAATACCGTTTGAAGTACCCGCTGGCTGGTTTGGTTGCGTTACCGTGTAGGTTCCTTCAGGTAAGCCGTCAAATACATAAGTACCATCACTTGCAGTAACTGTTACTAAATTAACCGGGTTGCCATTAATATCAGCACCCGTCAGATTGACGGTCTGGCCGCCTATTCCATGATCTGTGTTATTTTCAACACCGTTATTGTCGTAATCCAAAAAGATTGAACCTGATAGTCTTCTACCTTGTGGAATTTCCGCGAAATTGTTTGCCGTTACTGCTGTATTAGGCGGTAATACGATACTTGTTATTTGACTTGGCAGCGTTGTTATATTGGTTGGTGTACCATCAGTGCCGCCATTTGCCACAACACCGGCTAATGTTTGACCATTTGCAGTATTAGTTGGTTGGTTCGGTTGTCTTATTGAATACGTACCTGGTGCTAGCCCAGTAAAACTGTAGGCTCCGTTAGCATCAGTTAATACCGATGTAATAACTGCGCCAACATTATCTAACAACTCAATGGTTTCACCAACTAATGGCGTATCTGCCCCATTTTGCACGCCATTATTATTAATATCTAAAAATACCACACCAGAAATTGAAGAAGGCGCGATCTCTGCAAACGTATTATTGGAACTACCACTAACCTCTCCGGCACCGCCGTCTCCAATAAGAATAATATTTTCTATCTCGCTGCTCGTGGCGGTGGGGTTAGATGCAGTACCAGACACGCCCGTACTACCATTATTCGAAGAAATAGCGCCCGCTGTTGTCGTGCCGTTTGTTGTATTTGTTGGCTGTACTGGCTCACAAACTGAATACGAACCTGCCGGCAAATTAGCGAATAAATAGTTACCTAAACCATCAGTAGTCGTTGGGTTTGTAACACCCGCGATTACTGCAAGTGGTGAGGCACACGTTGGCCCTGTGCGAAGTTCAATGGAAACACCTGTTAATGGTGTATCAGTGCCACTATCAAATACGCCATTGGGTAATAAATTATTATCTGTAAATACCTGACCAGAAATAAAGCCTAATGAACTAATAAACAAACTGGTATTAGCAGGTTGCTGGTTATTACCAACACTAGTTTGCAAGTCGCCGGCAGGAATATTATTAACATGTTCTCCAGCTACATTACCGGTAACATCTATACTGATGGTACAACCACCAGAGGGTATCACTGCTCCATTAGAATAGGAAACAGAGCCGCTACCTGCAACTGCTGTCACCACACCAGGACATGTTTGAACAATATTTGGCACGCCAGCAACAACTATTGAGCCAGGTGCTGTTGGTAATGTGTCCACAAAAGCACTGGTTAACGTAATGTCGCTTGCGTTTTGGTTATCAAACACAATAGTTAAAGTGGATATACCACCAGAAGGTATAACTGCTGGGGCAAATTGTTTATCAACGCTAGGTGGTGTGGACACCACTAATTCGGCACTGGTACCCTCTTCATTTGACACACCTTCATTAGATGTGACAGCTCCAGCAGATAAGGCGTTTATGTAACTACCCGATATGTTACTCAGAACATCAACCGTTACCGTACAAAAACCACTGGCTGGCACAGTAGCACCTGACAAACGTACACTCGTTGCTGATGCCAAAGCATCCACAAAACCACTCGCACAGGTTGTGCTTGCATTAGGTGTTTGTGCAATAACCACGTTAGCGGGTAAGTCATCTGTAAAGGCGACACCGGTTAATGGTTGAGCATTTGGGTTATCAATTCTTAATGTAAGCGTTGAAGATGCACCGGGGCCAACGGTTGTTGAAGCTGTCGTAAAGCCAACAGGGTTACCAGCATCTAACGTATTACCATCAAATGCCTTATGAATTGTTAGCGGTGTTTTCACAGAAAGCGTGTCACTCGTAGGTTGTGAATTGCTAATCGCTGACCCACCTACTACACCTGTTACCGCACCAACAGGGATAGTATTTACATAATCACCCTGTGCCGCAGCTGTAACATCAATTTCCGCATAACATGATGCTGATACACCACCAGAAGCGGCCGGCAAATTTGCACTAACAACTTGTACTTGATTAGCTGCTGGAGATGACACGACACCACCTAAACATGTCGTTGTCGGGTTAGCTCCACTCGGGATAGTAATACCAGCAGGCATGGTGTCTAAAACAGACAGGTCACCAATAGCCAAATTGGTTGGGTTTAAGAATGTAATACGCAGCCTTGATCTTTCACCAGGAAGGATTGTTTTGGGCGTAAACAATTTCACAACACCCAAGTTGCTTTGTACGGTTAAACTTGATGTTGCTTGTCCTGAATTTGTTGAGCCTTGGTCAGATGTAATAGCCCCAATAGGAATAATATTATTGACACCTCCGTTGCCTATTGACGATATATTCACGGATACCGTACAAGATTGGTTCGCCGCCAATGAAACACCTGATAGGGCAACCTGTGTGCCACCAGATACTGCTGTTACTGTGCCGCCTGGACAAGTAGTCGTCGCATTTGGCGTTGCCGCTACAACCATACCGTTTAAAGTGCCTCCAGCCGTGCCATCATCGGTAAAGTAATCAATAACCGCCATATTGGAAACGGCATTCGTACCATTCGTGAAGGTGATGGTTAACTGGCTGGTTTCACCCGGAAAACTAAGCGTACTTGGGTTTGATGTTTTGCCTACACTAATTCCCGTACCTGGCTGAAAGTTCAATGTATCTGTTACAGCGGCTGTATTTATAATTCCACCATCCGCTGTAATATTGCCAACGGGAATAGTATTTATCCAATCTGCGGCGCCAGTAGCAACCACGTCAAATAGAACATCACACGAGCCTAAACCTGCAATACTAGCACCTTCAAATGAAATGGAATTTGCGCCAACAACAGCCGCAGTAAAAGTAGGTGTTCCAGCACAGGTAGATGCAGCATTGACAGGGTTTGCTAATACCATACCTGCAGGTAACGGGTCTGTTACTGATACATTAGTTAAAGCGACTGCCCCGGAATTAGATAATCGGATCGATACACGTGAAGTACCACCTGATGAAACAGCTGTCGGGTTAAAACTTTTATTAGCCAATAAAGAAGACAGGTACACAAGTCGAGCTGTATTTGTGTCGAATTGAGCAATATTTCCGGTGCCGCCATTTGCGAATGTTTGCGTACCAGCTAATTGTGCAACATTATCAAACGTCCCAGCCGGACCGATAACATCAACATTTACAACACATGTACCATTTGCCCCGGTTCCATTAGCCGCTCTGGCGGGAACTGTTCCCCCAACCAAGGCTAAAGAAGTTGTACCTGCATCTGCTGTAATCGTTCCGCCACACGTTGTAGAAGCATTAGCAGGCGTAGCAAATTGTAATTGACCTAAACCATCTGTCGGAAAGGTATCTGATAGGGATACGTTTGTTAATGGGTTTGCTGAAAGGTTGGTTAATGTAACGCTAAGAGTCGCAATTGTTCCTTCTGGAAGAGTAACCGTACTTGTCGTGTTATTAAATTCTTTAGTCGCCGAGAAAACTGTCGTTTCGGTTGTTGTGTTTCCAGAACTTGTGCCTGAACCATTACATGTTGCACCAGCGTTGTAACAAACCTGTCCCGCATCTATGGTATTAGCAGTAGCGACACCATCGGCGGCATTCGGGTCTAACATTGCCCAAAAACTAATATCACAAAAACCTGGAGCACCAATAGCAGTTCTTGCGGGCAGTGTTGTTACCGTAAATTGCGCAGCGCCGTCACCTAGCACGCTTGATTCTGTTAATGCACCACAAGCGGCTGTTAACGTTGGGTTGAAATCATTACTGCCGATAACACCTGTTAAGTAGGTGAAACCAGCAGGTAAAATGTCATTGATGGTTACCGTATTAATTACTGTATTAGAGAAATTTTGTACGGTAATTACATAATTAACTGGATTTCCAGGGGCTGCAACTGAGGGGTTAGCTGTTTTAAGTACACGTAACTCGTCTGCTACTAAAACTGTTGCAGAACGTGTTTGACTCACCACATTTGGCGTTGTTACGTTGACCGCACCTTCGGTAATAGTATTTGTATAAGTAATGGGAATTTGAGTAAATTCTGCGGCGGCTGTAAAGTTCACAAGCACTGAACAAGATGCATTGGCTGGTATTACACCACCTGTTATTCTAATACCATCACCAGCATTTAAAAGAGAGCCAGCTGCGCCTACACAAGTGCTTGAAACCCCTGTAGCAACTAGACCAGATCCCAAAGTACCTGCACCACCGCCTACCCCGACTACTCCATCAATAGGTTCATCATCGAATGTTGTAATAGTAAGATCGCTATTAGAATCATTATTTAACGTAATAGTAAAAGTATCAGCCTGCCCGCTTGATAACACATTATTATTAAATGCTTTGGAGATACTTAAAGACGACCTGACTGTAATATTACTCGTAGCATCTGCAGCTGCCGGTATACCCAAGTCATTTGTAAAATCACCATCTCTGGTAATTCTGTTAGTTTGCTGCCCTGTTGTATAGCCACCGTTGGTGTGCGAAGCAATAACATCAACCGAAAAAGTACAACTACCATTCGCAGGAATATCACCCGTTGCAACTACAGTATCCGCACCAACTCCAGGAGCAAATGTTGGCGTTCCACTGGTACAACTACTTGATGCGTTAGCAGGGTTTGCTACCTCAATTATTGCACTGCCACCCAAATCAGGAAAAGCATCCGTGATACTGAAATTGGAGATATCAACACTGTTTGAATTAGACACTGTAATTGTTAACGTTGACGCATCTCCGCCAAGCGTTACAGTAGAAGCAGAAAAACCTTTGCTAATAACAGGCCTGTCAAAAGGTAATACATTAATACCTTGGCTCACAGCACCAACATTAGCGACAGCAGCGCCGTCATTACCCATCACAGCATTATCCGCGATAGTATAAGTATACGTAGCACTATTACCTGTGGACGTACCTGCTGTAACAGGAATAATAATAGTACAAGAACCATCTGTACTATTCGCTCTTGCGGGTATGACACCACCAGTCAAACTGATTGCTTGCCCACCAATTGTAGCCGTTAAGGAACCTACACCAGGGGTTGTTGTAGGACCCGGTGGAACAGCATGATCTGTACACTCATAGGATGCAGCACCAGCGATTTCTAGACCATCCGGAAAACCAGCTGGAAGTGGTGAATTAAAATTGAGCCCTGTTATTGTAGACCCAGTATTGCTATTCCCTAAGGTGATTTGAATTTGCGTTTGCTCACCCGGAAAAATACTTCCAGGCTGACCCGTAACAAGTGTCACAGATGTTGACAGTGCTGCCATTACATTGACAGGCAACAATAATAATATTAATAAGCGAAACAACGCATTCAAAATGACTCCCTAGCAGTTATTATTTTTTTGGAGGTAAGGTACAGAGTCAAAATGAATGCTAAATGAACACGACTCTTTTTTACGAATCCATAATGAGCAAGTATAGTTGAATATTATCAGAAGTGGTTCCACTAATTAGGACAACCTGCTTAGGAGTTATTTTCCCAGTT
>CAJXOJ010000041.1 GCA_913057515.1 uncultured Cycloclasticus sp. | reverse complement strand
AGATAGCGTAGCGTCTCGTGGGCTCGGAGATGTGTATAAGAGACAGCCTTCATTGGGGGCACTCATTACCTAAAGCACACATTTAATTAGAATGAGGTAAGCGTAGTTAATCGCTTGTTTAAAAACCCTGATTAACAATATTTTTATAATTTTAAACAACTAAATGTCTGAAATCTGACTTCGCTAGACATCCAGTATCTATTCTAACATACGCTGTTTAAGCTGCTCATAAGGTGTTTTACTCATGTGTGGAGCATGAGGCCTGAGAAAGTTTTAATAATCCTCCCACTGAGCTAGTTTCTTGTGTGGGTCGACATCATCGGTGTAGTTGAGCACTTGATGGAACTTAAATTTATCCGTTAGGTGAGAGCGTTCAACTTTTCCATTTAAACGAGGCGTTCCTTATTTGATATAAGCATGCTCCATCCCTAGGTCTTTAATATGCCAATGAAACCTTGTTTGGAACTCATGACCATTATCAGTACGTATTATCTTTATCCTAAATGGAAACTTTTCAACAACGTGATCAACAAAAGCAATTGAATCAGCACCAAAATGGTAGGTTTTTCTTAAATGGATGACCTTTTCTTCAATTTCCTGAGGGACACGTAATTTATGATTTTCAGGGCAAGGTCTGCTGTCGATTAAAGCATTGTCTTCCTTAGCAAGAGAAGCTCTTTTCCACGTATAAAATGTTTAACGGCAAATGCCAAAATAACGGCATGTCTTCGATATATTACCGATGTCTTTAGCGTGATTTAAAGCCTTTAGTTTTCTAGATATATCTCGTTGAGCTTGCTGATTCATAATCTCGACTCCTGATATTAGATGGTATTCAGTATAAACTGTCTAGCAAAGTCGAGATTTCTATACTATCCTTTAATTTTTTATAACTTGGCAAGATAGTTTGTAGCCCAGCTTTGCCATTAAGATTGATTCTTTGTTTAAGTCGGCCATCGTGACATCTTGTTCAAGAAAAAACAGTTTATCAATAGTTAACACCATATCGCGTCCATCAACCTTAAGCGAGAGTGAATTAATATCTAAGGGCTGGCGACTATTATTTAAGATAACGGCTAAGCGGAATAGGCGAATTAAACGTGTTAACATTTTATGGCTGACAATACGAATGTCAGGAAGTCGTCTGCGTCTAAATTTTTTTCGTCCATTGTCGACTATGATGGAAAGCAGAAGCTGCTCGTCTTGGTTATATCCAGCAAGGTCACTGTTGGCTAAAATATAGGCTGAGTGCTGCTGGAAGTCATTAATACTAATTTGTTGGCCAATTTCATATAAATAAGCAGCCTCAAGTAATAAAGTTTTAAGCTTTGAGGATGTTAGGTTCCAACCTTTTGAGGCTTGATTCCATAATAGCTCACAAGTCTCTGCTACTTGTTGAGCTTGTCGACGGTCAACGTGGTAACGACTTTGCAAACTTTGGCGAGTACGTAGTCGTGTATCTCCTTGTTGATTCTGTTGCTCCATTTCAAACAATACGCCCTCTCGCAAAGCAGCAGAGCAGAACGTCAAAGACGTTAAGTTTAGGCTCTTCATAATGGCAATCATAATGGCTAAACCGGCTGGTAAAACAGTAGCTCTAGCATCGTCAATGCCGACCAATGAAAGTTTTGAGATTCCCTCACTCTGGCACAATAAATTTTGCAATTTGACTAAGCTACTTAGCTCTAGACGTTCGGTTGTTTCGCTTACTAAACCGATCGCCTTAAAAAGAGCTTTGGCGGTGCCTGATGTTGCAAATATCTTACTTTGGTGACTCGTTTTAAACTGATGAGAACATTGCTCAAGTTTTTGTAACGCGGATACCTCAGCACGTTTAAACGATTTTTGATTCACGCCTTTACTGAAATAACGCTCAGTAAAGCTGATGCAGCCCATGTTTTTGCTATCTCTATATTGAGTTTCAGTGCCTTCTCCGAGCACTATTTCAGTACTGCCGCCACCTATATCAACCACCAAGCAGGAATCTTTGATTTCTTCGCTTCGCACTACACCTTGGTAGATTAATCTTGCCTCTTCAGACCCTGAAATTATTTCAATAGGAAAGCCTAAAGAGTGCTCTGCGAGCGAGAGAAAAGCATTTCGGTTAACTGCCTCGCGTAAGGTATGAGTGGCAACAACACGACATTTTTTAATTTGGTGTGCTTTTATTGTGGCGCCCATTTCTTCAAGACTGCTTGCTGCTCTTAGCATCGCCTCGTAGCTTAATTCATTAGCCTTATTGAGACCCGCTCGTAAGCGTACGCGGTGCTTTACCTTATGAAAGGGTTCAAGCTTGTCTGCATATAAGCGGGCAATAATTAAATGAAAACTATTAGAGCCTAAATCTAAGGCCGCAATTAATTCAGGTTTAGCATCAATATTAAGGTCATTCATTTCTTATCAAACTCAAGTTCTTTTAAATAAGTATATACCGATATTTGAGAGCGAATCTTTCGTTTATTGCCCCGTGGTAAGTATTTATTCTGCTGCTTTTTATCAATAATTCTAGCTTTTGTCTTATCAGACCACTGAAGGTTAAATACATGAATAATTTGTTGCTTGATAGTGGGATCATAAATAGGACAGCCAACCTCTACGCGTCGCTCGATATTACGGGTCATCCAGTCTGCTGAACTGATGGTAACGCGAGGGTCTCCATTATTATGAAAAACAGTAAACCGTGTGTGCTCTAAAAACCGGTCCACGATAGAAATCACTTCAATATTTTCACTAAGTCCTTCAACACCAGGGATCAAGGTGCACATACCTCTCACTACCATCTTAATTTTTACACCGGTACCACTTGCCTCGTACAATTTATCAATAACTTGCTTATCATCAACGTTATTCATTTTAATAAGAATTTCAGCCTTGTGCCCCTTCTTGGCCAGCTTTATTTCATTATCAATCGACTTATTAATCCAATCCCTCGTGCCGATAGGGGAAACAACTAAATGTTTAAACGCAGTCTTTTTATAACTGTGAGCAATAAAATCAAAAACAAGCGCGACTTCATTTGTAATATTTCCATTGTTAGTAAATAAACTAAAGTCGGTATAAATTTCAGCTGTTTTTTCGTGAAAGTTACCCGTACCAACATGGGCGTAGTGGGTTCGTTTGTTTTTTTCATGTCGGCCAATCAAACACAACTTACTGTGGCATTTAAGCGATGGTACGCCAAAATGAACCTTAACACCCGCTTCGGTTAATATACGTGCCCATTTCATATTGGCCTGCTCATCAAAGCGTGCATGGAGCTCAATAACAGCGAATACTTGCTTACCATTTCTCACTGCATTGATGAGTGATTTAATTAACCGACTGTTACTGGCTACTCGATAGATGCAGATTTTAATTTCAAACACATTCGGATCAAAAGCGGCCTGGCGTATCAATTCCGTAAAATGATCAAACTTGTGATAAGGATAAAAGAGCAGAATATCTTGTTCTTTTATTGCATCAAAAGGGCAGGGGTGACGGGCAAAGTGCTTAGAAACCAAAGGCATAATTGGTGGGTTTTCAAGCTGTTTACGCCCTACATTAGGGAAGCCAATAAAATCTCGAAAATTATGATAACGGCCTCCTGGCACAACACTATCATGACGTGTAATGCCTAGTTTTGATTTCAGCATGTCGATGGCATGATCCGGCATTGTTCGTTCGTACACAATTCGAACAGGCTTGGCATGTAGGCGTTGCTTTAACCCAATAGATAACTTTTCTAAAACGGACAAATCAATGTCGTCGGTCAAGCCGAAATCCGCGTCGCCCGTTACCTTCATAGAGTAAACATTGCACACCTTGTAGTTAAAATAGGCGGCAAAAATATTATCTATGCAGTAGCGAATAATATTGTCGGACATAATAATATCTCGTCGTCGTTTACCTTTTTCACGTGGTAATTCAATAAAACGAGGTGAATCTGTCGTTGGTATCGCAATGGCTGCATACTGTATGCTTTTACCAACCAGCATTTCACAAATTAAATAGGTTAAGTCATCTTTTAATAAGGCCGCTAAATTAGTATTTTTATTGATAATGATAGGCTCAATAAAACCTTGTAGATGATTAGTGAAGTATTTTTGCAACCAATTTCCTTGCTCAGGACTCAGCTGGTTTTCATTAATTAAGAAAATGTTTTTATGCGCGAGCCCTTTTAGTACTTCATGGTAAGTGACATCAAATTCTTCTTGGAGCCTTAAGACTTTTTTTTGTATATCGCGTAACAAGTTTTTGGTTGGTGTCTGCTCATCTAGGTTTTTCTCAATAAGGACACGACGTTTAACATTAGCAACACGCACCCTAAAAAACTCATCTAGATTGTTTGAAAAAATTCCTAAAAATCGGACTCTTTCTATAATAGGCGTAGATTTATCAGCAGCTTCTTGAAGGACTCGTTGGTTAAAGGACAGCCAGCTGAGCTCCTTTGCAACATATTTAGTCCCAATTTTTTTGATCACCTAATTACCTAAGCCGTTTACTAAAAGCCTCATTATCTAGAGGTAAGATGACAGGTTCGTGACAGCGATCATAGAAGGCGGATCGTGCTGCAAAATAAATAAACAGCTTGTTGATCCAAGTTAAAGAAAGTAAGGGAGGAAAGCGGCGTTACCATATATTTTGTTGATTTTTGGCCGATATTCAAGAGAGCTACTAATCGACAATATACGCGGTGTAATAGAACTATGGCTTTCGTAGGGAAGCCTTTTAAAGACATTTCGGTGAATGAGGGCTATTATACCTTCGCAATAGCCATGCAGTGTTATGTGCCCAATAATTTGATCTGGGTAAAGCACGAGATTAAATTATTGGGCAGGGCCTTATTTTTTATACTATATTAGACGGTTTTTCTGCACTACTTGGATTAGCTTCATAATGTATAACTTGAGGCTCGGAGTAGTTAGGAACATCATCATAACTAAAGGCGGCGTAATATTTTGAAATTTTGCTAGAGCCAAAGCTGTCGTAGGTGTAATTATCTGAACCGGCATAGAGCTTGACGCCATCATACGGTGAACGGGGAGGGCGAAACCTATTACGCACAATGTAAGTACCTACAAAAGCCTCGGTGGATGGGTTTGCCCACGTTAATTTCATCCGGCCATTGTCATTGCTTGCTTTTAATTGAGTCACCGGTGCGGTCGGTTTTTTCCGGCGCTTGATATATTTAACGACTAATTTTACTTCGTTCTTATGGCCAGCCTCATGCCAGTCAATTAATTTTGCATAAGACTCTGATTCAGAGGTAGCTCGTATTACAAAAGCAGCTGTTTCATTAGATTCGTGTTTTTCCTCTAATGTTAATTGGCTATATTTGTCGAAAATGAAGTATTGTTTTTGCTTGCGAACAAGGTCTTGTGTGGTTGCTTCATAGCCAACATATTCGATATTATTACGGTTCCTAATATCAGAATAGCTGATGGTGTTGATATCAACAAATTCAATGTTAAAGCAGATATCACGGTCACTGGGTGGTGTGTTTTTATTTTGTAAGCAAATAAAAGCTTCGGTGATAATCGTTTCGTCTGGGTTTGGTAAATTGTAGAGGTTAAACTCGATATAACCGTATGTTTTTCCATCGCTTTCGCTGAATCCAGACAGTAGCTTGTTTTCAACAATACCTTTTTTTGACAGACTACATAGCCGTGTAGGTGATAAGACCACCTCCGTTTCAGGTACGGTATAAATGACCTCAAGATGCGGGCGGTAATGTATTCCACCGCCAAATTTTCCATAACCAACGTCGAATTGCATCATTTGTGAGTCACGCCCTAGGGGTAATGTTTTAGGGCCGTCTATGCGAAATAATACGGAGCGTTTTGCCAGGTTTGATTCTAGGATTCGACACTCATGTGAGGTAAATGTCCAGTGACTCCAGATGCCTTGTGTTAAGGCGTCTGATGGAACTGTTTCACCTAAGGTTTCAATGCTTTCTGCTTGTTCAATATGGTCAAAGTCGGTTATATCGGCCACACTATCTTGCTCTAAAAATGAAATGGACCAATCTCCAAACTGTTCAATTTTTGCAGCGACGCGGTTCATTGGATAGAGTGAAGCTCTTGCTGATTTAATAACGGCATTCTCAGGGATGTTATCTAAATTAAACTCGAGAACGCCAGTACAGATACCTTTGGATTGGTTGATACCGATAAACAGCGAATTGTGTCCAAAATGTTGGCGGTTTTGTTCGCCTGTATATTGGCCGACATAGCCAACGTTGGATTTGCCGGGGAATAACACCCTAGAAAACTCATTGTGATCCAGTAATGTTTTTAATCTAATTTTTGTAGCAAAAGGTGATTTTATGTTGCTTACGCGATGAACCGCGCGAATGTAGTAAAAATACATCGTGCCGCTGTTAAGCTCTATATCTGTAAACTCTTGTGCATGGGTAAGACCGACTAAATTACTCTCAGTGCAGGCTTGTTTGTTTTTAGTATTACGATAGATTTCAAAATAAATATCGTCATCTTTTTCATACGTCCACGTTAACGTGACAGATTTGCTTTCAATGTTGAGGATATTCAGTTCAGAAACACGTTTGGGGGCAAGTGGAGAGTAATTAATCGCTTCGCCTAATGCATACTGTACGGCCGGTATATTCTCATTAATAGACTGGGTCATATTTTGCATATAGTCGGGGATGTTACGTGTACCCACTTCGACAACGGTAGCAAGAATGCCTCGACTATAATAATATTCTCGACCGCTTCCACCGATCAAATTGGTGGGTGGTTTGCCACGATGAATACCATATTTACGCCCCGTCACTTTATAGATTTTTCTGGCCATATTGGCACAAAGCATATTCAGGTCTGTGCCTTCGTGTTCGGCTTCATGATTAAACTTATGGGCAGGGAAAAAAACATTTCCCTGCGAGTGATAATCTAAAGCAATAGTAATGTTTTCATGACTGTCCACAAATTGCTTAATGGCTTGAGTTTCAGGTTCACTAAAGGCCTGGGGGCCACTATAGACGTTTGATGAAGTATTTTTTGAGCCTGGGAAACCTACGCTAAAGTTACGATTAAGGTCGACACCATAGGTACCATCGTGATTGAGACGACGGTTTTTTCGCCAGAATGAAAAGTGCTTCATAGAGTATTCGAAGCCATCTGGGTTTAAACACGGCACCATATAAAGCGTGTTACGACTTAAGATATTGATAAGCTGCGGGTTGTACTCATGGTTATCGACGATATATTCAATAAACTTAACGGCTAGCTCGTTTCCAATCCATTCTCTGGCGTGAATGGTGCCCGTATATAAGAGGGCAGGTTTTGATTCTGCTTTTTCTACATCAAAAGAAGCGGTGATCAGCATAATGTCACGTTGTTCGTGAGTGCTTCCAATGCTCTGAAGTTTGAACAAATTAGGGTGCTGGGAAACAACGTGTTGTAGATATTGCTCGGTTTCTTGGTATGTATTGTATTGTTTTTTCACTGCAGTCGTTTCTTTTTAAGTAAAGGGGAGCGTTAGCTCAAAGGCACTTCTTGGGTCGTATAAAGCCAGCCAGATAATGCTTATTGGAGCGATGCTAACACGTTGATAAAATTAAGTTAGCATTCATACTAGCTTGCTTGCGATACGTTTTTATCGCAATTGGTTTGTTGAGTTTATGAATCAAAGCTTAGCGACTCCTATCTATAATGCAATGGGCAACATATCATTTGCTAAGCCTTTGATACTCCGTGGTTGCTTTTTCACCGTGAGTTGCAAGCACAATAAACCCGGTAGTAATGTTGTTACTTCGTCCGCTCTTCCTTTAAAGGTGCCTGCATTACCCCATATCGCGATGGTTTTTTCAGCGCGTTGATGGCTTTCTAATAAGCTGACGTCATTATATGTGCCGACTGGGTCACAGGCTTTTTTTACTTCAGAAATATTATTCGCACGGTACGCAAAAAGACTGCCAAGAATAATGCCACCATAGCCATGCTGTTTGGCATATGCGCTACACTTTTTTATTAATGCATCATCCTCATGATCATCTGCACGAGTTGGATGTAAAGTAATAAAAAACAAAACCGGTTTGTTAATATCCCAAGTTCGGCTCAGTGAATAACGGTATGTGTCATCGGTGGGAGGTATGACAGATGAACGGCGGGCGTTTGGGCTAATCTGCTTAGTTGTTTGAATAGGTCTATTTGAGGTGATGAAAGATGCTTGTGAGTAGGGTTTTTTACGACCTAAATTGTCTTGAAAATTCCAAATATCACTCGGCCACTCCTCTTCATTAAGGTCATCTTCTAAGAGCTTGTTAGTCTTTGTTTCGGCAAGCGGTGTAAAACAGTCAGCATCTGAGCTAGGTGTATATTGTCCAAAGGTAATTTGGCGCATGGTTCTTAAGATGTGGGGTGAAATTTTACCAAGCTCTTCCCAGTTATTCATGGGAATATTAGGTTTTTTAAACTGCCCATTGCCGAATAGCCACATCAAATATTGGCCTATCCAATCTCTAATATAAGGGAAGGCTGCAAAGGCTGTTGCACACTCTAGTATCCTATACTTTCCATCTTTGCCCACCGCGATATCGCAGGCCCAGTATTCCGCTTTTGCGGCTTTAGAAACACGCACGGCCAAATCTAGAACTTCCTTAGGTATATCTTGATAATCCATACTGCCACCTTGACTGGTATTGGTTAACCATTCTCCTTCAGGCGGGCGGCGCCAAAAAGCACAGGCAGGTTCGTGACCGATTAACATAACGCGAATGTCGGCAGACATGGGAATAAAATCCTGAACATAAATGGGGTTGTATTTTTTGCTTTCCAAGAGTTGTTTGGCTTCATTAAAGCTATCGACTTTATGAACAAAATACCCGCCATAATTTGAAGGGCCGTACGATTTCTTTATAATTTTAGGGTAACGAGCTTTTCTAAGAAATTGATAGCCTTTTTTTTGGTCATAAAAAATATTGGTTGGTGGGATAGGGATGTCATATTTTTTACAAAAACGGGTGACGTTTTCTTTAGATTTATTAGAAAACTGGGTGTCTAGTGAGGGCACAAAGCGGACCTTAGGGAGTTCATTGGAGATATCACGAAATGTTTCATAGGCCGTCGCAGGCACGTTACCAATTAAGACCTCAATTTTTTTGCTTTTAATCTCGTTAATAAGGCGTTGTTTATCATTTTTCCAATGATAGGTCACCGTTTCAATTTTATCTGGCCAACCTTTAAAATTAGATTTATTAAAGAATTGCAAAACGTAATCCATGTATAGCAAGCCTAGTTTGGGACGTTTTTGTTTCTTGGTCATTTATGCTTCCTGTAATTTCTTTTCAATTAGGTTAACGATAGCGTTAATTTTTTTTTCATTAAAATCTAGCCCGAGCTGTTCTTGCTCAGGTGTTGCAAACGCAGGAATACCATTAACTTCCAAGACGACATATTGCTCACGTTCTTGGTCATAAATCATATCGACGCCAGCAATTTCTAGATCGGTTAGACTGGCGGCCCTTTTAGCTAGATTGACCAGCTCATCATTTGGTTCGCGTAATAACAATTTACCGCCACTGGTAATGTTGGTTTTCCAGTCGCCGGGAGGGGCTTGGCGGCCATAACAGCTGATGTACTCACCATCGACAATATCAACCCTGAAGTCGGTGTTGTCGTAATCAATAAAGCGTTCAACGTAAAAGTGCCGAAGGTCGGTATGTTTGATAAAAGGTATTAGCATATCAAGGGCAGCATCGTTTTCAATTTTAACGAGTCCCATGCCCCCCCAGCCTTCAGTAGGTTTGTAGATAATTTTGCCACCCCATTCCTTTAATATTCTATGTAGTGTATTAACATCATTGCGGTGACATAACTCGTATTCTGGCGTTATGATGCCATTACGTTGCAATAAATGAGCTGTTTTAAACTTGTCCTCAGTTAGATTAAAGGCCTTATAGTTATTAATAATGGGTATATATCGATCAAGAGTCTCATAAAGATACAGTTGGTATTGTGTTTGTTGGCCAGCATTGTAGCTAAAGAATAAATCTAACTCTTCCATCCTAATGCCTTCACAATAAATAACACCATTTATGGCGGTTGCATTTCTTAAATTTAGGTTGGTAATTGCAGAAATATCCCGTTCTTGTAACTGGGCAATCATTGAGTCTTGAATGACATCACCACCACCATTTTGATATAACCACAACCCGATCTCATAAGTAGACATGTTTTAATCCTTATATGAAGCGTATCTATAGGATTAAAGCAATATTAATACCAAGCCTTTTAAGTCTTTGTTAAAGCAAGTTTTAATTTATTTTCTTTACGGTTAATTGCACCATGTAAGAGCTTTCGCCTTAGAATGGTGCGGTGCAAAAAATTAAACGCTATTTTTTTAAATAGTTGTTTGAAAATGCGATATATTTCATAAGAGGGTTAAGTAAGAATGGTTACTGCTTAAATGGTTGAGAAACACAGCTTGTGTTCATTCTCGGTTTGGTAACTATTTTTGGGCATTAAATAATATGGTGAATAATGGAATGGACTTTTCTGAATTAGCAAAATTAATTAATATTAACTCCTACACCAAGAATAAGCAGGGTGTGGACAAAAGTGGTGTTTTGTTTCGGCAATGGATGGAAGAGATAGGCTTCGCCACCTATGTTTACCAGCGGGAAATAATAGGGAATCATTTATTGTTTACCTCAACTCAATCAGCGGGTAAAAAATTACTGTTGTTGGGGCATTTAGATACTGTTTTTCCACCCATGAGTTTTGAAACCTTTAGTGAAGATGAGCAGTGGATTTATGGTCCAGGAGCTTGTGATATTAAAGGCGGTAATTATGTGGCTCTTTGCGCCTTAAGGGCTGTTGAAGCTGCTTGTGGCCAAATTGGCAATATAGATATGTTGTTGGTTAGTGATGAGGAGACCGGCAGTGATGATTCCAAACTTATCAGTCAACAATTAGCGGAACAATATGACTATGTGTTGGTGTTTGAGGCCGCAGGAAAGAATAATGAATTAGTGACAGGGCGCAAAGGCGTGGGAACATTCTTTATTGATATTAAAGGCAAAGCCGCGCATGCTGGGAACCACTATTCTGAAGGCATTAATGCCAATTTAGAAGCGGCATATAAATGTATTCAGCTGACCGAATTGACCGACTTAGAAAAAGGTACCACAGTGAATGTTGGTAAATTCGAGGGAGGTATCGGCGCAAATACCATTTCTCCCCATGCTCGTTTAATTGTTGAAATGCGTTATACCCATGTAACTGAAAGGGACCGAGTGCTTGAAGCCATGCATTCGATTGCCCATGCACATGAAGTTAAGGGAATTGATGCTAGCTTATCTGGTGGCATTCAGCGCGATGTAATGGAACCCAATGAAAAACAGTTAGCGTTTTTAAGAGAACTAGAAACCATCACCGGTGATCAACTCTTAACAGAGCAGCGTGGTGGTGTTAGTGATGCAAATATTTTTGCCGCGAAAGGCTGTATTACCCTAGATGGCTTTGGCCCCTTTGGTGATGGGGACCATACTATTCATGAACGAGCGAATAAAAATAGCTTTAAAGTGCGTATTGAGCAAGTCAGAAAAATATTAATGCATTATAACCAAGGCTTGGAAAAAGATTAGTGTGACTAACTCAAAGTGTAAAGTAACCGGGCCGATAGCGTAGGCATACGAAAAAAAACTGCATCACTCTTTATTAGGCTAGTCATGTGGCCGAATATTAAAGAGGGTACTTAACCAACAACGCAAGTTGAGCAATAAAACAACCACTTTTGCACGGTGACCTTTTTCGATATTGCGGTAGATGGGATCTAGAGTTTTTATATCACTAGGAAAGCACACATTTTTACGCTGACTCTCTCTTCTAGTAAGGTGATGTAACATGTTTGAGAAAATCGACCTTGCCTGTCTATGTATCGTTATATTGAAAACAATTATCAACCTCAGCTTGTCCCCTCTTTAATTCTTAAAACTGAATGTGAAGGGTAGCGTTCACCTCATTTTACGGCTAAAGTGACGATTCTAAAAAGACTTGGGCAGTTGCTGTATACCATTTAAAACTCAGTTTAATATAATTAGAAGGTCATTAAGTTTGAAAGGTATTAAGAAGATGTTCTTGAACTCAAAGTGAGTTTGACGATGAAAGGGATATCCATAACCGTGGACTTAAACTACAACTTTATACAATCAGCTGACAAACCCAGCCCCCCTAGAGGCTAATCAAATAAGAAATTGGAGCAACGTTTACTCTAAGGACTTAAAAAATTCGGCAACTTGGCCCAAGTATTGAGCAAGCATTGAATAAAATTAACTGAGCAAATAATGAAAACAGCTAAAAGCCCCTGTATTAATATCTGTGAATTTGCCGGCTCCAACGGATGGTGCACTGGCTGTGGGCGGACTCGAGAGGAGTGCCGGCAATGGAAGAATTTAAAGCCCTATACAAAACAAACGCTTCAAAAAGAGCTTGATAAAAGAGTGTCTAAAATGACGGTTACCAACAAGTGACGGAACTCAAAGGGAGTTGGAGTATTCTAAAAAACTGATTTAGCCTAGTTTAGGAAACGGTTTGTTCTAGGTAGTTATCAATTTAAAGGGTATTCGTACCCTTGCAGCTGAAAATTGTCATCCTTCTGACGCTTCTTTGTCATCATCATTGGGTACATTCATTGCAAACTCTATTGGATGAATGTCTTGCTGAATACTCTACAAATATCTCGTTTAGATTCTCGTTTGAAAAAAGTTTTTGGGTGGTCCCGTATTGGGCTGTTTAGAGCGTGCAATAAGCAAAATGTGGTCTATCTCTTATTAACGTTATTTGTTTCATTAGGTCTATTTGCTGGTGAAGAAAAACCCTTAGCGGTCGGGCACCAAATTGGCTTGAGTAGCTATGAACTATATGCGACGCCGAAGCTGATAGCTGGTATTGAAGATAATGCGTCTGGCTTAACCTATGACAGTAATACCAATACATTATTTGCTGTCGTTAATAACCCAGAAACCCTACTTGAGCTGACAAAAGACGGTGAGCTAATTCGTCGTATTGACTTAACTGGCTTCCACGATACAGAAGGGGTGATGCATTTAGGTGGCGAACGATATGCCGTGGTTGAAGAGCGGAAAAGAACGTTGGTGATGTTTGATATTAATGCACAAACAAAAGCTGTTAATAGAGCAGGGTTGAAGAGTTTTCAGCTAGCTATTACATCGGGTAAAAATAAAGGCTTTGAAGGTTTATCTTATAATCAAGAAAGTGGAGATTTATTTATCATTAACGAGAAAACACCTCGTCAACTAATAAAGCTTTCAGGTTTTGTTGAGTCATCTGATATCGCTATTTCAACACCGTTTTCATTAGAAGAGAACCCTTTTGGCGGTGATGATTACTCAGGGGTGCATTATGACGGTCAGACAGGTCATCTAATGCTCTTGAGTGATGAATCGCATCAAATTGTTGAAGTAAATAAAGAAGGTGTTGAAATCAGCCGATTGGATTTGAGTAGAGGGAATGCTGGTTTGCATGATGATGTGCCGCAGGCTGAAGGCATAACAATGGACAAAGACGGTGATATTTATGTTATCAGCGAGCCAAATTTATTTTATCGTCTTAAGAGTAAAGAGCGCTTGATAAAAGTGGCTTCAAGCAATAACTAGTCGAGTTAAGTCAAGTTGGCTGTCGCATGATTTTGTGATTATTTAATGAAAGGCATTGCTGATGAGTGTAATGTGCATTTTTCAACAGTTAGCCAAGTAATTTAAAAAGCAGAAATGCGTGCTTGCAAGACCTGACCCTGTTTTTCTGTTTTTTTTGCTGTTTTTTGGGGGAGGAGGAGCAGTTTGTGCTTGCCAGCGCGTCGCTATTTTTGCGAAAGCTTGTTTGAGGCATAACAACCAAGAGCTTAAAGGGTAAAGGCCCTTTTAAATTATAGGTCAGCCTCTTTTTATACGCACTACTTTCATAACTTCTAAATCAATGCCAGCAACAGATTCTTGTGCTGGGTAATAAGTCATGTTTACTCGGGCACCTTTTAAGCTCTGGTATTTGCTTTTGCGCTTGAATTTAAAGGGTACATTGCAACCTTCTACCATTAATGTATGTAAAATCCAGTCGCCCTGATGTCGTTGAACATGTGACATAACCTTCATTAATTCTGAGTGAGTTAGGCTTGAGTGTTTTTCGACTAGTTTTTTGGGGTCAGATTGCATGTTTTCAATTATTTATTTAGCCAATAGTCGTCAATGGAATTTATTGGTTTCTTGTTAAGAACGGGGGTGACTGCCTTCTGAATCATCAAAATCAAGGTGGCTTTCCCCTTGATCTCAAGGCCGTGTTCCCTTTAATTAGAAAATGTGTTTACGTCTATAATAGACACATTAATTATTCTGTAGTGCAGCAATACGTTTTTCAAGCGGTGGGTGAGACATAAAGAGCTTTTTGACCTGCCCCCCATTAATACCAAACGCAGCTAATTCTTCTGGCATATCGGTTGGTTCGTGGCTACGTTGTAAAGCTCTTAATGCGGCAATCATTTTATCTTTGCCAGCTAAATTTGCGCCGCCTTTATCGGCATGAAATTCACGATAGCGCGAGAACCACATGACGATCATAGACGCTAAAAAGGACAGCACAACCTGCGCTAGCATCTGAGTCACAAAATAACCAATCCCATGGCCACGTTCATTTTTAAGAATAACCCTATCAACAATATGGCCAATGACAGAGGCAAAGAAATAAACAAAAGTATTCACCACACCTTGCATCAACGCCATCGTAATCATATCGCCATTCGCAACATGGCTAACCTCGTGCCCAAGCACGGCCTCTACTTCATCTTTACTCATTGCGTTAATTAGGCCAGTACTCACGGCCACTAAGGCGTTGTTCTTATTCATGCCCGTCGCAAATGCATTGGGAGTCGGGTTGTTAAAAATGCCGACCTCAGGCATGCCAATACCTGCTTTGTCGGCTTGCTTTGATACTATAGAAACAAGCCATTCCTCAGTTGAATTTTTTGGCTGCTCAATGACTTGAACCCCCATAGAACGTTTAGCCATGGATTTTGACATCGCTAAGGAAATCACCGAGCCTGTCGTGCCAACGACCATAGAGATAATCAACAAAGCATTTAGGTCTAAATCCACCCCATTAGACTGCAAGGTGCCGGACAAGCCAAATAGACTAAATACAACACTGATAACGATCATAATGGCCACATTAGTGGCTAAAAATAAAGCAATGCGAGTCATGATAGTAATTTCCTTAATCTGTATATAAACAGTATTTTGGGGTTGATGTTTGGTAAATTCAAGTCATGCCCGATTAGTTATAAAAAATGATGGGGTTCGGCTACAGAACCAATAATAAATCGAATCTGCCCCTGTTGATTCAAGGACTGACATGGTTTTAAGTAGAGAAAGTTAAGCTTGGCAGCCCTTGATATTCATAAATGGGTAAGTTTTCAATTTATTGTGATATTCGCGTTCTTTTCGGGTACTAGGAATAACTAAATTTATAAGGTATAAGTTATCAAAATAATGGTTAAGATACGTTAAATAAACGAATAAGGACAAGATAATGAATCACTCAATTTACGATATAGCGCTAACTAAAATTGACGGTAGCGAATCGACCCTTTCTGACTACCAAGGAAAGGTTATGCTGATTGTTAATGTAGCCTCTAAATGCGGCTTAACCCCTCAATATGAAGGTTTAGAAGCGCTTTATCAGACGTATCAAGACAAAGGCTTGGTGGTATTGGGTTTGCCTTGTAATGATTTTGCAGGGCAAGAACCGGGCAGTGATGCTGAAATACAAGCATTTTGTTCAACAAACTATGCCGTCAATTTTCCGCTGTACAGTAAAGTAAACATAAATAGCAGCCCAAGACACCCGCTATACGAATGGCTTA
>CAJXOJ010000040.1 GCA_913057515.1 uncultured Cycloclasticus sp. | reverse complement strand
GCGAAGGTTTTCGTACATTAAACGAAGGTCAGCAAGTGAACTTCGACGTAGAGAACGGTCCTAAAGGACCACAAGCTGTAAACGTAACAGCTTAAGCATCTATTCGTATAAAAAAGCCTCGCTTATTGCGGGGCTTTTTTTTGCCTAAAAATCCTCTAGGCGTGTTCTTAAGGTATGATTGGCGAGTAAATTTAGGGTTAAAGAGCTAATGACTGAGATATTTGATCAAATTAATGCAGCACTACTACCGAGTGCCTTTATTATCTTAATGGGTGTTTTGCTGAGGTATTGGCAGCCAGCAGGTCTTACATTGCACGAAACTCGGCGTGTGATTAGTACATTAGTCATTAATTTATTTTATCCGGCACTTATTTTTGCTGTCATCCCTAATGTCGAGCTTTCGGGTGATATTTTCAGTGCGCCACTGGTGTCAAATGTAGGTATTGTTGCCGGTATGCTAGCTTGCTGGGTATTTTACCCTTGGTTAAAACGTAAGGGTTGGGGGAAGCCTGAGCTGGGTGCGTTGATGCTTGTTTGTGGCTTGGGGAATATTATTTCACTTGGGGTGCCGTTACTGCAAGGCATGCAAGGTGATGATGCCGCTAGATTTGCTATTTATGTCGATATTATGGCGATAACACCCATGTTATGGATCGTTGGTCTATGGATAGCCATTGAGTGGGGCGAAAATGATGAGCAAAAGCAGACACCCTTAAGGTTTATTAAGTCATTGCTGAGTTTGCCACCTATTTGGGCCTTTATTGTCGCTATTCTTATGAATGTTTACGATATTAGTCTGCCGCTGTTTCTTCAAAAAGGTACGACTATGTTGGGCAATATTACGATGTCAGGCATGCTGCTAGTAGTGGGTATGTCGTTATCATTTGGTAGCCTGATGAAGCATAAAGGAATTGCTATTTTAGCATCTGGCGTAAAGCTGCTGGTCGTACCAGCAGTGGTTTACTTTACAGCAAACTTAGCGATGACAGATGCTAAAACGATACAGGCAACTATTTTACTGGCTGCCACGCCTTCGATGATGGCAACCATGATTTTAAGTGAGCGTTATGGCTTGAATACGGAGTTATTGTCTACTGTGTTAGTAGCGAGTACGGCTTTATTTTTTGTTACTTTGCCAGTTTGGTTGGCGTTGTTGGGGTAGTGCTTTGTTCGCCGCTGTCTTTAATTTGATTTTGTAGCTCTTCGATAGATGATTCAGCCTCTTTGATTGATTCGGTAACATTGTTATCAAGAGTATTTTTTGCGCGCTCTAGAGACTGCTTTAGTTCTTCAACACGTACTTGCTCATCAATTTCATACTTAACGGTTTTTACCATCCCTTGAGCTTTGCCAATCCATAGACCAACTGTTCGTGCGACACGGGGAAGTTTCTCAGGCCCAATCACTAGTAGTGCGATAATGCCGATAAGACAGAGTTCAAAAAATCCAATATCAAACATAAGTAGTTAGGTAATAATCAAAGAGTGCTGATGTTTTAAAAATAGTAGTGCCCAGTATAAGATAAAGTTTCTGTGCTAACCAAATTAATGAGTTTTTTTGTTTACCGGTAAGCGCCCATCGGAAAGCAGTTCATGTAAAATGCTCTTTTTGTAAAAATGAAAGCAGGGCTATTTGACGCCGCCTAAAACACGAAAGTATGCCGGTAAGTTTGGCTGATAGTAGCTTCTATATAAGCTGGAAGTGTTTTTTATCACAGCGCTAGCTTGGAGGCTGTTGGTGTGTGCGTTAAGGTTAGGTGTTTGCGACGTCATAATGGAACCTATTAAGCGTTATAGGCTCTAACGTGTGTAATTTTTAATTATTATTGAGGGTAATATGTCTGTTAAATTAACTGAAAGTGCGGCAGTGCAAGTTCAAGATCAATTGAATAAACGAGGGAAGGGCTTAGGTTTACGTTTAGGTGTTCGTGAGTCGGGTTGTTCTGGCTATTCATATGTTATTGATTTTGCTGATGAAGTTAAGTCTGCTGATACTGTTTTTGAAGCACATGGTGTGAAGGTGATCATTAATCAAGATTCGCTAGGCTTTTTAGATGGTCTAGAGCTAGATTTTGCCAGAGAGGGTATTAATTCAGCGTTTAAGTTTAATAACCCTAATGTTACTGATGCCTGTGGTTGTGGTGAAAGCTTCACCGTCGACTCTTAAATTCTTTCTATTGGCCTTTCGAGCTGGTCAAGCGGTTCTAACAAGTGATTACTTGATTGCTAGACAGAGTCGTAATCTGTAAACTACACGCTTTATGGCAATCTATTGTCACATAATCTAATGCCGTGAATTTACACGGTTTTTTTCTAAAATTAATTTTATATTGTTGGAGTAATACTATGGCGCTTGAGCGTACTTTTTCTATCGTAAAACCAGATGCTGTTGCAAAAAATGTAATTGGGCAGATTTATGCTCGCTTTGAAGAGGCTGGTTTAAAAATTGTTGCGTCTAAAATGTTGCAACTTTCACGTGAGCAAGCAGAAGGCTTCTATGCTGTGCATAAAGAACGTCCTTTTTATAATGACTTGGTTGAATTTATGATTTCTGGACCAGTTATGGTGCAGGTGCTTGAAGGTGAAAATGCTATTCTTAAAAACCGTGAAGTAATGGGTGCAACAAACCCAGCTGAGGCGGATGAGGGAACTATTCGTAAAGACTTTGCTGATAGCATTGATGAGAATGCTGTACATGGTTCAGATGCGCCTGAAACGGCAGCAGAAGAAATTAAATTCTTCTTCAGCGATAACGAACTTTGTGAACGTCTTCGTTAATAATTCATGAGCTCAAAATTAAACCTGTTGAACTTTGACCGAAAAGGTCTAGAGGCACTTTTTATCGAGATGGGTGAGAAGCCTTTTCGTGCCACGCAGGTTTTAAAATGGATTCATCAAGAAGGTGTGTTCGACTTTGAGCTAATGACAAATATCAGCAAGACGTTAAGGGCTCGTCTTGTTGATATGGCTGAGGTTCGTGTACCAGACATAGTGTTTGAGCAAAAGTCTGATGATGGCACGTACAAATGGGTATTGGAATTAGATGGGCAAAACCGTATTGAAACGGTTTTTATTCCAGAAGATGGCCGCGGTACCTTGTGTGTTTCATCGCAAGTGGGTTGCGCGCTAGAGTGCACGTTTTGTTCAACAGCCCAGCAGGGCTTTAATCGTAACCTATCAACGGCTGAAATTATTGGTCAAGTATGGGTGGCTGCTAGAGCACTGAAAGGTAAGGCCAACTTAACGAATGTCGTGATGATGGGGATGGGCGAACCCTTACTTAATTTTAATAATACGGTCGCATCCTTAAACCTTATGATGGATGACTTTGCATATGGTTTGGCAAAACGACGTGTAACAGTCAGTACATCAGGGATTGTGCCAGCAATGTACAGGCTTGCTGAAGTGAGTGATGCCAGTTTAGCGGTATCTCTTCACGCACCGAATGACGAACTTAGAAATGAATTGGTGCCGATTAATAAAAAGTACCCGATTGCTGAATTGTTAGAAGCGTGTAAGCACTACATTAAAGGTGAAAAACGTCGCAAAATAACGTTTGAGTATGTGATGTTAAGCGGTGTGAATGATTCGGTTGAGCAAGCACATGAATTAAAGCGCTTATTGGCTGATGTCCCATCAAAGGTAAACTTAATTCCTTTTAACCCCTTTCCAACTACTCAATATAAACGCTCGAGCAATAATGCGATTCATCGCTTTACCAATGTGTTAAAAGAAGCTGGTTTAGTTACCACCACACGTAAGACACGGGGTGACGATATTGATGCCGCGTGTGGCCAGTTAGTCGGTAAGGTAAAAGATAAAACTAAGCGGCAATTAAAAAATCAACAGGCGGCAGGGTTATGAAGAAATGGATTTTTCGGTTAATGATGGTGTTGGTTTCGATCACCATGAGCGCTTGTCAATCGCAGCAAGTTAAGGACAGTCATTCTTCTATTCAAGGTGCGGAAAAAAGCCCTGCTGATGTATATGTTTCCCTTGGAGTGGAGTATATGTATAGGGGCATGAATGACGTAGCACTAGAGAAGTTAAAGTCAGCGATTAAAGTGGACCCTTCTTCTAGTAATGCCCACAATGTGCTTGCTGTACTTTATGACCGACTAGGTGAGCAATCACTAGCGGGTGAACATTATAAAGAGGCGGTTAGGTTAAGCCCAAATAATTCTAGTGCACTAAATAATTATGCACGTTACTTATGTGGAATTAATGAGTTTGATTTGGCCGACCAGCACTTTAATCTAGCCTTAAAGAACCCACTCTATAAATCTCCTACTGTTGCTTTAACTAATGCAGGAACCTGTGCTTGGAAGGCTGGTCATTTAGACAAAGCGGAGGGTTATTATCGAACTGCGCTGCAACGTGATAAACGTGCTGCCCCTGCCTTGTTACAAATGGCAAAGTTAAAATTTGAGTTAAAGAATTATTTGTCAGTTAGAGCTTACCTACAGCGTTTTAAGGCGGTCAATAAGCATACGCCAGCATCGTTATGGTTAGGCATTCAGGCAGAAGATAAACTGGGTGATAGCAGCCGTGTTGCCAGTTATGTTTTACAATTAAAACAACTCTACCCAGATTCTCATGAAGTGGGTTTGCTGGAAAAAAGTAAGTTTAATCGTTAATAGCCACAGAAGATTTATGAGTAAAAAGTTACAAGCTATTCGTGGTATGCACGATATTTTGCCAGATAAAACGCCACTTTGGCAGATGTTAGAAAAACAGATGGCTGAAGTTTGTCAGCAGTATGGCTACGCTGAAATACGTATGCCATTAGTTGAAAGTACTGATCTGTTCTGCCGTTCAATCGGTGAAGTGACTGATATTGTTGAAAAAGAAATGTATAGCTTTGATGACCGCAATGGTGATTCTCTTAGCTTGCGCCCCGAAGGCACAGCCAGTTGCGTTAGAGCGGGCTTAGAACATGGCTTATTTTATAATCAGATACAGCGTTTGTGGTATCAAGGTCCGATGTTTCGCCATGAGCGCCCACAAAAAGGGCGTTATAGACAATTCCACCAAATTGGAATTGAGTGTTTTGGGATGTCTGGTGCAGAGATTGAGGCCGAAATTATTCTGATGTCATACCGTTTGTGGCAAAAACTTGGTATCGCAGGTGAGTTGACCTTAGAGCTAAACACACTGGGAACGCTTGAAGAACGAGCAGCCTATAAAGATATCCTTGTAGGCTATTTTAAGCAGCATATAGACGCGCTAGATGAAGACAGCGTACGTCGTTTAAAAACTAACCCGCTACGTATTTTGGATAGTAAAAATCCGCATATGCAAGCGTTAATAGAAGCTGCACCTCAGCTCCTTAACTCTCTAGGTGCTGAGTCTGTTGAGCACTTTGAGCAGCTGCAAAGCTATTTGAATGATGCTGGGGTAAGTTTTAAATGTAACCCTCGCTTAGTTCGTGGTTTAGATTATTACTCGCACACCGTATTTGAATGGACAACGACATCACTGGGTGCTCAAGGTACAGTCTGTGCAGGTGGTCGTTATGATGGACTTATTGATCAATTGGGCGGCAAACAGACACCCGCAGTAGGTTTAGCGATGGGAGTTGAACGTTTAATTCTGTTATTAGAACAGCATGAATGGAGTGTTCATTCGCCCTTAGCTTATATTGTTTACCAAGGTGATAAAGCAAGAAAAGAAGCGATACAACTGGCTGAGCGTTTACGTAATCAATTACCAGGAGAAGGTATCGTTTTGCATTGCGGTGCTGGCAGTTTAAAAAGCCAGTTCAAAAAAGCAGATAAGGTTGGCGCGTCCTTAGCGTTGATCCTAGGTGAAGAAGAAGTTGAAGAAAACAAAGTAAGTATCAAGTTTTTACGTAATCGTCAGGAACAGCAACTATTACCTGAAGATGAATTAGTAGTCTTTTTACAAAATAACAGTTAATACGGAAAATACGATGGACTCTTATCAAACAGAAGAAGAACAAGTTGAAAGCATAAAAAAATGGTGGGCCGATAATTCACGATCGATTATTTTTGGTGTAGCTCTAGGTTTAATAGGCCTTTTTAGTTGGCAAAGTTGGCAAGAGAAAACTCGCACTAGCACGCTCGAAGCTTCAGATGCCTATCAACAATTAGTGCAAATGATGAAAGGTACAAAATTTGATGAAGCTATTCTGGTGGCCAATGAAATAAACGAAAAATATGATGATACGCCGTACGCGGCACTTGCCGGCTTACATAAAGCTAAGGCGCAGGTTGAAACTGCTAACCGCACAGGTGCAGTTGAATCTTTAGAAAAAGTTGCAAAAACCGCTAGTAATCAGTCAATTCAACATATTGCACGTGTACGTGCGTTTAAGCTGCGCATTGCTAACGGGGATATGAGCGGTGTTATTGCTGATATTGATTCACTTTTGGCTGAGGAAGACGGTCTTAATCCTGGTGAGTTTATCAGTCAATATGACGCATTAAAAGGCGATGCATACCGGTTGTTAGGGGATACTGAGAAAGCACGTTCTGCCTATATATCAGCGCTTAGAACGGCAACGATGGGTCGTCAGTTAATTCAATTAAAACTGGACAACTTGGGCCCGCCTGCAGAGAATTTTGCGGGTGCTAACAAGGATGCAGCAGTTAAAGAGACAGAAAAATGATACGAATAGGCATACTTGTACTGATGATGACCTTGGCTGGGTGTGCAAGCATGGTCGAAAAAACAAAATCGGCGGGGAAAAGTTTAGAAAGTAGCATTATCGAGATGATGAGTACGTCCGATGAGGATGAATCCGCCATACCTCTTGAGCTCGAAGAGATCGCCGAGCAAGTCACCCTTACACAGGTTTGGCAACAAACGGTCACCGAAGGTAAAGGTGGACGATTTTTAAAGCTTGAAATGGTGTTATCGGAGGGTAAGCTTTTTGTAGCAGACCACGAAGGATTAGTGATTGCACTGGATCAAAAAACAGGTGACCGAGTATGGGAAGTAGAAACCGAGCTTCCAATTTCGGGTGGATTGGGTGTTGGTTTTGAGCATGTGTTTTTTGGCACCACCGATGCTGATGTTGTTGCCTTAAAATTAAATGATGGTGATACCGCATGGACAACACAGGTATCTAGCGAGGTATTATCAACACCTAGGTTTTCAGATGGGTTGCTCGTTGTTCGTAGTATAGATGGTGCAGTGAGTACCTTAGATGCAGCAACAGGTGATGAACGTTGGTCGTATGTTCGAGATGTGCCCGCCTTAAGCTTACGTGGAACCAGTTCACCGGTAATAAAGAGTGGTGGTGTTATCAGTGGTTACGCCAATGGTAAATTAGTGGTTTTACGTTTAAAAGATGGCTTACAGATATGGGAGACAAGTGTTGCTGTGCCTAGAGGGCGTGGTGCCTTATCTCGCATGGTTGATGTGGATTCTGACCCACTGGCTGGGGAGCGGTTTATTTATGCAGCGACTTTTAATGGCGGGGTTGTAGCGGTTGATGTAAGAACTGGCGAGATCACGTGGCGTCGTTCAGAAATGTCATCATATAAAAAGATGCTGGCTGATTGGGTGTCTATTTTTGTTGTTGATGTGAATAATCACATTTGGTCTGCAGATCAAACCGATGGCGGTATCAATTGGCTACAAGATCGATTGGAAAACCGCCGATTGACGCCAGTGACACAATTAGGTGATTATTTGTTAACGGCTGATTTTGAAGGTTATCTACATATCTTAGATATAACCAATGGGGCGCTAGTGGGCCGTTTAAAAGTGAGTGATGTTGCGATTACAGCAGCGCCTATTGTTGATGATGGTTTGATTTATGTGCAAGATATAAACGGTGAAATAACCGCATTGCGTATAGCCGAACAGGACTTTTTGGAAGAATAATAATGTTACCTGTTATCGCTCTGGTAGGCCGGCCTAATGTAGGAAAATCGACCTTATTCAATTACTTAACGCGCACACGAGATGCATTGGTGGCCGATTATCCCGGTCTGACTAGAGATCGCCAATATGGCTTAGTGAAACGTGGGGATATCAAATCCTTAGTGGTTGATACCGGGGGTATTACCGCCACAGCAGAGGGAATAGATGGCGTTGCTGTGGAACAAGTTGAACGCGCGCTAGAGGAAGCGGATGTTGTTCTTTTCATGGTGGATACTCGGCATGGTATCCACCCTATTGACGAAGAGATTGGGCAAAACTTACGTAAATTAGGTAAGCAGATTGTATTGGTCGCGAACAAAACCGACGGTCTTGATGCTAATACGCATATTGCAGAATTCCATAAAATGGGCTTTGAGAAACCTTGGCCGATTGCTGCTACACATGGGCGTGGTGTGATTGAGCTTCTAAAGCATGTCTTCCAACTATTGCCGAAAATAGAGTCATTTGACGATACCTTGGCAGGAGAAGGCATAAGAGTGGCTGTTATTGGGCGCCCAAATGTTGGTAAATCGACGCTCATTAATCGCTTGTTAGGTGAGGAAAGGGTTGTCGTATTTGACCAGCCTGGAACCACACGAGATAGCGTTTTTATTCCTTTTGAACGTGATGGTAAGCAATACACATTGATTGATACGGCCGGTGTGCGACGACGTTCAAAAGTCTCAGAAGCGGTTGAAAAATTTAGTATTGTGCAAACGTTACGTGCTATCGACGATACCCATGTGGTTATCTACATGATTGATGCCAGTGAGGGGGTAACGGATCAAGATGCCAGCCTATTAGGTATGGTATTGGAAACGGGCAGGGCATTAGTCATTGGGCTAAACAAATGGGATGGCTTGTCAGAAGATCAGCGTGAGAAAGTTAAGCGTCAGATTGATGTTAAGCTAAGTTTCCTAGAATATGCCGAGCGCTATTTTATTTCGGCCTTGCATGGTAGTGGCGTTGGTAAATTATTTGAGTCTATTGGTGCGCTATATCGTTCTGCGATGATTGATATGTCTACCCCGCGATTAACAGAAATTCTTGAAAATGCGGTCAAGGCGCATCAGCCGCCTTTGGTGGCAGGTCGTCGTATCAAGCTTAAATTTGCGCACCAAGGTGGGCAGAATCCACCCGTTGTGATTATTCATGGTAACCAAACAGTGGCGGTTCCAGGTAGTTATAAACGGTATTTGATGAATGCGTTTAGGGAAAAGCTGAACTTGGTTGGAACGCCGGTGAGGATTGAGTTTAAATCACCCGATAACCCGTATGCAAAGAAAACAAGAAAGTCAGCAACAAATATTGAAAAGGGCAAGCAAAGCCAATTAAAAGATAAGAAAAGAAGTAAGCCTAAACACCGTTAACCCATTTTAGCTAACGGTGAGAGCTTTAATGCTTAAGACTCGCTGTTTTCAACCTTAATTGCATCCCCTTCATTTTTTAATGCTGCTAGCTCAGGGTGTTTTTTCATGCGTTTTTTTAGGCTATGTCGAATTGAACGAATAAGAAAACGAGTATTTGTATCCCAAGGTAAGTCGAACTCGTTTTTACAATGAGTGCAGGTGAAGGTGGCGGTGTCTTTATCATGCACAATGTTGGTAATTGTCCAGTGATCACAAATAGTACAAAGGTCTTTGATATGCATATTATTTCTTCGTTATGGAAAGCTGGTGTATATGGTCGCTAATTAAAAAGGCGGGGTCAACCTTAGTACCATTGAGGTAAACGTTCCAATGCAGATGCGGCCCCGTGACGCGACCTGTCGCGCCTATTTCAGCAATTTTTTGACCTTGTTTAACAGTATCGCCAATGATGACAAGTGTTTTGCTTAAATGAAAGTATCCACTAATTAGCCCTTGGCCGTGATCAACTAACACCGTATTGCCATTAAAAAAGTAATTCCCAACGTCGATAATAACGCCATTAGCTGGCGACACCACAGGCGTTCCGGTGGGGGCTGCAATATCTAACCCACTGTGTGGTTTTCTAGCCTGATCATTAAAAAAACGCTTTAAGCCAAAAGGGCTGCTTAAGCGCCCAGAAGCGGGCAGAATAAAATCAACATGGGCAGCAGTGTTGCTCCAAGTTGAGAGCGCCGCCGAAAGCGTTTTTCTTTCCCGCTTTATTCGCTCCATATCCATTTTATTTGGATTGATTAGGCGTTTGTTTTTAGCGGTTTTTTTTAACGTAATGTACTGCGCTGGATAAGTTTTATCGGTGACATTAAATGATGTGAGTTGCCCGGTACCCTGATTAGTTATTTGATGTGTTCCCGGTTTTTCAGATAAAGGTATTCCAATAATGGCTAGCCATTTATTGTCTTTATAGAGAGTTAATACTTTACGTTTGTTGTAGTAAATACTGGGTTGTGTGCTCGAATCGAGAGAAACAACGGCGACCCCACCGGGAACGGGCTGATGTTGAGGGAATGCGTTGACTAACCCAGAAAGGAGTAAGCCAGCAAGTAATAGTTGAAATTTAATTGTTTTCATTAATGGCTTCTACGCTTGTTTTTAATGTCCCATCAATTAATTGAATATTGATTTTGTCGCCCAAGGTAATGTCTTGGATGGACTTGACGATTGTACCATCGCTGTCAAGTTTACTAATGCTGTAGCCCCTAGAAAGGGTTGCTAAAGGACTGAGTGTTTCTAAGCCTCTATTACAGTCTGTAAAGCGAATTCTAGCGCGTTGAAGTTGGTGTTCAATTAGTGAGGGTACGCGCTGTTGGATGAAGGCTAGGCGTTGCTGTAGGGTATAGATATGCTGAATGGGGTTGCTTTTAAGTAATCTTGATTTGAGTTCGGCAAAACGTAATTGGTATTGCTGTAAAATTTGCTTAGGTGTCAGCATTAAACGCAGTTGGTAATCATCAAGCCGCTGCGCGTGCATTTGCAGTTGTACCCCAGGGTGGGCACGCTTTAGACGGTGATAACACTGGCTTAATTGTTGGTTTTTATTAGATAAGTCACGTGTTATCTCAGCGCTTAATTGTTTCGCTAAATAATTTAGATGACTCAGCCATTGTTGCTGATCGGGGCTAACCTGTTCTGCTGCCGCTGAAGGAGTCGGTGCGCGATAATCAGCAACAAAGTCGGCAATAGTGAAATCGACTTCATGTCCAATCGCACTGATGATGGGTAGAGATGAGTGGTAAATGGCGCGGGCAACAATTTCTTCATTAAATGCCCATAAGTCTTCTAAAGAGCCACCACCACGTGCAACGATTAGCACATCACAGTCTTTACGCTTATTAGCTAGCTCAATCGCCTCAACAATTTCCTTTTTAGCGCTATCACCTTGAACGGTAACGGGATAAATGAGGACGGGTAAAGAAGGGAATCGGTTGTTTAAGACAGTTAAAATATCGTGGATAGCCGCGCCACTCGGTGAAGTGATGACGCCCAGTTTTTTTGCAAGCGTCGGCATTGGCTTTTTGTGAGTTTGATCGTAAAGCCCTTCGTTCGAAAGCTTTAGTTTTAATGCCTCATATTGCCGCTGCAGATCCCCTTCGCCAGCTGTTTGCATTTGCTCAACGATAAGCTGGAAGTTGCCACGTGCTTCGTACAAGCTAACCCTGGCTTTTAACATCACGCGCATGCCATTGTCGGGTTTGAACCCTGTTTTGCGAAGAGACATACGAAACATCGCGCACTGCACTTGGGCCTTGCTGTCTTTTAGCGTGAAGTATATGTGTCCAGAAGCAGGTCGAGATAGGTTGGAAATTTCACCCTCAATACTTAGCGTTAAAAACGTCCCTTCGAGTAACAGGCGAGTTTCTCGACAAAGTTCAGAGACGCTATAAATATGTGTGTTGTCGTGCATAAAACCGGAAATATAGGTATAGAGATGATAATTAATGGAGCATACCTTATAATGAGCTGCTTTTTCTACGACAAGCCCGAGATAATATGCGATTCGAACAAGAAGCCTTAACATTTGATGATGTTTTATTGGTACCGGCACACTCAACGGTGCTCCCTCGAGACGTTAGCCTAAAAACACAGCTTACCCGTGGTATTTCGCTGAATATACCCATTCTTTCAGCTGCGATGGATACAGTGACAGAAGCGCGATTAGCAATCACCTTGGCGCAAGAAGGTGGCATAGGGATCATTCACAAAAACATGACAGCGCAGCAGCAAGCGCTTGAAGTAATGAAAGTGAAACGCTTTGAAAGTGGCGTTGTCAACGACCCCATTACGGTGTCATCAGATACCACGATTCGTGAAGTTATGGCTTTAACACGCAAACATAATATCTCCGGTGTTCCAGTTGTTAATGGCACAGACCTTGTGGGTATTGTGACCAGTCGCGATTTACGGTTTGAAACACATTTAGATAGGTTGATTGAGTCGGCTATGACACCTAAAGAAAAACTGGTTACTGTTCGAGAGGGTGCGAGTAAAGAAGAGGTCATTAAGCTACTTCATAAACACCGTATTGAGAAAGTTTTAGTGGTTGACGAGCATTTTCATTTGCGCGGGATGATTACCGTTAAAGATATTCAAAAAGCAAAAGATTACCCCCGAGCCTGCAAGGATAACCAAGAACGTTTACGAGTTGGAGCTGCTGTTGGTACTGGGCAAGGTACAGAAGAGCGTATTGGCGCACTAGTCGATGCAGGTGTTGATGTGGTGATCGTTGATACTGCTCATGGTCATTCACAAGGGGTGCTGGATCGTGTTTCCTGGGTTAAAAAGAATTATCCAAACTTGCAGGTGATTGGTGGCAATATTGCTACCGCAGAAGCGGCATTAGCCTTGGTGGATGCAGGTGCCGATGCGGTTAAGGTAGGCATTGGCCCCGGTTCAATTTGTACAACACGTATCGTAGCCGGTGTTGGCGTACCGCAAATAACGGCGGTTGATAATGCCGTGCAGGCACTGAAGGGAACCGGTGTTCCTGTTATTTCTGATGGTGGCGTGCGTTACTCTGGTGATGTGGCGAAAATAATTGCTGCAGGCGCTAGTTCGGTGATGCTCGGAAGTCTATTAGCTGGAACAGAGGAAGCGCCGGGTGAAGTAGAGTTGTTTCAAGGGCGTTCTTACAAAAGCTATCGAGGAATGGGCTCGTTAGGGGCAATGTCTCAGCAAGAAGGTTCTAGTGACCGTTATTTCCAAGAAAGTAGTGAAACTGAGAAGCTAGTGCCCGAAGGTATTGAAGGTCGAGTCCCTTATAAAGGGTCAATGGTCAGTATTGTGCATCAGCTTATCGGCGGCTTGCGCTCGAGTATGGGTTATACCGGTTGTGAAAGCATTGATGTTATGCAACACAAAGCGAAATTTGTTCGTGTAACGAGTGCTGGCATGCGTGAAAGTCATGTACATGACGTCACCATTACTAAAGAAGCACCCAATTATCGTACTGAACGATAACAAAGAGGTATAGTTTGAATACACAGCAACACGAAGATATCCACTCGCATAAAATTCTTATTTTGGATTTTGGTTCGCAGTACACGCAGCTTATTGCTAGACGTGTGCGGGAAATTGGCGTTTATTGCGAAATTTACCCATACGATGTTGATGATCAAGCGATCAGTGATTTTAATGCCAACGGAATTATTTTATCGGGTGGTCCTGAGACCGTTACAGGCGGTAATGCGCCAAGGGCTGCCGAGGTTGTTTTTGATTTAGGGGTTCCTGTACTAGGTATTTGTTACGGCATGCAAACGATGGCCGCACAAATGGGCGGGCGTGTTGAGCCATCTCAACATAAAGAATTTGGCCATGCCAGTATTCGCGCCCGCGGTCATAGTGAGTTATTGAAAGATATTGAAGACCACGTGACGAAAGAAGGCTTCGGTATTTTAGACGTATGGATGAGCCACGGTGATAAGGTGGTTGAACTACCTGATGGCTTTAAGCTTATGGCGAGTACCGACAGTGCACCCATTGCAGGTATGGCAAATGAAGAAAAGCATTTTTACGGATTACAATTTCACCCAGAAGTAACCCATACCAAACAAGGCGGTCGAATATTGAGCCGCTTTGTATTGGATATTTGTCAGTGTGAAGCGCTATGGACATCAAGAAATATTATCGATAGCAGTATTGCTGCGGTACAACAACAGGTTGGTGATGAGCAGGTCATACTTGGCTTGTCTGGCGGGGTTGATTCCTCAGTGGTTGCTGCGATGTTGCATAAGGCCATTGGCGACCAGCTCGTTTGTGTTTTCGTTGATACTGGTTTATTGCGCCTTAATGAAGGCGATCAAGTCATGTCCATGTTTGCTGAACATATGGGCGTTAACGTTATTCGTGTCAATGCTGAACAGCGTTACCTTGATGCGCTAGAAGGTGTGTCAGACCCAGAACAAAAGCGTAAAATTATCGGCAACCTATTCATTGACATATTTGATGAAGAGTCTGCGAAGTTAAGCAGTGCTAAATGGTTGGCTCAAGGCACGATTTACCCAGATGTAATCGAGTCTGCGGGCTCTAAAACAGGGAAAGCACATTTAATTAAGTCTCATCATAATGTGGGCGGTTTACCCGACGATATGAAGTTGAAGTTGGTTGAACCCTTGCGCGAATTGTTTAAAGATGAAGTTCGCCACATTGGTGTTGAGTTAGGCTTACCTGCCGATATGGTTTATCGTCACCCATTCCCTGGCCCTGGGCTGGGTGTACGTATTTTGGGTGAGGTGAAAAAACAATATGCCGACTTATTGCGTTTAGCCGATGATATTTTCATTAGTGAGTTATATAAGCACGATTTATATCAGCAAACCAGTCAGGCATTTGCGGTATTTTTACCGATAAAATCGGTTGGTGTTACCGGTGATGGTCGTCGTTACGAATATGTTATTGCATTACGTGCAGTTGAAACAATCGACTTTATGACAGCACGTTGGGCACAGCTCCCGTATGACTTTTTAGGTCATGTATCGAACCGTATAATTAATGAAATATCCGGTATTTCTCGTGTTACCTATGATATTTCAGGAAAGCCACCTGCCACCATAGAGTGGGAATAAGTCCAAATAATAAATAACAAGCTGAATTGATTTAGAATATTCAGCTTGTTACCTGCTAGTTTCTATTGCTGGCAGGCCGTGTCAGGCCAAATTTTTCAATACTATAATTCATGATACCCTGGCTCTAAAGGTTGGGGCTTTGCTAACGACCATGCCGTGTCAAAGTGCTATGCAGGGCATGAAAAATCGACAATTCCCTATTATTAATCAAAGCATCTAGCCAAAAAAATGGTATTTTTGGTCCAAGCTAGGCCTCATTATATTGACCGGCACTTTATTAAAGCGTCAGAGTAAGATAACAAAGTCAGTGATTGTTACAATGTAACTGGGTTTGGCAAGAAGCTTTAAATATGAAGGCCGTTATGGAATATATGTGAAGTAACGTTAGGATGTGACAAGATCAGCAGGAGTTTTGGGAATGAGCGAGAATTCAGTAACATTAAAAGGGCTGGTAAGTTCAGGCATTTTTCAGAGCATTATCATCGCGATAGTTATTTCACTTGGAGTTTGGCTTTGGTGGATTGCTCAAGCAAACGGTTTGCCGGAAGGCTTTGCTGCAGGTAATGGGCGAATTGAGGCCGTTGAGATCGATGTTGCGGCTAAGACAGCAGGTCGGGTTAAGGATATTTTGGTCAACGAAGGGGATTTCGTCGAAGCCGGGCAGCAATTGGCAAGGATGGATGTAGCGGTTCTAGAGGCGCAATTGCGCGAGGAAGAGGCGCAGCTGAGACGTGCACTTATCGGCATTGACACTGCACAAAGCCAAGTGACCCAACGTGAAGCTGAGAAGCGCGCAAACGAAGCATTGATTGCTCAGAGGAAGGCTGAGCTTGATGCCGCGAAGAAACGCCTTATCCGTTCGCAAGAGTTGGTATTGAAAGGGGCCGGCCCCGTATCGCAGCAAGATGATGACCGTGCGGCTTTTCAGGCAGCGAAGGCCGCGGTAAGTGCTGCTGAGGCTCAGGCGGCTGCCGCACAAGCCGCTATAGGGCGAGCGAAATCTGATGTTATTGGAGCAGAAGCTTCGGTGGAAGCGGTACGAGCAGGTATCCAGCGCATTCAAGCGGATATCGAAGACAGCGTGCTGAAGTCGCCACGTGATGGCCGTATCCAATACCGTGTTGCGCAGCCTGGTGAAGTGCTTTCTCCGGGCGGCGTGGTGCTGAATATGGTCGATCTAGCGGATGTTTATATGACTTTCTTTTTACCGACGGAGCATGCTGGGCGCGTCGCATTGGGAGCTGAGGCAAGGCTCGTGCTAGATGCCGCTTTGCAATACGTCGTGCCAGCTGAAATTTCCTTTGTTGCCGATGTGGCGCAGTTCACCCCTAAGGCAGTAGAAACGGAGGAAGAACGTCAGAAGCTAATGTTCAGAATTAAGGCACGGATCGATCCGAAACTTCTTAAAAAACACCTTTATCAGGTCAAAACCGGTCTTCCCGGTATGGCATATGTACGGCTCGATTCGCAGGTAGGCTGGCCCCCTGAGCTGCAAGTCAAGCTGCCAAAATGAATCAAAGTAACAGCGAAAAGGCGAATAAGCAGGAACATTTAGCTGTGCCGGTTGCCCGCTTGCAAGGCGTCACCTTGCGCTATAAGAAGGTACACGCGCTTGATGCTGTTAGCCTTGATATTCCAACCGGTTGTATGGCTGGGTTGATTGGCCCAGATGGGGTTGGTAAATCGAGTTTGTTGGCGCTGATTGCCGGCGCTCGCGCAGTTCAGGATGGTAAGGTCGAGGTACTTGGTGGTGATATGGCTAATGCACGTCATCGCCGCAGCGTAGGGCCGCGGGTTGCCTATATGCCACAGGGTCTGGGGCGTAACCTTTATGCGACGTTGTCGGTGCGTGAGAATCTTGACTTCTTTGGCCGCCTGTTTGGGCATGACGGCGACGAACGAGCGCGTCGAATCGAGGCGTTAACCGAGGCCACAGGGCTGAAGCCGTTTCTCGATCGGGCGGCGGGTAAACTTTCTGGTGGAATGAAGCAGAAGTTAGGCCTTTGTTGTGCGCTGATCCACGACCCAGACCTTCTGATTCTCGACGAGCCGACTACCGGTGTCGACCCGCTCTCACGACGCCAGTTCTGGGAGTTGATTGACAGAATCCGTTACTCTCGCCCCGGCATGAGCGTGCTAGTAGCTACCGCCTATATGGAGGAGGCAGCTCGTTTCGATTGGCTAGCCGCGATGTATGGTGGACAGGTATTAGCTTGTGATAGTCCCGAAGACTTGTTACAGAACCAAGGGGCGGATTCGCTAGAAGCGGCTTTCATCCAGCTATTGCCAGAAGATAAACGACGGAATTACCGAGCTGTGGAGATTCCGCCACGACTGGAAGATGGTGCCGATGCTGCGATTGAGGCGCAAGATTTGACCATGCGATTTGGTGACTTTACTGCGGTAGACCATGTCAACCTGCGTGTCCCACGAGGTGAGATTTTCGGCTTCCTAGGTTCGAATGGTTGCG
>CAJXOJ010000039.1 GCA_913057515.1 uncultured Cycloclasticus sp. | reverse complement strand
AACGTACGTTTCGCTAAAGCCTCAACCCTTGGTTCATTAACCTTTGAACTTGGAGCGTGCACCGAAAATGGAACCACTTGCACACCTAAATCTTCTAACTGCAATATTTCGTTGTAAACAAATGTTGCCGAAAGTGCAGGCAGTTCAGGTGCTAAATAAGCAACCTTCATGATCGACTATCAAGCCATGCAGCTGCTTGTTTGTCGTTCAATTGAGCCGTTGCTTTCTTTTTCCCTTTTAATAAACATGCCCATTGATACCGCCTAATAAAAGCAGACAAGGTTTTATCCTCAAAACGCGGAACACCTGTCAGGCCACTTTTAATATAACCCCACATCATCGCCAAGCCCCCTATTACTAGGGGTGGCCGAGTCATCCTATAAAGGCCCGATGCCAACATATACACCACACCCGTGCCCATAAAATATTGGCCAAAACCATGCCTTATTCGCCCGGTAATAATATTTTGCTGGCTGGATCCCATTGGACGAAGGTGGGTAAAACGAATATCCGGCTCATCCCAGCTCATCGCAACCCAACCTAGTTGCCGACACCGATGCCCATCTATACCATCCCACATAACCTGTCTTACAAAACCACCAATTTCTTCAAAACACTCACGACGATAAAATTTAGAAGCGCCAATGGCATTCTCATCACCACAGCCCTCACTAACAAACGCCCCCGTTACCTTATCAATGTAGTAAGGCTTACCACTGCAATTACCCAGACGAGGGTTCTCGTTCATTTTTGCGATCAATGTCTCAAAATAGCGAACTGGCATAATTAAATCTAAATCGAGCTTACATAAAAAATCATACTGCTTAAGATCAACTGTTTCTAAGCCTACATAAAAAGCCTCAATTACACCAGGGCCAACACTTCGATGCCCTCTGTTCCCACGACTAACAATACGAATAAAAGAATGTTTATACGCATACTCAGCTAAAATATTGGCAGTCTCATCTGTGGAGCCATCATCCACAATCACCCATAGTGCCGGCAATACACTCTGCCTTACCACGCTATCAAGAGTGTTTCTCATAAAGTCTGCTTCATTACGGCATGGAGATACTAATAAATACGACATATTATTTTTTTATTCATATTATTTACTGGACCAATAGAACAATCTTTCAGGCAAAGCCCCGTTAAAAACAATTTAGGCCTTCGAATATTAGTTTATCAAATTTTATAGTCACGAAACTCACCAAAACTCTCTTTAATAAAACTACTACATTGAGTACAGCATTATAGTGAATATAAGTTCTATTTTTATATATTTAAAACAAAACAAGAAACCACGTAAGCCCGACTAAAATCACCCCAAATAAAACTGCGGCTGAACCAATGTCTTTAGCACGTCCAGATAACTCATGATGCTCCATTCCAATACGATCTACCGTTGCTTCTATTGCTGAGTTTAATAACTCAACAATCAATAACAGCAAAAGACTTCCAATTAATAGTGCTTTTTCAACCGGTGTTTCACCAAAATATAGTCCAATTGGCATCCCAGTAAGTAAAAGAATAATTTCTTGCCTAAATGCTTCTTCATGAGCCCAGCAAGCCAATAGTCCAGCTATTGAATTTTTCCAAGCAGCTGTAAGCCGAGCGATGCCTTTTAAATTTTGTCCGGAAATGACTTATCTCCTTTTCTTACTCCTTCAAACCATCCACTCATATCCATGTTAGGCTTATTTCTCTTTTCAAAAGCCACTTTGTCACCATCGTACCCAAAATAGAACCAGCGTTTTGCTGACAACAACTGACCTTCGAACAAAGTTTCCCCATAATTTGAAGTCGTTTGCTTGTCATAACCCATAAGTGACAAAACTGTTGGGAAGATTTGGTATTGAGAGTACAAGCGATCTTTTCTTACAGGGAAGCGGCTACTAACATCATCACCTAAAATAAACAATGGTACTTCGGCTTGACTAACAGGCATAGCGTAGTCAGTTGAACAGTGGGTTAATGCAGTATTACTTCCTTGATCTAATAAATTCTGACCATGATCTGAAGTATAGATCATTAAAGCTCGTTTAAAACCTACTTTTTCAACATACTCCTTAAAAAAACCGTCTACTGCGTACTTAACAACATTTGAGTAGGTGTTAATTAGCTCTTGCTTTCTTTCGACTGTCTTTTCTTCATAGATACCATCTTGTGTTGGCTTAAAAAACACTTCTTCCTTCGGGTAACGCCACAAATATGGCCAATGAGCACCATCTTTAACAAAGATTATAAAGTTTTTCTGGTTTCCCCCAGTATCCAATAATTTTGCTATTTCATCTAAAAGGTGCCTATCTCTCAAATAATCTTCCGTCCTTGTATTCAGTGTCCTAAATCCGTCAATACTCTGCATATCATATGGTGTTAAAAAATTTTGAAGCTGCCCCTCATCGGCTTGCGCGTCAAAAAGCCAAGTTTTATATCCCGCTCTTTTAGCAAATTGAAAAATTGTAGGTAATGTGTATTTTTTTGTAGAAAAATCTGACCCCACACCTTTAGTATGAGAACTCAATCCTACTCGCAACATTAAATTGCTTATTGCAGAACAATTAGCGACAGAGTTTACAATGCCATAATTTGAGAGCTTAGTATTAGCAATACTCTTTAAAAATGGCGTTGTCTCCTTCTTGAATCCATTAAGCGATAAATACCCCCCCCCTATTGACTCATCAATAATCCATATTATATTTTTATCTGCTGCAGAGAGCTGGTTCGGCTTAATATTCTCATCAAGAACTCTTGGTTTTATTTCCGCCATGTTTGCATGGTAACTCCCAGCAATAAGTGGCATTTTAATTACCGCAGGGTATGAAGGGTACTGAATATAATACACCCACTGTTTCGCTCCATATACAATACTAAAAGTGGATAGTATTATTAGTAGAACTGTAAATGACCGTAATCTTAACAGAATTTTTTTTCTTAAAACCACCAAAACACTTATAAATAGCAAGGTATAAAAAAGGGCTTGTATAATCTCACTGGTGAATGCAAGCATATTGTCAAAATCGCTAGCATTAAGCAAAGCAGTGGCATATTCAGCTTTTGTAAAGCCACGTGAGCTAACAGCTATTTGAATAAACAAGTCACTCCAGACCGCTAAAAATATAACTACCAGTATACCTACCCATAATTTTGATGTTTTAGAAAAAACGCACACCCATATCATTAAAACAGAGCATAAGTAAGAAAATAGAAAAACAAGAGACTTAGCAATGCCCTCTAAATCATAATAAGGTGATGCTAAATACTGTACTTCGTTTATCAAAAAGGACGCATCTGTTATGTTTTGTATGAACATGACCGCCATTAACAGAATCACAAATGAAGCAAGAACTTGAAAAAATAAATTTACCTTTCTTTTCATTAAAACTACCACCCTAAATTACTGATTGATTACAATCGCCCATCAACACCATCCGAAGGAAACAAGTACTTAATATCGTATAAAACATGATTGTCTTTGCCTAACGCCTTAACACCCTTGATACCCAGCTCTTTAAATTGCTCATGTGAGACTGCAATAATCATTGCATCATACTGCCCAGCGGCTGGTTGATCTATTAAATTCAAATTATAAACAGCCTGTGCCTCTTGCTTATCCACCCAAGGATCAAATACATCAACCTTTGCGTTATAGGTATTGGTTAGCTCATCAATCATTTCCACAACACGGGTATTTCTTAAATCAGGGCAATTTTCTTTAAACGTTAAGCCTAGCATTAAAATTTTTGCATCAACGATATTCAATTTCTTGCTAGCCATCAACTTAACCACCTCGCTAACCACAAAGTGCCCCATATTGTCGTTAATACGACGGCCTGCAGAAACAAGCTGAGGGTGATAACCCAATGTTTCAGCTTTATGTACAAGATAGTATGGGTCAACACCAATACAGTGCCCCCCCACTAACCCCGGCCTAAAGGGTAAAAAATTCCATTTAGTACCCGCTGCTTCAAGTACTTCTTCTGTATCAATGCCTACGCGATTAAAAATTAATGCCAGCTCATTAACCAAGGCAATATTAATATCACGCTGGGTGTTTTCAATCACTTTTGCGGCTTCGGCTACTTTAATACTACTTGCCTTATGTGTGCCGGCGGTAATAATGGATTGGTATAACTCATCCACCATTGTGGCAATAGCTGGCGTTGAACCGGATGTTACTTTAAGTATATTAGTTAAGCGGCGTGTTTTATCACCCGGGTTAATCCGTTCTGGGCTATAGCCACAGTAAAAATCAACATTGAAGCGTAAGCCCGATAACTGCTCAAGAATAGGTACACAAACCTCTTCAGTGGCACCAGGGTATACCGTTGATTCATAAATAACCACATCGCCTTTCTTTAAATACTCAGCAAGCAGCTTAGTCGCTGAGATAATAGGCGTAAGGTCTGGAGTTTTACTTGTATTTATGGGGGTTGGCACTGTCACAATGTAAATATTACACGCCGCCAAAGTGGCAGTAGATGCTGTGCAAATTAACTGACTGGCTGATGCTAGTTCCTCTGGCGTTGTTTCCAGCGTTGAGTCGACACCCGCATTAAGTTCCGCTATACGTGTTTCGTTAATATCATAACCTACCGTAGGGAACTGCTTGCCAAACTCTACCGCTAAAGGCAAACCAACGTAGCCCAAACCAATTACCGCAATTTTAAATTCCATTTAACTTTAAACCTTCTTTTTTATTTGAGTATTCTAGCCGGGTTGCCGCACGCTGTTTTTTTATCGGGGACATCCATAAGCACTACTGACATAGCTCCTATTTTGCACGAATCCCCCAAAGTGACCTCACCAAGCACTTGAGCATAAGCACCTAATTCAACATGATCACATAACACCGGAGCCACCTCATCGTTATATCTATTGCCAAGAGTCACTCCCTGACGAAGGGTGCAGTTTTTACCTATGACGGCATTTTTATGAATAAAAATATTGCCAAAATGGTGAATTCTAAGCCCACCCCCTACTTTTACCGTTTTTGGTAAGCTGATACCCGTTAAAATTTCAATAATATGAAAGATAAACCAATAAATTTTAAGTGATATTTTCTTCCAAATACCTTCACTCATATTATCCACATGCAAGCCATGCCGGTACCAAGCAATTGCGATAATAGACACTTCCTTCAACCAGGGTCTGGAAGGATAACGTGCAAGGTCAGACTGCCAGTCTTGCTTAATTTCTTTTTTTATATCTGCTTGCTGCTGAGACATGGTTTACTTTACTTATATTGAATAACTTTATTTTTTGAGCTTATTTTATTTAAAAAATAAGTCAGGATACCTTGCGATTCTGGAAACTTTGAGAGCATACAAAAAAAAGCATAAATAAACCGATCTTTGCGCGATAGCTTCCCAGTGCTAGCTTTCTTAAAAATTCGGTAAATTTGCACAGGGTAAAGTAAAAATAATAGTAAGCCTGCACTACTATTCGTTATTAACACTAATAGCACAATAAAAAATGGTAGCCCCGCCCAAAATAAGGCGCTTTTATACTGCTTTGACCAACCACCCCAATCCAGACCATTCATATAACCAAAACCAACCTTTACGCAACGAGTCCACCATTGTGTAAACTGAGTCATTGCCGAGTCATGTGTACCCATTTCTGCATCCAAGCTAAGCACTTTCCAGCCTGTATTACGTATCCTTAAACACAGTTCTGGCTCCTCACCTGCAATTAATAACGCGTTAAAGCCCCCCATGCTTTCAAATACAGTACGCCGATAGGTTGCTATCCCTCCACATGCATCAACAAAACCCGCAGGCTTGTACCAACCCATATCACATAGTTTCATATATACCGAGGTATTGCGGTGTTTTTCCCTTAAACGCCCAAAAACAACGGCAACAGTCTCTTGCTTATCGAGAACATCGATAGCATCAAGAAGCCAGTTCTTATCCAGCTCACAATCACCGTCAATAAAATGCACAAATTCTAACTCTGCGTTCAACTCTAATAAGTGCTTAAACCCCTCATTGCGTGCACGTGCTGCCGAAAATGGCAAACGCTTATCTAACTCAACAACCTCAATACCGTGCTCTTTGGCAATAGCCACACTATCGTCACTGGAATCAGAGTCAACATAAACCTTTTCGCAACCCCACATATCCATCGATTGAAAGCATAAAGGTAATCGCTTCGCTTCATTTCTTCCAATAATAACAATGCCAATTTTTTCAGTTATATTCTTACTCATCATATTCCTGTAAAAACACCTTATTTCTTAACGGGTAATAACGTAAAGCCACGAAAAAAAACACTATTTAATAAAAAGTCTGTGAATAAACCAGGCGGATGATTATCTTCTTTACGCTGCACTATATTCCTTAACTTCCATGTAGCAAACCCCACCAACCAGCACATATCAGCCATAGCAGCATACAGGGCTCCAAAGTTTTTTAAAAAATAACGCCGCCTTGACTCAAACCAATAAACTGGCATTCTTTTTTGCATTTTTTTATGACTGATACCGGTACTCTGCCCGACTAAGTGCATCACTCGACTGCTCGGCACATACCAACATTCCCAGCCCTTTTTAGCCGCCTGCAAACAAAAGTCTGTCTCTTCAAAATACATAAAATAGGTATCATCTAAAAGCCCCACCTGCTCAAAAACTTCTCGACGAATCATCATGCTCGCACCTGATACCCAATCGGTTTTTATAGGCTCCTTAGGTATTGTTTGCTCACTAACCCATCGTCTTAATAGTTTAGTTAATAAGCCTAAGCTAAAGCCCTTATTCATTTCGCTTTGCCACGTGTGGAACTTAAAAGCAGATGGTAACGCCTGACCGTTTTCATCTTCTATTTGGCTACCAGCAATACCAACAGCGGGGTTATTCTGCATAAACTTCACCAGTTGGCTAACAGCACCCTTACGCACAACGGTATCGGGATTCAGCAAATAGATATACTCTGGCTTTTGATCAGCCTTTAAAAACTCTCGAATAGCCACATTGTTGCCGTACGCAAAACCACCATTACGACCCGATGCTTTAATACTAGCCCAGCCAGACCATTCTTCAGACACTATCGCAGCTGATATTTTCTCGTACGACCCGTCCTGCGAGTCGTTATCAATCACTATTACTTTAACGCCAGTTCCGTCTAGCGAGCGCAAGCAATCTATTGTGAGCCCCATCGTTTTATAGTTAACAATACAAACGCCTACCTGCATAGTCTTTTCACCCCTCATACCAACCAAAATACCCTCTCAAGTGTAGACTATAAATTCAGATATGACGCCGATCAATAGAGGCTTTTGAAACATAAATAAATGAACTTGCAAGACCAAACAGCAGCCAATAATAATAAGGAATATAATCTACCGAGCTCACTGTATAAATAATGAGCGCTGTTGCCGATAAAATTGAAAACAATGCACGCCCTAAACGAAACAATTGCTCATCTTCTTTATACAGGCGTTTATTTAACACAAAAATATTCTTTAATAGCGATATAAAAATAGCAATAAATAAAACTAGCCCTACCCAGCCATATTGCAAAACAACCTGTAAGTAGGAATTAACCACATCTACTATTCCCTCTCCTTGTATCATGCTCTGCATCTCTGGCGTATTAATAAACGTGGTAGAACCAAACCAAGGGTTTCTTTGTACCACAATGCTCGCCATATCAAACAATCGCGCCCTATAATCCACCGTTTCGGCACGAATGGTTCCAACAAAGGGAAGTAAATCTATAAATTTTTGCCCAAAAGGTGTTATTAAGAAAATGGGTAGCGTAATAATAAGCCCCCCTATTAATTTAGAGTACTGTGCTATTTTTTGCCGTCCGGTCCAAATAAACACAAAAAGCAAAAACGCCAACCCCACCCATGGCCCTCTAGAAACCGTACAAACCAAGCCAGTTATTAAAGCAATAAACGGTAACTTCCTTAAGCTTTTATCCTTAACAAAAGCCGATATATACAGATAAACGCCAAACCCAACTGTCAAAATAAAACCGAGCATTATAGGTGTCATAAATGTAACCGCTGCCCTAAGCATCCCTCCGCGCACCTCACCGGTAGTCACTCTTGAAACTGACATTAAGTGCTGTACTAAGTGGTTATAAATATGCCAATGCTTCACAGTTTCAAATACCGCTAAACAAGCCAAAAGACCTGTTGAAATAAGTAAAACTGTTAAACACTTATTTAAGTTTTCCACATTGGTAATTGAACGACTAATAACATAATACGGTAAAAATAGATCTACAAAATGCAAAAATAAAAACCGCACTCCATTTGAAAAAGTGTCATCTCGAAAATCCAGTAAGGAAATAACCACAATAAATAACACTACAAACTTATCAGCTGGTTGGCTAAATAAGCGCTGCTGTTTGCCAGTACTTTGCGCTAAAGCAAAAAAAGCCGGCAATAAAATAACAAGCGCTAAAGCACGTGCATAATTTAATGAAAACAGATAATTAACGATGCCAAAACCAGACAAAATGACATGCATCATTGGTAAAGAGCCTAATAAAAGAATGTATATAAACACTTTAGACTCAGGTTTTTTGGGTAACCATAAAAAACTCGCCATAATAAAGGCAGCATAATAAACCCAAATATTAGGCGATAAAAAAGCTAATGCCTGATTAGCCAACCACACATTCCGCCACGTCACTAACTCCTTTTTCGATATCGTTTCAATCTTCAACAGGCTAACAAACCAGAAAAGAAAGGAGCCAATAAGTAAAATGAAAATAAGGCTTTTTATTGTAATACCCATCTATTTATTCTCTTTAGGAATTGCTTAAACGCTTTATCAGAAAAAACTTGCTATTCAGACCAAACTCACTTTAGGCTTTTATTGGTAATAACATCCATTTTCTTTTTCACCCAATTTCTGAATCGTTTTATGGGTAGCAGCCGCCTGCTTACTATATCTAAAGTTTTTAGCAAACAACCATATTTTCGTAGTGAAAAAAAGAACCTATTTATTCTAGCGATAGTATTTAACCTAAGATTCGTAAACGCATTAACACTAGGCAATTCATAACCGCTTAATTCATACCCGTATTTCAGCATCATATCTTGTAACTTATATTCAATTAGACCTATTTCATACTTTGTCGCCTTATGCTTCCATTGATTCAAAAGTGAAGTATCAGGCGTAGAGTAACTAGAGTTATCACTATAATTCATCATATTCTCGCGATATTTAACTCCAATAAACTCACATATTGTAGAAAGTACCCTTGGCGGGTTTTGCACTAGATCTTCATATTTAATCGTAATAAAGCTGTCTTCAGGTAATGTTAACTCGAAATCATTTAACTCTTTTTCCAATTTAAGCCAAGTATCAGCACTAACCCAGACGTGCCCTCCCCAGCCCATTTGAACGTAAGACCTAGTCACATCACGTGGATCACGTACGATATGAATAAACTTGCAGCCGGGCCAAATGCTTGGCAAATACTGTGCATTCCTATGAACCGTCGCGCCAACTATCGGTTTATTAGCTCGCTCTTGTATTTGAAGCAGAAAATCTCGGACGATCTCAGCATAATCAACAGAGTTTTTTACTTCCAAGTTATCCATCTGAAAAACTCTATCCCCTGCCAAATAGTCTTCATAAAAATCGAGGCTAGGGAACTTCCCATCAGCCTTAATTGCATCTACAGAGTATACAAACTCATGATGAAAACAAATTTCTGGGTGCTGATTCAACATTAGTCTTAGCATCGTTGTTCCCGACCTCTCAGATCCAACTAGAAAGTATGGTATTTCCATATTAAACATCTCTTTTATAAAAAATTATTTAACTTAAGTTTTAAACTAGGACAGGTATTTATTTAATAGCAAGGCCTAGTAACCGTAGTTGTTTTACTGCTTAATTAACCCTAAAAACCTGGTTACTTGTATATAATTTTTGTAAGCAAGTCATACGTTTTTCTCATATATTTTTTTAATCGTTAAGGCAGCTCCTTCAACGTCATACATCTTATTTAGCTTAACTCTAGCCGCTCGCCCATACTTTTCCACTATATGCCGGTTACCATACATATCTTGTATAGCATTACATAAGCCTTTTTGAATATCCGAATTTGCTTTATCTAAATAGCTTTTTAATATATTGCCCGTTGTATTTAGTCCTATAAAGCGTCTATCGTCACCTTTATCAATAGAAATTAATCGACCTGTTATTTCATTATCAATTAACTCAGGTAAGGCAAAAATATCAGTTGCAATGGTGGGCACTCCCAATAAACCTGCCTCAATTGGAACCCAGCCAAGGCTTTCGTCAAATGTTGGGAACACGAGCACATCGCTCGCTTTCATTTCCTCAAAAACAGTATTAATTGGAACACGCCCCTTATATTCAACCCAGTTAGCACTTATCAGCAAACCTTCTAATTTTGCTATATCTGGAAGATGTTCACCGTACACATAGCATGTTTTACTAAACCCACCAATAAATGTTAACTTGATATCTAGCCCTTGCCGAATCAACGCCTCACAAGCATAGAATAGGGGCATAATCCCTTTTCTCACTGCATTAGTGCCAACAAATAATAAATTTAAGGGGCCAGTTGTAGAGTAGGTTTCTTTGGGAGATATTGGCAGCGAAACGCCTCCACGAAAAACATCAATCTTATTGATAATTTTATCGTCATCAGGTTCTGTAAGACTGAGTGTAAGACGGTTTTTTGCTGCTTCTGATAATGCTAAAATTTTTCGACAGCGATTTGAGCTCAATATTTTCTTTCCAAAATTAAGCTGCCATGGTTTAACGTTACCCAAATACCGAGGCAACTCACATTCATAAGATACAATAAAAGGCTTTCTACAAAGGGGCAAAGAGTTCCATGTGTGCATTAAATCCACACCAACATCTATCACCAGCGGCGTTTCTCTATAAAAATTAGTTTGAGCTTTTAATAATTTATATAAGGGCAGTGTATATAAACGTTTAAAATCAAAATCATCATGGCTTAAAGCGTAACTCACACGTTCATACCCATAGCCTGGGTTAATGATGCCAACAACACAGGTTCCTTTCCTAAACGATTTGCTTTTGATTTCCGAAGTTTGCTTAATGTCCATATCGTATTTTATTAGTCAACGTATTAATCCTAAATTAATGAAAGTAAAGCTTACCTAATTACTCTTTAAGAGTACGGAGCGCACCAAAAACTATACCTACACAGTCTAGGAGAAAATTAAAATTTAGATAGAGAGCGATAATTTTTAATATAGAATTGTTTTGCTACCACCTATTATTAAGGTATTTACGTATAGGGTTTTCAATACAATAAAAAGAAATAATTCCAATGACAATAGAAGTGATCAAAAAAACCAAGCCAGCAAAGGGAAACATCTCTTTAAATTTAACGCCATAATAATAAAAAGGCTGCTGCCAAAGATAAATAGAGTACGAATAAATACCAACTAAGCATAGCCATTTATTTGATAGTACTTTCTTGACCTTCTCTGACAAGCTATCTAAATGATTTACAGTAAAGGCTAATAAAAATGGTGATGCTACCCATGTTGCTGAGCTAGGGGCTTCTCTCCAATAACACAAAACTCCCAAAAAAAGAGAAAGTACAGGCATCCAAGAGTGAATATAATAATTAAATTTGTCTTTAATTAAAAAATAACCGGCAGAAATAAATAAATGACTTGCAACAATCTCTGTCTTAAGGTCCCACCCTCCTGAAGTAAGACCTGGGTATTTAAGATAAATATAATGTAAAAAAATAATGCAAGTACCCGTAACTAAAAGAGGAATAAACTCTTTCTGTTTTAGAATAGGGATAAGCGTAAGGACGCTTAAAATAATATAACTATGCTCCTCTACGTTTAATGACCAGATGTGCCCAATAGGAATACCTGTATGAAAAATATGCGCCGTTTCTGGCAGGTAACTCCGAAGAAAAAACACAATATAAAAATAATTCTCATGCTCATTAGACCGTGATAAATCGAAGATATAACTCAGCAAACAAATCAAGGATACATAAATTATAAACACTGGAAGTATTCGGCTAATTCTTCGTTTATAAAATTTAGTCAAAGGGAGTCTTTTAACAAAAAGAATATTACTCCTTAGCATTCCAGATAAGACAAAAAAAATATCTACTCCCATTCGCCCTAAATCAAAAACTTTGATAGATAAAAAGTGGGATAGTAAAACGCATATAATCGCCATACCTCTCCATCCATCGAGATAATCAATCCTGTTTAGTTCAGGGTTTCCATGTTGCGACGCAGTTCGGAGAATCTTCTTTAGTCTTTCCATAACAGCTCAATACTTTCCATAAATAGCTTCAATCTCTGCCTAACTCAAGAAGCTCTAGCATCGAACCTTCCTTAGTCTAACGCTCCCCCTTAAGTTATAAGATGGGTTATACATGCATTCAGTAACTGTCTAGGTGATACACATTAAATTGCTGTATACAAGCGAATTATTGTACGGCTAAAGTCAATTTTCGGCCAGTAATTAAGCAAGCTCAATAAACTTAAACAGTTACAATATTATCAGGCTGTTTTCTGAAAAACCGCTTATAAAATGGCACACCGTAATCATAATAATAATCAAAAAAATGGAGCTCCTTTTTTTCAGGGCTCCAAACAGAGGGGTGGTTAGCTAAATAATGGTGCAATGAGCTGGTTCCACACTTTTGGCCACCAACAATTAAGAAGTTGGGTAACTTTACTTCTTCATTAAATAGCCCGTAATAGCTCTTTCTTAGTCTACGATATAGCGGCCTAATGCTTTCTCTGAGAGACCTGTTTTGGCTGATTTTATTTTCATTATTTTTTTGCCCGCCTAATACATCAAGCTGTTTGTTGATAAGGTCACCCATCTTATTACTTCACTCCCTTGAAATAAAACTTTGAATAAAAATCACCCAACATCCTTTTAGTATTTTCTATTGTATATTCAGACGCTTTTTCATAACCACCTTGTCTAATTTCCTCCTTAAAGCTTTTATTTTTCTGAAGCATTCGAAGCCGTTTGACCACATCATCGCAATCACCATCTGAAGAAACTAGCGAGGTAACATTATCAATCATATATTCATCGCCCCCACCCCCGCTAAAACCAATGACAACACAACCACATTTCATGGCTTCAAGTTGTGGCAGCGGTAAGCCTTCAGGATAGCCTGTAGCAAGAAAAATATCAGCTTGTTGGTACTCATTAATAAGCTCAGCTTCTGTTAAGCCATCAACAATATGAAAGTTAAAATTAAGCCCACTTGATGCAGAAATAATATCTTGTATATGTTCTGGGTGTTTTCTTGATAAGACTAACACCCGACCTTCTATTCTCATGTCCGGTAACGGAAAAAATTTGCTTTGATCTATGCCGTTTGTTATCGCTACAGAGTCTAAACCCATTTTAACTTTAAGCATTTTACATAAATGCTCGCTACAGTTTATTACAGAATCATAGCCTAACTCTAAATAGTTCTTGCCAACATCAACCTTGTCCAATTTATTCTCGTAATAATGCCAGCTCTGGCTTTGATTAAAAAGAATTTTGATACAATTTTTAAAATTCAACCCTAAATAGGGAAGAAACTCAGGGGAAACAACAATATCCTTAGACGAAAGTTCGTAGCCAACATCTTTAATATATTTAAGCTCTATATCATAGCCAAAAAAATTACCCACATAATCCCCCATAATTAATGGGTAAGCCTCATAGCCTAGCTCTTGCAGCATCATGCAGTGTTGATACATCACCTTAATACCCCCTACAGGCTTATGCTTACGAAACACCTTATTTTTGAAATAAGCAATTCCCTGCCCTGATATTACAGACTTAAGGCAGTCTTTTAACTTAAATTCTTTTTTGTGTAAGTCTGGGATTAAGTAATAAATAGTAGCCATCGTAAAAAATCTCTCTTAAGTAAAAATTTATATCTTATTATTTCAAGTTAACCGTGCCACTAAGGGTTGTATTGACACCCTATCATTTAATAATTAATGCCACTAAATTACGCCAACTCGTTAGACTAAAAGGTTTTTTTATACACACTTTACCCCCTTTGGTAATTGCTTTTATTTTTTGCCCTTCACGGTGTAAACGCCAAGCTTCCGATGTAAGCATCCCAGTTATTTGTTTGGCACTCTTACTGGGCAAATCCTCAAAATCTGGAGTATTCGGTGGCGTTCCGCGTTGTAAATCATCCATCCCATTTGACAATCGCTGCTGTTGAAAAAGCTTGGCTATTTCCTCAAAGAAAACTCGCTTATTAGATGCTTGCGTATGTGTAATCGAACTATCATGCAATCTATAAAAATAGGTATTTCTGGGTACATACCTAACTTCTCGGCTTTCCCCTAGTCGTAACTGAAGGTCAATGTCTTGTGAGGTAACAAAAAAATCTCTACACCCTTTAGCTTCCATCAATACTTCACGTTTTGTTAAATAGGTACAAAAGCTTGTTCTTGTTTTCCCTGTTAGCAATTCATTAGAAATGCTTTCTGTCGCTTGGCCGCAATTAAGTTTTGAAATAACAGTGCCATTTGGTTCCATTGTAGAATAGGTTCCACATACCGCGTCGCACTCTTGATGCTCTTCTAAATATTTAAACTGCCAAGACAACCTATCGTTGGGGTACAAATCATCGGCATCACAATTTGCGATATATTTCCCTTCTGCAATTGCTAGGGCCGAATTAAACGCGCCAGCGGCACCCGTTTTAGGGCCAGTTATTACTTTAACTCGAGCATCCTTAAATGATTCAGCTGTTTTTCTACTGCTATCTGTTGAGCCATCATCAACAACAATAAGCTCAAAATTTTTAAAGTTTTGTTGCAGAATTGAGTCTATCGCTTCATAAACATAAGGTTCAGCATTTTTCATTGGCATGATGACCGATACCACAACATTGTTTTTCATTTAGCATCTACCTGATAAAAAAGTAACTATAGTCCAAAGAAAGTCATTGCGTAATGTCCTAGGCCATATACTAAGAAAAAAACCGGCCAGGCTTTAAATTCATCTAGCCAGCTCAATAATTTATATTGATGCATTTTATAAAAAATAAGTGGAATCTCAATCACCGAGTGAAGTGCAATAGCAATCACTGCGCCATAGAGCCCATAAAAATGAAATGCAAGCGGAACCGTTATAAAAAGGAAAACGGCTGTTACTCCAGTTAAAAACATAATAGATTTTGAGTCACCTAAGGCCATAAAACAGACACCCGCCATCGTTGTTCCTAAAAAAATAGTTGAAAGTGATAAAACCTCCAGCATCCACCCTGCTTCTTGATACCTCTCGTCATAAAGAAAGTCGGTCACTAGGTGTCCGCTACTAACTAGTCCTCCAACAACAACCATAACCACTATGTCTAATGGCATTCTCATTTTATAGTAAACGCGTTTCAGGTCTTGCGGTCTATTTCTTACGATATCACTGAGTGCTGAGTACAAAACAGAGGACATTACTTGTCTCACCATTTTATTAAAGGACATCGCCAGAAAAAAAGCAATGGTATAAACCCCTAGCTCATGGGGTGTTATTAATGCGCCGAGTATTAGCCTATCCCCTTGGGCCATTAAAAAAGTAAAAATAGACGCACCAAATACCCATTTCCCAAAATGGAAAATCTCTTGCAGTGCTTGTTTATTCCAGCCCCATCTACTTTTTTCACCAAGTGAAGGATGGTGAGATAAGTATAGCTTAATGAGCGATGAAAAAATTGTTCCTGTGACTAATGCCCAAATATTGCGATGGTAATAAGCTATGCAAATCATCAACAACAACCCTATCACCTGGCTTAATAATTCGATAATAACAACTTGGTTAAATTGTAGGTTTCTATTAAGCAGGGCTAGGTTAATTGAATTAAAACCAGAAATTAACCCCGTTACCGACATGGCCGCCAAAATAAAAGGCAGCTGAGGGTCCGCATAGACTGTATTATCAGGTAATAAATTATTAACACCGAGATAATATAAAAATGCACTTAACGTTAAAATAAATAAAAATATTATTAAGCCACGCAAAATTTGAACAGCCCAAGCTGTATTTATATAACTTTTTTCGCTGGCATTTTTACTTTGGATTACATTCTGATTAATTCCCAAATCAGAAAACATGGCTATTCCGTTTAAAACAACCGTTACTACAGCCATTAGCCCGAACATTTCAGGCACTAATAGGCGGGTAAGTACTAAATTGCCACCTAAGCGGACTGCTTGCGACACAAAATGCCCAACCAAAACCCAACTCCCACCTTTAAATACCTTGTTTTTTAAACTCACTTTACTATCACTTCCATGTATTTAATCGGCGGATCTTTCTATGCGTTACTCGCAGAATCAAGAAATATTCAAAACGCTGCTGCTTCAATCTAGTTACAACTACATTGTTTTATCAATTGCCTCAAGCATTCTTTTTTTAAAGAAAAGGTCATTTTTATAAAAATATTGCTTTGCATTTTCTTTGAGTTTTAACTTTTCAGTCTCAGACATTGACAGAACTCGTTCAATTTTCTTCTCCAAATCTAGCGGATCAAATATAAATTTTGTTGAATAACAGACAGGTTCACTCGATTTAACTTTAACCAAAACCCCTCTATCCGCTTGTACAAGCTCATTCATCGGGTAGCCATCAACCGTTATTACAATAGCTCCACAACTTAATGGTTCACAAATATAGTGGCCGAATCCTTCTGCCTCAGATGTGCACAAATGAACTTCAGATTGGTTTTGTATAACATTTAACTCATCACTGGCAACATAACCATTTATAAGTGTAATATTACCAGCTTCCAGCCCAATTAAATGGTCTGTAAAGCGTGAAATAACTTTTAATTGGGGCCATTCTGGGTGCTTTTTCCATATTTTCATTAAAGGGATCGTCCCCTTAGCTTTACTATTCCCAGCGATATGCACGAATGTATTAGCAACTTGTTTATAAGCGCTATTATATGGGCTAATCGTTGAAAAACTAGTATAAAAAGTTGGCAAGTTCCTTTCATTGAAAAAAGACTCCGCATCTTTCGTTTTACATACAAACAAATCTATTTTGTCAAATAAGGCGTAACTCTCATCCATCAACCATTCTAGGTTAGCAATAAAAATATTCTTCTTAGACATGTTGACTTGTCTTATTTTTATTTGCTCTAAATGAAGCGTTACTGAAATTGGCTTAACTTTTAAAATAGACAAATACGTTAGGAGCCGCAAAAAGTGAAATGACAGTTTTTTAACGACTTGAAGCCTTCTTTTTGAAAGCCCTCTGAGGTTTATTGGGAATGCATTGTACCAAACCCTGTAACCTCCTTTAGTTAGTAATGCTCCTAGCAAATCAGCATCTAAGGTTAGGCCACCATTATTGTGATTAAAAGAAATATTTATAATTTTTTTCATAAAACTAATTAAGTAATCAATGCGTCCTTTACATTCTGGTTAATAGAAAGAAGCGTTAATAGCAAGCCTTGGTATAAAACCGACTAATCCCTTAAAGCCAAGTTGTTAAACTTGGCTTTAAGGGATTAGACCACCTACATTTTATAAACTAAAAACCATCTATTTAGTTCTAAATAATTTTATCGCATTTATAAAGCTCCTGGTTAAACACCTGTTTTATCAAAGGTTAAACAAAATTACCTAATATAAAACCTCTTACTCTACATCATGCATCTTCCCCTAGCATAGACTTGGCAAGTCTTATTCGGAGCAACAGATTTTACAGGCGCCGAATTTGTACTCCCTTTTTTGTTTGTAGAAAACAAAGAGCCCGCTTTATATGTTGTGCTAACAAACCTATTATCACTTACGCTTTCTTGTAGAGGGTTCCTTTGTACACTACTAGTTAGCAGTTCATTTTCTATAGAAGTTTGACTTCTCAGTGCATCTTGTATGGGTGTTTCTTGTACCGGTGTTTCTTGTACCGGTGTTTCTTGTACCGGTGTTTCTTGTACCGGTGTTTCTTGTACCGGTGTTTCTTGTACCGGTGTTTCTTGTACCGGTGTTTCTTGTACCGGTGTTTCTT
>CAJXOJ010000038.1 GCA_913057515.1 uncultured Cycloclasticus sp. | reverse complement strand
AGGTGTTGTCAGTCGGTATTATTGATGGCCGAAATGTTTGGAAAAACAATTTGGAAGCGACAGTTACCGTGACACAAGCTATTCAACAACGCTGGAATGGCGAGTTATGGTTGGCACCTTCTTGCTCTTTACTGCATGTGCCTGTTAATTTGGCGTTTGAAACATCCTTAGCGGATGTCATTAAATCTTGGTTGTCTTTTGCCACAGAAAAACTTACCGAGCTGCAATTAGTAAAAGCCGCCGTGTTAGATAATAACTGCTTATCAAGCGATGAGTTTTCTCGTAATAGAGAAGCCATTAACAATAGGGAAAAGTCTTCGCTGGTGCATAATAAAGAGGTTCAGCGATGTTTAGAAAACGTGAAAAGCTTAAGCTTAAAGCGAGGCTTAGGTTTTAACGAGCGGATTAAACTTCAACAGCAGCATTTGCACCTGCCTAACTTCCCAACGACGACCATTGGCTCGTTTCCACAAACGACAGAGATTAGGTCGAACAGGCGACGTTACAAGCAGGGCGAGCTTTCTCAGGCAGATTACCAATCTGCCATGCAACAAGAGATTGCCGATGTGATTGCCAAACAAGAAGCGCTGGGCTTGGATGTATTGGTACATGGTGAGCCAGAAAGAAACGACATGGTGGAGTATTTTGGCGAACAATTACAGGGCTTTGCCTTTACACAAAACGGCTGGGTACAGTCATATGGGTCTCGTTGTGTTAAACCGCCGATTATTTATGGTGATGTGGCTAGACCTAAACCGATGACAGTGAAGTGGGCTAGCTATGCACAATCGTTAACCGATAAACCGGTTAAAGGAATGTTGACAGGGCCGGTGACAATTTTGAATTGGTCGTTTGTTAGAGATGACCAAAACCGTGCGACCACATGCCAACAAATAGCTTTAGCAATACGAGATGAGGTGCTGGATCTTGAAAAAGCAGGTATTCGTATTATTCAAATAGATGAAGCGGCGTTACGAGAAGGCTTACCGTTGCGAAAAAAACAATGGGCAAAATACTTAAGCTGGGCTATTGAGGCTTTTTGTATTACCACCTCAGGGGTGAAAAATGATACGCAGATTCATACTCACATGTGTTATTCAAACTTTAACGACATTATGAGCTCAGTCCGTGACATGGATGCTGATGTGATTACCATTGAAACCTCACGATCAGATATGAAATTGTTAGATGCTTTTGAGCAGTTTCAGTACCCAAATGAAATTGGCCCTGGGGTTTATGATATCCACTCGCCAAATGTGCCAAGAATTGAGCAGATAGAGTATTTAATGAAGCAGGCAGCAAGGCGGGTTCCGTTGGAGAGACTGTGGGTGAACCCAGATTGCGGCTTAAAAACACGTGCTTGGCCGGAGGTGGAGCAGGCTTTGAACAATATGGTCATAGCCGCTAAGCAATTAAGGTATTGGGCTGAGTTAGATTCGTTGGGTAGCTGATTTTCAGTAGGGTAGCGATATTTATAATTGACAATCATCCTCTAGCTTGGATAGGAATAGCTAGAGGATGAATGAGTATTGGCACGCGAGGCTCTTGTTGCCTTGCTAGCCTAGTTTCGTTATATACGGTGAATAGAGGCGGTCAATTTTTAGCAAAGCAAAACAGCAAGCCTTGCTAATATGAGGTGTTATGCTTTGAACGTTAAAAACTAATAAATAGGACTAACAAGTTTAGGCAGCTCCCAATGAATAGCTGTTTGCTGATGCTGTTCTAAGTATTGGTTGGTTTTACTGAAATGTCGGCAACCTAAAAAACCACGGTGAGCAGATAAGGGCGATGGGTGTGGGGCTTTTAAAACGAGGTGGCGTTGTTCGTCTATAAAGGCACCTTTTTTTTGTGCATAATTACCCCAAAGTAAAAACACCACGTGTTCGTTTTGCTCGGCTACCGTACGAATAATTTTGTCGGTAAATTTTTCCCAGCCTTTTCCTTGGTGTGAATTTGGTTTGTTGTATTCAACGGTCAACACACTGTTCAGTAATAATACGCCTTGCTTTGCCCAGCTTTCTAAACAGCCATGCAGGGCATAAGGAATACCCAAATCTGCTTGTAACTCTTTATAAATATTTAACAAGGAAGGTGGTATTTTTACATCTGGCTGTACTGAAAAGCATAAGCCGTGTGCTTGATACGGTTGATGGTAGGGGTCTTGACCTATGATGACAACTTTTACGGTCGGTAACGGTGTCATTTCTAATGCGTGGAACCAGTGAGAGGAATGCGGGTAGATAATCTTGCCATCATTCTTTTCTATGCGTAAAAACTCTTTAAGAACCAGCATATAAGGCTGGTTTAACTCATCATCTAAGAAAGGCTTCCAGCTTTTTGCGTTAGATAAGGCCATCAACTTAGTTTATTAAAGCCGCTAGTTTTTCCGCCCGTTTCAGCAGTTCAGTTGAATTTTCTAAGCCATCAATGAATCGTTGGGGGATGTTTTTAATACCGACCTGTGCACCAACAAGAGCGCCCGTTAACATAGCGCGAGCCATATTTTGCCCACCCCCATTGATGGCGTGTAACACGGCATTTTCAAAATCATCTGAATAACGCGCGGCTAGGTAATAACAAGCAGGAAATTGATGATAAACGGCACATGGCATGCCATATACAAGGGATACTTTCCAAGCAGGTTGGATTAAATTTTCATGAGCTGCGCGTGCAATGCTTGAGGGTGATAATAATGCGTCAGGTGAGGCAAAGGTGCCTGCAGCAGAGGGCTTGCTGCCCGCTATACTCATGGCATGAAACGGCAGTTCTTGCTTGCCGACTAATTGCATTAATTTAGTTGATAATTCTTCGTCTAAGGGGTGACCTTGCACTAGCATCCCGAGCACAGCACCATAAGCAACGGTCATGGCGTTGATTGTTTCATCACATTGCGTTAATAACGTGTTGCTAGATACTGTGCTGGCTAGCATAGACGGATCAGTCGCATAGCGAACAGCAAGGGCCAGTATTCGCTCAGCGGCTTCAGTATTATCAGTAAAGCCTGCGACTTGACCCCAAGGTTTTTGCTGTTGGGTGCGTAAGGCCCAAGCCTCACGGATTGATTGGCTAGTAAAACCACCTGGGCCGCTATTAGGTGTGCCGTCTAATAAGGGGAAAAGCTGTTCATCGAGTCGACGGCAGAAATCGGCTTCTTGATAATCCTGATTATCAACAATCGAATCAATTAGCATCGTGAGAATAATGCCTGATTGGGAGGATTGTCCGGCTTTCATACCGCCGTGATAACGGTCGGTCTGCGGGTCAGTATAGTCATCTACCCAATCACCATACTGCTCTCGTTGCTCATCAAGGTTGTAATACCAGTGTGGCCCGAGCCCTAAGGCATCACCGATGTATGCACCCATAATAGCGCCAACGGCACGATCTTGAAGATTAATATTGGACATACTGACGACCTCTTCTAGTTTTTGTATTGTTATAGCATTTTGCAAGCAGGCGTGCATCTCCTTATAGCGCGGTGGTGTTCTCTGTTAAAATGCACGAATGAGTACAGTAGATAAAACTAAAACACGTTATAACAAGCTGCAAAAGCGTTTGCGGCGTGAAATGGGGCAAGCAATTGCTGACTATAATATGGTTGAAGAGGGTGACCGGATTATGGTGTGTTTGTCAGGAGGTAAAGATTCATACACGATGTTGGATATTTTGCTTAACTTGCAGAAAAGTGCGCCGATTAACTTTGAGTTGCTCGCAGTCAATTTAGATCAAAAACAACCTGGGTTTCCAGAACATATATTGCCCGAGTACTTGCAGTCAATAAAGGTGCCTTATCATGTTATTGAGCAAGACACTTATAGCGTTGTTACCAGTGTCATACCTGAAGGGAAAACGACCTGCGGGCTGTGTTCAAGAATGCGCAGGGGTGCTCTGTATGCCTATGCTGAAGATAACGGGTTTAATAAAATTGCCTTAGGGCATCATCGTGATGACATTATTGAGACGTTTTTTCTGAATATGTTTTATGGTGGCCAACTCAAAGCCATGCCGGCAAAACTTAAAAGTGATAATGGCAAACATATTGTGATTAGGCCGTTGTCATATTCGAGAGAAAAAGATATTGCAGAGTTTGCCGAACTTAAAAAGTACCCCATTATTCCGTGCAATTTGTGCGGAAGCCAAGACAACCTGCAACGAGTGCAAATGAAAAAAATGTTGAATCAATGGGACCGAGAATTTCCAGGGCGGATAGAAACAATCTTTAATGGTTTGAAAAATATAAAACCCTCACAGTTATTAGATCGGCAGTTATTTGATTTCGAGACGTTAACTCAGTCAACAGAGGTTGAAAAAATGGGAGACTCTCATCCGGTTGTATTTCCAGCACTGTCGGCCGGTAAATAGTGATGCCAGGTTCTTTTCTATTACGTTGGTTGTTGTCTTTTTGGGTTAAAGCGACGGTGTTGCCCAAAAACAGTGCCCAGTTACAGGCGCTGAAAAATAAAAAAGTGTGTTACGCAGCAATGAGTGACGCGAGTGCAAAGCAGATTGTGTTGGAGCAACTGTGTGGGGATTTGGCGTTACCATTACCTTCTAATGGCATTGAGGTTGGGTCTACGCTTGAGCCGTCTGCTTTATTTTCGTTAGAAAGCTTAAAAACACATAAAGCGAACCCCGCTCCAGCTCGCTTGGCAAGGCTTATCGCGGCAACGGAAACGACGGGCGAAGATGTGTTGATCGTTCCAGTGTCAATTTTTTGGGGCCGTGGGCCGAAAAAATCGGAGGGTTTTTGGAGCCGCTTGTTTATAGATGAGGGTGTTAAGTCGACGCTTTTTTCTCGTGCATTATCGATATTGTTTAATGGACGCTCTACCGTTGTACGGTTTGGCGAACCTGTTTCACTTAAGCAGTTAACGGCTGAAGGGCAAAGCGTCCACTATCACACTAGAAAGCTAACGCGCGTGTTACGCGTGCACTTTGCGAGAGTGCGTTTAGTGATGATTGGGCCTGATCAATTGTCACCTAAAAAGCTGGCTGAAGACTTAATAAAAACTGATATTGTTCAGCAGGCTATACAGCGAGAGGTCAAACGTAGCAAGCTCTCAAGAGCTGAGTCAGAAAAACAAGCTAAGGCATATGCCATTGAAATTGCAGCCGTTATTAATATTCGAGCGGCCGTTGTGCTTGAGAAGATACTGGGCTGGCTGTGGAATAAACTATACGATGGAATTGTTCTACATCATTTTTTGCGTGTTGAACGACTGTCACGGGAACATCAAATTGTGTATGTGCCAAGCCACCAAAGCCATATGGATTACTTGGTTCTGTCTTACGCATTATTTACACATGGCTTGGCGCCACCACATGTGGCGGCAGGCATTAATTTAAATATTCCTATCGTTGGTCCATGGTTTAGGCGTTGTGGTGCTTTTTTCCTCCGCCGGACATTTAAAGGAAATGTTCTTTATGGTGCCGTATTTGAAGCGTACATGGGCTATTTAGCCAGTAGCGGTACAGCCGTTGAGTATTTTGTTGAAGGTGGTCGTAGCCGTACAGGGCGCAAGCTAAAGGCTAAGCCGGGTTTGCTAGCAATGAGCGTGCGTAGCTATCTCAGGAACCATAAACGGTCTGTGGTCTTTATTCCGGTGAATTTCGCCTATGAAAAACTGGTTGAAGGTGAAACCTATGTAAACGAGTTAAGCGGTAAGCCGAAAAAGTCTGAATCCGTGATGGGTGTTTTACGTTCATTTAAAGCCTTGAAAGACCATTTTGGGCAGGTGCATGTTAACTTTGGTTCACCCATTTATCTGGATAAATTGATCGAATCGGAATATCCGCAATGGCGACGTGAAGACAGTGCCGACGATAAGGAGCGTGTTAGCAAGCTGGTGAGCAAATTAGGCAGTAAAATCATGTCTGGTATTAATGAGGCAACACATGTTAATGCAATGGGCTTGTTGGCAATGGCGCTTTTAAATTCGCCAGATCAATCGATGAGCGAAGCAAGCTTGCGACAACAATTAGATATTTATTTGGCGTTATTAGAGGCTGCTCCCTATTCTAAAGATGTCACCCGTATTCAGTTAACGGCAGAAGAGATTATTGCTTATGGCGAACAGTTTGGTACGGTAAAAAGGAATGTAGCTGAAGGCGAGACTAGTTTTTATGTAGACGGTAGTGATGCCGTGTTGATGACGTACTTTAGAAACAATATTGTTCACTTATTTGTTTTGCCTTCCTTTGTTGCTTGCTGTTTTTTGAGTCATCAATCATTAAAGCCTAAGCAAATCGTGCATTGGTTTAGATTGGTGTACCCCTTTTTAAAAGATGAGCTTTCGATGCATTGGAGTAATAGGCAAATTACCTATACAGCAAAAAAAGTGATCGCTAGTTTCATTGACCAAGGCTTAATTAAACAATCATCTGACAGCTTGTCGGTGGCTGAAGGACATCAGCAAACGATGACTTATTTATCCCGTGGCGTGTTATTAAGTTTGGAGCGTTTTTATTTAACGGTGCTGCTGCTAAAGCAAAATGGCGAAGGATCTTTTACGCGCTTTGAGTTGGAAAAAGCAGCGGGTGAAATGGCGGAAAAATTATCGCGTCTAAATGGCCTTAACTCGCCGGAGTTTTTTGATAAAGTCTTATTTAAAGGCTTCATTGAAATGCTTTATAACGAAGGGATTATCTGGGCTAACGACAAAGGAAAGTTAACCTTCGGCAAGGTGCTTAACGCAATTATTGATGATGCTGGTTTGGTTATGAGTCAACAAGTGCGCAAGAATGTTCACGAGCTTGTTAAGCTAAGTTAATTGTTCAAAAATTCTAAAGCCTGCGATATAAGTGCCGGCTGCTGAGCCGATGGTGCTAAACAAAAAAACCAACAAGGTGCGGGAGACTCTGTTTTTCCACCAGCCGGATAGTTTTACCGTGTCTTTTTTTAGTGTTGAAAAATCGCCGACACGAGGTTTTCTTATCCACGCCTCTGTAGCAGCGGTTACCATACCTGCGCCAACCGTTGGATTAAGAGATGTTAAAGGCGCTGCTAAAAATGCGGTGATAATGGTCAGCGGGTGAGCTGTTGCCAGTAAGGCGCCTAATGCAGAGAGCCCACCATTAATAACGACCCACTCGATGACTAATTGCCAGCCCAGTTCAGGCGCGCGATTAAAACCAATGCCAAAACCAATAAAAACTAGTGCAACAATAATCCAAGGAATAATTTTTGGCCATTGGCTAGGGGCGGGGAGAGTGTCGAGTTCTTCGAGACTTTTAGCGTCTTGAAGCTGAGAGTCAATGTAGGCTTTGATGCCCTTTAAATGGCCGGCTCCAATAACTGCGAGCATGCTGCTGTATTGCCCCGAGTTAGCATCGTTAACGATACGGTGCGCCATATATTGATCTCGTTCGTTAACAAGCGGCTCATAAATCTCACTCGAAGACTCTGCAAATTGAGAAAAAGTGGCGTCTAACACATCACCCTCTTTGAGCTTCTCAATATCATCCTCGCTGACTTTTTCTGAAAACATGACACTACCTAAAAGACCGGACACCAATTCCATACGTTTCCACCAAGGTACGTTTCGGTAAACACGTTTTAATGTGGTGCCCACTTCTCTATCAATTAGTAAGACGGGTTTGTGAGATTGTTGTGCTAGGTCAGCAGCGACTTTCATTTCTGCGCCAGGTTCAATGCCGAGTTCATCTGCCATTTTTTGCTGGAAAGCGCCTAATGCCAAGCTGGCTGTGACCATCGCCGCTTTACCGCTTTTGATGACATTAAATAAATCCATTTTAGCGAGGCTGTCAGGATCAATTAAAGCACTGTATCGGCTTGGGCAAAGCTCGACCGCAACCGCGTCATAGTTATTTGTTTCAATAAGCGTTTTCACTGCTTCAGCACTGGCTTTGGAAACATGGGCGGTGCCCAACAAAGTGACATGGCAGCCGTTGATGACAAAGTTTTCTATGGGTTGGTCTACGTCGTTACTCAAAGGATATCTCGGTTCATTAGTTTAAGTGTATGGCCGTATTATCGGTGAAATTCAAATTTTTCGCCCAATCTTTTGCGACTAAAAAGACACGGGTTTTTTCTTGTTTTGTTGGTGTATCGGATAAAAACCCAGCAAGGCATAACGGAGAATTTTTTGGACGATCTAAAAAGTATTGAACAATATCAACAGTAGTGAAGTAGCGTTGATCAGGCATATACGTTTGCGCTGCCATCCATTGGTTTTTATCCAGTAGTTGCCATTGGATTTTTTCTGCCTGAAAGTATTCCAGGAAATCATCTACTCTAGCCCATTGCCCGCGTTGATGACTGCTTGAAATGACGCTGGGGTAAACCTTGCTCGATGACCGAAGAGGGTGAAATAAGCGACCTTTTATAAGGCAGATATGCTCATCAATTGACATATTAAGCCGCTTGAGTTGTGTTTTAGCGGCGGGGTGCGCTGATAATTTACTTTGCCTTGATCGCATTGAGTGGTACTTAATATCCAAGCGGTCTTTTAACATGGGCCCAACCCAATGTTCGGCTTGAGAGGTATCGTTTATGTCAATGTAAAATTTACAAGCGACTTCCCAGTGTTGGATATTGTGCGTTAAGCGGTCCTTTACAATAAAATCAAATTCACCAATGGTTCTGTTGTGATCTTGGACTTGCAGGTTTTGGGCTAAAATTTCATGCCGACCATTATGCTTAAACCAATAGCTGAGCAGCGTTTCGAAGCGGTGCCCTAGTCGATAATCTCGTTGCTCTGCTAATAAATTAACCAGTGGCTGAGGGTTTTCGTTTAGTTCGTCAAGTTGCCGTTTAAAATCTTTGTGTGCTTGAGCCCAGTCATTTGCTGAGGTCCAGTTTCTATTATCCTGCTGTCCTTGAATAATAGGTGGGTTAGCTATAACCCACTGAAGATCCCTAACCAGTGAATGTTGCAAAAATGAAGGCTCAGGCAAGGTTAAAGCTAAGCGCCCTCGGGGCTGTTAAATAATAGGTAAAGGTCAATAACACAATCAGGGATTTTTTCGCTCATTTCGTCGAGCAAATCGTCAGTTAAGGGCGGCTCATCTTCCAATAATTCAGAGCAGCTTAGAATGGGCAAGGTGAGTTCGGCAACTTCTTCAGGGTGATGACTAAACCAAAGCTCTTCTTGGCTAAAAACACCTTGCATGAACCCTGAAGCCCACAGTGTCAGCGAGTCCTCGTCATCTTCGTCGGCTAAGATAGTTGGGAAATCACCATTCAACAAGGCCTGTTCAATTTCTTTTTTTAGGCTGACAATGGCCTCGGAAATTGTGTCATCAACTTCATTATCAGGAAGTATTTCAGCTAGGATTTGTTGCTGAGTTAAAGTGCCTGGCTGAACAACTTGGCTGGTTAAAAAACCATGCATTTCAAAAAAATACATGGCGTTATCTGATAACTCATCAGAATCGAAAAAATCGCTTAAAAGGGTCATAAGTATAGGTGAGTTTGAATAATTCTTACTGATTATGGCTGCCATCGCACCAGGGCATATTAGATGACTTGTTACACCCGCAGACGTAAAGCTCACCATCTTTTTTGGCAGTATGGACTAAAGGTCTAATGCCATCAGCTCGTTTATGGCTGCCGTCACAATGTGGCGCATTTGATGTCTTTCCGCACTGGCAGATATAGATTTCGTCGTCTTTTTTCAGGCTGATTGAATAAGGGGATTGTTTGTTGTACATAGTAGTTCCTTTGATAATAAATGAATCGAGTGCATGAATGTATTGATGATGCTCAAACGTTTGTCCAACTGTCAGTGAAATAAATCATACCGTTATATGAAACTTAACTTTTTACTTAGTAAACTGTAATAATGCAGTCAAACTAAATTATTGCAAAACATCTTAAAAGGTTTAGATTGGCGTCGCTTATTTGCCAATCTCAATGAACTTTCATTATTGACGATAGAAAAATTATGGAAACATTAACACAAGTACTCAGCTCAATCAGTAGTTTTGTTTGGGGCCCGGTTATTCTGGCTTTGCTATTAGGGACGGGCGTTTATTTAATGTTGGGGCTGTTTTTTTTACCCATCCGCCAAATCCCCGCGGCCTTTTCATTGCTTTGGCGGGGGCGTGTTAGTAATGAGTCAGAGGCGGGGGAGATTAGCCCATTTAATGCATTGATGACATCATTAGCGGCGACAATCGGTACTGGTAATATTGCAGGAGTGGCAACGGCGATTTTTTTAGGCGGACCGGGCGCTATTTTTTGGATGTGGTTAACTGCCCTCGTTGGAATGGCGACTAAATATGCTGAAGCCGTATTAGCCGTTAACTATCGAGAAGTTGATGCGAACGGTGCGTATGTAGGCGGCCCGATGTATTACATTAAGAATGGTTTGGGTAAACATTGGCAATGGTTAGGCTTTTTGTTCTCCTTGTTTGGTGCGCTCGCGGCGTTTGGAATTGGTAATACTATTCAAGCAAACTCAGTGGCTGACGCGTTAACTAGTACGCTGGGTGTGCCTGCTTGGCAAACAGGTTTGGTAATGGCTATTGTTGTTTATGCTGTGTTGGTTGGGGGTATTAAGCGAATAGGTCATGTTGCTTCTAGGTTAGTTCCATTAATGGGAGTTGCTTATGTTGTGGGCGCAGGCATGATTATTATTCAACATTTAGGCTCTGTGCCCATAGCGCTTCAGTTGATTGTGACTGATGCGTTTACAGGTACAGCTGCAGCCGGTGGTTTTGCCGGTGCGGGTGTGATGGCGGCAATTCGCTTCGGTGTTGCTCGAGGTGTTTTCTCGAACGAAGCCGGCTTGGGCACTGCGCCAATTGCGCACGCTGCTGCAAAAACAAATAACCCCGTGCGGCAAGGCAAAATTGCAATGTTGGGCACATTTATTGACACTATTATTATTTGCACGATGACCGCACTGGTTATTATCTTAACAGGCAGTTGGACCAGCGGCGAGACGGGTGCGTCATTATCGGCCCATGCCTTTAGTGTAGGACTGCCTGGGTATGGTGAGTATGTGGTGAGCTTCGGCTTGGCTATTTTTGCTCTTACAACGTTATTGGGTTGGAGCTATTATGGCGAGCGATGCGCTGAATATATTTTAGGGGTAGGTGTTATTCGGTGGTATAGAATCGTGTGGGTGCTGGCGATTCCCGTTGGGGCTGTTATGGATTTAAATTTCCTATGGTTATTGGCCGATGTACTCAATGGCTTAATGGCAATACCTAATTTGGTGGCCTTGTTATTACTGAGTCCAATTGTTTTTAAGCTAAGTAAGAAACCTTAAATAGCAGTCAGGCGTTGATCGGTTGGTGGGAGGATTGTTCATTGCGAGATAGGTTTAACTGGAAGCTGAGCCACTTTTCAAAAAAATAATTCAAGGCCCATTTATTGTTTAAGATATCTCTAGGTGAGGTTGTTTGCCGTTGATTCAACCTTAAAGAAGCATCAATACTGACGACCTCGACCGATTTTGTATCTAGGTAGATACGACACTTGAAACGTGATGTTGTTGATTCGGCGTGACTGCCTGTTGGGTGAATATAGGCGGTATAAGTAAAGGGCCCAGTCGCGATAACATCGGTTTGAATAGCGGTGCTAGAGAAGTCGCCAAGATCGATTTTTGGCACTAGTCTTAACAGCTTTACGTAGTTTTCTTCACAAAGCATTTGCAGGCAAAAAGACTTGTTAAGCGGCCTAACGGTATGCTGCATTAGCGAGTTGAGTAACTGGCTTTTGCGCTGTCAGTTTCCCAAACAGAAACGTCGACAACGGGAAAGCCCCCTTTAACGACATAATTATAAATGAGCTTTGCTAGGAATTCTGCGGTGGGGTGTTCGTCAACAACCATCAAGCGTTCGCCAGCGTCTTGGAGAAGGGGCAAAACAGGGTCATCTTTATGTAATAGAAAGTTATGATCAAGAGTTTTATTGACCCACTCGCCAACATAGTTTTTGATATCTGAGAAATCACACACCATTCCTTGATCATTCAGTTCGTTTGACTCAAGTGTAATGGCGACACGTGCTGAGTGGCCATGAAGGTGGCGACATTTGCCAGGGTGATTCATCAGCCGATGGCCATAACAAAAGCTTAAATTCTTGGTAATGCGGTACACGTTTTATCCTACCGGTTAATTCTCAGACGCCTTTAATGCCTTCGATGGTGGCTGCTACTTCATATTGGTTGGTGTCAACGGGAACGACACGAATGATTTCAATGATAGCATTAAGTGGAGGGGTGATGGGGTTAACAGGCTTTACAGATATTTCTAGCGAGGAACCAGTCGTTAACTTGTCTACTGTTGTAAAAAGAATACCCGCCGCGCTTAAATTAATACAGCTAGCGGTGCCTTTAGCTCCAGTCGTTGGATGGATGAACTCAATGTCACATACAGTATCCATACGGGCAAATTTTCGATAGTCAGGTGTATTAAGCATAAATTATTGTCGAATGAATAAAATTATGGTTTAAGTTTAGCTTAAAAAGTATAAAAAGTATTGTTGATTGAAAAATAACAGAATTAACGTCATATGAGTGAAGAAAATCGATAGAAGTGAGTCAAAACCATGCTTTTTTTTACTTGTAAAGACAGGTTTATTTTGGCACTATCAAATTGGTCTAGATAAAAAATAAAGGGCCATGGCTACCAAGAGGGTGGTTGCATTGTGCGATTGTAAATCACTTTATCGGGTGTATGAAAAGGTAATTTTTCAGGAGGAAGAAGATGGGTCAGCGAGTTGCATTGGTTACGGGTGGTACAGGTGGGATTGGTGAGGCAGTCTGTCAACGTTTTGTACAAGATGGTTACAAAGTGGTAGCGGCTTATAATAACGAGGAAAAAGCAAAAAAATGGCAAATTGCTCAAAAAGAGGCAGGCTTCGATATTGAGATAGTGCATTGCCCAGTCACGGATTTTGAAGCTTGTGGTGCGGCGCTTAAGTGGGTTGAAGAGAATGTGGGGGCTATCGATATATTAGTTAATAACGCCGGTATTACGAAAGATGGGATGTTTAAAAAAATGCCCATTGAGCGTTGGGAGGCCGTGATTGATACAAACTTGAATAGTTTATTTAATATGACTCGTCAGGTTTTTGAAGGGATGGTTGAGCGTGGTTTTGGTCGAATTATCAACGTTTCTTCGGTAAACGGCCAGTTAGGTCAGGTGGGTCAAGTCAATTACTCGGCAGCAAAAGCGGGTATGCATGGGTTTACAAAAGCATTAGCACGTGAAACGGCACGTAAAGGCGTTACCGTGAACACTATTTCGCCGGGCTATGTTGCAACACCGATGGTGATGGCTATTGCTGAAGATGTTCGGCAGAAAATTGAAAACAGTATTCCTGTGGGGCGATTATGTAAGCCTGAAGAAATAGCCCACGGTATTTCATTCTTAGCAAGTGAGCTGGCGGCTTACACAACGGGGTCAGATTTAAGCATGAACGGCGGCATGTTTATGCACTAAAATGGCTGGTATGGACAATAAATTTAGAAATGAGGAAAGATAGGATGTCAGAGCATCATATTCATAAGGTACCAACTGAAGTAGCGGCTCATGCGCATATCAACAAAGAGCGGTATGAGCGTGAATATAAGCGTTCAATTGAGGATAGAAATGGCTTTTGGAATGAAAAAGCAAACGAATTTTTGACATGGTCAAAACAGTGGGAAACGACTGTTGATTATGATTTCCGAAAAGGCGAAGTTAAATGGTTTGAAGGTGGCAAACTTAACGTGAGTGTTAACTGCTTAGATCGGCATTTAGAAACCCGTGGTGATCAACCGGCTATTATCTGGGAAAGCGATGACCCAACAGTAGATAAAACATACACCTATAAAGAGTTGCATGCAGAAGTATGCCGTTTTGCTAATGGCTTAAAAGCTCGTGGTGTAAAAAAAGGTGACCGCGTTTGTATTTATATGCCAATGGTCGCCGAAGCGGCTATTGCAATGCTGGCGTGTGCCAGAATTGGTGCGGTGCATTTGGTTGTTTTTGGTGGCTTTTCGGCAGACGCCCTGAAGGACCGGATTATTGACTCTAAAGCAAAAATTATTATCGTCACTGATGAAAGCATGCGCGGGGGTAAAGCAGTTCCTTTAAAAGCGAATGCTGACAAGGCTCTAAGTAGTTGCCCGTTGGTTGAATCGGTCGTGGTGGTGAAACGGACAGGTGGTACTGTTGATTGGACAGAAGGCCGAGATGTTTGGTATCACGAGTTAATTGAGAATGCATCAGCAGACTGCCCGCCTGAAGAGATGGACTCAGAAGACCCATTATTTATTTTGTATACATCGGGCTCTACAGGTAAGCCGAAAGGTGTTTTGCATACAACAGGGGGGTATTTATTGCATGCTGCGGTATCGCATAAATATGTCTTTGATTATCATGAGGGTGATATTTATTGGTGCACAGCAGATGTTGGTTGGGTGACAGGGCACACTTATATTGTTTATGGCCCGTTAGCTAATGGTGCGCAAACACTCATGTTTGAAGGCGTTCCAACTTACCCAGATGCTTCGCGTTTTTGGCAGGTTTGTGAAAAGCATAAGGTTAATATTTTTTATACAGCACCGACCGCGATTAGAGCATTAATGGCAAAAGGTGATGAATATGTTAAAGCCTGTGACTTGAGTAATTTACGTATTCTAGGCAGTGTGGGTGAGCCGATTAACCCTGAAGCTTGGGAGTGGTATTACAAAGTGGTTGGTGGAAGTCGTTGCCCCATTGTTGATACTTGGTGGCAAACGGAAACAGGTGGTATTTTAATGACGCCATTGCCGGGGGCTACAGATCTGAAACCAGGTTCTGCAATGCAACCGTTCTTTGGTGTGGAGTTTGGCTTGGTCGATAACGACGGTAATGAAGTACTGGGTAACCCGGCTGAAGGTATTTTGGTTATTAAGGGCCCCTGGCCAGGTATGTTTAGGACATTATTTGGTGATCATCAACGTTATATTGATGCCTATTTTGCAAATTACCCAGGCTTGTATTTTCCAGGAGATGGCGCGCGCAGAGACGAAGGTGGCTACTACTGGATAACGGGCCGCGTTGATGATGTGATTAATGTATCTGGCCACCGTATGGGCACGGCTGAAGTTGAAAGTGCATTAGTGCTTCATCCAGCGGTAGCGGAGGCGGCTGTTATTGGTTACCCACATGATATTAAAGGGCAAGGGATATATACCTTTGTGACCTTAATGGACGGTGTGGAGGCAACGGATGAATTGCGTAAGGAGCTGGTTGATCATGTGCGCAACGAAATTGGTCCCATTGCTTCGCCTGATGTTATTCAATGGGCGCCAGGCTTGCCTAAGACTCGTTCGGGTAAAATTATGCGTCGAATTTTGCGTAAAATTTCCGAGAATCTCATTGATGAGCTGGGCGATACGTCAACGTTAGCAGACCCATCAGTTGTTGATGATCTTATTGCTAGCCGCCCTAATAAAGCTTAATACTTAAGTTATTTACCTTGGTCAATAAACTGATGTTTTATGGCTGTAGGTATTAAGCATTGGTTAACGCTAAGTATAAAAAAGCCCGCTATAAAGCGGGCTTTTTTTTAAAGAATATACTTTTTAGTCATTAGTGGGTAATGATGGAAAGTCTAAGCCGGCCATTTTTTGCATCACGCGGACAACTTGACAGCTGTAGCCAAATTCATTGTCATACCAAAGGTACAAAACGCATGAGTCACCCGTTGCAATAGTTGCTTTAGAGTCAATCGTGCATGCCTTGCGTGCGCCCACTAAATCAGTTGATACGATCTCCGTTGAGGTGGTGAAGTCAATTTGCTCGCGCATGGGTGAATGAAGTGCAGTTTCACGTAAGAAATCATTCAAAGTGTGTTTGTCGGTTTCTTTTTCTAAACTGAGGTTAAGAATTGCCATGGAAACATTAGGGGTTGGAACGCGGATTGCGTTACCCGTTAATTTACCTTCGAGTTCCGGAAGTGCTTTAGACACCGCTTTGGCAGCGCCTGTTTCAGTGAGGACCATGTTCAGTGCAGCTGCACGGCCACGTCTTTCACCCTTGTGGTAATTGTCGATGAGGTTCTGGTCATTCGTGTATGAGTGTACCGTTTCCACATGACCCTTAATAATGCCATACTGCTCGTTGATGGCTTTTAAGGTCGGTGTGATCGCGTTAGTGGTACAGCTGGCGGCAGAAATAACTTTATCCTCATTTTTAATATCATCAGTATTAACGCCAAAAACGATATTTTTTACATCTTTACCAGGGGCAGTGAGTAGCACTTTGCCAGCGCCCTTTGATAAGAAATGTTCGCTGAGTTCAGCTTCGTCACGACGAATCCCTGTGTTATCAACAATAAGGGCATCATCAATCCCAAACTGTGTATAGTCGATTTCCTTTGGATGGCTGGCGTAAATCACTTGGATTAAATTGCCGTTCGCCATGATGGTGTTGTTTTCTTCATCAACTTTAATTGTGCCTTTAAACGAGCCATGCACAGAATCTCGGCGAAGCAAACTGGCGCGTTTTTGTAAATCATTGTCACCGCCCTTACGGACGACGATAGCTCTAAGGCGCATTTTGTTGCCCGAGCCAGTGCGCTCAATAAGTAAGCGAGCTAGCAAACGACCAATGCGACCAAAACCGTACAGAACCACGTCTCTCGGTTGTGAAATAGACTGTTCTTGGACTTGGCGAATGCCTGCGCCAAGTTTTTCCGCTAGAAAATCTTCAAGTTCTAGGCCCTGTGATTGATTGTTGAATTGAACGGCTAAAATGCCTAAATCAATACGCACAGGCCCAAGCTTCATTTTTTGTAGGGCAATTAATACCTTAAAGCTATCGTGAATAGAGAGCTCAACTTTCTCAAATTGACGAACATAGCGGTGCAGTTTCAGTAATGATACGGGGGAAGCATTAATTAGTGTTCGGCCATAAATTTTAAGGACTACGCCACTTCCACGGTACATTTTACCAATGATGGGAATCATGCTTTCAGCAATTTCCTGACGACTTTCCCACTCAGCTAAATATTGATCGTGTTGCTCTACACTCATAAATGTACCTGTTGTTTTTTCAAAGTTAAAAAGAAATTATATCAAACTATTTATCAAAAGTTGTACGATGCAGGTGACTACAAAGTGCTTTTGAAAGCTTGAAAGCTGATTCTGTTAAAAGTTAAATGAAGGTGATCATGTAATTGGCTAGTAACTACGTTGTATGGAAAACAAGGCAAGTTGCTCCATGGCCTTTTTATAGTCACTATTCGGTAAAATATTGAGCGCATCTATCGCTTTTTGAGCTTCCTTATCTGCAAATGCGGCTGTGTATTCTAATGACCCCGTAGATTTAATGATGGCTAAAATATCAAGGTAAGCAGTGCGGTCACCTTTGCTAATGGATTCTTTAATAAAATCAGCTTGTTGTTTGGAACCATGCTGCATGGCATGAATGAGTGGTAGCGTTGGTTTTCCCTCGGCTAAGTCGTCGCCAAGATTTTTGCCTAATTCATCTACATCGGCTGTGTAATCAAGCATGTCATCCATGATCTGAAAAGCATTGCCAAGGTGAAGCCCGTAGGAGGCTATGGCAGTCTCTATGGGCTCATCCTTATTGGCCAGTATGGCGCCCAGTTGAGTGGAGGCCTCAAAAAGTTTAGCTGTTTTTCTTCGGATAACTTCGAGGTATTGTGCTTCGTTGGTATCAGGGTTGTTAACATTAAGTAATTGTAATACTTCACCTTCTGCAATGGCATTGGTGGTGTGAGACAAAAGTTCCATCACACGCATGTTGTCAACGCTGACCATCATTTCGAATGAGCGAGTATGCAGGAAGTCGCCTACCAAAATACTAGCTGCATTACCCCAAATGGCGTTAGCGGTATCATCGCCACGGCGCATATCAGATTCATCGACAACATCGTCATGTAGGAGTGTGGCTGTATGAATGAATTCAATAACGGCCGCAAGCGTGGTGTGTTCACTTCCTTCATAACCTAACGCACAGGCAGATAGTGCAACGAGCATAGGTCTTAGGCGTTTACCTCCGCTGTTAACAATATGATAGCCAATTTGATTAATTAATAAGACATCAGAATTAAGTTCTCGTAGAATTTTTTTGTCTACTTGACTCATGGCGGGTGCCATCAGTTGTTGAATTGCTTTAAAGTCTATTTTAGGTGCTGTAGGGGATGCGATTGTGCTGCTCATTGGGTGGATAAAGTTAAAGTAAATTAAATCAATGGGGTATAATAACAAGGATTAAGGCGTAAAAGCAGTTAAGAAAATGCTTTTCCTTGTTTATTTGGGATTGACCAATAGCGTGCTAAAGGATAGAATTCGCCTCTTTTTTAAAACCACCCACAAACTAGGGAGTCTCTAGACAATGTACGCGGTAATTCAAACAGGCGGTAAACAATAT
>CAJXOJ010000037.1 GCA_913057515.1 uncultured Cycloclasticus sp. | reverse complement strand
GCGTCACACAAAAATAAACGTTAAAGCCTCTGCGACAATTTGCCACATTCTCAGGGCTCAAATAACTCTGTAAGCTATCAGCAACTCTTAAAAGCTGATTAAGTAATTATTACTTCAAACATGCCGATGCCCTATGAGCATAAGGCAGCCCGAACCTTCCGTCTACCATTGTTTTTCGACCTCAAATCTATAAAGAGTTTTTATCGCCCTCTGGATCCCAGAGGGCTGTTTTTTGAATATCTGGATTAAGAACGTTTCCTTGCCGCTATTCTCATCCGCAATGCGTTTAGTTTAATAAAGCCTTCTGCATCTTTTTGATCATACGCACCGCCATCATCTTCAAACGTAGCGATATTTTCATCAAATAAACTATCGGTTGCTGACTCACGACCCACCACAATTACATTGCCTTTATAAAGCTTCAAGCGGATACGTCCATTCACTGTAATTTGTGACGCATCAATCATCGTTTGCAACATTTCACGCTCAGGGCTCCACCAGTAGCCATTATAAATAAGGCTCGCATAACGGGGCATCAACTCATCTTTTAAATGTGTCACTTCGCGGTCTAAGGTAATCGACTCGATGGCTCTATGCGCTTTAAGCATAATCGTACCGCCCGGTGTTTCATAACAACCACGCGCTTTCATACCTACATAACGGTTTTCTACGATATCGGCTCGGCCAATACCATTTGCCCCGCCTACTTTATTCAACTCCGCTAGAACCGTCGCTGGAGACATTGCCTGCCCATTAATAGCCACAATATCACCTGCTTTATATTCCAACTCAATATACGTTGCTTGATCTGGTGCATTTTCGGGTGATACCGACCAGCGCCACATGTCTTCTTCTGGCTCATTCCACGGGTCTTCTAAAATATCGCCTTCATAAGAAATATGCAGTAAGTTAGCATCCATTGAATACGGTGACTTTGTACCACGCTTCATATCCACCTCAATGCCTGCTTCTTCAGCATACGCCATGAGTGTATCTCGCGAGGTTAAATCCCACTCACGCCACGGCGCGATAATTTTTACATCAGGTTTTAATGCATACGCGCCCAATTCGAAACGCACCTGATCATTACCTTTTCCCGTTGCACCATGTGATATAGCATCAGCGCCGGTTTCATTTGCAATTTCAATTAAACGTTTTGAAATAAGCGGGCGAGCGATCGACGTACCTAGAAGGTACTCACCTTCGTAAATCGTATTTGCTCTAAACATTGGAAAAACAAAATCACGAACAAACTCTTCTTTTAAATCATCAATATATATTTCTTTGATACCGTAAGATTCGGCTTTAGCACGAGCTGGCTCCACCTCTTCGCCCTGGCCTAAATCGGCGGTAAAGGTCACCACTTCACAGTTATAAACATCCTCTAACCATTTAAGGATAACTGAGGTATCTAACCCACCGGAATAGGCTAAAACAACTTTGTTGACTTCTTGTTTTGACATGAGGGAACTCGCAACTTAAAAATAATGCGCGAATTATACCCGATTGAATGGCTGCTTGGCGCTACCCCGAGATTGAAATATCAACCCGTCTATTTAACTGACGACCAGCTGGGTACCTATTACTCGCTGTTGGCCGACTTTCGCCATACGCTTTGGTAACTATTTGGTTCGCTTTAACCCCTTTAGATAAAAGGTATTTTTTAATCACTTCAATTCGCTTTTTAGAGACTATCATGTTTGCCTGACGCGGCCCTTCACTATCGCTATAACCTTTTAGCACTAACGTACCTTTTGGCTTTTGCAGGCGCATAAACTCTAGTAAGTAATCCAACTTTTTATTATCTCGTTTATTTAAACTGATTGAACCCGACCTAAAATAAATATGACTAAACGGCTCCGGTCCTGCCACTTTAAGCCGCACACTACCATCAGGCGTATCTAGCTCTTCTGGATCATCTAAGGCGAGAATCTGCTCTTCAGGCATGCCTTGTTTAATCAGGTGTTCACGCAGCGATTTTATCCGGCGATCATAAACGCGACGACCATCTTTAACAGAAAAACCTCTCGTTCCACTGATCAAATCAATCCTTTCTTCTTCACCTGCTTCTCTTACATAAGTCACTGCTTTATTTAGCAACTTTCTGTTTTTATGCGTGATGGTTGTACTAAGATTATCAAATAAAGCCAGTTGTTGATGAACGTCTTTCTGGCTAAATGGCAATAAATCTTGGCGACAAGCTTCAAACTGCGCCATTGCATCTAAAAAATTTACTGAAGAAACCACTACCTTCACCAAATGACTCTGATTCGCCTTATAACTAAATTCTGGGAAGCGGCCACTTGACAGTTCTTGCAGCATTCGCTCAGACACTTGACTACCCACAACCACTGCTTGCTTTGTCGCTTTGACTGTTGCCAATTGCATGGAAGGCGAATCATGCATCCAAAGAGGTGCTACAGAGCTCAGCATAGCGGTTCGAATCGGCGGAACATATGACTCTGCTTTTAAAATAAAATTAACTTGCTCACCCGATTTTTGCTCAAAAATACCGACCCCATACCGAGGAATAACATGCGTCATATGGCAGGCTACTTTACTGCCTGAAAACTCCCATTGAGAGTCTGTCACCTGTGCTTGGTATTGCTGGGCGTGCACGGTCGCGCTCACAAACAGAAACAGTGCCGTAAATAAAATTTGAGTAATCACTTTCATACCGCTTATATCGGCTGCTAAAAACAAAACTTTATATTTTTTTATTCGCCTAAAAAACCATTAGCGAAGCTCATAAACTTTGCTGGATATTCAATATTCGGGCAATGCCCTGCCCCTGCTATCGCTTTAAAAGAGACCGTTGGAAATTTTTCTTCTGTGATCTTCCGATACCGTGGCACCAGTTAGATTGATATGCACCACTCATAAACAAGGCTAAACCACAATATTCTTTAGCCGTATCACTTAGTGGGAATCAAACAAGATTTAGCACTTAACGCAAGGCTTACTCTAGAGTATGGTCAACGCTATAAAGGCTAGTTTTTTTTAATCATAGCTAACACCCAGTTTCCCTAGTTTGTTTGTCACATCTGGAACTAGAGTCCTAACAAATGAATCCGTTAAATGCTGACTATCACGAAATACAATCATACCTTCAGTATTTCTTGCCGAACAAATGCCTTTTGGGCAAACCAATTCATTTAAATCTAACAAGCTAACATTTTCATACTGGATTGTTTCGGCCTGTAAATAACCAGCCACTTCCATACTCTCCTTAGCCCTAGCATTCACAAAACAGTTACGTTTACTATCAGAAAACACTCCGCCTCCTATTCCTCTTGCCAAACAACTCGGCCCATCAAATGTAAGGCTCGGTGTCCCTGGCAACACAATGGTACGACCGGCAACCTGAGACAAAAAACTTAAAACTTGTGCTGTTCCAGTACGCCATTGTTCAGCAGAAAAGTCGTAACTTTTTGCACTCCCCATAAAAACCACATCAGGCTTTATTAGACTGATAGTATTTAACGCCTCTTGACGCCAATTACTACAAACTTTATACACTTTACCTATGCGTGAGTAGAAAATATCATGCTCAACCATTGGACACGATGATTTTGTCAATACAATCACACGCCACATAGGTGAAGCAAATTTTTCAGGCAGGAGTGAAAACCACTGTCCCATCACACTATCACCTAATAAAACAACTGTCTTTTCCGCTTCTGGGTTTCCAAATAAACAAGGCTTAACGGCAGAACTCTGATACCAGCTATCACAACCTTTAGGATAAATAATAGGAATATCGGCTCTAGCCTGGTAAATTTCCTGTAACTTAGCGTTATTTGCTGCTTGATGAGCACGCTGCAGATTAGAAAAATTAATTATCAACAGCGTTAATAAAACGATCGTTGTTATTGAAGCAAAAATTACTCGTAGTGCTGAAAAGCAACTCCACCGCCCTTTCCAAAAAGGTAATTCAATATAACGATAACTGAACATCGACATTAATAAAGATAATAAAACCAAAGCCAATGTTTCTAGTACGTTATCTCCAAAGCCTAGCGAAGAACCAATTATTAGAATCGGCCAATGCCAAAGATAGCAAGAGTAAGACCTGTCACCCAACCATACAAAAACACGTTGAGATAGCAAGTTAGCAATTAAGTTTTGACGACTAAACATGATCACTAAAACGGCCCCAAGTGAAGGAACCAAAGCCCAAAATCCTGGGTAGACCAATGTGGGACTCATGAAAACCCCGCTTGATATAATCAATAACAACCCCAGAATGCCACTTAACAAAATGATCTCTGTACAAAGGGTGACGGTGAACTCTGCTCTTTCTTTTTAGCGAGTTTTTCCATAAGAAAAAAAGCCATTGCGCCCAAGGAAAACTGCCACACTCGCGACGGCATCAGGTAAAAAGACCAGATAGGGTTTTTAACAGACCAGTAAATACTTAATGATAGGCTTGCGGCAAAAATAATAGAAAATATCATTAATATGCCGGATGTGTGTGGGTTTTGCTGTGTCGTTTTTGAAAAAACCAACATCAATAGCAGAGGCCACAGCACATAAAACTGCTCTTCAACCCCCAGTGACCATGTATGTAAAAATAAATCTAAATTTTGAAGCTCAGAGAAATAATCAAACGTCGTAAAAGCAAAAAACAGATTACTTGTCCAAGTCGAAGCAAACAAAATAGAACCAGTTTGTTCTTCAAACTCTATAGCAGATAGGAATAACGCGGCTAATAGCTCAACAAAGACAATCATTACAAGCAAAGCAGGTAACAACCTTAAAAGCCTTCTTGCCAAAAAATTAATAAAATTAATATGACCTGTTGCAAGATGCCCACAGTACAACAGCTGAGTAATCAAATAACCCGAGATAACAAAAAAAACATCGACCCCAACAAAACCTCCTCCAAACCCAGAAATTTTTGCATGCGCCAAAATAACCAAGCCTATTGCTAATGCCCTAAGCCCTTGAATTTCAGGTCGATATATTAAATTGTTATTCCTTGGCATAAAGCCCTACACTCTATATTGATAATTAAGATTATTCTAAAGTGTAGTGAAAAATTTCAATTAGATTTTAAAAAATCAGTCAAGTGGCTCATAAACTCTACTGGAGATTCAATATGCGGCCAATGTCCTGCCCCTGCTATCGTTTTAAAAGAGGCCGTTGGAAATTTTTCTGCTGTAGTATGCAGGTACCGTGATGCTAGATAAGTTGATTGGCCACCGTTAATAAACAAGGTTAGACCAGTATGTTTTTTAGCCGTATCATTTTCTGGGAAGCCCATGATATTGAGCATATTATCTTCAATACTCGCTAGGTTTACTCGCCATTGGTAGCCACCGGATGTATTAGCGACTAAGTTTTGCAACAAAAATTGTCGCAAGCTAGGCGTACTCACCTTTTCAGCTAAGTACTTATCTGCTTCTTTTCTTGAACTCACTGTGTCTAACGGCACGTGATACAAGCCCAGCAGCACATCATCAAAATTATGCGTATAAACAACCGGCGCTATATCCACAATAATCAGCTTACTGACCTTATCGGGCCATGATAAGGCAAGCTCCATGGCCACCTTACCGCCCATGCTATGCCCAAGCACTATTGCGTCGTCTAATTGATGTTGCGCCATAAATGCCAGCACATCGGCCGCCATCAACGGGTAACTCATTTCATCTGCATGCGGCGATAAGCCATGATTACGTAAGTCTAGCGCATAGACCTTGTAACGATCTGCTAACTGCCTAGCGATACCTTGCCAGTTGCGCGCGCTACCAAACAGGCCATGCAGTATAATGAGCGGCTGCCCAGAATCCCCATGCTGTGTGAAATTTAACGCAATATCCATTACTAACGACTAGGTTTATTTTTTCTTAATATATAAATCTGTAATGGAGCCTGCTTGCATTTCGGCTGAAAAGCATAAAGTTTCAGACAAGGTTGGATGTGGATGAATGGTTAAGCTCATATCATCAACATCTGCGCCCATTTCCAATGCTAAAACGGCTTCAGCAATTAATTCACCTGCGTTAGTGCCCACAATACCGGCGCCTAAAATTCGTTTTGTTTCAGGATCCCAAAGGATTTTAGTCATTCCTTCATCGCGGCCTATACTTAATGCACGACCACTCGCTGCCCATGGAAAGACCGACTTTTCGTATTTAATGCCATCCGCTTTTGCATTTGTTTCGGTTAACCCCATCCATGAAATTTCAGGGTCGGTATACGCTACCGATGGAATGGTCATAGGGTCAAACGCTACTTTTTCACCGGCAATCACCTCAGCCGCCACTTTTGCTTCATGAACCGCCTTATGCGCCAACATTGGATTTCCAACAATATCGCCAATAGCGAAAATATGCGGCACATTAGTTCTCATCTGCTTGTCAACTTCAATAAAACCGCGCTCATCTACGTTAACACCAGCTTTATCTGCTGAAATTAACCCACCGTTAGGCCGACGACCAACCGATAGTAAAACTCGGTCATATACCGCCGACTCCGGCACACCTTCACCTTCAAAACTTACTTTCAAGCCAGCATCCGTTGACTCAATAGCGGTTACTTTTGCCTTCAAATAAATATTTTCCAGCTGTTTCGATAATCTTTTATGTAAGGGCTTAACAAGGTCTTTATCACAACCAGCCACCAACTGATCCATCAGTTCAATCACGCTAATTTTTGAACCTAGTGCATGGTAAACCGTCGCCATTTCCAAGCCAATAATGCCACCACCAATCACCAACATAGACTCAGGCACATCAGCCAGAGCAAGCGCGCCTGTTGAATCCATCAGGCGATCATCGTCATATGGGAAACCAGGAATTTTAACCGGTTGCGAACCGGCTGCAATAATCGCGTTATCGAAGGATATAGTTTGACTGCTGCCTTCATTTTCAACCACAACAGAATGACTGGATGCAAAATTCGCATACCCCGTCACGACGGTCACATTTCGTTGTTTTGCTAAACCAGCAAGCCCCCCTGTTAATCGCTGGATAATGTTTTCTTTATTTCCTCGAATACCGTCAATATCCAGCTTAGGCGGCTGAAAAGTGACACCATGTGCGGACATTTCAGCCGCCTCATGAATAACCTGCGCTTGATGCAACAATGCCTTGGAAGGAATACAGCCGACATTTAAACAAACCCCACCTAAAGAAGAGTAACGTTCAATTAAAACTACTTTTTTGCCTAAATCTGCCGCACGAAAAGCCGCTGTATAACCACCAGGCCCCGCTCCCATCACTAACACGTCGGCGTGTAAATCAGCGCCGTCAGCAGACCCTACACTGGTTGGTACAGTAGCCGTTTTTTCTTCTACTGTATCCTTAGACGCTGGTTTTTCATCTGTTGTTGAAGACTCTGTTGCTTCCAGCCTAATCAATGGCGCACCCTCAACCACTTTATCACCCAAGGCTACCAAAATCTCTTTAACGACGCCTGCTGATGTACTTGGAATATCCATCGATGCCTTGTCGCTTTCCAAGGTTAGAATACTGTCCTCAATGGCAATGCTATCGCCCACTGCAACATTAATATCAATGACCTCTACACCCTCACCAGATTCACCAATGTCAGGAACATTTACCTCTATTAAATTAGTCATCATGCCTCCTACAACAGTACACGACGAATGTCATTAAGATAGCCGGTTAACGCTACCATAAAGGCGGCTGCATCAGCGCCATCAATCACTCGATGATCATAGGTCATATCTAATGGCAACATCAAACGTGGTTTAAATTCTTTACCGTCCCAAACTGGCTGAATCTCCGCGCGTGTTGCACCGAGTATCGCCACCTCTGGTGCGTTGACGATAGGGGTAAAAGAGGTACCGCCTATGCCGCCCAAACTTGAGATGGTCATACAGGCTCCCTGCATGTCTTTTGGTGATAACTTACCCTCTCTCGCTTTTTTACTCATCACGCCCATTTGTTCAGCCAAATCATAGATGCTGATTTTATCAACATCCTTGAACACTGGCACAACAAGCCCATTGGGTGTCGCCACAGCAATACCAATATTATAATATTTTTTGTAAATCAGGTTATTGCCATCAGGCGAGAGGGAGGCATTAAATTGTGGAAACTCTTTTAAGGCAGCAACCAGTGCTTTCATCATAAACGCTAAAAATGTCACCTTCACACCACGTTTTTCTGCATCCGCTTTTAACGACTTCCGGAAGGCTTCCATCTCTGTAATATCAGCCAAGTCATGATGTGTGACCATGGGTACATTCAACCAAGCTCGGGTTAAATTTGTGCCCGTTAAGCGTTTAATTTTACTGAGTGGTTTTTCTTCAATCTCACCAAACTTTGTAAAATCTACCGCTGGGATAGGCGGTATGCCTGAACCTGTTGCTCCAGCAGATGTTGATGCACCTGAGATAATTTGTTTAACGTGGTTTTTAATATCTTCTTTTAAAAGACGGCCTTTAGGGCCAGTTGCCTTGCTAACCGTTGATAAATCAACACCTAGCTCTCTTGCAAACTTACGTACCGTTGGGCTTGCGTGTATATGCCCCGTCGGTTTGGAAGTCATCGGTGCCGATGCGACATTACTATTCGCCTGAGGTTTCGGTGCGGGCTTAGCTGGTTCTGGTGCTTTTTCTTCTGCTTTAGGCGCCGGTTTTACGGCATCCTCATCCTTTGCTGTTGCAGTAACTTGGCCAGACAAAACAACAATTAAGCCGCCTTCTGATACTTGATCACCCACGGCAACTTTAACTTCTTTAACAATACCATCAGCTGTTGAAGGAATCTCCATGCTGGCTTTATCGCTTTCTAAGGTCAATAACGATTGTTCTTTTTCAACCTTATCGCCAACAGCAATGTTTACCTCAATCACTTCAACTGAGTCAAAGTCACCAATATCTGGCACATAAATATTAATATCTTCAACCGAGCTCATGTCAGCTTCAACTGCCATTGTTTCTTCTTTAGCTGCTTCTTTAACAGCTGGAGCCTCTATGGATGCACCCGCCTCTTTTAAACGAACCACGACGCTGCCTTCTGCAACTGAATCGCCGACCATAACCAAAACTTCTTCAACAATACCTGCTGATGAGGATGGTATTTCCATACTGGCCTTGTCACTTTCAAGTGTTAATAACGCCTGCTCTATTTCTACCGTGTCACCCACAGCGACAAGCACTTCGATGACTTCAACCGCATCAAAATCCCCGATATCAGGAACAACTACCTCTATTAAATTACTCATTAAATTCTCCTGTTACAGACTTTAAACTAACCACGGTGCTGGCTTTGAAGTATCTATGGCATACTTCTCTATAGCCTGCTCTACCACAGCCACCTCTATTTCACCTAAATCAGCCAATGCATTTAGTGCTGTAACGGTTACATAAAAACGATCCACCTCAAAGAAACGACGCAGGTTTTCGCGGGTATCTGAACGACCAAAGCCATCGGTACCTAAAATAGAGCAGTGCTTACGAATAAAAGGACGAATCGAATCTGCCAATAAACGAACATAATCGGTTGATACGATAACTGGACCTTGGCGCTCATCCAAACAAGCTGAGACATAGGGAGTTTGCTTTTCTTGCGCCGGCTTGAGGCGGTTTTCACGCTCACAGGCTTGTCCTTCTCGCGCTAGCTCAGTAAAGCTTGTACAGCTCCATAAGTCAGACTCAACACCCCAGTCGGTTTTTAGTAACTCTGCCGCTGCTATCACTTCATTAAAAATCGTTCCCGAGCCTAATAACTGAACCCGTAACTTACTTTTTTTGCCGCCTTGCTTAAATAAATACATCCCTTTAATAATGCCTTCTTCAGCACCTTCCGGCATCGCTGGGTGAGCATAATTTTCATTCATTACGGTTAAGTAATAAAAAACGTCTTCTTGCTCTTGGAACATGCGTTTTAGACCGTCATGCATGATGACAGCCAACTCATAATTAAACGTTGGGTCATACGAAATACAGTTTGGTACAGACGATGCCCATAACAAGCTATGCCCATCTTCGTGCTGAAGGCCTTCGCCATTAAGCGTCGTTCGTCCAGCCGTTCCGCCTAACAAGAAGCCACGTGCACGCTGGTCTGCTGCCGCCCATATTAAATCGCCAATACGCTGAAAGCCGAACATTGAATAAAAGATATAAAACGGAATCATCGGAACATCGCTGGTTGAGTACGACGTACCAGCTGCGATCCAATCACACATTCCGCCCGCTTCATTAATACCTTCTTGCAGCACTTGGCCGTTTTTATCTTCTTTGTAGAACATCAACTGTTCGGAATCTTGTGGCGTGTACAGTTGCCCCACGTGCGACCAAATACCTAACTGACGGAACAAGCCCTCCATACCAAACGTACGCGACTCATCTGGCACGATAGGCACGATACGTTTACCAATTTCCTTGTCTTTCAATAAGATATTTAATAAGCGAACAAAGGCCATCGTAGTCGAAATTTCACGCCCTTCCGAGGTACCTTTCATCATCGGTTCGAATACAGATAAATCTGGGGTTTTCAATGAGTCTGATTTTTCACGGCGCGCCGGGAGGTAGCCACCTAAATCTTCACGCTTCTTCTTCATGTACTCTTGTTCTGCAGAGCCTTCTGGAAAAGTAAGGTAGGCAAGATTATCAACATCTTCATCAGAAATCGGTAGTTCAAATTTATCTCTAAAGTGAAGCAATGAGTTATGGCTCATCTTCTTCTGCTGGTGCGTGGTATTTTGCGCCTCACCCGACTCACCCATGCCGTAACCTTTGATGGTTTTTGCTAGGATCACAGTCGGTCTATTTGTTTCTTTGCAAGCCGCATCATACGCAGCATATACTTTAGCTGGGTCATGTCCGCCACGATTCAAATCCCAAATATCTTTATCGGACCAGTCAGCCACCATCGCTTTGAGCTCTGGCGTATTAAAGAAGTTCTCACGTACATAAGCCCCATCTTTGGCCTTCATGGTTTGGTAGTCACCATCAACGCACTCCATCATACGTTTACGTAAGTGACCTTCAGTATCACGCGCTAACAGGGCATCCCAACGATTACCCCAAACCACTTTAATGACATTCCACCCAGCCCCTCTAAATTCTGACTCCAGCTCTTGAATAATTTTCCCATTACCTCGAACCGGTCCATCTAGCCGCTGTAAATTACAGTTGATAACAAATACCAGGTTATCAAGGTTTTCACGCCCTGCCATACCAATAGCACCTAATGATTCTGGCTCATCGGTTTCACCATCGCCCAAAAACGCCCAGACTTTTCTATCTGAGGTTTCAGCAAAACCTCGATCTTCCAAGTATTTCAAAAAGCGCGCTTGGTAAATTGACATGATCGGCCCCAAACCCATTGAAACCGTTGGGAATTGCCAAAAATCGGGCATTAGCCAAGGGTGCGGATAAGATGATAAACCACCACCATCAACTTCTTGACGGAAACCGTCCATCTGCTCTTCGCTCAAACGACCCAGCATAAATGCACGTGCATAAATCCCAGTTGCTACATGTCCTTGCACATAGACTAAGTCTCCGCCATGCGTTTCACTGGCTGCATGCCAAAAATGGTTATAACCTACATCATATAAAGTTGCTGATGAGGCAAAGCTGGCAATATGCCCCCCAACGTTGGTATTTTTATTCGCTCGAAGCACCATGACCATGGCATTCCAACGAACATACGAGCGAATTTTATGCTCTAGTGTGCGGTTGCCAACATATTGCGCTTGCTGCGGAACGCTAATAGTATTTATATAGGCTGTACTTGCGCTAAACGGAATCTCTGCTCCAGCAAGCCTCGCCTTTTCGATGAGGGTCTCCAGTAAAAAATGAGCGCGTTCTTCCCCCTCATGCTCAATAACTGCCACGAGCGCTTCAAGCCACTCTTTTGTTTCCTGCGGATCCGTGTCGTTTGAGTTTAAGGTTGAAGGGACTTGGTCGACTGACATACTTACTCCAGATGAATTAATTGTTATATAAAAGGTTTCAGCTTAGCATTTCCACAACCATTCAATTGTGAACTATACTCACTTGCAATATACGCGCTAAAAATTAAGCTAAATAGCCTGATGGGCCGCTGTATAGAACTCTACCAATATTGATTAGTATATACCAATAATCAGTTAAATATTTTGATAAAAAAACGTTAAAAACCCATGAAAAAAAATAGCATTTTAATACTAAGCATCCTCTTTTTTATTTTTTCCAACTTGGCGAATGCTGGGAAGCTATACAAATGGGTCGATGAAAATGGAAAAATATCTTTTTCTGACAAAGTCCCACCTGAAGAATCAAAGCGTGAACGCGAAGAGCTTAACGAAGAAGGTCGGACTGTAGCCGTACAAGATGCCGCTAAAACTCCAGAAGAAATTCGGCAACTGAAAAAAATTAACAACTTGCAGAAGACTCAAAATGAGCTCCTTCAGCGACAACTAGCAGAGGACGCCGCCTTGCTGAAAACTTTTCGTACCGAAGAAGACATCGATACATTAGCAAAAAGCAAACTTGAGATGATCAACTCACATATCTCAATCGCCAACAATCAGTCTAAGACATTAAGAAAACAACTCATTATTCATCAAAAAGCCGCCGCAAATTTTGAACGTGCCGGAAAGGCAATCCCAGACAAGAGCCTTGCAAACATTAAGCTCGCCGAAGAGCAGTTTCATAAGAAGCAACAAGAAATCGCTGAATTTGAGTCACAAAAGGTTCAGCTAAGCCAACAACTTAGCAACGACAAGAAGCGATTTAATACTGTAACAAAACAAACCGGAGAAAAACCTAAGATTCATGATGGGAGCATACCCAGTCTTTCATTAGGTGAGCTTACCTGCCATCAAAAATCCTGCGACTTTTTATGGGAGAGCGCCATTACCTTTATCACCCAATCAGATGGCAAAATAATTTATCGCTCAGATAACCTTATCCTCACGAAACCTCCCAAACTTAGCAAAGAAATAGGGTTATCTTTAACCAAGATCAGCCAGGAGCAGCAGACCAACATTATATTAGACATTCGGTGCGCTGACTCAAAAGGCGGAAAAGAGACATGTAGAAGCCCGCTAACGACCCAACTCGTGGAAAGTTTCAATCAGCTAGCTGACTAACTTCGAACCAATAAAGTCCCCATCCCTTTATCTGTTAATAACTCGAGTAACACAACATGAGGAACGCGCCCATCAATAATGTGGGCGCTATTAACACCCCCATTTAAAGCATCCATTGCACACTGAATTTTCGGCAGCATACCACCAAAAATAGTTCCATCTTCAATAAGCCCATTCACTTGGGCAATGGATAACCCCGTTAATAACCCACCTTCTTTACTCAGCAAGCCGGACGTGTTGGTCAATAATAAAAGCTTTTCAGCACCCAATATTTCTGCCATTTTACCGGCGACTAAATCAGCATTAATATTATATGATGCACCGTCTTTGCCAACACCAATCGGGGCAATCACGGGAATAAAATCACCTTGCACCAACATATCAACAACAGCCGGATCGATACTATCGACATGGCCAACATGGCCCATATCTATTAGCTCTGATGCTTCTTCTGAAGCGGCTTCCTTAGCTGAAATTTTCTTCGCTCGAATTAAATCACCATCTTTACCCGTTAAACCTACAGCCGAGCCACCGTGCTGATTGATGAGACTAACAATATCCTTATTGACTAAACCACCTAACACCATCTCAACAACATCCATGGTATCGCTATCGGTAACGCGAATGCCATCAACAAATTGACTCGTCATGCCTAGCTTCTCTAGATGACGACCAATTTGTGGCCCACCGCCGTGAACAACAACTGGATTTAAGCCCACTTGCTTTAACAACACAATGTCTCGAGCAAAGCCACTTTTTAACTCTTCATCCACCATCGCGTTCCCACCGTACTTAATGACAATGGTTTTACCCGAAAACTTCTGAATATAGGGAAGCGCCTCGCTCAGTACACGGGCTGTTTCGATGGGATCAATTTTTCTATTCTGCATAGCTTTTAAATTTTTTATGGCTAGATAATGTTGCTAAAACGGTAACGTGATGCTTTTATTAATATTCAGCATTTGCTCTCTAAACACCTCTTTAATACGCGCTAACGCGGCCTCATCATCGGCCTCAAACCGCAACACTAACGATGGCGTTGTATTCGACGCTCTGACCAGCCCCCAGCCATCTTTAAATTCAACTCGCACACCATCAATAGTAATGACATTACCACCTTCAAATGTTGCTTGCGACTGTAATTGTTCTACAAAAATAAAGTTCTCACCCTCTTCCAAACTGACGTTTAATTCAGGGGTGCTAACACTATCAGGCAAATCAGCAAAAATGTCGACTGTGGAACGAAACTCTGCCGTTAGAATCTCTAACAACCGTGCTGCCGTATACAAAGCATCGTCAAAGCCAAACCAGCGTTCTTTGAAAAAGATATGACCGCTCATCTCACCGGCAAGCTCAGCATTGGTTTCTTTCATTTTAGCTTTAATAAGCGAATGCCCAGTTTTTGACATGATCGCTTTACCGCCATGCTTAGCGATCACTTTTGCCAAGTTCCGCGTACATTTGACATCGTAAATAATGTCGGCCCCAGCTTGCCTAGACAACACATCCATCGCATATAACATCATTTGCCTGTCTGGCCAAATCACATTGCCGTCAGAATCAATCACACCTAATCTGTCGCCGTCGCCATCAAATGCTAAACCCAGCTCCGCCTCTTCTTCGCGCACTTTATCGATCAGTTCTTGCAAGTTTTCAGGCTTACTAGGATCAGGATGATGGTTTGGAAAATTACCATCAATGTCACAATATAATGGTATGACTTCACAACCCAGTGTCGATAAAAGCATCGGTGCTGCTTCGCCTGCCACACCATTACCACAATCAACCACCACTTTCATCATGCGCCCTAAACGAACATCACTAGTAATAGCACCAATATACTCAGGTAACATCATTTGCTCTTGATAGGTCCCTTCGCCGCTTTCAAAGTCTTCTTGCAAAATCCGCTGATAAAGCTTCTGAATAGCATCGCCTGATAAGGTATTACCCGCTATGACTATTTTCAAACCATTATAGTTTGCTGGATTATGGCTCCCGGTAATCATCACTCCTGATTGAGTATCTAGCTGGTGAGTTGCAAAATACAATACGGGTGTTGGCACCTGCCCAACATCAATCACATTACATCCTGTTGCTTTTATACCCCTCGATAAGGCCTCACTCAGCCTTGAACTATGCAATCGCCCATCGCGGGCAATGGCTATCGTCGCCTGGCCCACATTTAATGCCTCTGTGGCTATAGCACGACCAATCAAAAAAACAACTTGCTCAGTTAATGTCTCATCAACAATGCCACGTATGTCATACGCTCTGAAAATAGATTGCGGCACATCCGTTTGCGATACGACTTCAATTCCCGTTTCGTTCATAAAGGCAGGGCTAGAGGCTACTTCTTCTTGCTGAACAATATTTCCCTTTATTGTTTCTGCTATCTCTTCCTTGCTTAATATCTCATCATTATCTGTTAACAACGTTTCTTCATTATCTGTTTCCAATGCTGGCTCCCTTGGCTCTTTTATTTTTCCTGCTCTAAATATGTTACTCATTCGTTTACGCCTACCTTTATTTATTGCTCTAGTAAGCAACCTACTTAAGGCTAAAATCACAACCAATAAACAGATAATATACCAGCCTAATTCAGCCATCGTTATAGGAGCCGGTGTTACCTGCTTTTTCATTACTATTCGCCAATGCGTACCTGCTATTTGGATAGCTCCCACATTGCTAGCACTTTGATGAGAAGCAGCACCAGCACTCGAGATCATTAAACCCCTTTGCTTTAATTCTAGCCAACCAGCGTGCTCATTACCTAAAGCAGACTTAAAAACATGTTGTAAGGCAGTCACATCAAGGCTCACCAAAATCACCACTTTTAATTCATCGCCTTCTACAACAGGCGCAGCAATAGCTATATGCTGGTTATCACTGCCCATCATATGTACCTCAGGCATTTGAATTTCCTTATACTCTTCTACTTTTCTTACAAGATCTAAGCCTGCATAGCCTAGCGGCGGTTTAACTGATACGTCAATTTGCATTAACCCTGGCCGAATAACTCGTAACATCGTTATTTCATCCAGCGACGCTCTATGCTGAACAACCCAGTCTGTAAGCCCCTGCTCATTATTATTTATACTAGCCAGTAAGGCAGGGTCTTGTGCCAAGCTTTCAATGGCTTGCCTCCAACTTAGTACTTTTGCAGACAATGCATCGCTGGCCTTTTCCACGCTTGCTGTTAAGTGCTCAGTCTGCTCAGTATTTTGCCACTCAATTTGCTTAAGGTAAACATAACACCCAACACCTGCCGCGATAACCAGCAGCATCAACACAAGCATTATTTTATTTACCATTTACTTACCCTTTTCCTGTGTGCCCAAACCCACCCTCACCACGTTGACTATCGTTAAAACTAGCAACCTGCTCAAACTCAACTTGCTCCACAGGCACAAATACTAACTGTGCAATACGATCACCAATATCAATATTGAACGCTGTCTTTCCACGGTTCCAACATGAAACAAACAACTGCCCCTGATAATCAGAATCAATTAACCCCACCAAATTCCCTAGCACTATACCGTGCTTATGACCCAAACCTGAGCGAGGCAAAATAACGGCCGCTAAACTCGCATCGTTAATATGTATCGCCATACCTGTTGGGATTAGCTGTGTTTCACCCGGTTTAAGCAACAACGGCTCATCCAAACACGCCCGTAAATCTAACCCTGCTGAACCGGCTGTTGCATATTCTGGTAATGGAATAGACTGTCCCAAACGCTTATCTAATAATTTAAATTGTATTTTTTTCATGATATCTTTTTGCTATTAATGCCACTAATTCTCGGGCCAGATCAGGCTTAGGCATACTGCCGAGCTCCTGAAAACCACTCTCCCAATATACCGATAGGGCGTTGTAGTCGCTGTTAAACCCACCGCTTTCTCGTCCAATCCAATTGGCGGCAATCATATCCAGCGATTTTCTTTCTAATTTGTCTTTTGCATAGGTTTCTAAATTATCTGTTTCTGCAGCAAAACCTACACAAAATGTTGAGTCATCTTCGGTTGCAACCTTGGTCAAAATATCGGTTGTTTTAACCAGCGTTAATTGCATTTCTGAGGCGCTTTTCTTTATTTTATTTTCTGCAATCTCAACCGGCGTATAGTCTACTACAGCAGCTGAGGCGATAAAGATATCGGCTTGCTTAGATTTTGACATCACCGCCTCCGTCATCTCGTTTGCACTGATAACATCAATGCGCTTTACCCCCGAAGGTGTTGGGAGATGCACAGGCCCTGCAACTAACGTGACATGTGCCCCCGCTTCTACACAGGCTTGTGCCAATGAAAAACCCATTTTCCCCGAACTGTGATTGCTGATATAGCGAACTGGGTCAATCGCTTCTCTCGTAGGGCCTGCATTTAACAATACATTCAAACCCGCCAACTCACCAGTTTGAAAATGCTCTGCAACTGCTAATGCTAATGCCTCTGGCTCTAGCATCCGCCCCATCCCTGTTTCACCACATGCTTGAACACCCTCAGCAGGACCGAGAATTACCACACCCTGAGACTCAAGTTGGCGAATGTTTTTTTGCGTATTCAGGTCATCAAACATCGCCCTATTCATTGCAGGTGCTAACATCACCGACTTTTCCGATGCCAACAAAAGGGTTGTTAATAAATCGTTCGCCATACCCGATGCGAGACGCGCTATAAAATCTGCACTGGCTGGCGCTACCAATATCACATCTGCCCAACGCGCTAGATTAATATGCCCCATACCCGCTTCTTCCTCAGCATCAAGTAGCTGGGTATGCACCGGTGACCCCGATAAAGCTTGAAAGGTCAATGGTGTTATAAATTCGGTAGCAGCCGGCGTCATCACAACACGCACTTCCGCCCCCATCACTTGGCATTGGCGCAATACTTCAGCGGCTTTATAAGCTGCTATTCCTCCTGTTACACCCAGTAATACACGCCTATGCTGTAATTTGTTCACGTTAAGATTTCTTTGATTAATGAATTCAACATCATATTATGTCATATAACAGGGTAAGAGCTTTAAAGCGAATGAAATTTCGCCGTGCATTTTGAGTACGACTTGCCTTTAAATCACACAAACTTGTGCTAGCTGCCCTACAAAACAAACACCCCACAAGCCCTTTTAAAAATACCGGCAAAGAATAGGCATTTTACGCCAGCTTCTCAAGGTATACTCTACATCGCACGCTATTAACGTTATCAAGGATTGATTATGTCTATTACGGATTGGCCAGAGTTAGAACGTCCGCGCGAAAAGCTACTTCACCTAGGCGCTTCGTCTTTATCTGATGCCGAACTTCTTGCCATCTTTTTACGTACAGGTACGCAAGGCGTCACAGCTGTCGATTTATCCCGCCACTTACTTAAACAATTTGGCTCACTCAATGCGCTGATGCATGCTAAACAAGCTGAGTTTTGCACCGGTCACGGCCTAGGCAGCGCCAAATATGCGCAATTACAAGCCGTGCTAGAAATGGCTCGTCGTTATCTAAAGGAAAACATCAGCCATGAAAATATTCTCAATAACCCTCATGACACCAAGCAGTTTTTAAAAAGCCAACTAGCCCACCAACAACGAGAAGTTTTTGCCTGCCTCCACTTAGACACTAAACACCACGTGATTGCATTTGAGGAACTATTCTTTGGGACTATTGATAGTGCCAACGTTCACCCACGGGAAGTCGTCAAAAGTACATTGCAACACAATGCAGCTGCTGTCATTTTTGCGCACAACCACCCATCCGGCAACACAACCCCCAGCCAAGCAGATATAGAGATTACCCGCCAACTTACTAAAGCATTAAGCTTAATTGACATTAACGCTGTCTCTTATACACATCTGACGCTGCCGACGACTCCTTACGTGT
>CAJXOJ010000036.1 GCA_913057515.1 uncultured Cycloclasticus sp. | reverse complement strand
GGAGTATGGGTTTTATAGCCCATCGAGGGTTCGAATCCCTCTCTCTCCGCCATTTACCTATATAAACCAATAAGTTATAGATGATTTATTGGTTTACCCCTCATTCTGCCCCTCATTTTGGAAATGATTAAAATTTCCGTAAAAAACAATATAAATCTTAATGAACCATATCGTTCGTCGACGATAATAAACGATAAGCTAACCATTTGTACACAGCCCTTTTTGTCACGCGTGGTGATGTGTAATAGCGCTGAAGCCAGTTCCAATCAGCCGCCTCTAACGTCGGCATATGTGCTGAATGGATGCCGTTCTCAGTAAAAAATGTAGTAATACTGCGCTGGACAATCGCTGGGTAATGCTCAAATTTTGGGTTACTGATAGTCACAACATCAAGGCGACTTAGTAGGGTGTTGGGGAGTTGTTTAATTGAATTTGCCGTACAAATCCAACTAACGCGTGAGAAGTCGCATCGTCCACATAAGTACTCATCGAAAAAATGTTTAGCGGATGTGGGTTCAAATAAGGTGAGCAAGGAATCAAGCGCACGTCCATTGTGATCACTTCCACCACATTTATCCACTTCATCGGCCAATACAATGGGGTTGCCAACCTTGTGTTGATTTATCAACGAAATTATCATTGAGGGCTGCCCGGTTCCCCAGCCTCTTGACGTGCCAATGAGGTCGCGGTTATCATTTTTTCCGGCAAGGCTAATCGCACGGAAGGGTACGTCTATCAATTGGCTAAAGCGTAAGCTGTAAGAAGTCTTACCGATACCAGCATCACCCAAAATTAACAACGGTGGAATAAAGAAGTCTCCATTTCCAAGTAATCGTAGTTGGAGTGAAGAAATCATTTTGTTTGTTAATTGATGAAACCACGGGAATTCTTCATTCAATGTTTTTTCTACAATACTTAAATCACCGATTCGAACCAGAGTAACGGGGTTTTTTACCAATTCTTCATATTTCTCACAAACGACACGCACACTTCGATCCCCACTCGGTTCAATTGACTCAAGTACTCGAATTCCACCTATTTTTTCCACCAACTCATCAGTCATATTATTGGCCAACTTTTTTAAATCATGGTTGTTGATTACTCCAGGGGCTTGCATTAATTTAAACGTATACGAAAGACCAAGTTTAGGGGCTTTATACGAGACTCTCCGAATGATGAGATTAGCTTGGTGTATGAGTGTTTCTTTATTTACAGAATCATAGGTATCTTCCAACTCCGCTATCAGCAACTCAATGGCCTTATTTGACCAAAAGGCTATAACCTCGTCATTTAATTCCTTATCAATAGCATATAAACAGAGGTCAAAAGTCGCTTTGTAATGTTTAAAACTAGCTGCGTAACGGCACCAACCGACAAATAGGAAGTTATTATGATCATTGTTTTTGGCTTCAGGTCGATATAAACACGCTATTTCGTATGATAGGAGACTAATACTCCGTTCTAGTTCTCTATCGCCGAATGCAGCGCCCATTTCATTTTGCAACTCACTCCAAATCATGATGACTTTTTTTGGTAGTTCGCCATTATTATTTTGGACCTCTTTAATTAGTGTTTTAACATCACTGATAAAGCGCTCTTCAAAAAATGACTCAATCGTTATGGGTTTTGAAATGACTGACTTTTTATTTTCTTTTTTCATCGCACTGCCTTAGACCTAAAGTGAATATCCAGCAGGTAAACCGGAAATTAGATTTGGTGGTAGTAACTTTTTGAAGTCCTCTCGCCCAGAGGGCGGCAGGTGGCTAGCAATTAGAGCAATAGCCAAATTATTTACATCTCTGTCAGTAAATTTTCCCTTCGCAAGGTTATAGAGCCAACTAACCACACGTGTATTGCTATCAGTGTAACCAACCGAATTGTCGATTCGGTCAAGTGATGGCGAATAAGCGCCACGGTTTTCCCCGGTACCAATGTTACTTTTGATTGGTAGGCCAGTAACCTGGCACTTTCCGGACGATAACTGTTGGTTGAGGTGTGCCTCCGAAATACTATGCTGTAAGCCGCTACCCTTAACAGACTGCTTACTGGTGACAATTAATTTTCTTGCATAATGTTTTTTGTAATAAGTCTTTTGCCTTTGGGCCTCTTTTGTCTTGTCTCTGACATACTTTCCGTGAAAGGCGCATGCACACTTATTAGAGCAAAACTTCTTAGGTTTTCTTTTCTTAACGTAAGAGTGTTGTTGGCCACACATTGCACAAGTTATTGTTGTTGTATTGTTTGTTATATGAGGAGGTAATAACAATAGTTGTGTGCCATTTTGAGTTGCTGCTAATAATTGCTCTTTTGTTGGTTTTAAAATCTTCATTGCTTCTTCCTTGGTAGTTTATAAAGTTGATTAAGAGTTGATTCTCACTTAGAATCTAAAAAGATCAGATAAAAAGACAAAATGTCATCTTGAATGTCATATTATCGATCAAAATGGTATTTGTCAAGACTAAATGTCGTCCTAGATGACATATTTACTTATAGGAGATCGGATGATTAAGTGTCATTTATCAAAATTGATGGGTGAGAAAAAGTTAAAAAGTTCAGAAGTAGCCCGACTTACGGGCCTGCATCGCAATACGATTACGCTTTTATATAAAGAGACGGCCACGCGCGTTGACTTGGAAACTATTGATAAGTTATGCACGTTCTTTAATTGCAAAGTTCAAGACTTATTTGAATACGTACCTAGCGAAAACTAGCTTAAGATATAAGAAAATATTTAATTAAAAAAACTGCTCTTATGGATAAAAACAAACTCACGGAACGAGACATTTGTACTAAGTACATATTGCCCGCTGTTAAACAATCCGGCTGGGATATCCACACCCAAGTGAGAGAAGAAGTCTCTTTAACCGCTGGCCGCGTTATTGTTCGTGGTCAGATGGGCGTACGCTCTAAAGGCAAGCGTGCCGACTTTGTGCTTTACCATAAGCCCAATATTCCTCTCGCTGTTATCGAGGCTAAAAAGAACAGCCTTCCAATCGCTGCGGGTATGCAGCAAGCCCTTGGTTACGCTGATCTACTCGAAGTGCCTTTTGTTTTTAGCTCTAATGGCGATGGCTTTATTTTCCACGATAAAACAGGTTTATCTGAAAACATTGAAACCGAATTAACGCTTGATCAGTTCCCAAGCCACCAAGACCTTTGGACTAAGTATCAGCAATGGAAAGGTTACCAAGCCAAAGAACTTGAGATTATCACTCAAGATTATTATGAAGACGGTAGCGGCAAATCACCGCGCTATTACCAAATGCACGCCATTAATAAAACGGTGGAAGGCATCGCCAAAGGCCAAAACCGTGCGCTACTGGTCATGGCAACGGGTACAGGCAAAACATATACTGCCTTTCAAATCATCTGGCGATTATGGAAAGCCGGTGTTAAAAAACGTATCTTGTTTTTAGCCGACCGTAATGTTTTAGTGGATCAAACCAAAACCAACGACTTTAAGCCCTTTGCCAGCGCTATGACCAAAATCACAGGCCGCAAAGTCGATACCTCATACGAGATTTTCCTCTCACTGTATCAGGCCATTACCGGCCCCGAGGAATCTCAAAAAGCCTATAAAAGCTTTTCACCAGACTTCTTTGACCTGATCGTTATTGATGAGTGCCACCGAGGAAGTGCAGCCGATGATTCAGCTTGGCGTGAAATTTTGGATTATTTCAAATCTGCAGCCCATGTTGGCTTAACTGCTACCCCGAAAGAAACCGAAGAAGTCTCAAACGCTGATTACTTTGGCGACCCTATTTATACCTACTCACTTAAACAAGGCATTGACGATGGCTTTTTAGCGCCTTACAAAGTTGTGCGGATTGATCTAGATAAAGACCTACAAGGCTGGCGGCCCACAAAAGACCAATACGATAAGCACGGTGAATTAATAGAAGATCGTATTTACAATCAAAAAGACTTTGACCGTACCATTATTCTTGAAGAGCGCACCCAACTGGTGGCTAAAATCATCAGTGATCATCTAAAAGCCACCGATCCTATGGCTAAAACGATCGTTTTTTGCCAAGACATTGACCACGCTAACCGAATGCGCCAAGCCTTGGTGAACGAAAACCCAGAACAAGTGGCTAAAAACCGCAAATACATCATGAAAATTACCGGGGACGATGCTGAAGGCAAAGCAGAGCTGGATAATTTTATTGACCCTGAACAGCCATACCCCGTTATCGCCACCACATCAGAGCTAATGAGCACGGGAGTTGATGCTAAAACCTGCAAGCTCATCGTGCTCGATCAACGCATACAATCGATGACCAAATTCAAACAAGTCATCGGGCGCGGTACGCGTATTGATGAAGATTACGGCAAACTCTGGTTCACCATCATGGATTTTAAAAAAGCAACCGAACTGTTTGCAGACCCCGAGTTTGATGGCGATGCAGAAGCCATTTTCAGTCCCCGCGGAGGCTCTACTATTCCTCCAGAAGAAACTCCATATCCTAAAGGGAATAGCGAAGATGACGACGATGGCATTAGCGAGCCCACAAAAAAATACACCGTCAAAGGTGTTTCTGTCAACGTACTGTCGGAGCGGGTTCAATATATAGGCAGTGATGGAGCACTCATCACCGAATCAATAAAAGACTACACCCAAAAAGCCGTTAAGCAAGAATATGCAACGCTCAACGACTTTCTTCGCAAATGGGACAGTGCCGACCAAAAACAAGCCGTTATTCAAGAGCTAGAAGAACAAGGTGTTATATGGAACGCCCTAGAAGATGAAGTGGGCAAAGACTACGGTGCTTTTGACCTTATCTGTCATATTGTGTACGGGCAACCGCCTCTAACGCGTAAAGAGCGAGCAAACCAAGTTCGCAAGAAAGACATCTTTACCAAATACGGCCCTCAAGCAAAAAAAGTCATGGAAGCATTGCTAGAAAAATATGCCGATGAAGGCATTGTGCCAATAGAAGATGTATCGGTATTAAAAGTTCAGCCCTTTAGTAGTATGGGGCGACCGATTGAGCTTATCAAAGAGTTTGGTGGCAAAGCGCAGTACCAACAGGCTATTCAAGAATTAGAAAACGTACTTTATAGCCAGTCATAATTAAATTATCGCTTATAAAATAATCAGCCCTGTCTAATTTGCACAAATGGTGTAGTATTGTGCATAATAAACACTTAAGGAGGCGTTATGACATCAACTGTAGAAAGCTCTGTCCCCAGCCAACAATCGGTATTAGCGAAAGCCGTATTAAACGCCGCAGAACAACTTGGTTTAAAGCAGGCAGAATTGGCAGCGGTATTAGGTGTAGATCGGACGGCTATTAGCCGTCTAAAGCATCAGCAATCACTCGACCCTTTATCTAAACGGGGTGAAATAGCGCTGCTTGTTATACGTATCGCCCGTGCTCTGTTTGCCTTAACAGGCGGCGATACCGACTGGATTAAACACTTTATGCACACTCATAATAAAATCACTGGGGCTGTTCCCGCCAAACAAATAGAAAGCATTCAAGGCTTAATGACCGTGGCGCAGTTTGTTGATGCTATTCGGGGCAAAGTATAGTGATATGGGATGCGTGCAATGGCGCTCAGCAAATAAGACCGTTAGCAGGCACAGTCCATCGCCTTGTTGAGAGCCAAGAGGAAATAGCCACACTCGGCTATGTTGATACGCTCAACGAACAAGCCCTGCTTGAATCGATGCTAGATAACTCCAAACCCATTTATAGAGAAGATTTAACCGCCTACCACTATCTACTATCCACGCCTTTTCGTTACCCACCACTAAAGTGGGGTTCTCGTTTTGGTGCCGTTAATGAGCCCAGCCTTTTTTATGGAGGCAAAACCATCAATGTAACGCTGGCTGAATCAGCTTATTATCGGTTTATTTTTTGGAACTCAATGAGTGGAATCCCCATTAAGCCGCAAATCAAATCTGAGCATTCTCTGTTTTCGGTTAACTATCAATCACCGCACGGCATTAATTTACAACAAGCGCCTTTCGATCATTACAAAAAAGAGATAAGTAGCCCCAGTCAATACAGCCAGTCACAACCATTAGGCTCAGCCATGAGAGCAGCGGGTGTAGAGGTGTTTGAATACGCATCAGCACGTGATCCGCAACAAGAAACCTGTGTAGGTCTGTTTACTGCCCATGCCTTCAAAACCCAAAAACCTAACAACATGAGTACATGGCTATGTGAAACCAGCGTCCATGAGGTGCTTTTTAAACCGGCCAGCTCAAGCACCATAATCCGCTTTAAACTTGATGCCTTTCTAGCCGACAACACGTTACCCATGCCAGCATGAGTGCATTATCCATTCAAAACCAAGAGAAACCATGTCTGTATCCAATATCGTAAAATCCATCCAAGACATCATGCGCAAAGATGCCGGAGTCGATGGCGACGCCCAGCGCATCGGCCAAATGGCTTGGCTCCTTTTCCTAAAAATATACGATGCACAGGAAGAAGAGTTAGAGTTAATGGATGATGATTATGAGTCGCCCATTCCGGAAGAACTTCTTTGGCGCAATTGGGCGAGTGATAAAGAAGGCATTACCGGTGATCGAATGCTCGATTTCATTAACAACAAGCTCTTCCCCGGCATTAAAAACCTTCACGCCACACCAACCAGTAATGCACGCGGTTTTGTGGCTAAAGAAGCCTTTAGCGATGCCTTTAACTACATGAAAAATGGCACACTGCTGCGCCAGGTGGTAAATAAAGTTGATGAGATTGATTTTAACTCATCTGATGAACGCCACACCTTTGGCGATATTTACGAAACCATTTTAAAAGACCTACAATCATCGGGTAACTCAGGTGAGTTTTACACCCCAAGAGCTGTTACCCGTTTTATGGTGGATATGATCAACCCCAAACTCGGCGAAAAAGTAATGGACCCAGCCTGTGGTACTGGTGGTTTTTTAGCCTGCACAATGGACTTTATAAAAGACTCAGGCAGCGTCAATACGCCGGAAGATAACCAACGGCTACAAAAGCAAATTCATGGGGTGGAGAAAAAACAACTCCCGCATTTGCTCTGCACCACCAATATGCTACTGCATGGCATAGAAGTGCCCAGCCAAATACGGCACGACAATACCTTAGCCCGCCCTCTACGAGATTGGGGGCCAAAAGAACGGGTAAAAGTGGTGGTTGCCAACCCACCCTTTGGCGGCATGGAAGAAGACGGCATAGAGCTTAACTTTCCCGCCGCCACCCGCACGCGTGAAACCGCCGACCTGTTTCTACAACTCATCATCCATATTCTAGAAGCCAATGGCCGCGCCGCCATCGTACTGCCCGATGGCACCCTGTTTGGCGAAGGGGTAAAAACAAAGATTAAAGAAAAGCTGCTCGATGAATGCAACCTGCACACCATTATCCGTTTACCCAACTCCGTATTTGCCCCCTACACCAGCATAAAAACCAATATTCTATTTTTTGAAAAAGGCACACCAACCCAAGAAATTTGGTATTACGAACAACAACTGCCCGCAGGTGTAAAAGCCTACAACAAAACCAAACCGATGAAAGTCGCCGAGTTTGATGGCTGCAAACAATGGTGGGGTGGTGAACCGCGTAAAAACCGCATTGAAAACGAACAAGCATGGAAAGTGTCTATCGACGAGATAAAAGCCCGCAACTACAACTTAGACATTAAAAACCCGCATCAAGAAGAACACATCATCCACAACCCCGATGAACTACTCGCCACCTATGCCCAGCAACAAAACGACATACAACAACTTCGCGACCAGTTAAAAGATATTTTGGCAACAGCGCTAGCTGGAGATAAAAAGGAATGAGCGCCCAGCAGCTAATAACAGAGCATATCGACCTGTGGACCTCCACCATCAAAGCCAAAAACACACAAGGCCGTGGCAGCAGTAAAAAGCGTGAGCTATACGGCATAAAAAAACTGCGGGAACTAATTTTAGAATTAGCCGTACGTGGAAAGCTGGTGCCGCAAGATCCGAATGATGAACCTGCCAGTGTATTGCTAGAGCGCATTGCTGCGGAAAAGGCGCGGCTGATTAAAGATAAGAAAATTAAAAAGCAAAAGGCGTTGCCGGAAATTACGGATAAGGAGAAACCCTTTGACCTACCGAAAGGGTGGAAGTGGACTCTCTTGCCAAATATATCTAGCTACAAGACGGGTAAAACACCAGCGACAAAGAATAGTATTTTCTGGGGTGATGCATTATCAGATTACCCCTGGGTGAGTATAGCTGATTTGAACCACTATGGCCGAGTTATCGATACAACAAAAAGAGTCACTCAAGAAGCAGTTGAGCAAGTTTTTAAATACCCACCAGTGAAAGCTGGAACGATATTAATGAGCTTTAAGTTAACGTTGGGTAAGGTCTCAATATTAGATGTTGATGCATTTCATAATGAAGCCATCATATCAATTGACCCATTCACTGGAGTGTCTAAAGATTATTTGTTTCAGGTTTTGCCTGAGAGAGCACTTGCAGGGAGTTCCAAAAAAGCTATTAAAGGAAATACACTTAATTCAGAATCGATTTCTAGAATATCCATTCCTTTCCCACCTCTTGCAGAACAACACCGCATAGTCGCCAAAGTCGACGAACTAATGGCCCTCTGCGATCAACTGGAACAGCAAACCGAATCCAGCCTCAATGCCCATAATCTACTAGTCGATACCCTGTTATCAACCCTCACCGATGCCCGCGACGCTAAAGAATTCAGCGACAACTGGGCGCGGCTAGCCAAGCACTTCGATACCCTCATCACCACCGATTACGCGGTAGAACAACTTAAACAAACCATCCTCCAACTCGCCGTTATGGGCAAACTCGTACCTCAAAACCCCAACGATGAACCAGCGAGCGAATTAATTTCAAAACTTGAAATGACTAGGGATAAGTGGCTTGCAGAGAATTTAAGTGCTAATCCAGAATGTAAAACAATGAGAAAGAAATTGAAGAAGTTAGAGCGCCCAGAGCCTCCGTTTTCTATTCCTGACTCATGGTGTTGCGTGCATCTTATCCAGCTATCACGACTACTCGTGGATTGTCATAACAAAACAGCACCTTATGTTGATGTAGGCATACCAATAATTCGAACAACCAATATCCGTAATCGCAAATTTAACTTTGATGGGATGAAGTTTGTTACCGAAGAAACATATGAGTTTTGGTCAAGGCGCTGCCTACCTGAGCCAGGGGATATTATGTTTACTCGTGAAGCTCCAATGGGAGAAGCTGCAGTTATTCCCAGAGGACAGAAATGGTGCCTTGGTCAAAGAACTATGCTCATACGTCCCATGCATGAATTTGTGTCAGACGAATATTTACTACTGACCCTAACAGAACCGCACTTATTGGCTCGCGCTTCAGAGCATGCAGTGGGAGCAACAGTTAAGCATTTACGAGTTGGTGATGTTGAAAAATTAAATATTCCTTTTCCTCCGTTAGCAGAACAACACCGCATAGTCGCTAAAGTCGATGAGCTTATGGCCCTCTGCGATCAACTCAAAGCCCAAATAAATAACGCCCAAACCACCCAGCTTCACCTAAGCGATACGGTGGTTGAAAGTGCACTAACTGCATGAGAAACACATGAGTTATTTAATCCCAGAAAAACTGATGCAAACCACTGTTAAGATTTCTACGGGAAATCTAAATGCTTCTGGTTTCTATCACTAGAAGAAAATATGCTGATCCTTTTTTAAACATTACGCATATATGAATCCAACTTTTTACCTTCCACGTAGCCTCTCAAGTAGTGGCAAGACATACACTGAAATGGAGTTGCTCGCCGCTTCAAATTACATTGTTGTTTTGGCTGAACCCGGCGGTGGGAAAACCGAACTGATGAATAGTCTTGCCCATCAATTGGGTACTTCTGCAGTAACCGCAAACGTGTTCGCACAAATAGGAACAGATGTAGAGAATTGCCCACTCGTGATTGATGCATTTGATGAATTGGCTAAGATTGATCAAACAGGCATTCACAAGCTTCTCGCTAAAGCTATAAAAGCAAAACCAATACACGTCATTATTTCTAGCCGCTCCAGTGAGTGGGGTAACGCTGCTACATACGCGTTCAAGGGGTTTTTCGATATCCCTCCTCTGGTGGTTAGGCTATGCCAATTTGATGAAGTGGAGCAACGAGAAATTTTCGGTCATCATGTGCCAGGAGAGGACTTCACAGCATTCCAGACCGAGATTGCTCGATTTGATTTAGAAACACTGCTCCCAAACCCTCAGTTTCTGAAACTGTTTGCTGACGCCTATATAGAGAGCGAAAGACACTTCACCGACAAACGATCAATTTTCGCACAAGCGGTCGAACGTCTGGCGAAAGAAGCAAACCCCAATTTAGCGAGAAGCACCCCGACGCTTTCGACACCTCAAAAAGTCAACATTGCGTCGGAAGTTTTCACCAAACTTTTGTTGTCCGGTGCTGAAGGCGTCTGCACAAGTGAAGCTGCCGAAAATCGGATGTACCCATTGCTGGCGTCACTTGTTAACGCTGATCCAGCCGTTAATGCTATCCTGGCAACTCGGCTTTTCAAGCCAGGTGACAGTGCGGACCAGCATCGTCCGGTTCATAAGATCGTTGCTGAATACTGCGCAGCAGACTATCTCACCAAGCGAATAGCAGATCCTGCGGATCTCCTGATGCTATCTAAGTGTCTGCCTATTATTGCTCCAAATTCTACAGTGCGAGATGAATTGCGTGGTCTGCTGGGCTGGATAGCAGCACTAGGCAACAAGCCTGTAGAGGAGGCCGCAATCAAGCTTGACCCTTACGCAGTACTTGCTAATGGCGACCCTTCCCAGCTTGAACATTCTTCAAAACGTCTACTTATAAAACGGCTAAAAGAAATTGAGGCCCAAGACCCTTATTTTCGAAGAGGTGATTTCTGGCGACGATTCAGTGTTGTAGGTTTCTTCACTAAAGACGTTGTGGAAGAGATAAAGTCTATTTTAGCGACCGGTGGTGATGGTCATTTGCGTGATCTGATCCTTGAGCTTTTAGCAGGGGCAGCAGCAACCGAACAGTTAAGAGATGAATTACGCCAACTCGTTTTAACAGCGGATGAAAGCCAGAACACTCGCTTATTAGCAAATAAATGCTTGCTTAATATCATCAACTACAACCATCTAGCTAACTTAGCTAGGCTAAGTTCCGAGGCTAGTCATACCTCTCTCGATATTGCTGCTGAGACTATCAAAACGTTAGGGGTGGAAACATTTAATCGACCATATCTTGCAGACTTTTTTAGAATCTGTTCAAAGCTATATCCGAGCCACAAAGAACACCATGAGCGCACAATAGGAGCGCACTATTTTATTATAGCCTTGATTGCCGAGCTAGACATGGAGACTACAGAGTGGCTTTTAGATGACTTGAGCAAAGACCTGACCTGCACCTGTGGAAAGAAGGCTTACGAATGCGATTGTAGAAACGGTATAAGCAAAATCGTTGGATCAACGCTGGACCATTACTTTGAATTAGCTACTCCTCCCTTTGATTCAATACGGGTTTGGCAATGGGTTAGAAACCTGAACTTCCATGAGAACAAATCCGCAAAAGAAAGTAAGGCAGTAAAATTACTTCAAGAAGACGACAGCCTGCGCCAAGGTATTATCGCTCACGTATTTGGGAATCTAACTGATCGTGACCAGATTTTCGAAACCAAGATACATGATTTCGATTGGCACACCCACTCTGGGATTCATCTGTATATTGATGACTACAAATTTATAGTCGATCTGGCATTTGATACGGACAACCCGGGATTGTGGTCGTGTTTTATGGCTAGACATCAATACAATGAAAATAATGGGGAACGAGGTGTAGACAGCTTGCGGCGGCATATGCGCGAGCACGCACTGGAAAAACCCTCATTCATGCGTGAGTGGGTTAAGTCCAACAGGAGTGCTAAACAATTCGAACGAGAACACGGAATGCGGCCTTTCAGGCACACCCGCAGAATGAAACGTCGTGACAGAAAACAAGACGATATACGCGTAGCGAACATGAAGTATATTCAAGAAAACCGAGAGGTTGTCGAAGGTGGGTGTCATTGGGGTTTACTGGTTCGCTTCGCAGAACATGCACTTATGGCTCCGGATAAAATTGAACACGAGTTTGGTGATGCAATGCTCGTTCGGAACGCATTAAGAAGTTGCCTCGACTTCATAGCTCCGAACACCCCCAGCCTAATTAAGCTCGCTGAATTACAGTGTGCCTCGCAATATCAACATTCGGAGACGATTCTTTTTGCTGCTTGCTTGGAGATAATGCGTGTTAAAGGTGACCTAGAAGAAGTTGATCTTTATCTGCTTAGAGCTCTGCGAACTAACATTCACATGGGCTACAGCGCCGTTTCAAAAGAAGAGCGTGATGCACTGAAGGCAGAAGTTGACCGACTAATTTTTCCTGATGACGTGAGTGCCGAGGGTTTTCTCCGGCAGTACCTTGAGCCGCAACTGGCACAGTTGGAGTGCAAACATCCTGAGCTTTGGTTGCTGCGCAGCGAAGAGAGCTTCAGCCATTTGCGCACCTCTCTATCAATTGAGTGGCTTAAACGTTTTTCAGACATAGCTCTTGGGCCGCTAGATACACTTTTTGAGATTGCAGCTCAGTATGGCAATCGGGATGAGTTGAAAGAAATCATTCGAGAGCGTTGCGCATCGTTCATGTCCTCCTGGCCTAATCCAACTGGCAATGAAGACATCGAACAAAAGCGCACATTTTGGTTAGTGCGCGCGTGGTACTTTCTGAACGACACACCTGAAATATACTGGGGCTGGCTCAAAGCCAATAAAGATACGCTGCTTATACTCGACCGCCTGTCAGGGAGAATAAGCCGTGGCGATCATCCCTATTGGCCGAACCTCACAGCAAACAAGGTTGAAGCTATTCTGGACGCCTTCATTGAGCAATGGCCTAAGTTAGATCTGCCAAGCCAATGGGGGACGGAGAGTCCCAAAGAAGAGGATGCATATCGCTTTTTGACCGACGTGATCTGGACAATCAACTCAGATGATCCCGATGATGCTATTCCTGTCCTCGACCGGCTTATCGCCGATTCGCGTTTCGATGACCTACATAATGATTTGAAAAGTATACATTCCAGTCAAATGAGGAAGAAAGCACTGGAGGACTTCCAACCTCCAACGCCAGAGGAAATCGTAAACCGACTAGACCGTGATGCGGTGGTTACTGTAGAAGGCTTGCGTCAACTCGTACTCCAAGAGCTTCAAGAGTTCCAGAAAGCTATTGATGGTGGTGAGTTCAACTCCGCAGATCGCTTTTATGAGAAAGATGAGCGACTGGGTGAAGTACGGTCGACTGAAATTATTGCTGAGCGGCTTAATCTGAGGCTTGAGCCGCAAAACATTTCAGTGACTCCAGAACATCAGGTGAAGGGTGCCAAACGGGTTGATTTTACAGTGACCAAAATTATTGACGGTAAAAGACGACTGCTTGTTACAGAGGTCAAAGGGCAGTGGCATCGTGAACTATACACGGCTGCTTCTACTCAACTGTATGAACGCTACGCTATCCACCCAGGCGCAGAACAGCAAGGTATTTACCTCGTCATTTGGTTTGGTGGTGACGAAAAGGTTGCAGATCGTAAAACACACAGTATCAAGAATGCTCAGGAATTAAAAATCAGCATTGAAGCAAGGCTACCGCAAGAACTCACTGGGCTAATTGATGTGTTCGTTTTGGATGTACACAAACCAAAATAGAACCATTTTTCACAAGTGGAAAATTAACCGGAACCACTTCGAGCTTTAATGCTCAAGTGTGCCTTTAGCCCGCTGATGTTGATTTGGCCGTGCTTAAAGGGAAAGAGCGGGCATATAAGGAGACCAAGACGAAACCAGCAGGATTGAAATAAAGAGTATTTGAAGGGTGGGAGAGTACAAGAATGGAGCAAGGCTCTTACGCTGCAATATTTAAGTGCAATTGTGGTATTAACATCACACCACAACAAGAACCCCAACTTGGTTCTTAACAGCCGTATAAATATTAGTCTCAACTTCAGGAGTTTTAACACTTACAACCAATGAATAACGGGCTTGTTAAGTCTAAAAATTTGCAGTGTGATTAACAGGTCTATGCGCCGATAGATTCGCCAGGTTAGCCGCCACATAAAGCTATTTTTACATTCAGAACGGTAGTAAAAGCTTTGGAACAAATTCCCCCCTATTAACAACTCCTAGTCATTAGCATAATTCATATCGTGATTTAGAAAAAAAATCACTAAGGACTGCTTCAGCAGTGTTATTTTTAATTGATATTATGGAGATGATTATGAGTACGATGAATCAGGAAGAGAATGACCTTTGGTCTGACATCAATAACCCTAACAACGATGCAGATATGGATGATTGGGCGGATGCTCACAACCCGAACAATGACGACTACCTGTCTGATGATGGCTAAACTTTAGTCTATAACCACCAGCCTTAAAAAGCTGGTGGTTACCTTTTACTGTTTTGACAACTAACAGCTAAATAGTGTTTTTCTAAACGAGCAATAACTTCTTTAATTAGACCTTCCAATTCTATATTAGTAATATGGATATTTAGCTGTTCCAATTCATTTAGTAGTTCTTTTCCAGTAGATGTCCATTCAAAGAGTAGTGTATCTAGTGTGATGGATATTTCCATGTACTGCTCTACAATAAACTTTTCTATTTCATCTGCTGGGACATCAAGTTTATTTATGAAAGAAGAAAATTTATATGAATTTGGTAACTCCTTACCACTTCTCCATTTGTTCATGAGGTTATGGGGGTCAGAAGTCTCTATGCATTGAGCTAGCGCATTCCATGCCAATGGGGTGTTTTTTTGAATAGTATTTTGCCGTCTTATAGTATCAAGTAGTCCCTCAAACAAGTTACGGATATTTTTTGTTTTTGAGTACTTCTGAGATATTTCGAGAAAATAAGGCTGGTTAGCTTCCCTTGATCCACCAAAGAAGTATGAATGTATAGCTAGGTCGTAGGTTGCTATAGCTGATAGATAAAAATCAGCTTCAAAACTTAAGTTAAATCGTAAAATATTAAGCCAATCACGCTTCTTAAAACGAGAGTAGTCGCCTGGAGAGGTTATTTTAGAGTGTGTTTTAACGGCCGTTTTAATAACATCATTATCAACTAATGTATTTTTGGAAACAAAGGCTGCCATCCATTTATATTGCGTATGCTCATCTTTCTTGCCAATTCCATTTGATTTAGAGCTTTCTAAGAAAGCCAAATCAACTTCAGCTCTGTTCCGTATAAACTCTATTACAGGTAAGCTTAATTCCAGACATTTAGTTTGAGAGTAACATTCTAAAGCCGCAAGCCAAGCACCAGCATTACTTCCGACACCATAGCTTCTACTTAAAAGCTCTTCCATCACGTTTTCATCAAAATCCCTAGACCCAATAATTTGCCGAACAAAATTTAGGTAGGTTTCTCGGTGCTTGTAACTTATACCTCCGCGCACCATTTTGTTTCTAAGGTTTATTGTAAGTTTAGTGTTAATATTATAGTAATCTTCTGCTGCTTTTAACTGTAAAGGAAGGTTATGAGGGAGTTTGAGTAGTCTAAATATATATTTGATTGAAGGCAGATAAAAGCTTGAAAAGCTATGATCTGGAACTCGAAATTTTTCACGAGTTTGGTTACAGTGATTTTCCATATTTGTTGACCCGTCCGTCTTGGGATAAAAACAACATTCCATTCTACAAAATCGATGCAGGGAAACCTAATACCTATTCTAGGCCTTGTTACGGTAAGACTAAATCCAGTTAGAGCTATTAATCAAGGAAGGCGGCATGACATATAATGTTGAACATCATGTGAGCAGGTGAATTCAAATTCAAAGAGCAACTGTCTTGGTTTTAAGATGAACCTCGCAAGGCGTTCTAAAATTTAAACATTTTCTTGGTCTGCCATTGAGTTTCTTAACGACATTGGCAATAACACTATCATCAATGGTATGAAAATTACACCATTTGGGGAAATAACGGCGCAATAAACCATTGGCATTTTCATTTAACCCTCGTTGCCAAGGCGAGCGAGGGTCTACAAAATAAACCTGACTGCCAGTCGCTTTCTTTAAGTCTTTAAAGAAGTGGACTTGTCGGCACAAAAAACATTTATTCCTCAAGGTGTTTGGTTGAATAAATAACCATATGACGCACCTAAAATACAAAATCAATCTTGTGAACTAAATATTTCACCATGTACTATTGCTGGTCGACTAAGGCCTGAGTTGAGGTAAAGCAAGCTATTTGGTCGTTACTCAGGGGGAAGTTAAACAGTATTTTTAACTTTAAATTACGGTGGTGGCTTTTATGTAGAGAGCTTAATTTTGTTTTAAATGGGTGGGGTCCTGTAGTTATATTTAAATCAACGCAATAAACTCTCGAAACCGATCTGCTGATATGGCTAAGCCTTGGGCCGTTAGCGTATCAATATAATTAGGCGTTGATTTAGCCGAGTTCTTTAAAGGTTCTCGGTGTTGTTTTGTTGGTGTAATGGCAACAGTTTGGTGAAGGTCATGTCTTGAAGTGTTAAATGGCGGGCTATTGTGCCCGTTGCAAATGCCAATTATAAAATATAATTTATTATTCAGTAACACGAATAATATAAGCTAAATAAGCATTTATTATTCACTATAGTGAATAATAAAGAGATTTTTGGTTATGTTTGTGGCTTATGGAATCAATGGACCATTTTATTCTTTACTGGTAGTCGAGTTTATAGCTTTAGAAGTTTTGTAAATAAACATCTCTATGCTTTAAATCTTGCTTACCTCACAGGTTTGGGGGTTAGTTATAGCCATTTAAGAATTTAATTTACCGTCTTTTTCGGCAATATTTGCGTCTTTTGAAGGTAACTTTTCGGTAAAATAGTCTGATAATTTAATCTCCCTAACTGAATTTACTTCTTCTTGTGAGGCTCCTGCGCTAATAGAACAACTGCCTGTGCCAGATCGCTTGTTTCCGTATTTTCCAATACTTACAGTGCTTTGATGGCCCATAATATAACTTCGTTCTTTGTTGCTCATGTCGATTGATTTTAAATCAGAGGCCAGTTGATGACGGAAACTATAAAAAACAATCTGTTTTTTGCGCCGAGGCCATAACTTTTTCGTGGCGCGTTGTAAGGCTTTTTGTAAACTTTGTTGACCTTTATCAGGGTCGAGATGAGCTAATACTTTGATGGCTATATTGAGCATATGAGCAATGTTTTCATCAAACTGAACTGTTCTATCCAGGCCTCGAAGCCCATCTTCTGTTTTCTTGGCGCTGGGAATAAAGAACTTGTTATCATCTAATGACTTAATGTGGAGCATTTCAGCAGGCCGGCATCCAGTGAATTTTGCGATGACCAATGCTGCTTTTAGATTTTTATTGGTTGATCCTTGGTACAGCTTAGTAAACTCTGTATCTGTCACTCTCTTGACCTTTGGTGCAATATACGGCCGATCAGTCGGCAAAATGGTAGAGGGGTACTTCTGCTTAGCTATGCGTTTGGCGGGCTCAATATACCCCTTATCATGCTGATCGAAGGAAATGGCGCATCTTAATTTTCGCCATACATCAGGCCTATGCTGAAGGGCTAATGAATTGAGATGGGTAGCCATGCTGTTAGGGGTGATATCACCGTCAATTCCTTTATAAAACTTATAGGCTAGACCGCGATATTGATTAATAGTCTTAGGTGATAACGTTTGATTATTCATTAGATGACCTTTGATTTTGATACATACTTTGGACAGGTTTTTTTGTCCGAAGTATGTGGGTGTTGGGGCTGTTCACCAACACCAAGTGCTCTTGTTTTCTCATGAATGCATATGAGTGAGTGGTTATGAGCTCAACCTTGATTAGTGTCAATGTCGTGTTACCTTGCTGATATATATGTGCTCAACTCTAGTAGTCATTATGTATATAATGATGGGCTGCTTATTTACCCAACGTTGATTCCCATTCATTAAGCTTCGCTACAGACCAACGAGTTGAACCATTAATTTTAACGGGAGGTGGCAGCGTGCCTTCTTTAGCCCAACGCCAGACGGTGGCTTTTGTGACGTCATACCTGTCGGCTAATGTGGTAACACTGATAAGTTTTTTATCGTTTAACATATCTTTTTATATTGTTTTATTGCGTACCTTTAAATATGGGAAAATTAAGCATAATAAAATGATATCTGTGTCACACTTTTTACATAAAAAATATGTTATAAATTTTTATTTGATTAAACGTAGGTGAGAACTGTTGCCGTTTAAGCAAAATTTCCCCCAGTCATCCATTAATATTGTTCTTTCATCTAGTAACTCATTACGCGCATAGGCGGCACGTGTCTTGTCATTATTAACATGTGCTAATGCCAATTCGGAGACCTCATCTAAAAATGTTGTATGTAAACGGGCCCAATCTTTGAGAGTAGAGCGAAAACCATTGGGGGTAACAATGCGATTGCGCTGCCCCGGATCAATATAACCGGCGCTTGCAGGGTTTTGTTTGATTTTAGCTTTATGCAACTTTAGGATGGGTTTCTTGCACGTTGAATCAGATAATGGGTTTCCTTTGGTATTTCTGAAAACGTAGGGTGACTTTAAATCACGCTGTACTAAATTAAGGACAGATAATGCTGGGACGGATAGTGGAACCTTGTGTAACTTACCGCTTTTCATCCGGTTGGCGGGAATGCACCACAATCCATTATCTATATCTAATTCGTTCCATCTCATGAAGCGGACTTCACCGCCCCTAGAGCCTGTTAATATAGTGAATGCTAGTGCCCAGGCGCTCATGTAATTCTCTTGCAATAATTTAATGAAGAATTCATTTGTTTGATGAAGAGGTAGAGCAGGGTGGTGACGGTCATTTTTACCTTGGCTCTTTAGTACATCCTTGGGCTTGGCTAATAGGTTATCTAATCGGCCTTTCCATTGTGCAGGGTTGGCTTTTGTGCGAATCTCAGTTGTTATCGCATAATCGAAGACGGTTGCCATCCGTTGTCGAACCCTTGTGGCAGTTTCAGTTTTGGTCTCCCAAATAGGCGTTAAGACAGCGAGTACATCATTAACACCAATATCATCAATCCCCATATCAGCTATAATAGGGTAGGCGTAGTTCTGTAGTGTTGATATCCACTGTTTTGAGTGTTTCTTGTTTTTGAATCCTGCCTTTTTAGAGGTATGGCAATTTTGGGCTACTTCTGCAAACGTTTTATTTTTACGCTGAGCAATGATCTGTTCTTGTTTCAGGTCTTTAGCATGCTGAATGGGATCGATTCCTGCTTTAACTAAGGCTTTTAGCTCACGCGCTTTATCACGTGCCGCTGAAAGCGAAACATCGGGAAAACTGCCGAGTCCAATATCTCGCCTTTTCTCGCCCACCTTAATGCGCAGCAACCAAGATTTACCAGACGGTGGGGTTACCTGTATATATAATCCAGAAACACCTCCGACTGGGTATCTACCCTTGTTGTTTAAATGTCTTATTGCAACTGGTGTTAACTCTTTAATCTTCTTCATCCGTTGTACCCCTCATGTTACCCCTCGTTGGGGTTGTTATTACATTTTACCAAATGAGACGGATTTGCCGAAATAAGGGCATATTTATCAAAAGCTTAGTGTTATTTTGTGTCGTTTTGTGTTGCTTTATGATGCTTTATAGTGCCTTATTAAGTTGATATGGCGGACTCTCTCTCCGCCATTTGTGAGATCAATCAATAAAGTTCAATTTATTGGTTTCTCTTAGTTAATACATCATTGTTGGTGTAAA
>CAJXOJ010000035.1 GCA_913057515.1 uncultured Cycloclasticus sp. | reverse complement strand
AATTTGACATCGCACTGGCTCCTGGGCCTGCACCATGTAATAACAATAGCGGTGGATTTTTAGGGTTTCCCGCAATAATGCAGTTACTTGCAAGCTCCCCAGAAGGGATCATTTTCTCAACCATTTCAAAACTCATATTTCTCTTCCTCTTTTTCGTTTATAAAAATTTTTACAACTCTATTAAATACGATACTCTTTAATCAAGAGCCATTAGTCTCTTCGCCACTCTAAAGCAAAAACATACCTTGAACTTCTGCTATAACGCTGGTCCGCCACGCTTAACCCAGTCTTTTAAATCCCAATATTCGCGCCACGAACTTATTTTGCCATTATTATCAAATTCAAATATACCTAATATTGGCAATTCTTTCATCATTGTGCCATCTTTAAAACCAAACGTATCGACTCGTTCAGTTACGACACGTTTATCATCTGCTACCAAGGTTAATATCTTAAAATTAGTAGTTGCTGTGATCTTAAAAAAACCCTCAACAAAATCCGCAATTTGTTCGCGCCCCTTTAATGGCTCCAGCGGTAAGTTATGGTAAACAGCATCATTGCTCATTAATGATAAGATTTTACCTAAATCCATTTCATCCCAAGCGGCACAAAACTGCTTTACTGTCTCATCGTTATTCATTAAATGATTTATTTTCCCTTATTTGCTCAAGCAATTAAACTTTACAGTATTACAAAAAACTAACGCTTGTTATTTTTAAAAATCCAACTCATGCTAACTATTTCTGCTCACCAAATCAATCATTTTTATCACTTGCATTATTAATTACATACCAACTCCTATTTTCACCGATTTGTCAGATTAGAGCCCTTATCTTTTTTCAGCCAATAGTTACTTATTTCTCATCATGCTCATTGTTTAAAGCACTCTCCAACAAAACCGCCTTTATATTATCTACTCCTCTGCTTGTTCTTATGTCACTAACTTCGACAAGATCAGGTTACCAAGATGATCAACCTCACATTGCCAACTTGGCGCAAGATATGTTGTTGCCACCTGCTCAACGATTAACGCTTCCCCATGAATGACATCATTCGACATTAGTTTTTTTCGTTGATAAATACGCATTCCTTTATCCGTTTCAAAGGGTATATCACTGCCTAGTGACCGAGGGGATTGCATGGTTAGATGAGGTTTTGGCATTTCACCAGATAAAGAGACCCGTAAGTTGACTAGCTCAACATTTAAATCCAGCTGATGCCCATAACGGCTCTTATGCATCACGTGAAAATTAGCGACCGCACTATAGGCACCCTCCCAAGGTACCGGCAGCGTGTACGACTGGCCGACATATCGTAAATCTACCACGTATTTCACTTGTATGTCTTTAGCCGAAAGCCCTTCCGCAACAAGCTCTGCTTGACCTTCGTTAACCAATGAAGCAAAGCCTTTCTCAATGTCATCCGTTAAATCAGTTGATAACTGACCCAACAAACTTCTAGATAATTCACGCGAGCGCGGCGCAGCCAACATACCAAAGGCAGATAGCACGCCTGAATTAATAGGCACTATGGCTGTTTTCATGCCTAAGGCATCTGCTAAAGCACATACATGCAAGCCACCTGCCCCACCAAACGTCATCAACGCATAAGGCCTTGGGTCAATACCTCGTTGAACGGAAATAACCCGCAAAGCACGTGCCATATGTTCATTTGCTAGCTTGATGACGCCTTCTGCCGCCTCTTCTGGTTGACAGCCCAACTCCAAAGCCAAAGACTCCATCACTTGATCGCTAGCGGCTTTATCCAGCATCATGCCGCCACCAAGGAAATATTGGGTACTGATTCTCCCCAAATACACATTGGCATCGGTGACGGTCACCTTTCCTCCACCTTTGCCATAACAGGCAGGGCCAGGAAGCGCACCCGCTGATTCAGGACCGACACACAAAAGACCACCGGTATCAACGTAAGCTATCGAGCCACCACCGGCCCCTATCGTATGCATATCGACCATTGGCACAGCAACCGGGTAACCCTCAATTTCACCTTCATTTGTTAAGGAGATTTCACCCTCTAATAAAGCCACATCTGTCGACGTTCCCCCCATATCCAACGTTAACAGACGTTCATAACCGGCTAACTGACCAATATGCAATGCCGCCATCAAACCACCCGCTGGACCCGACAACAGCATCCGAACGGCTTGCTCACCCGCTTGCTCTGCCGCAATGGTGCCCCCCGAGCTTTGCATCACCGATATGGAGCTTGCCTTAACTGATTGAGATAAGCGCTCAAGGTAGCTCATCACCAATGGGCCAACATAGGCATTAAGCCACGTGGCCATACCACGCTCATACTCCTTATATTCGGCTAATACTTTCGACGAGCGTGAGACAAAAATATCTGCTGGCATTGCTTTTTCTAACCGCTTTTCTGCCTCATCGTCTAAAAAAGAAAACAATAAGTTAATAGCAACCGCTTGCGGTGCCAATTCATTGATATCCTTAAGTAGTAACGTTATTTGCTTTTCTGTTAGAGGCTCAATCAGCTCACCCTGAGCCGACACACGCCCTCCTGTTTCCAAACAGAGCTCTGCGGGTACTGGAGGTACTTTTGTGGGCGGGTTCAAGTTATACAACTCTTTTCGGGCTTGTCGGCCTATCGTTAATATATCTGCCAAGCCATGATTGGTCACAAAACAACAACGCACACCCTTTTTTTCAAGTACCGCATTTGTCGCCACCGTGGAGCCATGAACAACCCGCAAACTTTTATCATCAATCCCTAAATCCGCTATACCTTGCAATATCGCCTTTTCCGGCGCATTCGGTGTGGATAGCACCTTATGAATATGTACTCCCGCTTCATTAATAAACACAAAATCAGTAAACGTACCGCCGGTATCTACGCCCAATAACATGATCAAATCTCAATGGATAAAAAGCTTATTTTTACATGCCTCAACAATACAATCACCTTTATTTAACTCCTTCATGTTGCTTGAATGCAGTACCATCTCGTATTAGACTCTTTCGCGAAACCAGCCAAACTACAGCACCAATACTTTATCGATGAACACACTAATTGAAGTCAATAATCTATCGCGTCAATTTGGCCACCACCGTGCTGTCGATAACGTTAGTTTTTCTCTCAATAAAGGCGAAGTGCTTGGCTTTTTAGGCCCCAATGGTGCTGGGAAATCAACCACCATGAAAATGATTTGTGGCAACCTTAGCCCTACCGCAGGCGAAATTAAGATTAATGGCTATGACATTCTTGACCAACCAAAACTGGCTAAGGCAGAGTTAGGCTTTTTACCTGACATCCCTCCCCTTTACTCAGATTTAACCGTTGACGAATTTCTAAGCTACTGCGCCAAGCTACATGGTTTGCGCAAAAAAGCCATCCAGCAATCTGTTACTCGCGGTAAACAAAAATGCGGCCTTAGCGATATGGGCAACCGCTTAATCGCTAATTTATCAAAGGGTTACCAACAACGCGTGGGCATTGCGCAAGCGATTTTACACAATCCCTCGGTTATTATTTTGGATGAACCCACCGTCGGCCTTGATCCGATTCAAATTTTAGAAATACGTGAACTTATTCGCGAATTAGGTAAGGAGCACAGCGTCATTCTCTCCACCCATATTTTGCCCGAGGTGCAACACTCATGCAGTCGCGTACAAATTATCCACCGTGGCAAACTGGTTTTAAATGAAAGTATCGACGGCCTCTCTCAACTAATGAGCTCTTCTAGCCTGCTGGTACGTTTCGGTCAGCCACCTGAGTTAGACTTAATACAAGCGCTAGAACATGTAACTGGCATTGAGGCATTAGAGCAGCAGCAATATCGTATTTCTCATCATCAAGGCTCCACTATCTCAGAACATATTGCCATACTGGCTGTTAACCAGCAGTGGGGCTTGCTTGAGTTAATGCCTGAAAAACACGATATGGAGCATATATTTCTTTCCATTACCCAAGACCCCAGCAACCATGAATAGCTTAACTATCGCAGGGCGCGAACTACGCAATTTATTTCTATCGCCTCTCGCTTGGACCATATTGGGCGTAACCCAACTCATTCTGGCCTACATGTTTTTAAGCCAAGTTGATTATTACTTAAGCATACAACCCAAGCTGGTTGGGATACCCGGAGCACCGGGCGTGACCGACCTCGTCGTTGCACCACTTTTTGGCAATGCCGCGGTTATTTTACTGTTAATTATTCCTTTACTCACTATGCGTACGATTAGTGATGAACGCCGCAATAAAACCATTAGCCTGCTCTTGTCTGCACCAATTAGCCTGAGTGAAATCGTCATTGGAAAATTCCTCGCCATCTTCGTCTTCTTATTAATCATTCTTTTATCCATCTCTCTCATGCCCCTATCGTTATTAACCGTGGGAAACTTAGACCTTGGGAAATTTCTCGCCTGCCTCCTTGCTATGGCTTTGCTAATGGCCTCATTTAATGCTTTGGGTCTTTACATGTCTGCCATTGCCTCGCAGCCAACGGTTGCCGCGGTTGCTAGCTTTGGCGCCTTATTATTACTATGGATTATAGATTGGGCTGGTAGCAATGGCAGCGCCTTACTTGAATACATTTCCATCATGCGTCATTTTGAAAACCTGCTGAGAGGTCTGATCAGCACTGTCGATGTCTTCTACTTTATATTGTTCATCGTTGGCTTTTTAAGCCTCAGCATTCGCCGACTGGATAACGACCGCTTACAAAAATGAAAATTTCACGCAAATTACATCAGTTAATTCGACTACAGAACATTATTTTCACGCTCTTGTTTCTCGGTGCGATGGGGCTGCTGGCATGGCTTAGTACACAATATACCGCCCAATCGGACTGGACAGCCAATGCTAAAAACTCCTTATCTCAACCCAGTATCCAGCTATTGGATACATTAAATCAGCCGGTTGAAATAACGGCTTACGTATCTGAAAATGAGATTTTACGTCAACAAATTTCCGAACTTATTGCAAAATACGCGCATCATAAAATCGACATCTCGCTCAATTTTATTAACCCAGATATGCGCCCCGATCAAGCACGTGAAGAGGGCATTACTAGCGACGGTGAACTGGTCATTCGATATAACGGCAAACGGGAATCACTTCAACAACTTAACGAGCAAGCATTCACCAATGCTCTACAACGACTGGCCAATAGGGAACAACGTTGGGTCGTTTTTCTAAGCGGACATGGCGAGCGAAGCCCTGCGGGAAATTCAAATTTCGACCTTGGCATGTTTGCCAATGAACTTAAAAACAAAGGTATTAACAGCCAAACAATCAACTTAGCGTCCAACCCCTCTATTCCCAACAACACCTCTTTACTGGTGATTGCAGACCCACAAACAACACTTCTTAACGGCGAAGTAAGCCTCATTGAGCAATACCTTGCCAGTGGAAAACCGTTATTGTTACTCAGCGAGCCCAATCAGGCCACTCCCATTGAACCGCTAACAACACAGCTGGGAATTAGGTTACTTCCCGGTACAGTGGTTGATGCAACCACACAATTATTTGGTATCGATGAGCCCACCTATGCACTAGTCACACAGTACCCAAACCATTTAGCTACTCAACACCTTCAAGCAATGAGTTTGTTTCCCGGTGCGGCTGGTTTGTCTGTTGCGTCCACCTCTAAATACACGGTCGAACCTTTATTATCAACGCTCGAGCGCTCATGGACCGAAACCGGCCCAATTGAAGGACAAATAAAATTTGACCCAGATACTGACGAACAGCAAGGCCCTATTATTATTGGCTACACTCTAAGCCATACCAATGAGCTGGGTAAGCAACAACGAATGGCCGTTATTGGTGATGCCGACTTTTTATCGAATACTTTTCTAGGTAATGGGGCTAATTTAGACCTCGGCTTAGGGTTGGTTCAATGGCTAAACCATGATGATTCATTCATTAATATCCCAGCAAAAACAGCCCCTGATACCGCTTTAAACATCAATGACACATGGTCGCTTATTTTTGGCTTAGGCTTTTTATTCATACTGCCCAGCGTTTTCATTATCACTGGGCTTATCATTTGGATTAAACGTAAAAAACGTTAACACATGAAAATCCGTCTCATCGTCAACCTACTGCTCATCATCACTGTTATCTCCTTAGGTTTTATAGCTTGGTTAAAACCAGGCCAGCAAAGCTCAACAAGCCGAATAACTGCTTTAGATACTAATGCTATTGAACGTATAAAAATAATTCGCGAAACAGACAAAACAATAGAGTTACAACGCATTAAAAATCAATGGCTTATAACAAAACCCATTACCGCACCGGCACTAGCAGGAAAAATAGAGCGACTGATTAAAATATCTCAGATCAGCCCCGCTGTTACGTACCCTTTAGAAAATAAAGACTTAGTGCCTTTTGGCTTAAAAACACCTAAGGTTCAACTAAGCTTTAATAACGAAACATTAAACATTGGCCGCACAGAAAGCGTGCATTCACGCCGGTATGTGAGCAATAATTCGCAACTTTTTTTATTAGACGACACTTTTTTACAGCACCTAACCGCCCCTATTGATGCCTATATAGACACCCGTTTATTAGCGGATGAAACACAAATTATTGGTTTACAAACACCGCAAATAACATTGCAACGTCGAGCAGACAATACATGGCAAAACCCGCAAGCCACCTCTGATGAGTTATCGTCTGATGCAGTACAAATGTTACTGGACGAATGGCGCTTTGCACGTGCTATTAACGTCAGCAGTGCCGTTAATCAAGCAGCCAGCAAACCTGTTATTATTCACGTTAGTGAAGGCCAGCCCTTGCGCTTTAGGCTCATTGAGCAGCAAAATGACGTCATATTAATCTCGGCTGAGACCCAACTCGCCTACACATTTAGCCAAGCAAAATATAAGAAAATGACCACCTTACCTAAACTGGGCAAGCCTGATGCCTGAGTTACCAGAAGTTGAAACAACCCGTCGCGGCATTGCACCCCATATTGAAGGTCAGCAAGTATCACAAGTTATTGTCCGACAGGAAAAATTACGTTGGCCTGTCAGCCCAGAAATTTCGACTTTACTACCCAACCTCCATATCCATCAGGTGAGACGGCGCGCCAAATACCTATTGCTTGATACCGACAAAGGCACCTTGATCATTCATCTCGGCATGTCTGGTAGCTTACGTATTACTGATGCCTCTACTGAGCCAGAAAAGCACGAACATATCGATATTATCTTTACTAATAACACCTGCATGCGCTACAAAGACCCTCGTCGTTTCGGCTCATTCTTATGGTCATCTAGCCCCGTTGAAAAGCATAAATTAATTCAACAATTAGGCCCTGAGCCCTTATCTGAGTCATTTAATATAGATGATTTCTATCCCAAAATTCAACTCAAAAAAGCCCCCATCAAAAGCGTTATTATGGACGGGCATATCGTAGTCGGCGTTGGTAATATCTATGCGAGTGAAGCCTTATTTCAGTCTGGCATACACCCTAAACGTACAGCGAATAATATTTCTAAAAAACGACTCGTCAATTTAGTGTCCGCCATTAAAGAAATTTTGGCCCTTGCCATTGAGCAAGGGGGCACTACATTAAAAGACTTCGTTAACAGTAGTGGTAACCCAGGTTACTTCCAACAAAAACTTAACGTTTACGGCCGTGCCAACAAACCTTGTCTGGTATGTGATACCCCTATTAAGCAGATTGTTATTGCGCAGCGGTCTACTTTTTATTGCCCACACTGCCAACGTTAAACCTCATCGGCCTATCACCTTACCGCCTTAAAGAAAAAACTCTATTATTTATTGGGCATAGCTCATTATTTACTTTAAAGTTATAAACTTAAGGAGGGCACTTTTGTTTCAAGTAAAAAATAAGTTTATTAAACAATTATTGGGTAGTTTTATGGACTTACTACCAATTTTTGTGGTGATCTTTGTTTTCCAATTATTCATTCTGCATAAACCTATCCCTAATTTAGGAGATATTGCCGTTGGCACCGCCTTTGTTGTGCTTGGCCTCACCTTATTCATACAAGGTCTTGAGAAAAGCCTTTTCCCAATAGGCGAATCGATGGCCTATGCATTTTCAAAAAAAGGCAGCCTATCTTGGTTGCTCTTATTCGCCTTCTCCTTAGGGTTTGGTACCACCGCTGCTGAGCCTGCTTTGATTGCAGTGGCTGCTGAAGCGGCACGTATCGCTGCCGATGGCGGCATGATTGAACAAACAGAAATCGCAAAAAATGATTATGCTTTTGGCCTTCGCTTTACTGTCGCCTTCTCTGTGGGGTTTGCAATCTTATTAGGTGTGCTAAGAATTATTCGTGGCTGGCCACTGCATTATTTGATTATTCCGGGTTACATCGGTGTTGTTATTATGACGTTCTTTGCACCAGACGCCATTATTGGCATCGCTTATGATTCCGGCGGGGTCACCACATCTACTATTACCGTACCGCTGGTCACTGCACTGGGCGTTGGCTTGGCGTCAGCCATTAGAGGCCGCAATCCAATGACTGATGGCTTTGGCCTCATTGCCTTTGCCTCACTCACCCCTATGATCTTCGTTATGGCCTACGGAATGATTTTATGATGACGCTATTAAACGAAATATTCAGCACATTATTAAGTACACTTCGAGATGTAACCCCTATTATTTTTGTCATTGTCTTTTTTCAATTAGTTGTTATTAGAAGGCCATTTAGCCACCTTAAGGACCTGGTGATGGGAATGTTTTTCGTCATCTTAGGCATGACATTTTTCCTTGTAGGTCTAGACAAAGCTCTTTTCCCACTGGGAACAACTATGGCTGAGCAATTAACCAGCCCTGACTTCATCAACCCCTCTACCGATCAACTTATTTCTATTGCTTGGCAAGACTATTATTGGGTGTATATTTTCGGCGCGTGCATTGGCTTTGCAACTACCTTGGCAGAACCCGCTTTAATTGCTGTCGCCATCAAGGCTCAACAAATTTCAGGTGGTGCCATTAAGGCTTGGTACTTACGGCTAGCTGTTTCTATTGGTGTGGCTGTTGGGATTTCGCTGGGGACGTATCGTATTGTGAGCGGCATAGACTTATACATGTTTATTATTGCGGGCTACGTCATCGTCATCACCCAGACTATTTTTTCACCTAAACTTATTGTCGGTCTAGCTTATGACTCCGGCGGGGTCACCACCTCAACCGTTACCGTACCACTAGTCACCGCGCTTGGTATTGGCTTAGCGTCAAGCATACCCGGTAGAAACCCTTTATTAGATGGCTTTGGCCTTATTGCCTTTGCTAGCCTTTTCCCCATTATGGCTGTGCTCGCCTATGCCCAATTTGCTGATTGGATAAATCGTCGAGCACAACTTAAACAAACAGAAAAAGAAACCGAAGGAGAATAAAATGCATTTTAAACTCATTATCGTGTTCGTTGACGACAATAAAACGGATAAAGTGTTAAAAGCAGCCAGAGATGTTGGTGCTACAGGCGCCACTATTATCAATAATGCACGTGGCGAAGGTATCAAAAAACAGAAAACATTTTTTGGTCTGGATTTAGAAACTCAACGCGATGTTTTATTGTTTATGGTTGAAGAGCATTTATGCCGAAAAATTATTGAAGAAGTAGCTCGTGCAGGTTTATTTGACGAGGAACCTGGCAGCGGCATCGCCTTACAAATTGATGTTGAAGATGCCATTGGCGTTCTTCATCAAGCAAAAGAAATCACACAATCGATTGAGAGTGACCTATGAATGATAAAACATTAATAAAAGTTCGTGATGTCATGAAAACAGATTTTCACATGATTGATGGAACAGCGACCATTACTGACGCCATTAGAATGATGAAAAAATATAAAACATCCGTGTTATTTGTCGACAAATTTCATGAGCATGATGAATACGGCGTGATTAATGCGGGCATTATTGCTAGGCTTGTGCTGGCAAAGGATAGAGCACCTGACCGTGTTAACGTCTATGAAATAAATGAGAAACCACTTATTAATGCGCACCCTGATATGGATATCCGCTACTGTTCTCGTTTGTTTGCACGCTATGATTTGATGCGTGCCCCTGTGATGGAACAAGGTAAGATTATTGGTGTCGTCAGTCCTATTCAACTGGTTTTAGATGGTTTGTGCGACATAGCAGGCATTTGTTAAGCAACATAATAAATGCCACTGAACTTATAACTGTCTCTTCGCATCAAGTCATTTAAATATTGATAGTGCTGTTTGTGACACGCTTTATTGTTAGCTGTATAAAATGATGACAGGTCGGAAAACTATCACACTTCCGACCTCAATCAGAATAGACTGGACTGATATCCTGAGTTATCTTTTACCATTGCCTTTCCTCAACACCAACTCCTTAGGCGCTGTAAAATAGCAGAAACCCAAAAAGGTTTTATCGGTATGAATCAGGCTCAGCCAAAGCGGAGCTAGCTACTTTAAGTTAAGTGAAATAACGCCCATTACTCATTAACTAAGCAGTCTAATCCTTCTTCTCAACCTTTGCCTCACCAAAAGCCCTCGGGTCACTCGCTGCAAAAGTCTGCTGAGATGCTTTGTCTCTTAAAATTGCCTGCATGTTGCCGTATGGCCTTCCAACAGATTTTAACTCATGACCAAAACTTTTTAATGTCCCCATCACCTGCTCGCTTAAACCATTCGGTTCATATTGAATAACATCGGGCAAATATTGATGATGAAACCGTGGTAATGACACCCAAGATTCAGGCTGATTGCCTTTTTCAGCATCTAATATGCCAAGCAATACCATACTGATAATTCGGCTGCCACCTGGCGTGCCTAAAATGCCTACTTTTTCTTTAGTTTCAAAAAATGTGGGCGACATACTCGATAACATTCGCTTACCCGGCTCTATTGAATTTGCTTCGCCACCTACTAAACCATAAACGTTTGGCGTGCCAGGCTTAATCGAAAAATCATCCATTTCATCGTTCAGCAACACACCTGTACCTTTCGGCACAAAACCTGAGCCAAATGGATAGTTTATCGATAGGGTCGCTGCAACGCGGTTTCCATCTTCATCAATCACCGAAAAATGCGTAGTATCGTGGCCTTCTATTGCATTAAGCCCCGTTAATTGCTGACTTGATGTTGCTTCATTTAGTTTTAAATTCGCAGACACGGTATGCGCATACGATTTTTTTGTTAATTCGGTCGTAGGCACGGAGACAAAATCACTGTCACCCATGTATAAGGCCCGATCACGATAAGCCCGCCTCATCGCCTCAACCACTACATGGATACGAGTGGCTTCGTCCATGCTTGATAGATCGTATTGCTCTAAAATATTCAGCGCGATAGACAAAACCAAACCACCAGATGATGGCAAGGTCGCCGTTGTAACTTTTATATTTTTATAGTCAATCACAACCGGTGCACGTTCTTTCACGGTGTAATTGGCTAAGTCTTGCTCACTCCAAATGCCTCCGTTTTGTTGCACACCAGACACCAACTGGCTGGCCACTTCACCTTTATAAAAACCGTCGAAACCCTGCGTTGAAAGCAACTCCAAAGTGCGAGCTAAGTCCGCCTGCTTAATAACTGCACCCACATCAGGTACCTGCCCATTCAGCAGAAAAATGCTGCTCGCTGCTTCATGAGACGCCAAGACTGGCTGGCGAAATTTAGCTAAACGCTGGTAATGCTCATTCACTGCAAAGCCGTTGTCGGCTAAGTTAATCGCCGGCTTCAAACTGTCAGCCAATGGTAATTTTCCATATTTTTCTGACAAATGTACCAGTGCGGCTGGTAAGCCAGGAATAGCCGCCGATAAGGCGCCATTGACTGATGCATTTTTAATTGGTTCGCCCTGCGCATTCAAGTACATATTACGAGATGCCGCTAAAGGCGCAACTTCACGGCCATCCACCATCACCTGCTTGCCATCACTGACCCGATGTAACAACCAAAAACCACCGCCGCCCATACCTGAGCCAAAAGGCTCTACCACCGCAAGCGCCGCACTCACCGCAACAGCTGCATCAAAGGCATTCCCGCCTTGATTTAAAATATCTAGCCCTGCTTGGGTTGCCGCAGGGTGAGCACTGGCAATAGCCTGTGTCGGTGATGTATTTTCAACGTGTTGACAAGCTGCTAAGGTCAATACAGCCGCAACTAACAGAAACACTTTTTTCATAATTTAAGCCTCATTTGCTGCCATCAAGTGATGATACTTTTGCAGAAGCTGTTCTTTAGACTCTTCATTATTTGGGTCTTTTGGAATGCACTCAACCGGGCACACCTCTACACACTGCGGGGTATCAAAATGTCCAACACACTCGGTACACAAGTCAGAATGTATTTCATAAATCTCTTCGCCCATAAAAATAGCATCATTAGGGCATTCAGGCTCACACACATCACAATTGATGCATTCATCAGTAATTATTAACGACATAGTTAACTCAGTTTATTTAAAATAATTTTTTCGATCTCAGCAGGAACAAACTGCCCAATACTTCCGCCATAGCGGGCAATATCACGCACTAACGTTGAAGATACATCACCCCATTCAGCATCCGTTTTTAAAAACACCGTCTCTAACCCCGGCATCATTTGCCTGTTCATCCCCGCCATTTGGGACTCATATTCAAAATCTGCGATACTTCGTATGCCTCTAACGATAATTTTCGCCCCTTGTTTTTTTGCTAAATCAACCAGCAAACCATCAAAAAAAACCACCTCAATGGTTGCTTGTGTTGCAAACGCATTTTTTGTCATATCTAGACGTTCTTGACTGTCGAACAAAGGCGATTTACCAGCGCTTCTAGCCACTGCAACGACGACTGTATCGAACAACTCAGCTGCACGTTGAATAATATTAATATGGCCGTTCGTTAATGGATCAAACGTTCCCGGATAAATTGCTTTATTTGCCATCTAATTCTCGTTGGTATAAATAATAGGCGACTTGACCTGCTTTCTTTTTCCGATGCTCAAGCCAATTCTTTGGCAGAAAGTCTAATACTAACGTGCTCTCGCATTCTAAATATATAACAGCATCATCCGACAAGCAGTCACTTTCTTCAAGACGTTTCACGCACTCAATTAGCTCACCATGATTAAACGGTGGATCAAGAAAAACGATATCAAAGGAGCCATCGCTTTCTTTACGCTTATCGTTAAGTGCATCTAACGCGGATCTGCGCATTAATTTCACATTAGTCGCTTGCAGCTGCTCTTTGTTCATTCGTAATGTTTTAACAACCCGGCTGTCTTGTTCAACCATTAACACATGTCGCGCACCCCTTGATGCCGCTTCGAAACCTAGCGCACCACTGCCTGCATAAAGGTCCAAACAATTAGACATTGGTAAATAGGGCTGCAACCAATTAAAGAGCGTTTCACGTATAGGGTCAGTGGTTGGCCGCAAACCCTCGATACTTGGAAATTCAATTTTACGACCGCGCCACTGCCCGCCAATGATACGAACACGGTTACCCTTAGTCGACATTCGTTTTTTGTTCAACCGATTGCCCAACTGTTACCATCACCATATTGTTCATCATCACGCGTTGCTGAAATGCCCTTCTTATTTGTTCTTGCGTAACAGCCGCCACTTTTTGCGTATAGCTATTTAAATAATCTAGTGGCACTCCACTGGTTACGATACCCACGACATTGGCTAATAATTTTTTATTACTATCGAGTTTTAACGCGAAACCACCCATAATGTTTTTTTTCGCCACTGTTAATTCTTCGTCAGTTGGCCCCTGTTGAATAAATGTTTGCAGTGTCTGTTTAACAGCCGTTGAGGCTTCTGTTACTTTTTCATTACGCGTTTGCAAGCCTATTAAAAACGGACCATTTTCCCTCATCGGACGAAAATAACTATACGCACTGTAGGCCAAGCCTCTTTCCTCACGAATTTCCTTAACGATGCGTGAGCTAAAACCACTGCCGCCTAAAATATGGTTACCGACATATAACGGAAAATAATCAGGGTCGTTTTGCTTTAGCACAGGCAAGCTATACATTAGATGCGTTTGTTGAGAGGGGTATTCTTGATGTATCGTCTTACCTTCAATATCGGCATTAACCTCGGGCAGTAAACTCGCTTTTTTACCCGCAGGTAAACTGCCAACAAGTTCTTGTACCATTTTTTTCGCCTGCTCCTGCGTCACACCACCCACTAAAACAACCGTCAGGTTATTAGCCACATAATATTGTTGGTAAAATTGCTTAAGATCAATCACCTCAAGCGCACTCACCGTTTCCTCAACACCTTGTATTGCATTAGCGTAAGGGTGATTGTTATATATTTCACGATATAGCGCTAATTGTGCCAATGTTGCTGGCGACTCTTGGCGTTTTTTTATCCCTAATAAGGTACGCTTTCTTTCTCGTTTAAAACCTACTGCTGGGAAATCAGGCTTATTCAACACATCGTTCAATACACCCCATGAGGTTTGCAGGGCTTCATCATCCGTTAAACTTCGATAGCTGATCGAGGTGAAATCACGCGATGTAGACACCCCCATTTGCGCGCCAACACTCTCTAGTTTCTCCGCGATCTGCTGTGCACTTTGTCCCGCTGCGCCTTGATCCAACAAAGCACTTGTTAGCGCAGCTACGCCATTTTTATTAGCGTCTCTTGTGCTGCCTGCATCAAATACCAATTGCGCGTCTAAAATAGGCAACCCATTGGTTGGTACAAAATAAACACTCGCACCATTATCTGTTTTCCAGTGCTGAATAACCGGCACAGCTACCGAATGTGTACTGACTAGTAAGGTCACAAAACCTAATAATATTGCTAGATTAATTCGCATTAGAAATCTCCTCCGGCTGCATATGTACGACGGTCAAATGGTCTTCAATTAGATATTTTTTAGCAACGTCTCGAAGCTGTTTTGCTGTTACAGTTTTTACTTTATCGACATATTCATCCGCTTTTTGCCAACCAACACCAACCGTTTCCAACATCCCTAATTGCATTCCTTGGTAAAAATTTGAGTCTTTTTCATACACCGATGAGGCAATCACTTGTGCCTTAATACGGCTCAACTCCTTTTCCTCAACCAAATTTGTTTGTAATTGTTTTACTTGATCAAGCAAAGCCTCTTCAAGCTGCGCGGCAGTGTAGCCTTGGGCAGGTGACCCATCAAACAAAAATAAGGTCGGCAAGCGTGCATTCATGTCATACCCAGCACTAGCACTTGATGCCACTTGAGAGCCACGTATTATATTTGACGCTAATCTGGCGCTATTTCCACCACTTAAAATACCGGATAAAACTTCTAGCGCATAAATATCGGCGTCATCATCGACTGAATTCAACACCGGCACTTTGAAGCCCATTAATAAATACGGTACTTGGGCTTTCTGCTTAATAATACTTCGTCGAATACCAAGCTGCGGCACTTCAATACGTTTTTTAACCGGTTTAAAAACAGCCGCCGGAATAGCTGCAAAGTACTGTTCAGCTAAGCTAAATACCTGTTCCTTATCAACATCACCTACGATGACCAAAGTAGCATTATTGGGTGAATACCACTGCTTGTACCAAGCCGCTAAATCTGCCACTTGCATATCTTCTAAGTCCTGCATCCAGCCAATAATAGGGTTCCGATAAGGGCTACTGGTATAGGCTAAGGCTTTAAAATATTCGTAGGTTTGGCCCTGCGGCTTATCTTCAGTGCGCATACGCCGCTCTTCCATCACCACTTGCAGTTCTTTGACGAACTCTTTTTCTTGTAGTTTCAGTTTATGCATCCGCTCAGCCTCAAGCTTCATGCTCACTTCAAGGCGAGAGGCTTCCATGGTTTGAAAGTAAGCCGTGTAGTCTGCACCCGTAAAGGCATTTTCTCGCCCCCCATTTTCAGCAATTATTTTTGAAAACTCTCCCGGCTCAAGGTTATCTGTTCCCTGAAACATCATATGCTCTAATACATGCGATAAACCCGTGATGCCATCGTGTTCGTAGCTAGCGCCCACTTTATACCAAATTTGAGACACCATAACCGGTGCCCGACGATCTTCTTTAACCAGTACTTTTAAGCCATTTTTTAACACTTTTTCGTGTACCATATTAGGCTGAATGTCTGGCGAAGCAAAACTGTTCAGCGAATAGATAATATTGATCACAAAAACTGCTGCTGATAACTTTCTCATTTGTTCTCACCTAACCATAAACGAATTTAGAACCGGGATTTTACGATAAAGTTCCCTCGGAAAGACACAATACCATGTTTGGATTTGGCAAAAAAAAAGATACCGATGTTATTGAGCAGCCTTCAACTAAAGAAACAAAAGAAGGTTTCTTTGGCCGCTTAAAAAACCAACTAACAAAAACACGTAGCGGGCTAACAGGCGGTTTAGGCAATTTATTTTTAGGCAAAAAACAAATCGATGATGATTTGTTTGAAGAACTCGAAATGCTCTTGCTCAGTGCAGATGTGGGCATTGAGGCCAGCCAAAAAATTATTGAAAATTTAACCCAACGCGTTGCTCGTAAACAGCTATCAGACCCACAGGCTTTAACTCAAGCCCTGCAAGAAGAAATGCTGTCTATTCTTGAGCCTAACCAACAGCCCCTAAGCATACCTGAGCGAGATGCTCCGTTTGTTATCCTCGTTGTGGGCGTTAATGGTATGGGCAAAACAACGACCATTGGTAAACTGGCTAAACGTCTTCAAGCAGAAGGAAGAAGCGTGATGTTAGCAGCCGGCGATACATTTAGAGCCGCTGCTATTGAACAACTTCAAGAATGGGGCACACGTAATAAAATAGATGTCGTTGCGCAACACACTGGTGCCGACTCTGCCTCTGTTATTTACGATGCATTTGAAAAAGCAAAAGCTCGTAATATTGATGTACTGCTGGCCGACACCGCTGGACGTTTGCATACTCAGGCCAACCTGATGAATGAACTCAGCAAAATTAATCGTGTTATTAAAAAAATAGATGACACCGCACCGCATGAAACCATGCTTGTGCTGGATGCCGGTACAGGGCAAAACGCATTAGCACAAGCTAAGCACTTCAATACAGCAACACCTTTAAGCGGCATTACCTTAACGAAACTAGATGGTACCGCAAAGGGTGGTATTATTTTTGCCATTGCCAATCAATTTAAACTCCCTATTCGTTTTATTGGTATTGGTGAAGGCATTGATGATTTACGTCCATTTGACGCGACCGAATTTACCAACGCTTTATTTGAGAAGTCGGACGACAACGTTTAATTAGCCATGCTTCAGTTTCTTAACGTTAGCAAACGATACCCAGGCGGCGCAGACGCGCTTAAAAATGTAAGCTTTGAATTACAAAAAGGCGAAATGGCTTTTCTAACCGGCCACTCTGGCGCGGGTAAAAGCACCTTACTAAAGCTGATTGCCATACTTGAACGCAGCACTCAAGGTCAGGTTATGTTGGATAAGCAAAACATCGGCCGCCTTTCTAAACGAAACGTCCCTTATGCTCGACGAAAAATAGGCATGATATTTCAAGATCATCGTTTACTGCATGACCGAACTGTTTTTGATAATGTTGCTCTGCCGTTAATTATAGCGGGGCTAGACCGCCACGAGATTCAACGACGTGTTCGAGCAGCGCTTGATAAAGTTAATTTACTGGGTAAAGAGCAACGTTACCCGATTACCTTATCAGGTGGGGAGCAACAACGTATTGGTATTGCACGTGCTGTTGTTAATAGGCCGCCAATGATCTTGGCCGATGAGCCTACCGGAAACTTGGACCCTGCCTTGTCTGAAGAAATCATGCAGTTATTTGAGCAATTCAATCAAGTCGGCGTTACTGTATTGGTAGCTAGCCACGACATAGCGCTTATTCAACGTATGGGCTATCGCACATTACAGCTTTCCAAGGGTGAAATGGTGAACAACCATGGCTAGTCGTCGCAGCAATATTCAAAGGCCTTCGCTTTCGTTCAACCTGCGCGCCTACTTACTCATTCACTTACATACCTTCTTTGCCAGTTTAGGGCGGTTTTCCAGAGCACCCTTTAACTTCATGATGACCGTCAGCGTTATCGCTATTACTTTATCGCTTCCCTCAGGCTTATTAGTATCTATTAATAATTTTAAATCCCTAAGCGGTCAGGTTGATTTAAATAACAACATTTCATTGTTTCTTAATCAATCGGTTAGTCTTGAACAAGCTACTCAATTAAATAATTCATTAAACAACAATGAAAACATAATGCAGGCGGTTTTAATTGATAAAAAAGCCGCTTTAGATGAGTTTCGCCAATACAGTGGGTTTGGCTCAGCCATCAATGCTCTTGATACTAATCCGCTACCGCACGTTATTCAAATAAGCCCTATTGCAAGCTTTAACAACCAAGCGGCACTTAACTCGTTGGTTACTGAACTAAAACAGCACAATGATATTGAACTGGTACAAATGGATATGGGCTGGCTTGATCGTTTAAATGGTATTCTTAATATTGCCCAACGTGGCGTGAGTATCATTACTATTCTGCTAGGCGTCGCTGTTCTCTTAATCGTTAGCAATACCATTAGGCTAGAACTGCAAAATCGGCGCGCTGAGATTGACATTACCCGGCTCGTCGGTGCCACACGTAGCTTCATTATGCGCCCTTTCATTTATAGTGGCTTTTGGTATGGCTTTCTAGGTGGGGTGTTCGCCTGCATACTCGTTAACTTGGCTATTTGGCTTATTGATGGCCCAACAAGCTCACTCGCCAATTTATACAATAGCACTTTCAACCTTGCTTTTATGCCCTTTTCTCATGCGATACTCTGGATTCTTTTCTCTATCTTCCTTGGTATAAGTGGTTCTTGGATAGTCGTTAGCCGCTATTTAACTGAACTAGAAAACTGACTGTTTTACACCTCTAAATTGCCATGTAAACTGAACTTTTGCTATACTTGGTGGTCTTATATACGAGTGCCAAATTAACTAACAGCACGATTGGAGGGATAATATGACACATGCTTTAGCATTACCTAATCACTTATCAGCTGGATCGTTAGATGCCTATATCGCATCTGTTTCTTCTGCGCCTGCGCTAACGGCCGAGCAAGAAAAGGATTTAGCGAATCGTTTAAGAAATGAAAATGATTTAGAAGCTGCGCGTATGCTCGTATTATCTCATATGCGTTACGTTATCCATATTGCAAGAAGTTATAGCGGTTATGGCCTCTCGCTTCCAGACCTTATTCAAGAAGGCAGCATTGGCTTAATGAAAGCCGTTAAACGCTTTGATCCGGAAATGGGCGTAAGACTTGTCTCATATGCTGTGCACTGGATTAAGTCTGAAATCCACGAATTTGTTATTAAAAACTGGCGTATTGTTAAAATTGCCACCACAAAGGCCCAACGGAAATTATTTTTTAACCTAAGAAAGCACAAAAAGAACCTTGCTTGGTTAAATGAAAATGAGGCTGATGCTATTGCTAATGACCTTGGCGTTGATAAATCTGCCGTCTACGAAATGGAAAAACGCCTAAGTAACTTTGATATGGCGTTTGATGGTCACCAAGATGACAATACTGATACTGAGGAAACGACTCATACGCCGGCCGCCTTCGTTACCAAAGAAGAGCATGACCCCGCCAGCCTCATAGAAACAAATAATGATAAAGCCTATGAGTCATCTCGATTAAATACAGCGCTGAGTAATTTAGATGATCGTAGCCGGTCCATTTTGGCTGAGCGCTGGTTAAGCGATAAAAAATCCACCCTGCATGAATTAGCCGATAAATATCAGGTGTCTGCAGAGCGGATAAGACAGCTAGAAAAAAATGCGATGAACAAGGTGAAGCAAGAGTTAATTGAATATAAACCTTGTTAAAAAAGCTTGTTAACCGAAGCTGCCTGCTTCGGTTTCAGGCGCAAGGTAAGCTGTTTGTCTTTCTGCATCATTTCAACGTGTTTTAAAAAACTCATCCCTAATAAAACAGTTTCTCCATCCATGTGCGGATTAATATTAGCCGCTACGTTTTGTAACGTAATCGATCCGAGTGTTACCGAATCAAGGGTTACTCGATAAACGACAATATCACCATTTGCAGTCTGCGTTCTTTCTGCATAACCTTCCGTTAACTTCATTTCATCCGCAACCTTAGCCGGAATACTGATGTTAGTAGCTCCTGTATCCAACACAAACATAGCCCAATGATCATTTAATTTACCATCGGCTATATAGTGGCCTTGTCGGTTTTGCTTTAAAGTTACCTCAGCATTGCCTTCAGCCGTGTACATCACTTCTGGGCGATCATTAGGGTTTGATTGTCGCTCAAGATAACGGTCAAACCCAAGCACCAACATCGCTAAAAAACCTAACCATGCTAACCACACCATCGTTTTTGATATTTTGTTGTTTTGCTCAATTGGTTTCATCGTTCACATCTCTTCAATTCATCAATGTTATTTGATTATACGTCCAATAAATCTGCTCGCTAGCTGTATCAATAGCTCATTAAAAAATTTAGTGGTGTGGCACAAGAGCAGTTTCCTTTGTATTTAAAGGGTCCCGAGCGGCGTTTTAATAACCACAAACCAAAAAAGCAATTAGCTCAGTTAAAAAATGCATTAATGGTGACAATGAAGGACATTGCTGATGAGTTTAATGTACTTTATTGAGCGGTTAGTCCAGCAATTAAAAAGGCGGAGATGCATGACTGCAAGACCTGACCCTGTTCCTTCGCTTGGGCGATGCCTGACATCAACGTCAATACAGTGCCACCAGCAAAAAGTTGCTTTA
>CAJXOJ010000034.1 GCA_913057515.1 uncultured Cycloclasticus sp. | reverse complement strand
AAGGTAAAAAGGTAAAAAGGTAAAAAGGTAAAAAGGTAAAAAGGTAAAAAGGTAAAAAGGTAAAAAGGTAACGCCTCTCCTTAAACGCGCAAGTTTTAAGCTTAGTGTGTTTATCCCTCTGTATTTATTGATAAATCCAGATTACCCGTTACACTGGCTAGTATCGGCTTAAAGAATTCTATTCATGGAAAGAATATGTTTCTTCATGATATGTCTTATCTGCTTGGTATCGTCGCTATCACAAGCAGCTGAGCTTATTGCAAACCCTAGCGTCTCCATTGATTCGCTCTCGGTTTCGAACGCTCGCAATATTTTCACCATGCGCAATCAACATTGGCCTGACGGCAGTCCTATCAAGGTTTTTGTTCTTCACGACGAAAATCCCCTTCACAAGCAATTTTCAAAAACAAACTTACATGTTTTCCCTTATAAATTAAGGCGGATTTGGGATAGAAATATCTACTCAGGCACTGGAAATGCTCCCACCACCGTTGATACTGAAGAAGAAATGATTGAAGCGATTGCTACACATCCCGGTGCAATTGGCTACGCTAACAAAGGAAATGACTATGTGCGTATTATTAACATTTATTAATCATCGTCGTTGGGTTCTAGCTGCTATTATTAGCTCATGTCTAATCGGTATCAGCCCTGCTTATTCATTTGAGCCTTTAGATGACTTTCAAATTCATGGCTTTGCTAGCCAAGGTTATTTCTTAACCAGCGCAAACAATACTTATGGTGAAAGTAGCAAACAACGCGGAACACTGGGCCTAACCGAAACAGGCATTAACATTTCATTTACCCCCGTCAATAACATCCGGCTCGCTGCGCAGGGAGTATATCGACACGCGGGCGAGGTTAGCGAAGAAGCTCGTATTGACTATGCCTTACTGGATTGGACTTTTATAAATAACCAATCTCTACAAATGGGGCTACGTCTAGGGCGAATAAAAAACCCATTTGGGTTTTATAGTGAAACCCGTGACATTGCCTTTACCCGGCCTTCTATAACCTTACCCAGCATATACTATGAGCGCTCTCGCAACCTAGTCCTCAGCACTGACGGTGCGCAGTTTTATGCCGATAACGCATTTGCTATCGGCAATGTATCCTTTCAATTTAATTTTGGGGAGTTAGGCGATGACTTAAAAGAGCTTGAAATTGCTATTTTGACGTTTGATGCGCCTGGCCACTTGGAAAATAAACCCAGCTACCTGGGTAAAATTGGTTATGAAAGCACCAGCGGTGCAACTCGCTTAGCATTTAGCTATGGGAATGCCGACATGGAGTACAAACCCGGCCAAGGGGACTTTTTTGATAGCGGCGATGTGAATTTCAAACAATTTATTTTGTCCGCCCAGCATCGCTTTGGCCACATCACATTAACGGGAGAATATCTAAGACAAGAAAATATTTTTGAAAACTTTGGCCCTTTCTATCCTGATGTATCCCCAACCACTGAAAGCTACTATCTTCAAGGAGATTATCAGTTCAGCAGCCGCATTAAAGGCTATGCCCGCTATGATGCTTTGTTTTTAGACAAAAATAACCGAGATGGTAAAAAAAGCATCCCTAATTTACCGCGTAGTGCTGCTTTTGCCAAAAGTTATATGCTTGGACTACAGTGGGTTCCCTCGCACCAATGGCAGCTTCAAGCTGAATACCATAGAGTTAACGGCATAGCTTCACTGTCTTTTGCTGACAACCCCGACCTTTTCGCCACAAAGCAGCATTGGAACATATTTTCACTCCAATTGTCGTACCGGTTTTAAATTTGCTAAAGCAAATCTCAACACCTTATGAATGACATACAAAAACCATTTTTTAGCATTAAATGGAAAGCGCTGCTGTTATTTATTGCCTTGCTTAGCCTTTCACATACCATCCAATATGCTATCAGTTATAAGCAAATCGTTGATCAATCTGAGCGCCAACAGCATCACGAACAGCAACTCCAGCTAGCCATCATTAAGACACTTATTAGCCAGTCTGCTCGATTAATTGAGCAAATTGCCGAATTAAACGTAACAGCCTATAACCAATCACCTACTCATATTGAAGAGCATATTGCCACTTCATTAGAACAGCAATGGGATAATTTACAGGCCAATTGGGGGCTAACATCTATCTTTCTTTACAACCAAGAAGGCCAACAAAAATCCAGCTGGGGACTCAATAGCCTAGGACTTTTCTCAAAAAGTGATTTAGAAACAGCCATTCAAACAGAGCAACCCATGGATAGACTGTTTTGTTTAGCACAATGTTACCAAATAGTTTACATCCCCATCTTAACCGGCTCGCTCACCGACCAACATGCTGTGCTTGTTTTTGTACGCTCACTCGCTGACATCATCATCACATTCAAAGAAGCAACACGTACAGATATTGCTATTTTAAAACCGACTTTAAACACTAAAAGCAGTTCAAAAAATCCGCTAACGATTGCCGCTAGCACCAACCCTAAAAGGCTAGAACAGCTTTTAAAAAAACTATATAAACACCTCCCGAACGAAGTACTGACCCATTCCCAGCCCTTTCATCAGAGCATGGGTGACCAACAGTTTAGCTTACGCCTATTTAACTTAGGTAAAGCATCGGAATCTAACAGCCCTTACCTTCTACTGGCTACCGACCTGACCGATGAATATATATTGATCTCAGAATCAAAAAAAGACGCCCTTTACGCAATCCTGCTTGCACTGATCATCTCATCATCTGTCATTTTAGCTATTTTACTAAAACAAACTCAGAGGCTTATTACCATCAGCAACGCGTTACCTGCCTTATCTATGGGGAACTTCCAACAAGCCAAACATTACCTTCAACAAGCAAAACCCCATAGAAGACAAGATGAATTTGATATTCTTGAAAAATCGGCCACTCTGGTTACTGAGCAATTAGAAAAAGGTAGCCAGCTTATTAAAGAAAAGGAAGAAAACCTTATTTGGCTAGCAGACCACGATTCACTTACAAAACTATTTAACCGCCGTCGTTTTCAGGTTGAATTTGCACAACAGCTAAAAATTGCTGAGCGCTATAAAAGCACTGGCGCCATTCTCTACTTGGACCTTGATCAATTCAAATATATCAACGATACAAGTGGTCACAGCGCTGGTGACATTTTACTGAAACAAGTCGCTGAAACACTCCAGCAAACGATTCGCTCATCTGACATCTTAGCCCGTTTAGGTGGCGATGAATTTGCCTTGCTTTTACCTGATATTGATGCTCATGGCGCCTCTCAACTCGCACAAAAAATAAACACTCAACTCCGTTTAATCCACCTTGAATATAACGACGTACAGCATAATATTAGCGCCAGCATTGGTATTGCTATATTTCCAGAGTACGGTTTAACCGCACAGGATTTCATGTCAAACGCCGACATTGCGATGTACCAAGCTAAAGAAAGTGGCCGCAGCAAATCGCATATTTACTCTCACGAAGAACAAACTAAAGAGCTATTAAAAACTCGTCTTCTATGGAAGGAGAAAATTGAAGCAGCACTCGAAGATAATCGTCTCACCTTACATTTTCAGCCTATTTTAGATATTAAAAGCAATAAGATTTCTCATATTGAAGCCCTTGTCCGTATGATTGGCCTTGATGACGAACTCATTATGCCCAATAATTTCATCCCAACCGCCGAGCAATCTGGCTTAATCAATCAAATAGACCATACTGTTTTAAAATTAGCATTTCAAACGCTGCGTCTATTAAAAAAACAAAACAACCCGTTAAAGCTTTCCGTTAACTTATCCGGTAAAGCTCTCAACAATGCTCCACTTATTAGCTACCTAAAAGGCCAGCTAAGTAAACACGATATTGATGCTGGCAAATTAATAATAGAAGTCACTGAAACCACTGCTGTTGCTAACTTTAGCACCGCCGTTGAATTGATGAACGACCTCAAAGCAAGCGGTGTAAAATTTGCCCTCGATGACTTCGGGGTTGGCTACGCATCCTTCTTTTATCTTCGCCAATTACCCGTTGATTATGTAAAAATTGACGGTTCTTTTATTAAAACACTAGAAAAACATCGTGAAGACCAAGTGCTTGTTAAAGCAATTTCTGAAATTGCTCACCTCTCTGGTTTAAAAACAATTGCAGAGTTTGTGGAAAACCAAGCCATTCTAGACTTACTTGAAACGTATAATATTGATTATGCTCAGGGCTACCATATCGCTAAACCCACTGCGGAGCTCCCTAAAAGCTGATCAACTGTTAACTACCATAGTATTGATATATTGACTCATTCCACTTTAAAAAACATTAGCTTAGTTGCCGGGCCTGTCCTGTCTGGTTTACTATTTTTCTATTTACATAACAGCTTGCCTGAACCTATCAGCATCACCGCAGCTATCGCTGTTTGGTGCGTAGTCTGGTGGATATTTGAACCTGTCCCCATTCCAATTACCTCGCTTTTACCTATCGCTATTTTCCCACTCACAGGCGTGTTAACCAGTGAACAAGTCGCCGCCGCCTATGGTAATAAATTGGTGTTGTTACTGTTAGGAGGGTTCTTATTGTCTACTGCGATTTCTCACTGTGGCGCCCATCGGCGTTTAGCACTCACCATGGTCCATTGGTTTGGTAACAATAATCCTAAACGACTGGTGATGGGCTTTATGGTCGCCGCCGCTACCCTTAGCATGTGGATTTCAAATACTGCCGCTACACTTATGTTATTACCTGTTGCCTTAGCCATTATAAATAGCAGCGATAATAAAACACTCTCCTTGCCGTTATTATTGGGTCTAGCTTATGCGGCCAGTATCGGCGGCATCGGCACACCTATTGGCACACCCCCCAATCTTATTTTTATGCAGGTGTATGAGGAAAATACCGGCTTACAAATTAGCTTTACTCAATGGATGATGTGGGCCTTGCCTCTGGTGATTATTCTAACCCCTATTGTCTGGCTTTGGCTGACAAGAAACTTGCATAACGAAGGTGATTTTCATTTACCCAAGGTTGGTGAGTGGAGCACCCACGAACGTCGAGTGATGATCATATTTGGTCTTACTGCCTTCTTATGGATTACCCGCCGTGAGCCTTTTGGTGGTTGGAGCGGCTGGTTAGCCTTACCACAAGCCAATGATGCGTCCGTCGCACTGCTCGCCGTTATTGCTTTGTTTGTTACCCCGAATGGCAACAAACAAAAGCTATTGGATTGGAAAACCGCGCAACAAGTACCTTGGGGTATTTTATTATTATTTAGTGGTGGGATTTGCCTAGCCAAAGCGTTTGTTATTTCTGGCCTCAGCACCCAATTGGGCGAGCAGTTATCAACCGTTACTTCGCTCAGCATCATCGCCATGATTGCCGTTATCGCTTTAAGCGTCACCTTTATGACCGAAGCGACCAGCAATACAGCCACCACCGCCATGCTTATGCCGGTACTCGCCGCCACAGCCATTAACGCAGATTTAGATCCATTACTGTTAATGATCCCTGCTGCTTTCAGTGCTAGCTGTGCCTTTATGCTACCCGTTGCCACTGCACCCAACACCATTGTTTTCAGCAGTGGCCACATCCATACAGAGCAAATGGCAAAAGAAGGTCTTATCCTAAACCTTATTGGCACCGCGGTTATCACCTTAATTTGCACAGCACTATTTGCCTGACATAGTTGAATAAAAACTAACCTTTATCTCGTAGGTTTCATATGGCTGAGAAAGCAGCCTGTTTGTGTATAATGACCTTTACGCATGACAGCTTGTTTAAAAAACTTTAAATTAAAGAGACCATTATGGATAACAAAATCATACAAATAATTTTAGCCATATTTCTTCCTCCAATAGCTGTATTTCTAAAGCATGGAGCTGGAAAAGACCTCATAATCAATATCGTACTCTGTGTCTTTTTCTTTGTACCAGGAATCATTCACGCTCTCTGGTTAGTCACTAAATAGCTCGATCCAGCATTAAGCCGAGTACTTCACTAGAAACTTAACCACCTAAGTTTCTAGTGAAGTACTCGGCGAGCTTTTGCTCAATACATTACTAACACTCACTGTGTTAAAACATAGCGCTAATCATTCGCCAGAAAGAAGGTCCTTTATAATGACAACTCTCATATAACTTCATCCGCATCCACCCTTGAGCACACACTCCTTAACAACACCTTTTAAATCGCCTGTTTTTAGGATGATGTGGATTGCCATGACCATTTCAAATATTGGCACTTGGATGACAGAGATTGGTACGACTTGGCTGATGGCCTCCATGCCAACCTCTGACCTTTATATTGCTTTAATTCAAACAGCCATCACCTTACCCTTTTTATTGTTGGCCTATCCATCGGGGACTTTGGCCGATTTAATTGACCACCGTCGGATGTTGCTGATCCTACATATCGTGCTGTTTATCACCGCAAGTGCTCTCGCAATCAGCGCTTTTTATGACCTAGTCACCCCTTTAAGCCTACTGTTGTTTACCTTTGCCTTAGGTGCAGGCAACGCAATGATGCGACCTGCCTGGGCGGCAAGCGTACCTGATTTTGCTCCAAGAGAAGCACTGCCAAGTGCCATTACTCTCAACACGCTAAGCACTAATATTACACGGGCCATCGGCCCTGCTATTGGTGGGTTTATTATTTTTCAATCTGGGCCAACAGGAGTATTCATCCTTAATGCCGTTTCCTTCACCGGCTTAATTATTGCTCTAGCCATTTGGAAACCAGAAAAATTAGACAACCCATCGGCCCTTCCTGTTGAGCGATTTATGGGCGCTTTTAAAGCAGGTTTACGCTATACCCGAAACGTACGCTCATTACGTATCACCTTATTCCGAAGCGCTATCTTTTTCTTTTTTGCCAGTGTCTCGTGGGCTTTATTACCCATCATTGTTATTCGCGAAATGAACATGGGCGCGCAAAGTTTCGGCGTTTCAATGGCTGTGGTTGGTTTAGGCACCATTCTGGGTGCTTTCTTGTTACCGAAATTTCATCGCCTGCTAACACGCAATCAAATTATTTCAGTATCAACTATTCTTCTATCCCTACCCTTAATTCTCTTAGCCTATCAGCCTAATTTAATCACCTTAGGCATCACCTTAATCGCGCTCGGCAGCGCATGGATTTCTAGCTTTTCATCTTTTATTTTAGCCGCACAAATGGTGGTGCCCAATTGGGTACGCGCACGAACAATCTCGCTGGTGATGCTCACCTTTGGCGGCAGCATGGCATTTGGTAGCTTAACGTGGGGAACCTTGTCAGACCTCTACGGTTCGAGCACTTCAATGTTTATTGCTTCCACTGGCTTATTGCTCACCTTACTATTAAGTCGCCGCTTTGCACTGGCCAATGATAGCTTAGACCCCTCCGCCACCACGCAATGGCCAATAGCCATTGCCGAAGACTCCGTTCCAGGCGACAGAGGCCCAGTGATGGTTACTATCCAGTACCAGATCCCCGAAGATAAAACCGATGAATTTCTCTATTTAATGAAAAAGCTTCGAGTTATTCGGAAAAGAAACGGTGCCTACTTTTGGCAGATTTTTCATGATGCCAATGACCATCAGTTATTTTCTGAGGTGTATATGTCTGAATCCTGGTATGAAGTTTTACGTCAACGAGATCGAATGACCTATTCCGAAATGTCTATCCGTGACCAAGTGATGACAATGCACGTTGGAGATAATACACCCGCTACTTCAATTCAAATTGCAGGTAAAGCTTAAATGACTAGCCTAATCCCGATGGTTTTAATTCTCTCCGCTGGTATGGCATGGCACAAATTTGAACCCGGTGGCATCACTACACAACAATTAAGAAGCACCTTAAGTGCCTTAGTCGTTAACTTATTAGCACCCACTTTAATTTTATATGTCATTCTAACAACACCGCTTAAAGAAGAGCTCTATCAAGTTCCCATTACCGGCCTGATCACCATCAGTATCTGTTTAGGTCTGAGTTTAATACTGTTCTCCTTGCTCCTTCGTGCGGGCTACATCACCCGCCCCCAAGCTGGCGCATTAGTGTTAGCTGCCAGCTTTGGCAATGGAATGGGAATCTCCTTACCGGCTGTTGAAGCCCTCTTTGGGGCTGATATGGCGAGTATTCCTTTAATTTATGACTTGCTGGCGACCGTACCGTTCGTTTGGGTTGGCGCCGTATTGATTGCCGCGCACTTTGGCACTCGCATAGCTGGCGGCCATCTTGGTCGTGAGCTACTACTGATGCCTCCAGTTTGGGCTATATTAATAGCGTTAATACTTCGGTACTTTCAATGGATCCCACACGAAAGCATTATCCAAGCCTTTAAAATGATGGGGTTAGCGACTGTTCCCATGTTACTACTTATGGTCGGGGTAAATTTCAGAATCAGTAGCTTTAAATATGTTCTTTTAACAATTCCCGCGATGCTAATTAAGCTTATTATTAGCCCAGCCTTAGCCTTCGCTACTGGTGCACCCGTTGGCTTGACGGGTGAAGTATTAGTCATCACCAGCATTACTGCTGCTGCGCCACCGGTTATCGTTGGCATCGCATTAGCAGATCGCTTTAAACTAGACTCCGGTCTTTTTTGCACCGCCTTAACACTGGGAACCGCAGCTTACCTTCTGTTAGCTCCCAACCTTTCAAATTATTTAACATCTTGGTTATGAATACACTTAAAAAAACGCTTTGGGGCGGCATTTGGTTAAGCTTTGCAACCGGTATTACAGCCGCTATTACGGTCACCAAAGCCAGCCCCGCTTTATTAGCAATACAAAAAGAACTACCGCTTAGCGTTATTCAAATAGGCTGGATTATGTCATCAGCCGCCTTAGCGACCGTTTTTTTAGGCATTTCTGTGGGTTCTTTATCACAAAAATACGGCCCTAAAAAAGTACTCCAAATGGCTTTAATGCTTATTTTCCTTTCCGCTGGTTTTAGTCTATTCATTAATTCAGCGAACGAGCTGATCGTCGCCCGCATGGTTGAAGGACTCGCCGTTATCTTGGTCTCAGTTGCCGCGCCAACATTGATTGCACATCTATCTAAACCCTCTGATATGGGTTTAACCATGGGCGTTTGGGCGTTGTGGATGCCGGTAGGAAGTGTACTGGCTTTTTTAATTTCTCCACTCATTTTAGAGTGGTTGGGTTGGCGCTGGCTTTGGGGCGCTACCGCCTTTATTGCTCTACCTTTATTGCTATTAACCATAAAACTACATGACCCAACGCGCACGACTACAAAAGTTATTAAGGAGAAGTTGTCTCGGTCAGTTATTTATAAAGCTTTTCTTATGGGGATGATTTTCACCTGTTTCACGGGCACTTTTTTTAGTCTAGTGACCTACCTGCCCACTTATCTTATGGACACTTATCAGCTTAGCTCGAGTATCGCGCTTTTAATCACAACGGTATTACCGGCTTTTATTATTCCCGGTAATTTACTGAGTGGCTTCCTTATTCATCGAGGCGCCTCTTGTTTTCAACTGATGACATACCCTGCCGCAACTCTTGCCTTAATCATCACCTTATTAATACACACTCACTACCCTGCTGAAATTGGCTTATTGTTACTTGCTTTATTGGGACTCTTTTTAGGCATGGTACCCACCGCCATTTTTGCGTTAAGCCCTCGCGTGGCGGAAAAACCCATTGATACTGGGCGTGTTATCGGCATTATTATTACCGGGCAAGGGCCTGGCATTCTACTCGGCCCACCAATAGCGGGGTTTCTGATCAGTGACCAACATAACTGGCAAAACTTATATCCCTTATACTTTATTTTGACTGTTGGCATTATCTTTTTAGTGAGGCTTTTAAAAAAAAGCCAAGCTGAAGCCTGATCATTCTTCATGTAGCGCTTGAATAGGGTCCAAATTCGCTGCTTGCCCAGCCGGTACAACACCTGCTATTAGGCCTATGAGTGCCGATACAAAAAGCGCTAACCCTAAAAAATAAACGTTATAGCTAATCGGTAAGGCAGGTAAGAAAACGTGGAACAAGCCGGTCATTATCAGCAGCAGTAACAACCCAAGTAACCCGCCCATGAGGGCTAATATCATTGCCTCGCCCAAAAAAAGCAGAAGAATTGTTTTTTTATCCGCGCCAATAGCGCGGAGCAACCCTACTTCAGCGGTTCGCTCTCTCACGGTTGTGGTCATAATCGCTAAAATACCCACCGCCCCAACCAGTAATGAAATGGCGCCTAATGCGCCCACCGATAACGTTAAAATAGAAAGGATTTCCCCCATCGATTCCAACATATCATTTTGTGATGTTAAGGTGACATCCTCACGCCCATGACGCTCTAACATTGTTTGCTTAATACGCCCTTCCATTGCCTCTAAAGAGGTGTTGGCAGAAAACACCACATTAATTTCCATCAATGACTCTCGATTAAACATCTGCAAACCATTTTGCGCTGGAATATATACTGTGTCGTCCATATCGACCCCCAGCATTTGACCTTTCTTTTCTATCGTGCCTATCACCCTAAACCGCTGTCCACCGACACGGATATATTCGCCCAAAGGATTCGTCTCAGCAAACAGCTCTTTTCTCATGGTGTAGCCCAAAACGGCTGTCGAACGAGCCTCTTCCATACTGCCTGTAAAAAAACGTCCTAGCGCAACGTTGAAGTCCCAAGCTTCACTCATATCAGGCCCTACACCTAAAATAACCCCGTTACGCTGCCGATTTAGAAACTTCACAACCCCTGATCCTTGCACCACCGGTACGACCTTTTCCACACCGGTTAGGTGCGTCAGTGCTTGGGCATCTCTTAATGTCAGTGGACGTACGGAAGAAAGCAAACCTCCCGCACCATGCGTTTCCTTTAAACCAGGGTTAATGGCAATAATTCGAGCACCAAACTGCGAAAAGCTATCCAATACATATTGCTGAATGCCTTCACCGATCGCTGTTAGTAAAGTCACCGATGCAATACCAATAGCAATCCCTAACGCTGTTAACACGCTTCTGAACCGATGGCTGAGCACCGAGGTAAATACCCAATGTCCACTATCAATCCAGTTCACGCTATCTCCTTCTGTTGCTTACCTTGCAACGCTTCAACTGGCGACAACATGGATGCTCTTTGCGCCGGAAGCCATGCAAATATGACCGCAAAAAATACCGCCAACAGTATTGAGCCGCTTTGCGCCCACCAAGGAGAATGAAATTGCACTTCGACAAAATATAGATTGGCCAGCAGGATAATCACATGGCTCAATAACAGCCCTGAGAGAGATGCTACCGTTGCAATAAACCCTGCTTCACATAAAAACAATAAGCGAACACTCGATGAGGTTGCCCCTAATGCTTTAAGCAAACCAATTTCTTTTACTCGCTGAGAGACAGTAATCATCATCATATTCATAATAAGCACTCCCGCCACCAGCATACTGATAGAGGCAATACCCGCCACCGCAATGGTTAAAGTCTCCAATATATCTTGCACTGAAGACAGCATCGCATCTTGAGAGATCACAGTGATATCTTCCTCACCTTCATGGCGCTCCTTAAGCAGCTCAACAATGTTGCCTTTTATCGTGTCGAGTTGATGGTACGCCTGTACTTCTACAAATAAGCGAAATAGCCCCTCTACGTTGAACAGTGATTGTGCATTGCTAACAGGAATAATAATCACATCATCCATATCAAAACCAAAACTTGTTCCACCTTGTTTTAAAACACCGATAACACGAAAACGAGTATCTCCCAGCCTTATCCATTGGCCCAGCGCCGGTTTATTACTAAATAACTCTTTACGGGATGAATTACCAATAACGCAGACCGCCTCTCCTTTATTGAGATCCAATACCGGTAAAATTTGACCTTGACTGACGCCCAGTTGACGAATACTAAAAAAGTCTCGACTGGTGCCTATCGTTAATAATTCACGTATTTTGCCGGCATGCGAGGCTTCAAGTTGACCGACAACTATCGGTGCCACCGCTCTCACACCCGATAAGCGTGATACCGCATTTGCATCTTTTAGTGTTAGCGGCCTTGGCGATTCGCCTGTTAAGGGCGGCATACCACCGCTTGTTTCTTTTTTACCCGGCAAAGTAATGAGTGTATTTCGCCCCAGCACATTAAACTCTTCCAGTATAAAAAATTTCGCCCCCTCACCCAGCGCGGTTAATAAATTAACGGCCACCACACCAATCGCAATAGCGATCCATAACACTAAAGTACGGAAACGGTGACGACTCAACACATGGATGATAAACGTCACAATATCTCGCCAAAGCATGACTAAACTATCCGCCCATCCAACATATTCAATTGTCGATTTGCCCGTGCTCCTAATGTTGAGTCGTGCGTTACAACCATCAACGTAATGCCCTCGGCGTTTAGCGACTCCAGTAGTTGCGTAACCCCTTCTCCAGACTTAGAGTCTAAATTCCCCGTCGGTTCATCCGCCAATAAAATGCTAGGTTTCATCACGATGGCTCGGCCGATGGCAACGCGCTGTCGCTGGCCACCTGATAATTGATTCGGACTGTGATGCGCTCGATCTAACAAATCAAGCTTAGCAAGCACATCATCTACTTTTTGTTTACGTGCTTTCCCAGCAATCCCTGACAACATCATCGGTAATTCAATATTTTCCCTTGCTGTCAGCCTTGGTACTAAGTGATAAGACTGAAAAACAAAGCCAATTTTTTCACTTCTTAAGCGAGTCCGCTCTGCTTCATTTAGCTTTCCCGCATTAATACCATCGAGCATATAGTCACCGGAATTTGCCCTATCTAACAGGCCTAAAATATTCATTAAGGTAGATTTTCCAGAACCCGATGGCCCCATAACCGAAATATATTCGCCTTGCTCAATACGTAACGACACATCATCTAAGGCATGCACCGTTTGATCACCAATTTGGAAACGTTTCTCTAAATGCTTAAGCTCTATCATTGCGCAATGGTCACTGATGCGCCATCAACTGCGCCGTCAACATCTAGCGACTGTAATACCTGATCTCCATCCTTTAAACCTGCGTTAACTTCGGTATAACGCCAATTACTCAAGCCAGGGGTAAACTCTTTTAACAGCAGTTGTTCTTTTGAGCGATCATATAGAAGCACCTTATTGCCATCAATGACCGTTTCCGTTGGTAGTCTAAGGGTATTTTCTTGTCGCTGTATCACCACATCTACGTCCGCACTATAACCAATTAATAATTGCTTATCCTGCTGTTCATTGACCAACGTAACATCTATATCTACCGTCCGTGCCTGCTTTTCCAACTCTTTTACATACGGTGCAATTCGTGACACGACCCCATCAAGCCGCTCACCACGAAAAGCATCTAAGGTGACCTGAACGGCCAAGCCTTTTTGAATTTTAGAAGCATCTACTTCATCCACAGGGGCTTGAACATACAAACAGCCATCGCCAATTAAGTCCACCGCAGGCGGTGTTGCAACCCCTGAAGGGGACGGCGTAATATATTCGCCTACTTCACCATTAATTTCCGCGATAACGCCTGCAAAAGGAGCGGTTAATTCGGTTTTTTCAAGAATAGCTTTTTGTAATTGCATGCTCGCTGCACCACTCTCTTTGCTAGCTTTAGCCTTGCTACAACTCGCAGCTGAAATACTCGCCTTAGTACTAGCCGAGTCTAAGTGCTCGGCAGATACTAAGTTTTTTTGCGCCAACCCTACCAAGCGCTTATGTTCACGTTTATTCAGGTCTGCTAAGTAGCAACTTTCAACAACCGTAAGCTTAGCCATCTTCAGCTTGGCTTGAGCATCTGCAAACCGTGCCTGTTGATCTTTATTCCATAACCGGATGAGCACTTGGTCTTTTTTAACATAATCACCCTCGCTGACAAATAGTTCCGCTATCTGCCCACCAATAGGCAACGATAACCGCGACCGATTACACGCTTTAATTGTACCGGCACGAGTGTTGGACACGGTTAAATCAACCGTCCCTTTAGTCACCGATACTAAACTCACCGTTATCGGCTTATCCTCTTTAAAAGAGGACCAAGCTAGCGTCAGAAATACCAGCACAATAAGGCCTATCATCACTTTAATTTTCATTATGCTTACCCATTTTTTTTACCTTTAAAGCCTCTCAAATAAAGGCGCTTAAGCTGATCGATATAAAGACTTAATAACGTTGAAACGACTCTTTACGGGGCAGAACTATCCTTATAGCCACGTCATAATGTCCTATATAAAACAGCCTGTTGATATTAATTTATACCGGGAAAATGCTTAGGCAGTGCTTTGCTAAAAGAGGCCCGTTCGGCACACCGAGCATACCAAGCTATTAAGTTTTTAAAACGCTCATCAACCGCAAAGCCATGCGTGATAGCCAGGCAAAACCGTGGAATCAGCGCGCACTCGGCAATAGAAAAATCGTTTGTAAAAAAATCACCATCACCCAACTGCTCACTCAGTACCAATTGCGCATCAGCCCATGCTTTTTTTGTACTTTGTTGTAACTCATCACTGACTACAAGATCAGGGCTATCGCGTTTTTGCTTAATGTATGGAAATAATATTTTTCCTAGTTTCGTATCACTATACGTCTGTAATTGTCGGATTTTGGCTCTCTCCCTTGGCGAGCCATCCATTAGCCGTATCTTAGGAAATTTATCAATTAAGTATTCCATAATCTCAGCCGACTCATAAATAACAAGCTCACCATCTAACAAAACCGGTACGGTGGCATTCGGGTTTAAGGACACAACATCTGGGTGTTTTTTGTTTAACTCAACAGCGATTTCTTTTAAGTTAAGCTGACTCTCAAACACGAATAAGCGAACTTTCCAACAGAAAGGGCAATCTGGACGTTGATACAACCTCATTAAGTCTGCAGCTGTCATATCTAAATTTTACGTAATCGCATGTCATGCAAGTGCTCTTTTAACGAATCAATGCGATCATTCCCCCAAAAAACTTGATCATCTATCGTAAAAGATGGCACCCCAATCACTCCTTTTGATTGCGCCTCTTGCCAATGATCATCCATACGAGCAAGATTTACTTTACTTCGACTAGCCTCCTCCAACAACTTACGAGGTAAGCCAATTTGCTCAGCGACTTCATGTAAAACTGATATCTCACCAATGTTTTGGCCTTCCGCCCACTCCTTTCTCATCACCTCAATAATATAAGGCTTTAATAAACCTTTTTTTTCCGCCGCAAACGAAATAGCACCGGCTAACGTTGGGTCAGTTTCAATCGGTGGCGGAGAAAAAGGAATACCCATTTTCCTACAACTACGCGCCACATCTTGCCGGACTAAACGTATTTTGGTTTTGACTCGTTCTGGTGATGAGCGGCCCGACCATCCAGCAAAAGGTCTCCACAAAAGTTCAACCTGATACTCATCAAAAATAGAAAACATATTTTTAGAAGCTAAATAACAATAAGGGCTTCTAAAATTGAAATATACATCCACTGCTTTATTTGCGTGTATATCAACAACGTTGTCATTACTCATCTCATCACCTCATCTATTTTTTTATGCTCAATGTTTAATTAAATCCAAATGAACCTTATATCATTCAAGCAATAAAACCATTAACTCACTTTTCAATTCACGGGGCTTTTTTAAAAAATCCATCAGTTCAAACAGTAAAATAAATTGCTCAGCATAAGCGAAAGTGCCACTGAGAAATGCTCTTAAACATCCATAAGCATAAGAACACCATGCAAAGCTAAACACATTAGCTTAAATACAGTTAAGTAAACTACTTTGCCTAAAGCTCAAACGATTGGTGCAATAACGGCATTTCCACCGTTGTATTGTGTAGTTTATTCGCGAAATTAAGCATACTGTCTTCTTCACCATGTACCAAAAACGTTGTTTTAGGGTTTCCTGTTTTTGCATGCCAAGCTAGCAAACCCGCTTGGTCTGCATGAGCAGAAAAACCACCTATCGTATGGATACTGGCTCTAACAGGAAATTCCTCACCAAATATTTTTACTGTTTTCGCTCCATCAATAATCCTACGGGCCAGCGTTCCTTGGGCGGCAAACCCAACAAAGACGATGCTGTTTCGCTTGTTCCATATATTATGTTTTAGGTGATGACGAACTCGCCCCCCCGTACACATACCTGACCCGGCCATAATAACTGCGCCACCTGAAATCTGATTGATCGACATCGATTCTGATGTTTCACGTGTAAAGTGTAGCCCTGGAAAGCCAAAAGGATCTTTACCATCATGAAAAAGCTCCAGCGTATCTGCGTTGTAGCACTCCGGATGTCGCTCAAAAATTTTGGTGGCAGAAATCGCCATCGGGGAATCTAAAAAAACATTAGTGAAATGCTTAATGTTGCCATTCAGGATGCCTTCTCGTAAAAAATACAGTATTTCCTGTGCTCGCTCCATCGCAAACGTAGGAATAATGACATTCCCCCCGCGCCCAACCGTTTCATTAATCACTTCGTATAGCTCCGTAATAGAGGGTTGAAGCTGTTTGTGCAAGCGATCACCATACGTCGTTTCTATAATCACACTATCTGCTTTTGGAGGGGCAGATGGCGCATTTAAAATAGCTCTACCACCGTATCCTAGGTCACCTGAAAACAACATACGATGCCGATGCTTATTTTCTTCCAGCTCTAAATATACAGAAGCCGATCCCAATATATGCCCTGCATCAAGGAAAGTAGCTTTAATGCCGTCCGCTAACTGCTCAGGCTCACCATAAGTAACCTGTCGACCAAAAAACTCTAAACTATTAAGCGCATCTAGCACGGTATATAAGGGTTCAATTTTATTGGTAGAATGATCACCTCGGCGCTTTGCCTTGCGCTGTTGATAACGCGCCTCCTCTTCTTGTAAGCCAGCGGAATCTAGCATAATTAATCGTGCCAACTCCACTGATGCTGCCGTGGTAATCACAACACCTTTAAACCCTCGCTTCACAAGTAAAGGAATACGCCCACAATGATCTAAGTGAGCGTGAGTTAACAATAAAAAATCGATCGATGCCGGTTCAAAACCAAAAGGTTCTGCATTCTCCTCAATGAGCTCTCTACCACCTTGATAAAGCCCGCAATCAATTAAAATTCGCTTACCTGCACACTCAACCAAGTGACACGAACCCGTAACGCCTTTTGCTGCCCCGTGAAATGAAATTTTCATCTTGCCTCCTTTGCCTGAAATAAACAGGCTACAAATCAATAGTACTACAAAACAAATATTGCTTTTCTGTCGGCCGTATTAAAAAATACGGCTAATCTATCTTTTAGTACCCTACCCACTTTTATGGGGCAAGACGACGAATCACCCACTCATTATCTGACTTTTCATAAACAAAGCGGTCATGCAAACGATTTTCCCTCCCTTGCCAAAACTCAATACTGTTAGGGATAACGCGGTAGCCACCCCAAAAATCAGGCAGCGGCACCTCCCCGTTGGCAAACTTTGCTTTCATGGCTTCAAATTGCCCCATCAACATCTGCCTTGATGACAGGTGGCTAGATTGCTGAGACGCCCATGCACCTAATTGCGAGCCTTTGGGCCTGCTAGCAAAATATTTAAGAGAGTCCAATTGAGATACTTTCTCTACACGCCCTGTTATTTTTACCTGCCTTTCTAGTGATAACCATGGAAACAATAAGGCCGCTTGAGGGTTAGTGGCTATTTGTTTTGATTTTTTTGACTCATAATTGGTAAAAAAAACAAAACCCTCTTCATTAAAGAATTTTAATAACACTGTTCGCACATCCACATTAACGCCGTCAGAGGTGGCTAAACTCATTGCACTGGGCTCAAGTACACCTAGTTCATCCGCCTGTGTAAACCATTTATCAAACTGTTTAAATGGATTTCCATCCAACGCTTTTCGGTTTAACCCTTGCTGCAAGAATTCGTGCCGATGTCGTGTTAAATCTACTGTCATATTTATACCTTATGCCCGCTCTTTTAGCGGCTATACAAGTGCCTGAGTTAACATCGCGTTAAATATACCTAGCCAACAAACCCTGACTAGGTATCTCACCTTGATAAGGCAGTTTAATGTTATGACCACTCCCTGGGGCGATATCTATAGCATTGCCCTCTGCGTTCATCATTTTCTCAAGCGTCCATTCGATATTACCGCTAGGCAAAATCAATTCTAATTTATCGCCGGTGCTAAACTTGTTTTTAACAGTAATATCTAGGCACTGCATTGCCTCATCATAACCAGCGATTTCTCCCACAAACTGCTGCCGATCACTGCTTGAGTAACCACGAATATAATTTTGCTGCTGTTGAGTCGGATGACGTTGATAAAACCCATCGGTATACCCTCTATTAGCAAGGTTATCTAACCGACCGATTAATGTAGGATCAAAGACCTGCCCCGCCATTGCATCATTAATCGCTCGACGGTAAATTTGCGCAGTACGCGAAACATAATAAACTGACTTTGTTCGCCCTTCTATTTTTAACGAATCAATGCCCATTTTTGTTAATCGTTCAATATGCTGAATCGCACGCAAGTCTTTTGAATTCATGATGTAGGTGCCATGCTCATCTTCAAAAATTGGCATTAACTCGCCGGGGCGATTACTCTCTTCAATCAAGTAAATATTGTCTGCCAACGGGTGGCGCTCTTGCCCTCCACAATCTGACAGCGCATCTTGATTCATCGCCTCAAACGCGTTGAAATCTATTTTCTCAGGTGCATCATCATTGCCATCGCTTACATGTGTTTTATAATCCCAACGGCACGAATTAGTGCACGAGCCTTGATTTGGATCACGATGATTAAAATACCCGGATAATAAACAGCGACCTGAATAAGCAATGCACAATGCGCCGTGAACAAACACTTCTAACTCAATATCTGGGCAGCGTTGGCGAATTTCTTCAATTTCATCCAGTGATAATTCACGCGACAAAATAACACGCGTTAAACCTACTGATTGCCAAAACTTTACCGCCTGATAATTCACCGTATTCGCTTGAACTGACAAATGAATCGGCATCTCAGGCCAACGCTCACGAACCATCATAATTAAGCCCGGATCAGACATTATCAACGCGTCTGGCTTCATGGCAATAACCGGTTCCATATCGGCCATATAGGTTTTAACTTTCGTGTTATGTGGCATCAAATTACTTGCTACAAAAAACTGCTTACCTAAGGCATGAGCTTCTTCAATACCTTGTGCTAGTACAGGCAATTTATGAAAATCGTTATTTCTGACTCGTAAGCTATAACGTGGCTGCCCAGCATACACGGCGTCTGCACCAAAGGCGTAAGCGTAACGCATATGCTGCAAGCTGCCTGCGGGCAATAAAAGTTCTGGGGGTTTCATCTTCATACTCATCTACATTTAATCAATGGATGCTCAACCAGCATCACCTATATGCGTATCGCTCCATGAGCGTTTAAACATCATTAAAATGAGTTTACCTGAATTGATTTACTGCTAATTTGATCAATATCAGATCTGGCTTTATTTCTTAAGGTTAAGTATTTTTTAAACGATATAATGTCCTGAACAATTGCTAGGCGGCTATCACATTGGAACAAACTGTCACTTTCGACCTCGACCTTATTCAGCGTTATAACAAGGCGGGGCCACGCTATACATCCTACCCAACAGCGGTTGAATTTAATGAAGATTTCACAGCTGAGAGTTATCAGCAGCAAGTTGAACTATCCAATCAACGAGGTGGGCCGTTATCACTCTATTTTCATCTGCCTTTTTGCGACACCGTGTGTTTTTACTGTGCTTGTAACAAAATAATCACCAAAAATCGCAAACACGCCGACCCCTACTTAAAAAACTTACATAAAGAAATCGCGCTACAAGCTGCATTATTTGATTCTAAGCGTCCCGTAGAACAACTCCATTGGGGCGGTGGCACGCCCACCTTTATCAACCACGAACAAATGCGTGAACTGATGAGCGTTACCCGTCAGCACTTCAACTTGGCGGATGATGATAATGGAGAATTTTCCATTGAAATAGACCCACGTGAAGCCAATAAAGAAACCATCGCACTATTGCGTGAGATTGGTTTTAATCGAATCAGCTTAGGGGTTCAAGACTTCAACCCCATCGTTCAAAAAGCAGTCAATCGCATTCAAAGTGAAGCCGAAACCTTTGCTGTGATTGATGCCGCTCGCGCTAATAACTTTCGCTCTATCAGCCTTGACCTGATTTACGGCTTACCCCATCAAACACCACGTAGCTTTTCAGAAACACTCGATAAAGTCATCAATACCGCCAACCCAGATCGGTTATCTATATTTAACTATGCACATATGCCAGAGCGATTTAAAGTGCAACGTCAAATGAACAACGATGATTTGCCCCAACCAGAGGTTAAGCTTGAAATACTGCATCGCTCAATCGACCAACTAACTCGTGCTGGCTATGTCTACATTGGCATGGATCATTTTGCTAAACCAGAAGATGAATTGGCTGTTGCCCAACGTAACGGCAAGCTTTATCGAAACTTTCAAGGTTACTCCACACGTTCTGAATGTGACCTGCTCGGTTTAGGCGTGACATCCATTGGCCGCATTGCCGATTCATACTCGCAAAACCAACGCACATTAGAGGATTACGCAAATAGCCTTACCCAGAATGAATTACCTGTCTTTCGAGGCATCACCCTCAATACCGACGATAAAATACGCCGCACCGTCATCACCCAGCTTATTTGTCACTTTGGCCTAGATATTGATGCTGTTGAAAAAGAGCTTAACATTAACTTTGCCGACTACTTTGTAGATGTTTACCCCCACTTAGAGCAATTTTCTCAAGATGGCTTGCTGCAATTTGATGCTAAAAAAATAGAGGTTCTACCGGCTGGGCACTTACTGATTAGAAATATATGCATGGCCTTTGATTTTTATACTCAACAAAAAGCAAGCAAGAACTTCTCAAAGGTCATATAAAACATTGCTATTCATGAGTCATCATCATTAGCTGACTTTAAAATAATTTTTTAACAGACAAAAAAAAGACCTAATGCTTTACAACGTTAGGTCTTTTTATATGGTGGGCCTACAAGGACTTGAACCTTGGACAAATGGATTATGAGT
>CAJXOJ010000033.1 GCA_913057515.1 uncultured Cycloclasticus sp. | reverse complement strand
CGAGATAGCGTAGCGTCTCGTGGGCTCGGAGATGTGTATAAGAGACAGCTCCTATACGGAAGCTATTCATTAATATTGTTATTGGAATCGTTGCTATAAAAACTAATGCACGTTTCCAGAATGATGCTTGATAAAAATAAGCAGCAATAAAACCCAAGCTCATCAAGGGGAACAAGTACCTCAAACCGCTGCAAGCTTCAACCACCTGTAGTTGATAAACCCCTAAGTCGATAACATTCCCCTCCAAAAACACAGGGATCTGGCACAGTCGAATAAAACTGACGCCTAATGAAGAAGAAATTAGCTGCAACTTAGCCGTTAACAACACCTCAATCACATAAGGTAAAGGAATAGCAAACAATAATAAGAGTATAGGGGTCACCGTATACCGCGTCCCTTTACCAATTGTGACTAGTGATACGCCAATTAAAGCCAATACAAAGGCGTATTGGATCAACAAATATAGAGCACTGACTTCACCAATAAAAAATACAATAGAGGCAATAATAATTAACCAAACACCTGACCACTGTGGAGTAGCAACAGACGATAAAATTAGCCCCTTTTTCTCCCAAAGTATATATAAGGTAACTAATGGAATTAAAAAGCCATGACTATACTCTTCTTGATTTTCCCATCGAAAAAAGGCTTCAGACAAACCGTTCCAATATGCCCATATAGCCACGCCCAATGCTAGCAATAACAACCCTGTTTGTTTTGTACTTACCAATCGACCTCTCCCTTTGATTTTTATTTTCCTAAAACTTAATGTTCAATATTAAAGCGGTGCCACACATTATTTAGTTTAAACAAGGCCTTAATTCGTTTTGGCACATTGGTAAGTATTAATTTTCTACCTTGTTTTACCAAACGTGCCCGAAACAGCAATAAAGTGGCAATAAATGCTGCATCGATATAACTTAGCTGAAAGCAATCCATTGTCACCTGTCCTTTTTCTTCACTAAGTATAGATGAAAAAACATGTTTTACCGATTCTAAGGTTGAAACCTTAAAGCTCCCTTTTAAAAGAACCACTCCGTCAGCTTTTCGTGACAGACTAATTGTACATGCTTGTGTGTAACATGCTGAACGTTTAAGTAAACGATCATAAACCGCCAATGGGAAAATATAAATTAACAACATTTTAACAAACATTAAACCGTCGTAAGAATACCGTTTCCACAAGCTAGGCTCCTGCTTAATACGCCACAACCACTCCATGCCAAACCGTTGCCAGCGCTCTGGAGCACGTTGAATACCCCCCGCTACAAAATTGATGACTGCGCCTAAATGGCTAATAACAGGTGCATTCAAATACTCTCGGTTTTTTTGAATCCAAGCCTGTCCTTTCTTAGCGCCCAAAGCTACCACAATAAAATCTGGTTTCGCTGCATTAATTTCATCAAGAATAGCCCCATCACTCATTTGCTCAATAGACACAAACCCAGGATCATGAAAACCGCAACTATGCATACCGACACTGCTTTCATTTAATTGCTTATGCGCTCGCTCGGCTATACCTTGCTGCCCACCAAAAAAATAAACCCGTATTTTCTTTTTACGAGGGCGACGAGACAATTCATCAAACAACGTAGACCCTGCCACCCGTTCCGTTATAGGCACACCGAGCAACTTAGCCACCCAAACCAACGGCATCCCATCAGCCACACTTAAGTCACTATCAACAACTGAATTAAAAAAAGCTGTATCCGATTGAGCCGCTATAGCAAAGTTAAGGTTTGGTGTTGAAATAAAGCAACGGGTATTCTGGTCTATTGCTTGCTCAATTAAGACCAGCGAATCGGTTAAGTTAACAGCATCGAATGGTAGACCAAGAATGCAAACCACATCACGCGTTAAAAGAACCTTATTCATCTTTTTTATCCCGTGATGTTTTAACCCAAGAGATTTCCCTTTTAAAAATAAAGGCCGCGTACACATAAAGCTTAGAAACAACATACACAGGAATGCCACACAATTCTTTAACGGTTAGATATTCACGTCCAAACTGCCACCAACTAGCTACCAACAAGCATATAAAGAAAAGAAAACTTATTAGAAAAATATATAGTGGTGCATATACGCCCACCATAAAGGAATATATTGATAATGTGATTCCAGAAAGAGATGCAACTATCACCAATAAAGACAATGGTGGCACACTAATATCTAATGCTAAGCCTAGTAAGCGCCAGTCTCTACGGGTAATCGCTTGTTTAAATAATGTTGGTACTTGTTCAACAATGGTAGATAAATGCCCATGCTCCCAACGAGTACGCTGTGTTTTTTCAGCCTGAACCTGCTCAGGGAAATCGCTATAAACAACTGCCTCTTGACAAAAAATTGGTGAAAATCCACTTAAGGTACAGTCAATGCCTAACTGCATATCTTCCACAATATTGCCGTGACCAACATTTATATTTGCAAAAACATGCCAGGGAAAAGCCATACCAGTACCGGTTAAAGTAACCGGCAAGCCCAGTTTATTAACAGCAATGGGGCGAATTTTATTTTTCACCAGCCAAGCAAAGCCAGCTACACGCTGCTTAAGTGATACGGAAGCACTATGTCGCATTAGATAAAGGGCTTGGACAGGCCGGTTCTTTTTTAGACACTCAGTCACTAACAGGTTCAAACTTTTGCCATCAATCTCACAATCAGCATCCAATACAACCATCACGTCCGGTTGCTTAGTCTCTTTCAAATAATTAATACCAAAATCAAGAGCAAAGCCTTTGCCGCGTTTCATAGCATCTTCTCGCTCTAGCACTGTAGCATCCAAGCTTTTTGCTATCTCAGCCGTATTATCAGTACAATTATCAGCTACAACGAGTATAGAATCAGCACTTACTGATTGTTGCAGCAAACTAGAAATTGTCTGACCTATAATCCCCGCCTCATTATGAGCTGGCATCAATATTTTGTAAGTGCCCTGTAGTTCCGTAACCTCTTGGTCGCTGACAATCATATTTCTATGGAACAGGGTAATTAATAATTCAAAGCCAACAACCAATAACGGTATGGTAAAAATTATCGCAATACCTATAACAACAAAATTAAGCAACATAGTTAATTAACACTCTGCTCAAAAAACTTGGACAGTTTCGTTGCTTCAACCTCAATATTATGCTGAAAATTAACAGCATCATGCCCATGCTGGCCCATACGCAAAAGCGTATCAGTATCTGTATTTAACAGCCCATGCACTGCCTCGGTAAGCGCAGAAACATCACCAGCAGGAACCAACCAACCATTTTCACCATGTTTAACCAACTCTGGAATACCTGCAACATAGGTAGATATAACGGGGCGATAAAGAGCCAAGGCTTCCATAATAACAACCGGTAAACCCTCAGCAAAACTCGGCAAGACCAAACCACGTGATTTAATCAGTAAGCTTTTAACTTCCTCGCTACTAATCCAGCCGGTAATTTCAACTCTATCAGTTAGACTATATTCTTTAATACGTTTTTCAACTTCTGCCCTCATAGGGCCGTCACCGGCTAGAATAAGTTTATAATCAACCCCAGATTCTTTAAGAGATTTCATTGATTCTAGCAATAAAAGCTGACCTTTCTGCTCACATAAACGACCCACGCATAGTAATTGCTTCGTTACATTAGCGTCCTTATTATTCCTCCCTTCCAAAAAAACAGAGTCTAAGCCACAACGAATTACTTTCACTTTTGGCCAATTTTCATAAGGAATCCAACGGAACAGCTGACTACGACCATAAGAGCTGATCGCAACAACAAAGCGACAATATTTTATTTTTGCTGATAAAGAAATAAATTCTGGTTTATCAAACTCTTCTGGCCCATGTACTGTAAAACTATAGCCAGCACCGCCTAATAAATATGCAAACATAACCACAGACGTAGAGTTGGTTCCAAAGTGCGCATGAATATGTTGAATGTTTTTATCAGTTTGCCATTTAAGCAGCACACAACTTTCAACAAAATAGGCCATATTCCTTAGTACACCCCGGTCTGAACGCATCCCTAACTTAACTGTCAAGCAAAGCGTTTTCAAAAAACATAAGGGCCGCTTTATAAAAGCTCTAAAAAAGGCAAGTAGAATTAGATGTTTAGGTTCTGACAGAACATACGAAGTTTTAGAAAATTCCTGCTCATCAAGCGAATCCACTAATTCCGCCTCATCAGATTTTAAGGCAAAACGTTCAACTTCGTGCCCTAGTTTCTCTAAAGCTAAAATTTCTCGCCGAATAAAACTGTGACTGACTTTTGGGTATTGGTTTGTAAAATAAGCTAACTTCATTGCTTTCTCTATATTCCTTTATAAAACATATACGACTAGAAAAGATGACCAACTAACCTTTTCTACAAGCGGCCATCAACTCCATCCGAAGGAAACAAGTACTTAATATCGTATAAAACATGATTGTTTTTACCTAGCGCCCTAACACCCTCAATACCCAGTTCTTTGAATTGGTCATGCGAGACTGCTACTATCATCGCATCATACTGCCCAGCAGCCGGTTGATCTATTAAGTTCAAGTTATAAACAGCCTGCGCCTCTTGCTTATCCACCCAGGGGTCAAATACATCAACCTTTGCGTTATAGGTTTTAGTTAGCTCATCAATCATTTCTACAATACGAGTGTTTCTTAAGTCGGGACAGTTTTCTTTAAACGTTAAGCCTAACATCAAAATCTTCGAATCAACAATATTTACTTTTTTACTGGCCATCAGTTTAACCACTTCAGACACAACAAAATGCCCCATATTATCGTTAATACGGCGGCCCGCAGAAACAAGCTGAGGATGATAGCCCAATGTTTCAGCCTTATGTACAAGATAATATGGATCAACACCAATACAGTGCCCCCCCACTAAACCCGGCCTAAAGGGTAAAAAATTCCATTTAGTACCCGCTGCTTCTAATACTTCTTCTGTATCAATGCCTACGCGATTAAAAATTAATGCCAGCTCATTAACCAAGGCGATATTAATATCACGCTGGGTGTTTTCAATCACCTTAGCGGCTTCTGCTACTTTAATGCTACTCGCCTTATGTGTGCCGGCCGTAATAATAGATTGATACAATTCATCCACCATCGTGGCTATAGCGGGGGTTGAACCCGATGTCACTTTAAGTATATTGGTTAAACGTCGTGTTTTATCACCGGGATTGATTCGTTCGGGACTGTAACCACAGTAAAAATCAACATTAAAGCGTAAGCCCGATACTTGCTCAAGAATAGGCACACATACCTCTTCGGTTGCACCAGGGTACATCGTTGATTCATAAATAACCACATCATTTTTCTTGATATTTTTTGCAACTAAATGGGTTGCTGAAATGATTATGGATAAATCGGGGGTTTTACTCTTATCAATTGGGGTTGGTACTGCCACAATATAGATATTACAGTTTACCAATTGAGAAGCATCTCCAGTGCATATCAATTGCTTGGCCGACGCTAACTCATCTTCGGTTGTTTCTAAAGTAGAATCAAATCCTGCATTCAGTTCATCCACACGTAATTCATTAACATCATAACCAATCGTGGGGAACTTTTTACCAAATTCAACTGCTAACGGCAAACCAACATAGCCCAAGCCAATAACAGCAAGATGACATCGAAAACTCTTAAATTCCATTAAATCTTGCAAAGTGCTCTTTCTTTCCAATGTTTACGTCAAACGTCATCTAATCAATCATCCATTATTTTCGCTATTTATACACAACATGTATGACTCTTAGCGAACTCAATTAATATCACTTGTACCAGCATATTAAGCTATTTTGTAAAACAAAATTGAATTACGTTATCAAGAACTGCAGTCAACCCCTTTTTTCTATCTATAAACTGTTTACTTTCAGTCTGACAAGAGGCTCTTAAGCTTTCATACAGTGTACGATCAGATGCTATCTCATTAATCCCTTTGACATAACTATCCACGTCATTTGTAACCGCCTGGTAACAAGCATTTTTCATTTCATTCATCGCTGGTACAACAGCACTTGTTATAACGGGCCTACCCGCTAAGACAGCTTCAGCAGCTGTCATGGCAAGACCTTCTCGAAATCCGCTAGTGGTAGGGACTATTGCTAAATGAGTTTGAGTATAAATCTTAGATAACTCTGTAAGACTAACCCAGCCTTTTAGCGATACATATTCGTTCGCTTTTTTTTCTTGGACTAATGCCCTTAAATTCTCAAGACATGGGCCTGTTCCACAAATCATCCAATGAAATTTTCCTGGGTGCGCGTCATCTAGTTTAGATGCCATCTCAACAATATCATAGACTCCCTTAAACTCCTCAACTCTCCCGACGAATAAAATAGTAAATGGTTTCTTATCTATATCTGGAGCAGCGGGTATTTTACTAAAAAAGTCTTCTTCAAACTGCGCCCTAAATTGAAAAAACTTTGCCACCGCTTTCTGCCCAGCTAATGATTCAACCTGGATACGGCACTCGTCTGAAACCCCTGTTATAGCATTTGCCCCATATATGAAAAACCATTTATCTAGCCAATCAACACATCTCTGACTAAGTTTTTTAGGTGGAAAACCCGAAGGCCACAATGTGTTATGTAAAACAGGTATTACTTTAATACCGAAAAGTCGAAATAAGAATAATATAAAATAATGAGTAACACCTGAGTCAGCCAAGACAATATCAGCCTTAAAGCGTAGCGCGGTAATCAAAAGCCCAATACCATATATTAATTCGCTTAAGTGATAACCGAGCCCACCCAAAAAACTGATATTGGTTTTCTTTCTATGCTCTATCGTTACATCATTATCAACCAATAACTTTTTGTCAGCAGAGGTTGAGATCATGTAAACGGGTGAGTTCGCTTTTTTACAATAGTCTAATATTTGAGAGCTGAACGTAATTGAGACCTCATTCGGATCACTTGTCCCTTGCAACCAATAGCCATATGTTCTTACTAAGTTGGCTGGGCCAGAGCAAGCATACAATATTTTACGTTTCATAATATCTCTAATATCGGTGAGTTAAATTTATTTATTGCTCGACTAAAGCCTATAGGGTTCAGTCAGTTTATACTAAATACATAACATTGAAGGAGAAACGCTAGCAGTAAGTTGTTGATTAATTAATGCATGATCAACACAAACACAAGCCTGAACTTCATTGAAAAAACTATCAAATGGCTAACATTATCATTAGGTTTCTTTAGCGGGAATACCGACCACTGTTACATTGTCTTTTATATCATTTAATACAACAGAGTTAGCCCCAATTAAAACATTGTCACCAATATTAACTGTTCCAAGAATTTTAGCACCTGCTCCAATATCAACATGTCCACCTATAATAGGTGCCCTTGACCCTTCAACAGAACCAATAGTTACTTGTTGAAATATCAAACAATTAGGCCCAATTATTGCATCCGGGTGAATGACAACCCCATTAGGATGGGGTAATAACAACCCCCCCACCTATTGTACAGTTTAAAGGAATATCCGCTCCAGTAACAACACTCCAAAAGCGATGTTTCAGCACACAACTGAGCTTAATCATTCCTCTAAGTATTACGCATTTTCTTTCAGCCGCTTGATAACGACGAATACTTGCTAATAATGAACGTGAAGGAGACCATGAAAAAAATCTTTTCTTTTCTCTAGTCCAATCTGGTTTCGTTGCGGACACCGTCATTAAAAAACCACTATCCATATTAAGTACCTTAAAAAAATATTCATCATCTGTAATAGTCCTTCACGGACGATAATACCCCAGATTGAATAATTTTTTCTCTCTTACCTGCCGGTGCCCAGCCTAACTTATTCACAGTTTTAGTATTATCGTAATGTGCTTGATGGCTTCTTGATGCCCAGTCCCTATAACTCGGCACTCTTTTGTTTGGGTGTCTGATAATATGTTTAGCCAATTCTTTTAGCAGATCTATGAAATAATATTTGAAAATAGACGATTTTTCCGAACGAATTTTAGTACCAAGGGCTTTAGAAACTGTATCCACATACTCTTTAGCGCTTAGCAAAGGCACATCAGTTAACAAGAAAACCTCCCCCTCCAATCCTTCTTTGTTTAGCCCCTTTGCTAGAGCACTTGCAACATCTTCAACCAGTACAAACGGTAGTTTATTAAGGCCATCACCCCAAAATTGCATACGTGTTTCAGATTGAAACATACCGACTCCCCAATGTGCAGGCGGGCACCCTTTACCAATAACAATACCTGGGCGAAATATAACGACCGGCAAGCCCTTTTCTTGGTACATTGCCATAAGCAGTGCCTCACAAGTTGCTTTAGAACGTGCGTAATGGTTACGGCTATTTATTTTAGAATCCAGCGGAGTGTCACTTGTAATTGTTTCATTTGGGTTAGCTGAATAGTATGAATCAATAGTGCCTGTATATATAAAACGCTCCACACCCTTTGCTAAGGCTCGTTCTGCAATATTTTTAGTCACAAGAACATCTTTTTGATAATAATCTGACCAATTATCACCCTCTGCTTTAGCTAGGTGGTATATAACACTGATCCCTTCTAGTGCCCTATCCATGAAGTCAGCACTTGCCATATCACCTTGTATTAACTCAACTGCTAGTCCATTAAGGGCAATATTTGCCGCGCCCAAACTACGTGTAACGACACGCACCCCTAGCCCTTTCTCAACTAACGCTTTAACAAGGTAACTGCCAATAAACCCCGTGCCTCCTAATACCAGTACAGTTGGCGATATGACAGGGTTTAGTACCTGGCAGGGTGTCATTTTATTACCCTTATTAAATGATGCATTCGATACAATTCTGTCGCAAACAGAAATAACCTTAACACCAAACGACCCATCATTAACTGCGCCTGACAACCCTTCTAAACCTCGATAAAAAGAAAGGATACTATTATTAACAGACTCAGCAAACGGGTTCGCATCAGGAGATTTTTGCAATGTACCTTTAATCGCTTTAAACAAATTCTTCCCTGCATTTAAGGCCACCTGTTTTGCTATACTCTTCGCGGTAATAAAATTATCAAATAAAATACCTGCGCCACTGGGTTCATCACGATAATAAATATCACGGTCAAATAAACAAGTCGCCGTAGCGGCACGCCCCCTTATACTAATTCTACGGTCGGTATAACCAGGAATAACTGATAGATTCAAATCAAATGTTACATCACCGCAATTCCCGTATACATGCCAACGCCTGTAAACTCTGTTCCCATTAGGTAAATCAATCGGTAAAGAAACAGTCACTTTTAAATCATCGGGCATACCCACTAAATCAACTAAAAAGGCAATAAGGTGAGGCCCCAACTCATAAACCAGGTTTTCAGGTTTTTGTAGCATCCATATATTGAAGGGGCCAAACTGAATTTGTGGCAAAGGGAACATCCAGTTAACACTGATATGATCCAGCTTACCGATAGTGCCATTAGTCACATCATCACGCATTTTTCGATACGATGACAAATATGCAAAGTTATGATTAACACCTATCTTTACATTATTAGTCGTCGCCAAATCCACCAAGAACTGACATTCAGCTTCATTAGTTCCCATTGGTTTTTCTAAAAAAACATGGCAGCCACTATTGATAATTTTTTCCGATACACCCGCGTGGATATCGGGCGGCAATAGCACATGAACAACATCTAAATCTAGCTTTAACATCTCATCCAGAGAATCAAATACATAAGGAATATTAAATGTATCCGCCGCTTTCTGCGCCTTATCAATTGACAGGTCACAAACAGCCAATAACTCTTTATCACCTTGATGAATTAAAGACTTTGCATGTACATCAATAATATAGCCAGCACCTAGCAAACCAACTTTATAACGCTTTTCACCCATATCTAACTCAATTTCCGTATCATTTATATTCAATAATGTTGTAACGTTGGCAAAGCTTATTGCGATAAAACTTCAACAATCCGACCATATTTGCCAACTTAGTCAATAATAAAAATTTCGTATAAAGCCAAGCATCGCTATACGAATCACCCAACAGCAAGCGAAAACGCATTACGCGATAACACAACAAACCATACCCACCTAACAGTAATAAACTATAACCACTTGAAGGAACTAGTAATAACACAATAATAAGCGGAATTAACCCACCCCAAAATAACGTACTATTCCTTTCTTTAATGCAGTCTTGTGTCTTCTGCCCATTAATAAACGCACGTTGTCCAATTGCATGCCCGCCCCTTACTGCCCGTGTCCACCATTGGCTAAAATGATGAATATCTGCATCATGTGTTGCCATAGGGCAATCTAACTTTGTTACTTTATAGCCTACCGCCCCCATACGCACACCAAACTCAGAGTCTTCACCCGCAATGACCTCAGGGTTAAAACCACCCAGTTCTTTAAACACAGAAGCTCGAATAACTGAGATACCGCCTAACGCACCATAATCATCTAAATCACCTACTGCAGACCGCCATTCCAACGCACATAACCTATTGTAAGGCGACGCATCAACATTACGTTCTTGTAAATGCCCAATAACAGCCCCTCGTTGTTTATCCGCCAGTAATGCCTTAGTGGCAACATCCAACCAAACAGGTAATAAGGTACAGTCTCCATCAATAAATTGCACAAACTCAATATTAGGGTTTAATTGAATTAATCGTTCAAAACCCTCATTACGAGCTCTTGCAGCAGAAAATGGACGGCTAAAATCTAACTCAACAACATCAAACTGGTATTCTTTGGCTAATTCAACACTATTATCGCTGGAGCCAGAATCTACATAAATCTTTTTGCATACAACTTGGCTCATAGATTCAAAACATAATGGCAATCGCGTGCTCTCATTTCGCCCAATAACAACAACCCCTATCACTCCAAGCGATTTACCCCCAATATTCAAATTATTCATTTTTCACCGGTCTGATTTTTATGCCACGAAAAAAAACACTATTTAGTAGGCTATCTTTCAATAAACAAGGCGCTGTATTATCCTTTTTTTTCTGAACCAAATTGCGTAATTTCCATGATGAGAAACCCAGTAACCAAAAAAAATCAGCTAGAATCATTGGAACAACCCCATTGTTTTTCAAGAAATATCGCTGCCTAGACTCAAACCAATATATGGGCATTCTTTTCATCATTTTTTCATTACTGATACCTGAACTTTGCCCCTCAAAATGAACGACTCTACTTGTTGGCACGTACCAGCACTCCCAACCGGCTCTATTGGCTTGGATACAAAAGTCCGTTTCTTCGTAATACATAAAATACGCTTCATCTAACAAACCAACCTGATTGATAACTTCACTGCGTATCATCATGCTTGCACCGGAAACCCAGTCCGTTCGCACCGGATCACTAGATATTTCTTGACTACTGACCCAACGCTTTAGTAATTTGGTTAACACACCCCATTTAAAACCTCTTTCTAACTCACTCCAGCAAGTATGGAATTTAAAAGCCGAATGTAACGGTTTCCCCTCTTCACTTTCAATTCGGCTACCGGTAATGCCTACTTTTGGGTGCGCCTGCATAAACTGAACAAGTTGGCTAATAGCCCCTTTACGAACCACTGTGTCTGGGTTTAGTAAGTGGATATACTCAGGTGGCTCTTCAGCCGCCATAAACTCGCGAATAGCAACATTATTACCATAGGCAAACCCACCATTGTGGTCAGACGGTTTTACGCTGACCCAACCTGACCATTCCTCTACTACGATAGCTGCCGATATTTTTTCAAACGAACCATCTTGTGAGTCGTTATCCACAACTATCACATCAAAGCTAGAAACTGCCCTTTCTAGAGAGAGAGATCGCAGGCATTCAATTGTTAAGTCAGCTGTTTTATAGTTAACTATAATCAGACCAACGTCATTAGCCCCCGTCATGTATCATCCAACATTACTGTATCAGTTAAATTAATAAGGGAAGGTGTATCACTGCTTCTCATACATCAACCCTATTTACACTTGTCACTGACAAGCCACGCCCGATAGCATAATAATCGATCCCTTTCTCAGCTAGTTTCTTAGGGTCAAATAAATTCCTGCCATCAAAAATAATGGCAGAGCTCAATTCATTCTTAATAGTATCTAAGTCTGGCGCTTTAAAATTTTGCCACTCAGTACAAATAACTAAAGCATCAGCGCCAGCCAGAGCTGATTCTTTAGTACCCATTAAAGCTAAATCACTTCTACGGCCGTATATGCGCTGAGTTTCTTCCATTGCTTCCGGATCAAATGCCTGTACATTTGCACCTGCATTCCATAGCGCTTCCATTAATACTCTGCTGGGTGCTTCTCGCATATCATCAGTTTTTGGCTTAAAAGACAACCCCCATAGTGCAAAGGTTTTGCCCGTTATCTCGCCGTTAAAGTGCTTATTAATGTATTCAAACAATTTATCTTTTTGACGTTGGTTAATTGCTTCTACCGCATGGAGTAATTCAGGCTGGTAATCAATCACTTCAGATGTTTTGCTTAGGGCTTGCACATCCTTAGGAAAACATGAACCACCATAACCACAACCAGGGTAGATAAAATGATAACCAATACGTTCATCTGAACCTATGCCTTGACGAACAGCTTCTATATCTGCACCTACCTTTTCTGCAATGTTAGCCATTTCATTCATAAAGCTAACCTTAGTAGCTAACATGCAATTTGCTGCATACTTGGTTAGTTCAGCACTTCTGGCATCCATGAAAATCATACGATCATGATTACGATTAAAAGCCGCGTACAAATCGCGAAAAATCTCCCGTATCTCATTTTCATTATCGTTTGGGCGAATACCAATAACAATGCGGTCAGGGCGCATACAATCAGCTATTGCAGAACCTTCTTTAAGAAACTCTGGGTTTGATACAACCGAGTACGTTAATTCCGCCCCCCTAGTACTTAGCTTTGCGCTAACTCGTTCTGAGACTCTATCAGCCGTACCGACAGGAACAGTTGATTTATCTACAATAATTTTAGGGTTTTGCATATATGTTGCAATAGTATCAGCCACATTTAACACATATTTTAGATCCGCCGCACCCGCCTCATCAGGCGGCGTACCAACGGCAATAAACTGAATATCTGAAAAAGCTACACCCTCTTCCATATTGCTTGTAAAAAATATTCGTTGCGCTTCGTAGTTAGACCTCACCAATGAGGTTAATCCAGGCTCGTAAATGGGAATATACCCTTCTTTTAAGCGCTCTACTTTTTCCTTATCTATATCCACACAACAAACATGATGCCCTATTTCTGACAATACAGCAGCTTGCACGAGTCCTACGTAGCCAATCCCGAATACCGTTACCTTCATTTCTATTATAACCCTATCACCTTATAAATTTTTCGCCTTACTTTACCAGTAAAGCTCTGGTCTCTTTGAATACAAGCCTCCCTAACTTGCTTACTGACAGGCTTAATCAGCATGTTTCTCGCATCTTCAGCTATCCAATGCCCATATTCCTCAGCATTTTTAAACCCACGTACTCTAGCAGTTAAAGCACCGTGTAACCCTATCCCACCTTCTTTTTCTGAATGGTAGTGGCTTGAGCGAGGATCATCCATATTATGAGCGAATAGAATAGGTATAGGGTAACCATTAATTAAACCGTCTGCTGTCATTTGATATTGATCAATTGGAAAACCATAACCCACATTTTCTGGGTATATATATTTTTTCACACAATCTAGTCGCGCTAGAAAAGACTGCCCAGCAATCCACATATTATGAAAAACATCGGCTTCCCCCAATTTTATATATTTATGCTCCGCCAATAGGCCATCCCAGTCTTCTTCCATAAATATCCAGCAACCAATCATCCCTGCCCTTGGGTTCTCCCTTACAATAGGAGCTATTGTTTCTATCCAATTATGCGGCAATAATATGTCATCATCAATTTTACCGACTAAATCACTTGTCGCCTGTTCAAAAAACCATAAAACAGGTGCTCGTTGCTTCACATTTTCTTTAGAAAAGTGTTTTCTTACAACTCTTGGGTCATCCAGTGCAGCAATAATTTCGGCAGTACCATCTTCCGAATTATTATCCCAGCAATACAGCTTAAAATTAGCATCACTCTCAAATAAAGTATCTAATGTCTTTTCAACATAATGGCGTCGATTCCAGGTTATTAATAACAAATCTACGGGGTCCATATTTAATTATTCCTTAGTAATTTTTTAATCAATTCATCCATTCTTTCAATGTGCAGTTTTTCATCAAATAACTCTACTGCACGTGCTCTGGCATTCTTTCCCATTTTTCCTCTTAACTCATGATTACTTAATAGGTTAACAATTACTTCACTCACTTTTCTATCAAAGTCAACATCACTCAAGTCAAATAAAAAGCCAGTTTTATTATTTTCAACTACCTCAGGAATTCCTCCAACATTTGAAGCTACACACGGTAAAGCCGTCGCCTGAGCCTCAATAAATGCTACCCCCAACCCTTCTTTCTCACTTAAAAGTACTTTTAACCATGCTTTATTTAATAACTCAATAATTTTTTCTTGAGGTAAAGCTCCCCAAAAAATAACATTATCTTTATTTGCCTCACTTACAAGGCTTTCATATTCATGGCGGTTTGGCCCATCACCTACTATCCACAAATTTGCATTGGGTATTTTAAGTATAAGCTGCTCAAATACTTTTAATAGTCTCGGGTGATTTTTACTATGTCCAAGTCTCGCAACACAAATAATCGTAGGTGCTAGCTCTTTAATTGATGATTTTCTAGGAGCGAATTCATCCAGTTCAACACCTAAATAAGACACCTTAGTTTTATTAATCCCTATTGTTTTAAGCAAGTTGGCCGAGAATTTTGAATTGGTTACAACTTGTGAAACATTCCGCTCCATCCACTGCAAGCAACGGTGTGGCACGGTATGCATATCACTACCATGTAGCCATAATATCGAAGGTATATCTAATAACTTAGCAGCAATAATACCAGCTATCGCATTATCGTACCCAAAATGAATTAAAACAAAACCTGGGTTTTGTTGTTTAATAGCCTCCACATGCCTAGCGATTGATGATGCATTTTTTATATGTGTGATCAATTTATGCGGCCGCCAGCCTAACCAAACTTGTGTGCCATATTTCAAGCCATAAAGGAATGCTTTGACATTAAAACCAGTCTTGTTATAAACAACATCAATCAATGGTAATATATATTGTAATCGAGCATGTTTAGTATTATTACTGTCACCTGTAATACGTGGAACGACAGAAATCTGAAACCCTTTATTGAGCAGGCCAGCAATTTCATTAATCACAAACGTTTCGCTTGCCTGGGGAAACGAGTCAGGGACATAAACAAGGCGCATAATCATTTCACCTTACAATACTGACTGATAGCCATATTTTTTTAATTCGGTTCCGATAAGCTTATGCAGTATTGCTCTTTCTTCCTGCTCTAACAGTTTTCGTCCCTTGCCCACACTGCCTGTATTAATACTATTAAATACATTCTCATGATGCTTAAGCACTGTCACATCTCCCATTTTGTTTACATTGTCACGCTGGTTAATTTTCGACAAATCATAGTTGATTGCCAAAAACTCACACAATTTCTTGATCACTTCCTGAGGGTTAGTAACCAACTGTTCATAGCGAACCACATGGCAATTATCAGGATGGTGTTTTGCAAAATATTCATAAGCCTGAACGGCTCCAATCCACCGATTAGCAGCCTGTTCAATAGAATAGCCATCTCTTGATTTTAAATATGAATTAACCACATCTACACCATCCCGGATCAAATGAATAAATTTCACATTGGGATATACCTCCCTAATCGCTTCCATATGCCATACATGCATTGGAGTTTTATCCCCCCAAATTTCATAAGTTTGCCCATGAAAATCTGCATGATACTGATAAATACCCGTGATGATTTTTTCTAAACAGTGTTGCTCTATGGGTAGCTGTTTAAGTTGATAAGCCAGTGGTCTTAATGAAGGTAGCTCAAAATAATCAAACTCAGGATGATAATCAAATTTAGCTAATACCTGTTCAACCCGCTCATCCCAAGCAGTTGCAGTACTATTCTTAAATGCAGCAATTGCATCAGGTAATGCAAAGGTTTCCGGAGGTATATGAACGGAAGCAACATTGGATAATTCCCGTCTTAATAATGTTGTACCGCAACGTCCTGAACCAACAATATAAAAAGGAGCTGGCGTTTGTGCTGAATGTAATGGGAAGTGGTGTTTGGCACTTCCTGGCAGAATCCATTTGATTATATTCACTATTTATTCCTTAAAATTATTCTTCAATTTTACTATCAATCTTTCGTATTAATTTAGCTGGAACTCCACCAACCACCGCATTTTCCTCTACATCCCTAGTTACAACTGCACCTGCCGCAACAACAGACCCACGCCCTATTGTTACTCCTTGGGTTATAGTTGAGCCAGCTCCAATCCATACCTCATCTTCAATAATGATACTTTTTGACCATCCACCTCGACCTTTACCAGGGATATACCTGAGATCATGATTCACTGTTTCAAACATTACCCGTGGACCAATTAGTACATTTTTCCCTATAATAACTTTGTCCTTAGGTACTCCGAACCTAATTTCTGTATTAATAAATGCCCCCTCACCAATTTCTATATTCTTTGCACCGCCAATTGGTCTTATTGTAAGAGGCCCCCAAATTTTGCATTTTCCTTTTATTGTCAAGCCAGCCAAACGATAAATAACAAATCTAATTTCATCAAAGAGTCGCATCCGAGGAAGGTTATTGGCAAGTGATAAAAAAATTAACTCTTTCATGTGTAACTCCATATTTTTGAAAGATAGCTACCTACTATAAAACCAATAACTAATAACATAATTGAAAATATTTCTATTTTAAAACTGAATAGTTTATGTTTTTTAAGAGCAAACCACATGACTGGTATATTCACCAAGCCACTTAACCCGATAGTCATGACCATTTTTTCCACCCCAAACTGATTAAAAACCAAAGGTAACGCAATAAATAGAAAAATAGCTTTGAGAGCAGCAGAAATTGTTGAGTATTGAGGCAAACCCTTTGCCATTAAAACCAGTGCATTTGGAATTAACATGCAGCCCGCTGCAACGCGTAACAGCAACAAAGACATCATCCAGCCAGCAGCGATGTACCTTTCATCATACATAAAATCAACAATGAATTGAGTGCAACTCATCAATACACCGGTAACGGGCATGACAATTATGCTTAACCATAATTTTGATCTAGTCAGAGATGACTTTAATTGCTTAGGAAACTCCCGGTTAATACGACTAAAGTTAGGGAACAATACTTTATGAGAAAGCTGTGAAACAATTGTGACAGGAAGATTGGATAGCATAAAAGCAATACTATAAATACCGAGCATTTCTGCCGTTAACAAGCCCCCTAAAATCAACCTATCACCCTGGTTAGCAACAAAACCAATTGCACTACTTAAAAAAATCCATTTTCCAAAGTGAAATAACTCGCTTAAAGCTGCTTTATCACAATGCAGTTTGTTTTTAATGCCTGGTAGAAATTTGTGAGACCCTAGCATGTCAATAAAACTAGCAACCAAACTTCCTATTGCTAAAGCCCAAATTGTTTCATACCGCCATGCAATAATCACTATAAAAAATAAAGCGACTATTTGAGCCGTTAGGTTAATAACAGTTAAGCGGCCTAACATTAAGTTTCTGTTAACTTGATAAATAGCCGTTGAGTTAAAACCAGAAATAACAGAACTTATTCCGACCGTAACCATTAACCAAGGTAATAATGGGTGCCCATACACTTGATTGGAGTTTATGTAACCTGAAGCATTTGCACCCCACAATAGTGCCGCTAACAAACAGATTATTAGCCATAAAAGCCAACCTCTAATAACCTGCAATGTCCATGCCGTGTTTATAAAACCAACTTCGCCACCTTTTTTACTTTGAATGATACTTTGCCCTAACCCTAAGTCGGACATCATTTGCACACCCATTAGCATAACTTGCACTATCGCCATTACACCAAACATTTCTGGTGCTAATAAACGTGTAAGTAATAAATTGCCTCCTAGCCTAATTAATTGAGAGAGTAGATGCCCAATAACTACCCAACTCCCTGCTTTAAAGATGCGCTTTTTATGTGTATTTTCCATTAGTTTCTTAAACTAGGTTTTTCATGATAGGCAATAATATGTTCAGACCGACTCAGTAGAACACCTGCAACAAGCCAGAGCCATGGCGCTAATGAAGCATTCGGCAATTGGTCAATCATACCAACCCCCACCAATAACGCATGAGCTGCTAGTAGTACCTTTTCGGGTTTTTCGATTACATATTGTGAGGCTTTTCGTGCTCTAAATACTGTCATTGCTAGTAGGCCAAATTCTGCAACAAACCCAAAAAAACCAAACTGGCCAAGCGTTAAAATCCAACGGCCATCTGTTACCGATATATCTCGACCAGTTTCTTCGTCATACGCACGATTTCGTCCCCAACCACCCCAGCCAAAGAAAATACGCTCTCTAGCTATATACAGTAACTTACTTTCATTATTAAACCGGAACTCTAATGATTGAGCTCTTTCAGGGCTTATTGATTCTGCAACACCAACCAATGCTTGGTGGGGGAAAACTTTGAGTATTGACATAACGGGATATAACATGGCTAAGCTAACCAGCATAACCGCAATTCTCATCTGTACTTTAGGGCTAAGCATTTTAACAACAAAAAATCCAAATATACCGTATAAGAATGGACCGACACTTTTACATAGCAGTAAAACCAATAATAAATAATAACTGACCCATACAGGTATAAAACCCCGCACTTTAACCTTACTGCGCCATAACGCAACTGATGCAATCAATACCAGCGCCGAAAAAAATGACACCAATAAACCATGCCCCATAAAAACCACGGGGCGAAAACCACCAAAGCGCATTTGTTGAGCAAAATCATGCGGGAAGTAACCATAAATCCATGTATGTAATTGTGGGCTCATTCGCACTTCAAACAATATTGGTAATGAGTAAAGTAACCCCGCCATTACCAATAACTTGAACATTAATAATTGTTGTTCGTATATTTTAAAAAACTGCCTACCTATAAAGAAGGGGGTGATAATTAAGAATTGATTTATTGCAGCCGACAAAGCATCGTAATACGTGAATTTGGGTAGAATGTAACCGCCAATATTGATCGAGTCACTATTTAACCCTGCTGTAATAAAAGGTATCGTTAAAAATATAATCACAAGGTATTTTAATTTACCGAGTTCTGTGATATATGAAATACGTTTATTTTTGATCAACCAGCACCCAAGTAATGCCGAGATAGCTGGAATACTCTCTTTCCCCAGTGCTGGTAAATAAGGCAGATCAATAGCTGTTTTAACCGGTAAAAACATTAAGCCACCAAAAATTACCCATAAAGTAGCATCTTGTATTGATTTGTTTTTATACAGGTAAATAGCAATCAATGGCCACAATGCCAACACTATATAAGCTAACGAGTTACCCACTTTTATTGTGCGTTAAGAACTTAAAACGGTAGCTTAACAGCCATCGTCCTTCATTATTTCCTTAAATGCTCTGTATTTAGGCGCATCATTAATATCCTGGTTAGTATTTTCTAGCAAGCCCCAAGTCCCCCACTTCTGTGGTTTATAACTCGTTCGATACCATACAAGCAACCCACCTCCAACACTCTTCCATTGCTGGTACATATCTCTATAAAGAGCGTGCATTTTAGGATTTCTATTAATTCGAGTAAGCTTTTCTACAAAACTATCGTTATCTCTAAATTGATTATGGTGGGCAACCAAATGCTGCCCAGCTTCATAAGCAATCAAGTCCATGTTATATTTATCGGCAATTTTTTTCTGTTGTATTAATTGTTCTTTAGTTTTTGGTAAATTTACAGTCAACATATAATCTAGTATGGCTTCATCACTCATGGTTTGTGTTGTAGAGTCACTCAAGCCACCAACATAATAGCCAACAGCCAACGCATCAACAGAACCTACTAAGCTAGGCACTCTCTCCATCATCATCTCTGAGAGCCACGGGTTACTAAACTGTGTCCCTAGCACTCTGACCAGCCTGCTTTTATCAAAAAAAACACTGCTCCATATATCAAACACCTCTTTTGATTTTAACCCATATTCAACAAAACCTTGCACACCATTTTTCTTCCCAAGCGCACTCATATATTGAGCTTGCGTGAACTGTCCATTCCAAACTTCATTAGAATACTCCAAATAAACCTTAAGGCTAGAGTCTAAATTATTTCTAACGTATTCTGCCATTTTCCGTATATATTCATCAGTCGCCAGGTGAGGAACATGTACCCATGGGTTAGTTTTTGTTTCATTTGACATTTGTACAATATCTTCTATTGATTGACCATTTTTCCCACCAAATGTGGTTCCTTTTGGTCTATCTGTCCAATCAACTTCTTTAGAGTTATTTATCTTTTGATTATCAAGGTATCTAATAACCGCGACCCCCTCCCATACGTTTGCATAATCTTCTCTTATGGAAGGATTTCTATAATTATTTTCATTCGCAAGAGGTACTATTCGTATATTTCTTAAATAATTCTCTGGGTTTGTTGACACTTGCAGCATGCCTGCTCTTCCTTTTTGTAATTCTATTTCTATTCGACCCGGTTCTTCTTGTATTATTGCAGGTGCATTTAGATTAAACCGTAACTCCCCCTCACCATCATATAAAACCACATATCTTTTATCGTCTTTGTACCTACCCCAGTTATCATCACTAATGATCGTTTGCGCATAACCAGCATCAACTGTTCTCAAGTAGCCGTTACTATCTAGGTCAAGTGGAACTCCTTCAAACTGCGACCCCCAAGGCCTAATCCACCCATTAGACATTTTAGCTAAGTCATTAAACGGCATCTCGGCACTGTAGTATTCAATACCACCCGCATTTACACCTATAGCACAACGTCCTTTCATTGCTTCTACAGGAGTGTAGGCATGTTTTTCTTTCGTATTTAATTCATTTCCAATAGAACTGTCTGAACTGTCTGAACTGTCTGAACTGTCTGAACTGTCTGAACCGTCTGAACCGTCTGAGCTATCTGAGCTATCTGAGCTATCTGAGCTATCTGAGCTATCTGAGCTATCTGAGCTATCTGAGCTATCTGAGCTAT
>CAJXOJ010000032.1 GCA_913057515.1 uncultured Cycloclasticus sp. | reverse complement strand
GACCAAAATGGTTTAATATCCAGTCCGTTTCCAACCAATCTGAACTAGAAACAACGCCTATCATTGCCAGATAACTACTCCATTTCCAGTCCAGCAAATCGGTTACCATTCCCGCTCTAATTGGGTTTAGTACAACATAGCGCGATAACTCAAGTAAGTAAGCATCTTTTTGAACAAGAATGGCCTTAAATCGCCCCTGATAAACATGGCCAACACGCCCATGCCTTCGGTTAGACTTTTGGGTAAATACCCCATTCAATTGGCGCATCCCTTGAGACAAATTCCCCTCAATCGTTTCAATAACAATATGGTAGTGGTTGTCCATCAAACACCATGCATGGCATCGCCAATTAAACCGATAACAGACCTGAGAGAAAACCTCTAACCAAATCAACCTATCTTCATCATCAACGAAAATATCTTCACGTCGATCACCACGAGAGGTCACATGATGTAGCGCACCCGCATATTCAATTCTTATTGGTCTAGCCATAAGCAGAGCCTATCGACACGAATGCATGATTGCAAGACCTGACCCTCTATTTTGCGAATTTTTTTACCTGTAGATAGAGTTACCGTTACCAAGAAATATGGCGTATACATTGCGTTTAGCGGGTGCTCATACAGCTCACAAAACAGTTCAATTTGCTGGTATGGCTCAATTTTTACCGAATCGATTTTGAGTAAATTATATACTGCACCGTTGTACCAAATATTTGGGTAAAGGCTTGGTTTAACCAACGGATGGAATACATGCTGTTTTAAAATGTGCCAAACTGAAAATGTACCCCGTGCTTCACACTTGACTATATATTGAACTTCTGAGCCTTTATTTGTAATCGTAGCTCTAATGCTGTCAGGGGTTTCTCCGCTGTTAAACCAAACTGAATAAGAAGGCTTAATCTTTATAGGAAAGGCCCATTGATACAATTTTCGAAGTGCGAAGAAGGCAGCAACTAATGCCGTAATGGCTGCAGCTATTTTTATGATTGCTTCGAATTCCACTTAGATTTCCATATGCCTAACGCTTACATAAGGGGCGCGCCGCTATTGGCGCGTCCCAGTGAGCGACAGCGAACGAACTTGATGTTTTTGTTAGGATTTTTAATGTGATTAACCCACAACTTCAATATTGCCTTCTTTAATCTGTATTGCTTGAGTATTACTAAAAGGGCGAAGTTCAATTTTTCCAGTAAATTTTGAAACTATACTTTCTGTTACTTCCTGAAAAGGAAAGTTTGTGTAATGTGGGAGTGGATAAAAGTCGATAAGACCTAGAGCTTCATATGACTCTAGCTCTTGAGCTGCTCTAAAATCATCCATTTCTTTAACATACTCAATATTAGGCGAAAGTATTATTGATCCTGCAGACTCACCAATATAAATCTTTCCTGACGCAACTTGCTCAACTATAGCTTTATCTGCCTTAGTTCTTTTTAATTCTTGTAGCAGGAAAAACGTATTTCCTCCTGAGACATAAATATAATCGTTGTTTGTCAGTTTTTTGATTATTTCTTCGTCTGTGGCTGTGGAAACTTCAAGAACATCTATAACTAGCCCAAGTTTCTCTAGGGCATCTTTCCCAGCGCCAACATAAAATGTAACTTCTTCGTGAAGACTTGCTGTGGGAATAAACGTGACAGTTTTGCTTTGAAAAACATTCTCTTCGAATCTTGCAAATAAATCCGCCACTTCTGCGAAAGAGGATGTTAAAAATAGATTTTTCATAGCTTTCCTAAACTTTACGAAATGATTGATAGGAGCCTAACGTTTGAGTTAACCGGCCTTTTTATACAGAGCATAGCGAAGCGGCGCGGCGTATAAAAAGGTCGGGTTGGACGACTTGTTAGCTGCATTTAGTGGAGTCATATTTATTAAGATCTACAACCGCTGATATTGGAATGGTTTGTTCGTTTCCGAATACAGCATTAAATTTTATAAATGTAGATACTTGCTCCATTTTTTCTATTTGAGTATATGGTTCGATTATAAGTACCACATAAAACCTGTAACTTTCAGCTGGATGTATTAAATCACCTATGTGTTTATATGAAGGTGTAAATTCATTTTGATTTTCAAAGTTTTTTATCCAGAATGAAGGTATGACACCTATATTGGAGTTTGATAAATATAGACGGTGTTTAATAGCTTTGTTGTCTAATATTGATTCTTGATTAGAAAATAAAACTGTTGGTACATCAGTGTTTGGTGTTAATTGTTCCAATGTAACTGCTTGCTTTCCTGAGTTATGGAATTCAACTGGTAAAGTTAATACATATGAGCATTGCTCACCTTTAACTACTGAAGTATAAATGGTGCCGCTACCATTAATGATATGACCACCTTCCGGTTGTGTGGAATACCAGAATGCAAACCCACTAATTATCAACGCGCCAAGAGATATAATCTCTGATAGGCCAACATCTTTTCTCAGTTTAAACATACAGTACTTGTTTCCTTTTAAGCAGCTAACGCTTTAGTTAAACAGGCCGGGGCTTTTCCGGCTCTTTTTGAAAGACTTGTTATACGAGGGATAACTATGAAAAATTTACAATGTAAACACGGAGTAGTTCTTTACGGATCGAGGTGCTTGAATTGCGAACGAGAAAAGAAACAGACAAAGGCCTCTGATATAGAAAGAAGTAAATCTATTGAACGCGCTGTAACGCGAGCAAAAAATAGAAATTGGTAGGCGTATAACAGTATTAATAAGCGGAAACCCATTATCCACGTATTAATTGTATATAGGTGGATAGCACTTCCTTGTATTATGATATTAGCATAACAAACATGGATAAAACCCTTTTATGTAATTTAACAATCAAGGGTGCCGAAGGACTGCTTTTCAGCCTCAACTAAATAATCGGCATTAATGTCATCGTTAAACCAATAAACTAGTTAATATTAACCAATCATACTGTATCCACCACTTACACTTAATACTTGGCCGGTTACATGCCCCGCCGTTGCATTAGACGATAAAAAGACTACGGCATTTGCTAAATCATTGGGCCGCCCTACTTTCTTTAAGGGTAATGCTTTGGCAATCATCTCGAATTGTTCATCTGTAAACATGGCGTCTTTTTGAGTCCACATGCTGTTTGTACCCACCTCATCATCCTCTTCAGGAATGGTGACGCCGGGACAAACGGCATTACAACGGATACCAAAGCGGCCATTCTCACGCGCTAATGATTTCATTAAACTATTGATGCCGGCTTTTAATGCACCATATACGGCTTCTCGTGGCTCGCCTTGGCGACTGGCATCTGAACTTAATGACACAATAGAGCCTTTGGTTTTATTTTTAAGCATTAGCTCTAACACAGTATGGGTACAGTTAAGGTTGCTGATAAAGTTTACCGCAATCAGTTTTTGCCATAATTCAGGTGTGGTTTGGGTAAAAAACATTAACTCATCCCAACCTACATTATTAACAAGGGCATCCACCCCACCAAATTTACTATCTGCCGCTGCTACCATGGCCTTCACTTGGTCTAGATTAGTTACATCCGTTTTAATAACCTGAACACCAGAAGCGCCTTTTTTAAGCGCTAGCTCTGCTACTTGATTGGCTTGTGTTTCGTCAATATCAGCCAGCGTGATATTAGCGCCCTCTTTTGCAAACCCAAGCACAATCCCACGTCCAATATTTGAACCGCCACCAGTAACAATCACTGATTTATTTTTTAATTCTAAATCCATAACAATGTCCTTTTTTAATATTTATTTCGATGTGTTAAATATAATTCCTAAACCACTTTATTAACTAAGTTTTTAATTGATTGAATAACAGCTTTTTGCGCTTCATGGTGTGGCATATGGCCAACACCCTCAAGCAGCAACACATCAGGCGTTTCAACAAGGTGTTCAAGCAATTCATTTAAGCTTGACTGGTAACCATACACATCTGCTTTACCAAAGATGACAGTGACTGGACATTCAACTTTCCTAATATCTGAAGCCCATGAAATGCCTTTACACTCATCAGATAGCCAAGGTTTTGCCCAGCCATAAAATAAAGCATCCGTCGCTTCGCCATGAAATACTTTTAAGCGCCGAGCCAGACCACCTTTTTCATATTGTTTCACGGCATCTTGTATGCCTTTACGCACTACTTCATCAATGACTAAAGGCGGAGATATCGCACAAACGGCTAATACCTGATCCGCTAAAAAAGCAGCAGCTATTAGCGCCATAGCCCCGCCATCACTATGGCCCACTAATATAACGTGCTCTAAGGCCAATGCCTTTAATACATTAGGCAGTACCTTTTCTGCTTCAATATGCCGATAATTACTTGTACGAACGCCTGTTAACTGCCCCGATTGCCCATGCCCAAATCGCTCATATACAATTACCGCTAAGCCGGTAGCAGTAGCCAGTTCAATAGGGAAGTTTTTCCACGTTTCGATGCAATCTAAACCGCCATGTAAAAGAACGATAGTAGGTTTCTTAGCCGTTAACTCGCCAATAATCTGCGCTCTAAGCACAGTTGAGTCGACCGTAAGGGAAAGCTCTTGTCTCTTCAAGGTATCACTGCTTAAGCCATAAAAATGACTAGCCCCCAATCGAGAACATGATCATTTGTTCCCTCTTTAGGTGCGTTTTCACCCCTATCGGCCATCACGTTAATTTGCAAATCCACTAAGCCACCACCTGATGGTAATGGTGTTTTTTTCAACACGGTAATTTCGCTACGTAGAATGTCATCTTCAAACACCGGAGCCACATGATTGCAATGGCGCCAAGCTAAAATGGACAAGGTATTTGGTAAGGCTCTAAGTAGCTGGGCTGCCGCTATTGAAATGGTATGGCCGCCATACACTAATCGTTTACCGTAAACACTGGCGCCTGCATCTGTATGCGTCATAGCAAGGTTGAGTGTTACACGTGTCAGCTCAGGTGCTGAGGTAACTGTATCTCTCGCTTTAATTTTAAATAAAACATCGGTTTCTACTTGATCAAAATGAATACCGCTAAAACGCTGGCGAAATGCGTCTAAATCCCAATCTTTTGGGGCTGCATCAATCAAGGTTTCAGCCGATATATCCGATGGAATAATATCTAAATAATCCGCGTGCCCTGTTTGCGCTTTGGGATCTCGGCAAGGTACCATTGGGCAGCGCCAAAAGCGCATAATTTCATCACCGTTTTGGTTAGTGGTGGTAATTTCTAAACCGACCATACCGGTCGATGGACGCCCCCCTTTTACTTTATTTTGGCGTAGCGCAACGATTTGGGTCGTGGTACTTAATGTATCGCCAATATAGACTGGCTTTTTAAGTACCACACCTCTATAAAATAGGTTGCCCATCACATTTTGCGAGCCATACGTGGTTTGCCCAATAGCGAAACCCATCGCCATAATCCCATTAGCAATGGGACGGTCTGAACCTGTAATTTTATGCGCTAAATGATGATCCAATGGTAACCTTGAACGGTCACCAAAGAGCATTTGATGCATATTCGCATGCCCCTCTGTTAGGGTAATTGAGGGCGCTTCTTCTAGAAACTCTCCTACTGTAAAGTCTTCGAAGTAAGGGCCTTCTATCAAAATTTCTTTCATTTTTAACCTCTCTTATTATTGTGCTGCTTGATAGCGCATTAAAATGCTCTGCTGAGCACGTATAACAGGCAGATCAATCATTTTATTTTGAAAAGTAAACACACCATGCCCCTCTTGTTGAGCGATATCCCAAGCCGCTAAAATAGCCTTTGCTTTGTCTACTTCTTCAATTGTTGGGGTATACACTTCATTAACAATAGGCACTTGATTTGGATGAATACATAACTTTCCTGCATAACCTAACTGCAAACCCGCTAAGGTATCGTCGCGTATTGCGGCTTCATCTGAAATATCCAAACACACATTATCAATAGGTAATGCACCAAATGCCCTTGCCGCTAGCGCAACCTGACAACGTGAATGATAAATAATCCCTTCGCTTGCATCGGCTTCATTTAGGGCCATGTCTGCGGCAAAGTCTACGTGCCCAAAACAGACTGAATCTTGCGCTGTTAATGAATTTGAAATAGCCGCTGCTGCTAATACTCCTTTTGCTGTTTCAATAATAACAAAGAGTGGAGTATCGGCTTTATTAAAAAATTGCTTAACGACGACCACATCATCTTGAGACTCGCATTTTGGCAACATAATGGCACTATGTCCCGCTGCAACAACTGCTTTTATATCTTCCTCAAACCAAGGTGTTGAAATACCATTGATTCGAACAATAATTTGTTTAGATTTGAATGCTGAAGACTTAAGGGCTTCTACAACCCGCTCCCTCGCACGAACTTTCTCGTCCGGTGATACGGCATCTTCAAGGTCAAAAACAATCGCGTCTGCTGGTATATTCGCCGCCTTATCGATACGTTTTTGAATGGCGCCCGGAACAAATAAAATCGAGCGGTATAGCGGTGTACTGTTAGTCATTTTATTAACATCTTTTTAATATGAATGGGTCAAGCCGAGGCTCTTTCGGCACTATAGTTTAATGGCATTTAACGGTTAATGGTCGCTGTTTTTAATAGCCGCACACTCAAGTACATATCATTTAATTCAACGTTCATAAACCTTCTCTTAATTGAGATAGGTAACCAGAGCACCATCATCGCCCTTTCCATTGTGGTTTTCTTTTTTCAGCAAACGATAAGGGCCCTTCTATAGCATCTTCACTGGCGTAAACAACTTCATGTAGGCGCTTTGCTTCTTTAAGGCCCTCATTACAGCCCAGGCTCATCGCACTTAAAATGCTCGCTTTTGCAGCCATTACAGATAAAGGCGCGTTGTCTTTAACAATATGGGCTAAACGATACGCTTGCTGCCTCACCTCATCGGGGGTTTCTTCAAGATAATTGATAAAACCCAGATCATAAAATCGTTGAATAGGAAGTTGTTCTCCTGTTAAGACCAATTCCATAATAAGCGGTTGAGGTAGCATCCCTACCAAAGGAACTGCCCAGGGTGAACCGCGACCAATTTTAGCCTCTGTTATTCCTACCCGTGTGCCGGCTAAGCCAATCCGTAGATCTGAATTTAACGACAACAACATACCACCTGCCATTAAATGGCCCGTCATCGCTGCAATAATCGGCTTTTTACAATCACGCATGCGTTGATGAAACGGGTCTTTCAATTTAGAGAGCACATCGTCTCCCGTTGATTGCTTAATCTCTGCCGCTTCTTTTAAATCCATCCCCGCACAGAAAACGCCACAATCGGATGACGTGAGCACAACCACTTTAACGTCGTCATTCTTATCAATTTCTTCCCACGCATCTGCTAACTTGTCGAGTAAACTCGTTGATAGTGCATTTTTCCTTTCAGGGCGGTTTATGGTAAGGGTAGCCACACCATTATCCAACTGGTAGATTAATTCTTGGTTTGTTGACACACACATCCTTTGTTTTATTTATACTCCACTCATCGGTATAATCCACCAATTTATCAAACAGGCGTTAGATTGTAAAGATTGAGTATAAGGATTTGCTATACAACTCAAATGCTGTCTTGCGATCAAAGGGAAGTAATATGTCTAATCATCTATTTTCACCCATACAAGTGGGTTCATTATCGTTAGCGAATAGAATCATAATGGGTTCTATGCATACCGGGCTTGATCATAGCGAAGACCCGTTTGGCCGACTCGCTGCCTTTTACAAAGAACGCGCAGAAGGTGGCGTAGCATTGATCGTTACCGGTGGTGTTTCGCCTAATGAGCAAGGTTTAATAAGCCCCGGCTCAATGAAGCTAACAAACGTTGAACAACTGCCTAGCTATAAAATAATTACTGACACGGTACACCAAGCAGGCAGTAAAATAATTTTACAAATTCTCCATGCTGGGCGTTATGCAAAGCAAACAGACCTAGTCGCTCCAAGCGCCATTCGCTCACCGATCAATAAATTTGAACCTAAAGAGATGTCTGAACAAGACATCTTAAACACCATTGCTGATTTCGTAAATTGTGCCTCTCTCGCCCAGCAAGCAGGTTTTGATGGGATTGAATTATTAGGGTCTGAGGGTTACTTACTTAATGAATTTACCGCATTACGGACTAACCATCGTACCGATCGCTGGGGTGGCAGCCTTGAAAATCGCGCTCGCTTCGCATTAGAAATTATTCGCGCTATTCGCCAAAAACTAGGTACTGAGTTTTATATTCAATACCGTATGTCTGTGCTTGAGCTGGTTGAAGGCGGTTGGAACATTGAAGACGCTCAACAATTCGCTAAATTATTAGAATCCGCCGGTGTCGATTTGATTAATACTGGAATTGGTTGGCATGAATCTTCTATACCCACTATTGCTATGCAAGTTCCCAGAGCTGCTTTTAGTTGGGCTACTGAAAAAATTAAACAGCTTGTTGATATTCCTGTTGCGGCAGCGAATAGAATTAATACCGCCGACGTTGCAAACAAAATTATCCAACAAGGTGAGGCTGATATGGTGTACCTGTCCAGACCATTTTTAGCTGACCCTAACTTCGTTATTAAGGCTCAACAACAACGCACTGATGAGATTAATACCTGTATTGCCTGCAACCAATCTTGTTTAGATCATTTATTTAATTTCAAAACAGTCAGTTGCTTGGTAAACCCTCGTGCCTGCCACGAAACACTTTTGCCTAAATTACCACCCGCCGCTTCTGCACAAAATATTGCTGTTATTGGCGCCGGCGCCGCCGGTTTATCTTTTGCTATTGAAGCTAAAAAAAATGGACATCATATTACACTGTACGAGGCCAATACTGAGATTGGTGGCCAGTTGTTACATGCCGTAAAGGTACCCGGTAAAGAGGAGTTTAATGAGCTGCTGCGCTACTTTCGGGTAATGCTTAAAAAATATAATATCAATACCCAGCTGAATACAAAGGTAAGCCTTGAGCAGCTCAAACATGGCCAGTACGATACTATCGTGCTCGCTGCTGGTGTTGTACCGCGCCTACTTGATATTCAAGGGATAGATAGCCCCAACGTCTTTAGCTATGAAGATGCCTTTCGATCACCGGAGAAAATAGGTCAAACCGTGCTTATTATTGGCGCGGGTGGCATTGGCTATGACATGGCCGAATTTTTAACTCATCAAGATGACAACATGCAGCCGATTGACTCATTTAATAAAAGCTGGGGCATTGATCCGACAGGTCTTCAAGCAGGTGCCTTAGACCCTTCAGTAAACCGCATGTTAAAAAGCAAGCGAGATGTCACCCTTCTACAACGTAAAGCAGGAAAATTTGGTCGCTCTCTGGGAAAAACAACCGGCTGGATTCATCAAGCAGAATTGCAAAAATGTGGCGTTACCTTACTGGGTGAACTGAACTACCTAAAAATTGATGAGGCTGGCTTGCATATAGAAAAAGACGGGATAGCGCAGGTATTAGCCGCTGACAGCATTATCATTTGTGCCGGACAAGAATCACGTGATGAATTAACTGAATCACTGAAGAATATCACTAATAATGTCTACACAATTGGTGGTGCAAAAGAAGTACGAGAACTCGATGCCGCTCAAGCCATTCGTGATGGCATTGAACTCGCTTATACATTAAACACTTAACTTTAAAAAAACCTTAAGGAAAAACCTATGTTAGATGCCTACATTTATGATGGCGCCAGAACCGCTTTTGGCAAATATTGCAGCTCACTGGCACACGTAAGACCTGATGACCTAGCGGCAACGGTTATTAAAGCGCTGGTTGAACGCAACAATCTCGACCCATTATTAATTGATGATGTAATTTTAGGCTGTGCCTGCCAATCGGGGGAAGATAGCCGAAATGTAGCACGCTATGCCACCTTAGCCGCTGGTTTACCCGTTGAGGTAAGTGCGCAAACAGTCAATAGGCTTTGTGGAAGCAGCCTTGCCGCGATTATTGACGCTGCCCGTGCTATCACCTGTGGTGAAGGGGATTTATTTATAGCCGGTGGTGTAGAGAGCATGACACGCGCACCGTTAACCTTTAATAAAAGCAATACCGCCTTTAGTAAAGACATTACAGTTTACGACAGTGCTATTGGTGTGCGTTTTCCAAACCCGGCTATTGGTAAATTATATGGCCACGAGGCGATGCCGGAAACAGCCGATAACGTTGCTAAAGCGCTAGAAATTAGCCGTGAACAATGTGATGCCTTCGCGTTTAACTCACAACAAAAATGGGCCAGCGCTACCAATAATGGCTACTTTGAAGAAGAAATTATTCCGGTTAATATCCCGCAAAAACGCGGTAAGCCTGACCTTGTTGTAGATAAAGATGAGCACCCAAGAGCCGGTGCAACTTTAGATAAAATGTCTAGCATGCGCTCACTTTATGAAGATGGTGTTGTTACTGCGGCTAATGCCTCAGGCATTAATGATGGTGCAGCAGCCGTGCTGGTTGGCTCGCGTGCTTTTGGCGAACAACATCAACTAGAACCAATCGCGCGTATTTTGGGCGGTGCATCAGCTGGTATTGAGCCATCGATGATGGGTTTAGGCCCGGTACCTGCCTGCCAAAAATTATTAAAACGACTTAATTTAACCATTGAGCAAATGGACCTTATTGAAGTTAATGAAGCCTTTGCAGCACAAGTTCTTGGTGGCTTAAAACAGTTAGGCATTGCTGAAGATGATCCACGCGTTAACCCAAATGGCGGTGCTATTTCTGTTGGTCACCCGCTGGGCGCTTCAGGGGCAAGGCTTGCATTAACAGCAAGCCGTCAACTGCAACGAACAAATGGCCGGTATGCCCTTATTACCATGTGTATTGGTGTGGGCCAAGGTATAGCCATGGTCATTGAGCGCAGCTAATAAATCTTTTGTAGCTCGATTATCCTATGATTGCCACAGTTTAGCTGCTTACTTGCCTTCACAAAGCCTCTTTCTACTATGCTTTGTGAAGGCCTTAAGTTTTATTGATTAAGGCCTATTGTCTATAGCCGGCTTAAACGGTGATCAAAGAACACCAAATGCTTGATATTAAGCCCTGCTTGATGGCTAAGCGACTCTGCATACCTTTCCACTATAGATTAGCCATTAGCGAATGATAACTGCCAGCTAGTTATTTATATTGCAGAGCGACTTTTCCAACTTTTTCCCTTGAAATAATCGTTTTCATAATCTGTGCTGTCCCATCACCAATTTGTAAGCCCATTACATCGAGCATCCTTTGTTGGTGCGGTAAATCGGTTGTATAACCGTAATGTCCGCTGAGTAATAAACAGTTCTGAATAATTTCTGTGGCGTATTTTGGCCCCATCCATTTCAACACAGCAGCTTCTTTTGTATGCTTGTGGCCACCATCACGTAATTTGAGTGTTTGATAAGCCAGTGCACGTAATGCTTCTAACATACTTTCATGCTCGGCTAACGGGAACGAAACCCCTTGAAACTTGACCAATGGGGTACCAAATGCCTCACGTTCTTGCACATACTGCCATGTTTCATCAACCGAAACTTGTGCAGTACCCACACATTGCAAGGCAATCAGTACACGGCTTAAATCAAAGCCGACCATAATTTTAGTAAAGCCTTCGTTTTCTTTACCTAATAAGGCAGAAGCAGGTATTTCAACATTATCAAAAAAAACCGAACCACGGCCAACAGGCTTGGTACCAATATCATCAAACTCAGTTCTGCTAATGCCCGGTAAGCTCAAATCAACTAAAAAGGCAGATACGCCATAAGGGCCAGATTCTACTGTGCCGGTACGAGCAAACATCAACACGTTATCCGCTTGCGTTGCATAACTCATGGATGTTTTTTCGCCATTTAAAAGATAGCCAGTGTCGGTGCGTTCAGCTTTTAAAATTAAATTCCCTGCATCTGACCCACCTCGTGGTTCAGTTAAACCCAACGCTGAAATCAAATCGCCGGATGCCATTTTTGGTAATACATCGTGTTTCATTTCTTCTGAGCCAAAACGCATAATGACATCACTCATTAATGGGTTTGTCATATTCAAGTAACTCAGATTAAAGTCACCATAAGCAATCGCCTCACAAATTAAACCATTCACAAAACTGGTGGCGCCAATACCTCCAAATTCTTCTGGAATATTAGGGGCTAATAAACCCAGTTCACCCATTTCTTTAATAAGCCCACGATCTAGCGTCGATTCGCTGTTAATGGCCCGTTCGCGATAACCTTCGTATAGCCTTTCTTTAGCGAAGCGTTGCGCCATTTCTTGAATCATTTTTTCTTCATCTGTCAGCAATGCTGGGTTCATACTTACGTCCTTTATTTAAAGCTTTTCAGCCAGTTCTCGTAATTTAAATTTTTGAATTTTTCCGCTGGCCGTTCTAGGCATGGCTGATAATATTTCTAGGTATTCAGGCCAGTAGCTTTTACTGAGCCCCTCGCTAGATAAATAGTCTTTTATTGTTTGTAAATCGACATCAGTATTTTCTTTTAACGTTACAAAACAACATGCTTTTTCACCTAAGCGTTCATCAGGTTTAGCCACCACTGCCGAGTCTTGTACCAAGGGATGCCGATACAGTGCATTTTCAATCGTGGCGACAGGAATATTCTCACCACCACGAATAATAATATCTTTTGACCGCCCAGTAATTCGGATGTATTTTTCGTGCAAAATTTGCGCTAAATCACCTGTTTCAAACCAACCATCTGCATCAGTATCATAGGCTTCTGGACGCTTTAAATAGCCAACAAAGTTACCAGCCCCGCGTGTTTGTAAGCGCCCTTCCACACCATTCACTACAGGCTCACCATTTATGTCAACAATACGAACCTCTGTTCCATCGTATGGGTAGCCATCTGTTTCAAATACTTTCTCTTCTGTGTCGGTTAGTAAGGTGGTTGTAACGGCTGACATTTCTGTCATGCCCCACACGGTTACCAAATTTAGATTTAGACGCTTTGCTGCTCTGCGCCCAATCGCTGGCGGTACGGGTGCGCCACCACACACAAAGACTCTAAACGCATCATGGTTACAGGATTCTAATGCATCAGATTCACTTAAATCTGCCAAAAATGGTGTGGCGCCCATGGTGAAAGCAATCTTTTCATCTTTAATGATTTGCCAGGCCAAAGCAGGGTCCCATTGATCTAATAACACAGTTGTTGCTCCCAACATAATGGGCATACTAACGCCAAACATAAGCCCCGTCATATGCGCTGTTGGTGAGCCCATAAAAACGTTTTCTTCGCTTGTTACTTGCGTTCGTGAAATAAACTGCCTAGCTGTATACTCATGTGTATTGGAGGTGTGCATTACACCTTTCGGTGACCCCGTCGTGCCGGACGTGTACATCAACAAAAAAACATCATTGGGCGCTAACTGATTCTTTTCAAATTGCGCTCGGTGGGCATCACTCACTTCATCTACCATAAAGGGTTCTAAACCCTGTTCAGCCAAGATACATACCTGCTCTATACATGGTAAATGCTCCCTAAGTTGCGAAAACATAGCTGCATGGTCAAAACCTCTAAAATTGCTAGGAGCAAAGACCACTTTAGATTCGGCAAAACCCAACATATAGGCTAATTCACTTTCTCTAAAAATGGGCATTAAAGGGTTACTAATTGCACCAACACGCATACACGCTAGATAAACGACAATAAATTCCCACCAATTTGGTAACTGGAAAGACACCACATCACCTTTACCAACGCCGTTTTGTAGTAGTCCTGCCGCTAGGCGATCTGATAAAGCTAAAAGCTCATTGTATGTTTTTGATTGTTGAGTACCACGCTCTTTGCAATAAGCGATAACGGCAGGTTTATTACCGTGCTTAACAGTGGCTTCATCAAAAAATGCCAATAATGTTTTATCCTGCCAATAATTTGCTTCACGCATTGCTTGAATACGCTGATTGGATAATATTGGGTCAGCAATGGTCATCTTCTCTCCTCTCATTTTTTAATAAACTAACGGGAACCTTAACCGGCATTTTTAAAATTTGCTGCGCGTAGGTTTTTCCTTGAGTATCTATATTCATAGAACTCACGCCACCGCCACCAAGAGCATCATGTAACAGGAAATTAAAGGCATTGATGCCGGGTAAATAAAAACGCTCCACACGGCCCTTTACTACATGAGAAAACCAAGCGGCTACGGTCTGTTCGGTTAATGATTGGGTGATATACGGCAGATATTCAGGTCGACGTGCAATCAAGCCTATATTGGCAAACCGCCCTTTGTCACCACTTCGCGCAACCGCCAATTTGATTAAGGGTACTTGTTCGATATCTTGATCAGTTTGCCTTGCTATTGGGTCAGGCTTACGGTGAATAATCTTTTCATTAAAAGGATTACCAGACGTTTGGGGGTAACTTAACGGCTGACCCACTACCTCAACTACGGCGTTTACCAAATTTTTATCTACTAAAAAAGAATACAAACTAATCACTGGGGACACCTTTGGCCGGCCTGCTTGGCCCGCGGCACAACGTCCACCCGCCATATTCAAAATAACGCCCATTACTTCTCTTGAAAATAAAGCAACGGCCTCACGTTTGTCATGGTGAACGGCTATTCTTAGCACAATTTCTTGTATGTTTTGCGGTATAGCAAAGTGTTCTTTATTCCATAACGCGTTTGCACCTAAATAATTAATTGAATGTTGCTTAAAGTTTGCATAACCTGCGTTAGCCAACAGTTTTTCACAACGTTCTAAAATTGCATTGGCCGTTAACTCGGCTTTTTTTAATATATCAAAGCCCGTTAATAGCTGAGTATAAACGGCGCGATAACCATCTAAATAAGTCGCTGAGACTTTATATTGATTGCTTGGCGGATAGCCAATAGCGCCCGTTACCAATACCCGATTAGTGCTTTGTTCGGATAATTTAACCTGCGAAAAATCACAAACAACATCGGGTAAATAATAGGCTTGTGGGTCACCTATTTCGTAAACCAGTTGTTCTGCAACGGTTAACCTTGAAACCAAGCCCCCCGTTCCTGGTGATTTTGTAACAACAAATTCACCACTTTCATCACATTCAATAATGGGGTAACCCATATCCGCCCAGCCATCACAACTATCTTGCCAATCGGTAAAGTTACCTCCCGTTACCTGACAGCCACATTCGATTAAATGTCCTGCTAGCGATCCCATTGACAGTTTATCTAAGTCATCAATAGACCAGTTATATTCATGAATTAAAATCCCTAATGTGGTGGCTGAATCAACAACACGACCAGTAATGACAATATCTGCACCGGCATTGAGTGCCGCCGCTATGGGAAAAGCACCTAAATAGGCATTAATGCTGGCTAGTTTGTCTGGAAACGGTTCGCCAGTTTCCATTTCTGTTATGCCAGATGCGCGTAACTCAGCCTCTTTTGGCATTAAATTATCACCATCTACCGTGCCAATTTTCAGTGCTAAGCCTTGCTCATCTAAAATGGCTTGGATAGCCTCTTTACACGCAGGTAGATTAACACCGCCTGCATTAGCAACAACTTTCACCCCGCGTTCTGCTATCTGTTGTAAATTAGGTTTTAGTATTTGTTCTACAAAGTCGGTTGCATAACCAAGCTGTTCAGATTTTGACTTTGCATTCGCCAATAGCGACATGGTCACCTCGGCTAAATAGTCATAGACCAAATAATCAACACTACCTTTGGTCAGTAACTGTTCTGTTGCATAAGCGCTATCACCCCAATAGCCAGATGCACCGCCAATGTTAATTTTATTCATTATCACCTTGTTCACTCGTGATGATATCTATCATCGGTACGCTAACTTCAACCTGTTGATTAACTTCTATATAAACTTCTGAAACAACGCCCGCTTGTTGCGCCGTTAATTCTTGAAACATCTTCATCGACTCTAATACAACTAACAAATCACCTTTGCTAACCGTATCGCCTGCTTTAACCTTGATATCGGCAATTCGCCCACTCATCGGTGCGACAAGGTTTGAGCCTAGCGTTTCATCATCTCCTTTCTCTGAAAATGATAGTTTTTCAAACTTAGCAACCTCTAAACGATTGTCAATATAGATATATTGACGGCCATCCAATGCAACATGGGCAGTGGAGCGAACACCATTAATTTGAACGGATAATTCACCACAAGTCTCAGTTAGAATATTGATATTTTGTATTGCAAAATCATCATTCTCAATACGGTATGCATCAGCCTCTTGGAAGACAATAAAATCACGTTGTTGGTCATGAAATTTCAACCTGACAGGCCAACTAAGCGTGCCTGTGCTTCGCCAGCCGGTTGCCGCATTCGTACGCGATAATAATATGGCTGCCATTGCCCACATTGAGTCTTCAGGAGTATACGCAAGCTGCTTTTTTTTATTGACTAAGTATTGTTCTTCAATATGCCGTGTTGTTGCCTCCCCCCTTGCAAATGTAGGGTCATCAAGTAGGCCTAGCAAGAATTCTTTATTACTGGATAAACCTAATAATACTGTGTCTTTTAATGCGCGCTTTAAACGCCTAATTGCTTCAGCACGTGTATTACCAAAGGCAATTATTTTTGCAAGCATGGAGTCATAATACGGGCTAATAAGCTGCATATTAATGATGCTATTATCCACTCGAATACCCTTTCCTGTTGGCATTTTCCAGCTCCTCACAAGCCCTGTTTGGGGAATAAAACCAGACTCACAGTCTTCGGCATATAAGCGAACTTCAATGGCATGACCGTTGAGATGAAGGTCATCTTGCCGCATTGGTAAGTCCTCCCCTGCCGCAACAGATATTTGCCACTCAACCAAATCTAAGCCAGTAATTAACTCTGTTACTGGGTGCTCAACCTGTAAGCGCGTGTTCATTTCTAAAAAGTAAAATGATTGATCATTGGCGACTAAAAACTCAACCGTCCCCGCACCAACGTAATTTACTGCTTTAGCCGCCTTTACAGCAGCATCACCCATTTTTTTTCGTAATTTAGCACTCATTTCAGGCGCAGGCGCTTCTTCAATAACTTTTTGATTACGGCGCTGCATTGAACAATCTCGCTCGCCTAAATAAATGGTATTGCCTGCTTGGTCTGCAAAAACCTGAATTTCAATATGCCGCGCGTTCTCAATACATTTTTCAAGTAATAATTCAGACGACCCAAAACTGCTTAACGCCTCTGCTCTGGCAGATTCAGCCTCTGCTATTAATCGCTCTGGCTCTCTAACAATACGAATACCACGTCCACCTCCACCAGCAGCTGCTTTAACCATCACGGGGTAACCGATTCGATCAGCTTCCTTTTTTAGTACATGGTCATCTTCTGATGGACCATCGTAGCCGGGTACTAAGGGTACATCGGCATCAAGCATTTTGTGCCTAGCAACCGTTTTGTTGCCCATAATGGCAATAGCATTGGATGTTGGCCCAATAAATACTAAGCCTGATTGTTCACAGCGCTTAGCAAATTCAGCCGATTCGGATAAAAACCCATACCCTGGATGGATGGCATGAGCATTAGTCTGCTCTGCAGCAGCAATGATGTTATCAATATTTAGGTACGATTTATCAACCGCAGACTCACCAATACAAATCGCCCTATCGGCCAAAGATACATGCAATGCTTCGCGATCTGCCTCACTAAAAACAGCGACCGTTTCATAACCCAACTCTTTAGCCGTTTTGATCACCCGAACGGCTATTTCTCCACGGTTCGCAATCAGGATGGTATTAAAGTGCTTCATTTATTAACCGTCCATATCGGTTTTCTTTTTTCAACGAAAGCAAGATGACCTTCACGACCTTCATTTTGCTTGTTTAACTGAGAGAAAATATCTGCCGAAAACTTAATCATTTCATCAGCATCATTTTGACTGCCCACTTCATGCATAATCTGTTTTGTTGCCGCGCATGCTTTAGGGCCACAACGTTCGACTTGTTGGATCACAGATTCCAATGTATCTCTCAATTCTTTACTAGAGTTAGCAAGATATTGGGCAATACCTAATTGATAAGCTTTTTCGCCATTAACTCGTTCACCTGTTAAGGCCATTTGTTTAGCACGTGTTAAGCCAATTCGCTTAACCACATAAGGTGCTATTTGAGCAGGTGCGATTCCTAACGTGGTTTCTGGCATGCCCAATTTAGCATCTGCATGAACAAGCGTAAGATCCGCTATACATGCTAAACCAAAGCCACCTCCCATCGCCGAGCCTTCAACAACAACGATTAAGGTTTGTGGTAAGGACCAAAACTTTTTAAATAACCGTCCAGACTTAATATTTCTGTCACGGGCAGGGTCCTTATCTTGCGCAGAAGAGTCAGTTTGGTTTTTACGTTCTTTAATATCACCCCCAGCGCAAAAGTGGCCACCTGCACCTTGCAAGATAACGACGCGAATCGAATCTGAACTAGCCAAAAAATCAGCGATATCATGTAACTCTTGATTCATCTGATTATTCATTGCATTGCGCCGTTCAGGTCGATTTAAAGTAACGTATAGGCGCCCTTCAAAATATTTCAGTAATAATGTTTCTGTTTTTGGTAACGTAACCATTTTAAAACCTCGCTACGCCAAAGGTGTTTGAGTCCAACGTTGTTTCGCGGCCCCGCACAACAATATCAATAAGCTCAGACAATAAACGACGACTTTTTCGTGGATCAATAATGCCTTCATCCCAAACCTGCGCTGTGCAATAAAGTGCAGACGAAACACTCGAGTAATAATCCAAAATTTCTTCTGTTTGTTTGGTTAAAAAAGGTTCATCAATCGGCTTGTTGTTTGCTTTTTGTTTATTTTCATACACAATGGACATGACCGTTGCTGCTTGCTCGCCGCCCATTACCGCGAGGGTATTTGTAGGCCATGCAAACAGGAAATCCGGCTCAAATGAGCGACCCGCCATGGCATAATTTCCTGCTCCAAAAGCGCCACCAATATTCAGTGTTATTTTCGGCACTGTGGCATTTGCAACCGCTTGAATGAGTTTGGCACCATTTTTTATCATGCCATTTTGTTCATGCTCAACCCCAACAATAAACCCGGTGGTATTTTGTAAAAAAATTAGTGGTTTATTTGCTTGGCAACAGAGCTGAATAAACTGCGTGGCCTTCCCCGCTCCCTTATTAGTAATTGGGCCATTGTTTGCGATAATACCGCAATGCTGGCCTTCAATCTCAGCAAAACCACAGATGGTAAATGCGTCGTAATTACTTTTAAATTCAACAAAATCGGAGTCATCAATCAAACGGGCAATCACTTCGCGGCTATCGTAAGGCTTATGATAATCTGCTGGAACGACGCCACATAATTCATCAATATCGTAACGTGGTTCTTTGTATGGCTGGTTTGTTAACGAGGGTAAGCGATCATTCCAATTTAAGCTTTTTACAACCTCTCGGGTTACTTCAATCGCGTGTGCATCATCTTCTGCCAAATACTCAGCAAGACCAGATTCTCGAGCGTGCATCTCAGCACCGCCAAGCTCTTCTTCCTCGGCAATCTCACCCGTTGCGGCTTTTAAAAGCGGTGGGCCTGCAAGGTAGGCACGTGCCTTATCCTTAACCATCACTACATAATCAGACATACCAGGAATATAAGCACCGCCAGCAGTCGATGCACCATGTACAACCGTTATTTGTGGAATACCAGCAGCCGACGCATGGGCTTGGGACATAAACCTGTGACCTGCCAAGTTAAAGCCTAGGTGCTGGAGAAATAAATTCCCACCACCACTTTGTACTAAACAAATAAAAGGTAGCCTAGAGGCACTGGCAATCTCTTGAGCTCGGCGTAATTTTTTATACGCATGGGGCATGTTGGTACCGCCTTTAATCGCCGCATCGTTCACATACACCATACACCTTGTATTTTCTACAAAGCCAATGCCAACAATAATGCCGGCTCCATAAACATTCTCCTGCCCATCATCGTCATGTTGACCTAGACCTGCTAATGTACTCAGTTCAATAAAACTCGCACCTGGATCTAACAAGAGGTCTAAACGCGCTCTAGGCAACAATTGCCCTCTTTTTTTAAAGACTGTTTGTTTTCTTTTTGATGCTATGTGAACTTTATTTTCAAGCTCATTAATTTGCTTAATAAGGCTTAATAAATCTTCCCTATTTTTTTTAAATGAATCGCTTTTCGAATTAATTTTAGTTTGAATAACAGCCATAAATTTAAATTAATCTAATAATGACGGGTGAATACCCATTCTCTTTGAAATGATTTCCAGCATCACTTCGTTAGCCCCACCACCTATTGAACATAGACGAGTATCACGAAATATACGGCTGATGACGTTATCCCACATAAAGCCCTGACCACCCCAATATTGCAGGCAGGCTGAAGGAATCGTCTGCCCTAGTGCACCGACCTTAAACTTAGCCATTGAGGTGAGCATATCTACATCCTCGCCATTAATATATCGTTCGCAGGCATGATAAATAAGCGCTCTTGTTGCTTGAATGTCTGTTTGCATTTCAGCTAATTTGAAATAAATTTCTTGGTTACTAATCAGTGATTTACCAAATGCCTTACGTTGCTTGGTATATTTAATCGTGATATCTACGGCATCTTGAATTTGACTCAAGTATTTAGACATCGCAAAAAATCGTTCTTCTTGAAATTGCTTCATTTGATAAATAAAGCCACGCCCTTCCTCACCAATAAGATTAGTAACAGGAACTCGTACCTCATCGAAAAATAAGGGTGCTGTGTCAGAACTATGCGCACCTAGTTTTTTCAAACGTTTGCCACGTGTGACACCTTTACTGTCCAAGGGCACAATAATCAGTGACTTATTTTTATGTGGGCCATTGTCCTCACCGGTATTACACAGTAAACATACCCAATCAGCCTGAGTTGATGTAGTAATCCACATTTTACTGCCATTGATGATGTACTCATCACCAACACGGCGTGCTTGGGTTTTGATGGAGGCGACATCTGAGCCGGCACCCTCTTCACTCACCCCAATGCAACCAACCGACTCCCCTTTTATTGCCGGAACCAGATAGTTTCGTTTTAAATCATCACTGCCATAATTTTCCAGTGCCGGTGTGCACATGTCTGTTTGCACGCCTATGGCTGTTGAAATGCCTGAACATTTAATTCGCCCTACTTCTTCGGCAAACACTAACGCATAAGAATAATCTAAGCCTAATCCACCCCATTTTTCAGCTTTATTGATACCAAGAAAACCCGCATCCCCCATTTTTTTAAATAACTCATGAGCGGGGAAAATCCCTGCCTCTTCCCAATCATCTACAAACGGGTCAACCTCACGGTCAATAAAAGTTGAAATGGACTCACGTAACATCTCATGTTCATGGTTAAACAACATAATGCAGCTTTTTTTCTATGATTTAAACGATGAGTATAAACAAAAATACATCGAACTAACAACAGTTAGATTAATAAGTTAAAATAAAGCAGGTTTATAAAATCTGGAGAAACATATGTACCACTCAATTTACAAATCATCGTTGTTTGAAGGTCAGGTGATCATTGTTACTGGAGGTGGCAGTGGTATAGGCAGGTGCACTGCTCACGAACTGGCCTCACTAGGTGCTCAGGTTATTATTGCTGGGCGAAACATCGATAAACTAGAAAAGGTTGCAGCTGAAATACAGAGCGATGGTCATCAGTGTGACTTTTACTCTTTAGACATTAGGGACTCTAATGCTATTAAAACTACTTTACAGAGCATCCTCAAAACACATCAGCGAATAGATGGCCTTGTTAATAATGCCGGCGGTCAATTCCCATCTAAACTTGAGAATATTAGTGACAATGGTTGGGATGCGGTAATTCGTAACAATCTAAATGGTGGCTTTTATATGATGAGGGAAGTGTACAACCTTTTCATGAAAGAACATGGTGGCGCCATCGTTAATATTGTAGCGAGTGTCGCACATGGTATGCCTCACATGGGGCACACTGGCGCTGCTAGAGCGGGGATGATTAATTTAACCCAAACGGCCGCGCTAGAATGGGTCCACTCAGGTGTTCGGGTGAATGCAGTTGCCCCTGGTTCTGTCGCCTCAAGCGGCATGGAAACGTACCCAGAAGATTTCAAAGAAAAATTAAAGTTACGTAAACACCAAGTTCCAATGAAACGTCAAGCCACCGAGGCTGAAATATCATCTGCTATCGTTTACCTATTATCAGATGGTGCATCTTATATTACAGGGCATACGATGGATGTTGATGGCGGCTTACCACTTGCTAAAGAAAATTGGCCCGTACCTGAACATAATAAATGCACACCATATGAGGGCTTCCATTTATATAAAGCACCTACATTTTAAGCGGCTAAATAATGAATTTTAACGTTGAAAATATCAGTCCAAACATTGGCTCAATAATCAGTGGCTTAAACCTCTCCATACCCCTAACGCCAGAGCTTCTTCAAGAGTTAAGAAAAACGTGGTTACAACGTAAAGTATTGGTGTTTCCTAATCAATTATTAACACCGCAACAACAAGTAAACTGCACGCGCCAATTTGGTGAGTTAGATCAATACCCGTTCATTGAAGGTATTAAAGGGATGCCCTATGTTGCTGAGGTACTTAAACTACCACACGAAAAAATTAATTTTGGTGGGGTATGGCATTCTGATACCACTTACCTTAATGAACCTGCGGCGGGTGCAAGCCTTTACTCACTTGAAATACCACCTATTGGCGGCGATACTATTTTTTGTAATATGGGTGTCGCTTATCAGGCTCTTACTAATGATATAAAAGAAAAAATCAATACGCTCACTGCAATCAATACCTCCAACAAAACAGCCGTTTCCAAAACACGTGCCGCACGGCTCAAAAAAGGCACTACAGCAAAAGTTTATACTCACACTCATCCCGTTATTAGGACCCACCCAGAAACGGGTGAAAAGACAATTTATGTTAATGAAGCGCATACCGTGTGTTTTAAAGGGTGGAGTGAAAAAAATAGCCAACCTTTATTAGATTTACTCTATCAACATGCCCGTAAACCAGAATTTCAATGCCGAATCAAGTGGCAAAAAAATATGTTTGTATTATGGGATAACCGTTCTACACACCACTACCCTATTAATGATTACACTGGCTATCGGCGCTTATTGCATAGAGTCTCTCTCAAAGGCGATATCCCTAGGTAACACATAAAGCATTAACAGTTTGTAAGGAAATAGCTTGCCATCATGGTGACAGTTTAAGTGAAAAAAACTTGCTAACTTTTAAATATTAGCAACAAACACATGCCGCGAAGAGACTTACTAGCAATTACCTATTTGCTATAACAAATGCCCTACTTCATTTAAGTAAATATAAAAAAACCGAGCTTAAAGCTCGGTTTTTTTTATATCTTTAATTGCAGTCGCGCAATACTGCACTATATTGAATCTTCAAATAACGCTTTGACTAACAAACTTAACAATTCTATAGGCATCCAGTCCTTCGTACCCACCTTCACTACCATAGCCTGATTGACGTCGCCCACCGAGTGGAGAGTCTAGAAAAACAACCGGGTAACCGTTTATGCCAACTTTACCCGAATCTAAATCACTACCCAGTTTATCAATAGTTTCTTGCGACCCACTAAATGCATATGAAGCGAGTGCAAAATCAGTATTATTGGCTTTTTCAATCGCTTCGTCATAAGTACTAAATCTATTGATAATAGCAATTGGGCCAAAAGGCTCTTCTTGCATTACTCTTGCGTTCGCTGGTACATCGGCCAACACAGTAGCTTCATAAAAGTTTCCAGCGCGATCAAGACGTTTACCACCGGTCATTAAGCGAGCACCTTTACTCACCGCATCTTGAACCAAGGCATCTATTTCACCAATTCTACGAGGGTTTGCTAATGGCCCCATTTGAGTATCACTTTCCAAACCATTACCCACCCGAAGCCCTGCAAATTTTTCTGTAAACCCTGTTAAAAACTGATCATAAACAGCATCTTGTACAAAAAAACGTGTTGGTGAAATACAAACCTGCCCTGAATTTCGACTTTTTGTCATAACCGACAAATCTATTGCCTTTTCTATATTCGCATCATCAAAAACCAGCACAGGCGCATGTCCCCCCAGTTCCATGACACAAGGTTTCGCCTGATCACCCGCTAAGGCTGCCAATTGTTGTCCGACAGGTGTAGACCCTGTAAAAGATATTTTCTTAATAATCGGTGACTCAATCAACTTTTTACTAATCAGCGCTGAATCACCCATCAATATATTAACCACACCTTTTGGTAAGCCAGCTTTATCGAGCGCCTCAACGATAGCCATAAATGATACTGGCGTTTCTTTCGCCGGTTTAACAATAACCGAGCAGCCCACAGCCATCGCTGATGCCATTTTACGAGTCGCCAATGAAGCCGGAAAGTTCCATGCAGGAAAAGCTGCAACAGGGCCAATCGGCTCTTTACGAACCGTCCTATCAACAAAACCTGTTAACTCAGGTAAGCCACGATCATTATGGTCAGCAGCTGCCGTTGAACACCATTCTAGTAAACACGCACAGTTTTCAACCTCCCCTTTTGAATCTGCTAACGGTTTACCATGCTCCATCGTCATGCAACGGGCGGTGTGCTCTGCATTTTCACGCACAATAGCTGCTGCTCGATGCATAATCTCTATACGCTCGTTATAGCTAGTCTTACGCCATTGTTCAAAACCAGCAGCAGATGACGCAAGCGCACGGTCAATTTGCTCTTCATCTGCAACAGGAAATTTAGCCAACACCTCATCAGTCGCAGGGTTTAACACCTCGCCATAACGACTGGCTTGTGTAATCCATTCACCATCAATAAATAAAGCAGGTGTTGTGTAATCAGTGTTTTGCATTTCTGTTCTCCAAATAATTATTTTGCTATCTTATATTCGTATCGCTAAGTACAGTACCTGAGGTTAAATAGTCAAACTATTATCGTTTGGCCATTTCTTGCCTGTTGACTCGACCATCAATGGCGTCAGGTACAGCCTTTAAAAAAGGCTTAATACACTTATTTTGATAATTAATATCAAGCGATTTAGGAGATATTAACATCGTTAGCCTTTTTAGCTTTATTTTTCCTCGATTGCGAAATTGTTCATTACTTTGCTTTGGCATTAAATATTAGGGCTTATCATCGACCTAGGTAACTAGCCGATCACAGAAGTGGTTCCACTAATTAGGACAACCTGCTTAGGAGTTATTTTCCCAGTT
>CAJXOJ010000031.1 GCA_913057515.1 uncultured Cycloclasticus sp. | reverse complement strand
CCAGCCGTAGCCACCAACAAAGCACCTAAAATGACGGTTGCTAATGTTTCAAACCGTGCATGACCGTATGGGTGTTTTTCGTCCGCCTCTTGGCCTGCATGATGCGAGGCGTAATACACCAAGCCATCTGTTAATAAATCGGACAGAGAGTGAAAACCGTCAGCGACCAGTGCCTGTGACTGAGCGAACCAACCACAACCAATTTTTAAAACGGACAATACTAAATTAGCCAACCCACCGATCACGGTGATATTCTTTTTGGCCGTTGTTTCAGTTATCAATTGAGACATATTATTTAATCGCTTCCAACTTTGATAATGAGGATATATTCGTGATCGATTTCTTCTGTCTTTAAGACAGTATGTCCATTGATTCTACACCAAGCAGGAATATCTTGCATAACACCAGGGTCAGTACAGGTAACTCTTACTTTATCACCTGTAGACAGTGTTTTTATTATATTTTGCGTTTTTATAACCGGCATAGGGCACATTAACCGGCGCGCATCTAACTCAATCATACACGCCACGAGTCTTGAATCTGATCCGCCTTTAAAGGAGTCACTGAAAAGTTTTTATTAACCCCTTTCTCAGCCACTTCAACATCAACAGTCTCTGCATCTCTACCTTGACTAAATCGCGCCACTATTTGTGCCGCCAATTTAAGGTCTTCATCACTCGCTGTTCCATCCAACAACGTCAATGGACCTTTATGACTCATGGTTCTTAGTGTAATAAACTGTTTTTTATAACCTTGTAAAAAATTGTTCTCACCTTCTTCACGAGCCACTATCAACTTGAAATTAGGTTTTGGTCGAAGATGGCGCCCGACTTTTAACAACATAATGTCGTCGATTTCATAATCTCGCTTGCCTCGAGAAGCCCATAAATCAGTTAACTTAACAGAATATGATTTATCGGTTAAGAAACAGCAGCCGCCGGCAGGTTGCGCATAGTCCTCAAAACCAAATTTCTCAGCTAAGGCCATCTGTGGTTTACGCGTACGGCCACTAAAGTCATAAAGCTCATCACGATTAACCCAGCCTTCTCGCTCTGGTTTTGTTTCGGGTAAATTTTGAGCACATAGTGGTCGCAACAATAGATCATCCGCCCCAGACTCTTCTGAAATAACTGGCATGGTTTCTTTTCGTTGTGACATTGGGCGCTGACCGATTACTTCGCCGGTAATGATAAAGTCAAAGCCATTTTCTTCAGCCCATTGTTTTGCTTTGCCCACCATAAAAATTTTACAGTCTAAGCATGGATTCATATTGGCACCATAACCATGCTTTGGGTTAATCAACACATCTTTATATTCTTCAATAATATCAATAATATGCAGCTTAATTCCAAGCTTTTCAGCACTCCATAGCGCATTATTCCTTTTCGGTTTTGCTTTGTCTTTTTTTCGAATCGCATGGGTATGCCCTTCTACACAAAAACCGGTATAAAAATTAATGCCCTCTACATGAACCCCTTGCTCAAGCATAACTTTTGCCGCTAATAGTGAATCTAAACCACCCGATATCAGTGCGACCGCCTTACGTTGCGTTGCCATAATTTTCTCTTAAGTATATTGATTAAGCATTATACCCAAAGGGCCTCAAGTTTCGTATAAATGCTTAAATAGCCTATCCATTTAAGCTGGCTTTAATGATAAGTGTAGGCTTATTAGATATACTTCTCTTTTTATTCAAATAACTGCCAAAATTACTGTGTCAAAATCTAATCAAGACCTTATGACGTTTCAGGGCCTAATCCTTGCTTTACAAGAATACTGGGCCAACCAAGGGTGTGCTATTTTGCAACCACTCGACCTTGAAGTCGGTGCAGGCACCTTCCACCCAGCCACTTTTTTACGTGCTATCGGTCCTGAGCCCTGGTCCACTGCCTACGTTCAACCCTCACGTAGACCAACAGATGGACGATTTGGTGAGAATCCAAATCGCTTGCAACATTATTATCAGTTTCAGGTTCTGATTAAACCATCACCAACCGATATTCAAGACTTGTACCTCAACTCGCTAAGCCACCTCGGTTTAGATATGCTTGAACACGATATTCGATTTGTTGAAGATAACTGGGAATCACCCACTCTAGGTGCTTGGGGCTTAGGTTGGGAAGTTTGGCTAAATGGCATGGAAGTTACTCAATTTACCTACTTCCAACAAGTCGGTGGTTTAGATTGCCGTCCGGTAAGTGGCGAAATCACCTATGGATTGGAACGCATTGCAATGTACATTCAAGGCGTTGAAAGCGTTTATGATCTGGTTTGGTCTAAGAACAAACACGGCACCATTACTTATCGTGATGTTTTCCATCAAAATGAAGTGGAAATGTCCGCTTATAATTTTGATTATGCCAATACAGAGGTGATGTTTAAGCAATTTGATGAGTGTGAGAGCGCATGCGAACTGCTCATTGAAAAAGGCTTACCTTTACCTGCCTATGAACAGGTTTTAAAAGCCTCTCATACTTTTAATTTACTCGATGCCCGCCATGCTATTTCCGTGACAGAGCGACAGCGATTTATTTTGCGCGTACGCACTTTATCTAAAATGGTTGCTGAAACTTATTATGCTTCACGTGAAAAACTGGGCTTTCCTATGCTCAACAAGCAGGAGGCATCATAATGGCTAATACACAAGACTTACTTTTTGAGCTGGGCTGTGAAGAACTACCACCAACCACATTAACCACCTTACGAGACCACCTTCTGTCAGGTGTTTGCGCGGGCTTAAAAGAAGCTAATTTAAGTTTCGGCAACACGCATTGCTTTGCTACGCCTCGTCGCTTAGCTATTTGGGTTGAATCGGTGGAAACCACCCAACAAGATATTCAAGTTGAAAAACGTGGTCCCGCTGTGTCTGCTGCCTATGACGCTGATGGCAACCCAAGTAAAGCAGCCTTAGGTTTCTCCCGAGGATGTGGTGTTGACTTCAACGAACTAGGCACACTCAAAACGGATAAAGGTGAGTGGCTTTCTTATAATATGTTGGAAAAAGGCCAAGCGGCTACCGCGCTGATTCCATCGATTATAGAAAAAGCACTCAACCGCCTGCCGATTGCAAAGCGTATGCGCTGGGGAAGCTCGGATGAAGCCTTTGTTAGGCCCGTTCATTCTGTCCTTTTATTACTGGGTAGTGAGATCATCAACAGTCAGTTTTTTGGGGTTAAGGCGTCCAATACATCGTTTGGTCATCGCTTTCATGCGCCTGATATTATTACCATCAACTCTGCCAGCTCGTATAACGAACAGCTTGCTTCAGCGTTTGTTATTGCTAGTTTTGAAGAACGAAAAAGCCTCATCGAGCAACAAGCAAAACAAGCTGCTGAAGCCGTTGATGGCATAGCACACATTGAACCCGCATTACTCGATGAAATAACCGCATTGGTTGAGTACCCTGTTGCCATCACAGGGAGCTTTGATGAACATTTCTTGGCCTTGCCTAAAGAAGTGCTGATCACCACGATGCAAATCAACCAAAAATATTTCCCTATTTTGGATGAACACGGTGCGCTACTAGCCAACTTCATTACGATCAGTAATATTCAAAGTAGTAAGCCTCTTTCTGTTAGCCATGGCAACGAAAGAGTGATTCGACCTCGGCTATCTGATGCTGAGTTTTTCTGGCAGCAAGATATGAAAAGCACCTTAGCTGACCGTATTCCCGCGCTCGACAATGTTGTGTTTCAACATAAGCTCGGCTCTATTGGCGAAAAAACCAAACGAGTAGAAAAACTGTCTACTGAGCTGGCAACACACTTAGGTTATAACGTCACACTAGCTTCTCGTGCTGCTCTATTAAGCAAAACTGATCTAATTACTGATATGGTCGGCGAATTTGCTAGCTTACAGGGCGTTATTGGGCATTATTATGCACAGGAAAATGGTGAACCTGAAGAAGTAGCAAGCGCTCTTCAGGAGCAATATCTACCTAAACAATCAGGTGGCGCTCTTCCCAACTCTCCAACAGGTCAGGTTCTTGCTTTAGCTGATAAGCTAGATACCCTCGTTGGCATTTTCAGCATCGGTTTATTACCCACAGGGGATAAAGATCCTTTTGCTTTAAGACGTGCCTCCTTAGGTATTTTAAGAATCATCATTGAAAGTGACCTTAACCTCGATCTTAAAGAGCTCATTGAACTAGCCACTAAAAACTTTACTCACGCCTTCGACACCGATAACACAAAGCAACAAGTGCTCCACTTTATGCTTGAACGGCTTAAGGGTTATTGCCTATCTAAACACTACTTACCAGAACAGTTTTCCTCTGTAGCCTCTGTTCTGTGTACAAACCCAGTTGATTTCATGAATAGGATCCGTGCCGTTCACGAATTTTCCAACTTAAGTGAGGCCGCCAGTTTAGGTGAAGCGAATAAACGAATTCAAAACCTGTTAAAGAAAGCACCCAAAAATGTTAGCTCTTTATTTGATGCCTCACTGTTATCAGATAAGCAAGAAGTTGACCTACACAATCAATTACAAAGCATTGAAAAACAGGTTAACCCTCTTATCGAGCAACACCAATATATTGAAGCACTAAAAGTTTTATCCACTCTAAAAGAGCCTATAGATGCATTTTTTGAACATGTTTTTATTATGGCTGACGACGAGAGTATTAAAAATTCAAGGTTAGCTTTATTAAGTAATATTCATGCTGAATTTATAAAAATAGCTGATATTTCAATGATATAAGTTCTTTAAGATGCCTGAGATAACCCCTAAATTTGATATTATTTTAGACCGTGATGGTGTCATTAACCTTGATAGTGATGCCTATGTGAAAAGTGCTGATGAATGGATATCAATCGATAGCAGCATTCAAGCTATCGCCAACCTTCACAAAGCGGGGCACCGGCTATTTATTGCAAGCAATCAATCCGGTGTAGGCCGCGGATTTTTTACCTTGGATGATTTAAACGCAATGCATGAAAAGATGCTCAATTTAATCCATCAGGCCGGTGGAAAAATAACCGACATTGCTTTCTGCCCACATACACCAGATGATCAATGCGATTGCCGTAAACCTAAACCTGGCCTCTTAACATCCTTAGCTAATACACACCATATTTCATTAAACTCCGCCATTGTTATCGGTGACAGTTTAAGGGACTTGCAAGCCGCCACAAATGTTGGCTCTAAGGCTTTTCTGGTGCTCACTGGTAAAGGTAAAAAAACACTTCAAGAAAACCCTAACCTCCCCTACCCAATTTTCGAGACTCTTTATGACGCAAGCCAAAGCATCCTCACATAACCTATTCATCTTAGGCCTACGTTCTATTGTTTTTTTTCTTTTCCAAGTCATTACCCTTTTTATTTTTGCGCCTCTAGTCCTCCTCTCTTTTCCGTTCCCTTATAGCACTCGGTATTCTTTTGCTAGCGCCTGGGCAAAACTTGTTATCAAAGGGCTAAGCGTTATTTGCAAACTCAATTTTCAAGTAAGCGGCGCAGAAAACATAAAAGGTAATGGTATTATTTTCTGTAAACACCAATCCGCTTGGGAAACCTTTGCGCTACAGGTGATCTTTCCAGAACAATGCTGGGTATTAAAAAAAGAATTACTTTGGATACCATTATTTGGCTGGGCCTTAGCGCTAACACAACCGATCGCCATCAATCGCTCGAAAAAATCTAAGGCTTTTCGACAAATTATAGAACAGGGAACTCAGCGATTAAAATCTGGCCGTTGGGTGGTTATTTTTCCAGAAGGTACACGAACAGCTCCTGGAGAAAAAAAGAAATATATGATCGGTGGTGCCCTACTTGCCGAAAAATCAGGCTACCCCGTTATTCCCGTTGCTCATAATGCTGGTGAATTTTGGAAAAAAAATGCATTTATAAAATACCCTGGCACTATTCAGGTTAGAGTTGGTGAAATGATTGATAGCCAATCTATTTCCCCTAGAGAGCTCAATCAGCAAGCAGAAAGTTGGATTGAAGGGCAGATGGAGCAGATACAACAGAAAATCTCTTAGCATTTACCTCAGAGAGCCGTTTTTCGGCCAAAATGGTTTTTTAAATTGTGTTGCTCTAATAGAAGTATGCGTGATCGGCAACATAATAATGTTTTATCGTAATAGCTTTAGTAATCAGATTCTTTTCGAACCTACTTAGTGTTATTAAAATAATGGAAAAAATACCCTGAACCACCGTAGAAGCACTCTACACTTCTCATTTCGCCAAAATATTTTTTCTAGATGTAATTCATAATCAAGCCATCATATCAAGTGACCCATTCACTGGAATGTCTAAAGATTATTTTTTTAAGGTTTTGCCTGAGAGAGCACTTGCAGGGACTTCCAAAAAAGCTATTAAAGGAAATACACTTTATTCAGAATCGATTTCAAGAATACCCATTCCTTTCCCACCTCCATCAGAACAACACCGCATAGTCTAAAAAGTCGATGGACTAATGGCCCTATCCGACCAACTGGAACAGCAAATTGAATCCAGCCTTAATTCCCATAAGCTGCTGCTCGATACCCTGCTATCAACCCTCACCGATGCCAGTGACGCTAAATAACTCAGCGACAACTGGGCACGGTTTATGGCCACGGATGGCCTGTATGCCGGAAATGCAAGAAATGCAGGAGCAACTTCCGGTAGCCAGAGCATCTTCGACACCCCCATCACCACCGACTAAGCGGTAGAACAACTCAAACAAACCATCCTCCAACTCGCCGTTATGGGTAAACTCGTCCCCCAAAACCCCAACGACGAACCCGCCAGCGAGCTTCTAAAGTATATCGCCGCTGAAAAATGCAACAGATTAAAGACAAGAAAATTAAAAAAAAAGCGGCTACTAGAGATTAAAAGTGAGGAAAAAACATTTGGGCTGCCGAATGGCTGGGAGTGGTGTAAATCAAATAACCTTATTACTTTGATGGATGCTGGATGGATTCTTGCGTGTCCACCAGAGCCATCACCGTCTGACAATATTTGGGGGATATTGAAAACAACAGCCGTACAAGCAAGGAAATATAGGCAACACGAAAACAAAGTATTATCTTCAAATAAGGAACCAAAACCTCAATTTGAAGTAAGAACAGGAGATATATTAATAACTCATGCTGGGCCAAAAAATAGAGTCGGTATTTCATGCTTAGTACAAACAACTCGCCCAAAATTGATGATCTCCGATAAGATTATTCGCTTTCATCTAGTTGAGGTTGGTATGTATGAGAGTTATGTATCGCTATACTTAAATTCAGGAGCTACTGCTAAATACCTAGAAGCCGAAAAGCCAGATGAATATATCTCAGGATAAACTTAAAACCGCTCCGATACCTCTGTGTCCCATTAATGAACAACACCGCATAGTTGCAAAAGTCGATGAATTAATGTCTCTCTGTGATCAACTCAATGCCCAAACCACCCAGCTTCACCTAAGCGATGCGGTGGTTAAAAACGCTCTAACCTCATAGCAATCCAAATATTAAAAAACCTGATGTATATCCCCGTAAAATTTTAGTGGTATCGGGGTCATCTATCTGCCATTCATGAACAAAGACTAATCAGCTGGGAAGTGAGTTCAGATAGTCAAGACTTTGTGTATGAGGTAACCTTTCAAAAATTCTGATCTAACTTTGCATAAAATTTTTAATATTTTAAAAATAAGGATTATTAATTAATTGCATGAATGAACCATTTTTTTAAGAAAAAAGCTGAAAAACACCCTCATCAGAAGCTATATAAGTGATTTTATCAAGTTAGCCAACCAATTCGCCAGGCTATTGATTTTCGTTGCTTATATGGGCTTTTAAGAGGTTTTAAGTTTTTTTAACCCCCTATTTCCTTTATTTTTTCTAAAAAAAGACAGAAAATATAATTTTCTGTCTTTTTTAAATTAATTTGAATTAAGTAACAATCATTCAAATTAAATGAGAAACAACACTCGTTTTATTTATACATCTAGGTTTGCTACTTCTAATGCATTCTTTTCTATGAAATTACGCCTTGGCTCAACCTCATCACCCATTAGAGTTGTAAATACACTATCGGTCATAATGGCATCTTCTATTCGCACTTGTAATAATCGGCGTGAATCTGCATCTAAGGTTGTTTCCCAAAGCTGATCGGGATTCATTTCACCTAGCCCTTTATACCGCTGAATTTGTTGGCCTTTTCTTGCTTCTTTCATCAGTAATTCAAACACTTCTTTAAAGCTTGTAACCTCATGACTTTTTTCAGCAATCAGTAGTTTTGAGCCTTCTTCAAACATGCCTTTCAATGTTTTTCCAAAATTTACTAATCTTGTATATTCGCCAGATTTGAAAAACAAACGTGTCATTTCAAATGATTTTTCCACTCCATGAGACAATGTTGAGCACTGTATTGACCAATTATCTGGCTGATAATCGACAGAAAAACTATAGTGTGTAGGGCTATTTTCTACCGCGTTTAACGCTTTTTCCATATTGGCTAACCAATCCTTTAACCCTTGTTCGTCTATAGAGTCTGTTATTTCTGGTGAAACCAATAATTCATTCATCATCAGCTCATCATAACGACTAGATAATCTAGCAATCATACCTTCTATTTGAATGTGTTCTTTCGCCAGCTCTTCTAACGCGACACCGTTAATAGCTGGTGTCGTTTCATTAATCACTAAACTCGCCTTTTGCAAGGCTAGCTGTAATAAATAGCTATTTAATTCATTATCATCTTTGACATAGTATTCTTGCTTACCTTTTTTAACTTTGTATAAAGGTGGCTGTGCTATATAAACATTTCCATTTTCAATAAGCTCTGGCATTTGACGATAGAAAAACGTTAGCAATAATGTTCGGATATGCGATCCATCCACATCAGCATCAGTCATGATAATTATCTTATGGTAACGAAGATTTTCAGGTTTATATTCCTCTTTACCTATTCCACAACCCAATGCGGTAATAAGTGTTCCTACCTCCTCTGATGACAACATTTTGTCAAAACGGGCTTTTTCGACATTTAATATTTTCCCCTTCAATGGCAAAATGGCTTGTGTTCGCCTATCCCTACCCTGTTTTGCTGATCCTCCAGCAGAGTCCCCTTCCACTAAGAATATTTCTGATAATGCTGGGTCTTTCTCTTGGCAATCAGCCAATTTGCCGGGTAATCCAGCAATATCTAAGGCTGATTTACGACGCGTCATTTCTCTTGCTTTTCTTGCCGCGTCTCTTGCTCTTGCTGCTTCCAGCATTTTTCCAGCTATTTCTTTAGCCTCAGTTGGATTTTCTAATAAAAACTCTTGCAATGCTTCTGACAGAGATGACTCAACAATTGACTTCACTTCAGAAGAAACCAATTTATCCTTGGTTTGTGAAGAAAACTTTGGATCTGGAACCTTGACGGATAAAACAGCTGTTAACCCTTCCCTAGCATCATCACCTGAAGTACTTATTTTTTGTTTTTTGGCTAAACCCGTGCCCTCAATATACTGATTTAATGTGCGCGTAAGCCCTGCTCTAAATCCCGCTAAATGTGTTCCACCGTCTCTTTGTGGAATATTATTGGTATAACAAAAAATATTTTCTTGATAAGAGTCATTCCACTGTAACGCGACCTCAACATTTACATCATTTTTATCAACATTAATATAAATAATATTTTCATGGATCTGCGCTTTATTAACGTTCAGATGATTAACAAACGCTTTAATACCACCTTCATACTCAAATACTTCTTCTTTAGCTGTTCGCTCATCAGATAATCTAATGCGCACACCTGAGTTTAAAAAAGATAATTCGCGTAACCTTTTCGCCAATACATCAAAGCTAAATTCAATATTACTAAACGTTGCTACACTCGGTTTAAATCTAAGACTTGTTCCTGTTTTATCCGTTGAACCGATAACTTTTAAAGGCTCAACAGGCTCACCATTCTTATATTTTTGGTAGTGCTCACTTCCTTCTCGTTTAATTGTTAATTCAAGCTCATCAGATAATGCATTTACAACCGACACACCAACACCATGTAAACCACCCGACACCTTATAAGCATTATCGTTAAATTTACCGCCAGCATGTAATACCGTCATAATCACTTCAGCAGCTGATCGGTTTTCTTCAGGGTGTATATCTACAGGAATCCCACGACCATCATCAGAAATAGTGACCGAGTTATCATCATGAATAACCACCCCAACCTCACTACAATACCCGGCTAAAGCCTCATCAATTGAGTTATCGACTGCTTCAAACACCATATGATGCAAACCTGAACCATCATCAGTGTCCCCAATATACATACCAGGTCTTTTTCTAACGGCATCCAGTCCTTTTAAAACTTGGATATTGGATGAATCATACGTTTCATTGCTTTCTTCTTCACTCACTTAACTACCCTCTATGTGCATAACACCGTGTTTCACGTGAAACAGTTTTGTTTCTTTTTCTTTAATAAATTCAGTAAATATACTTTTATTTGTCGTTGTAACAAAAACTTGAATACCTATGTCTTTTAAAAAAAACATCACTTTTTTAAAACTCATCTCATCTAGTTCTGCAGCCAAATCATCTAATAAAACACAGACAGACTTATAAGACTGCTTACTCATTAATTTTATTTGTGCTAAATACAAAGCAATAACGAGCAACTTCATCTGACCTCTAGATAAGAAGTCTTGCGCTAACTTATTGTTAACAAAAACTTTAATATCTGACTTATGAGCCCCGGCTGTTGTATAACCGTATTGAACATCTCTATTAAGGTTACTTGCTAACACCTCAGTTAAGGTTAAGTTTTTATCCCAGCCAGGCAAGTATTTAATATTAAAGTTAATATCTCCAAAGAACTCCGCTGCAACTAGCTTTAGTTCTTTCTCAAGTAAATTCACATATTCAGCTCTTTGGTTACTCACCATTGTACCGTATTCAACCAGCTTATTGCTCCAAATGGGTAAGGTATCCAGTTGTTTAGATTTCAACAGTGAGTTTCGTTGTTTTAATACTTGGTTGTATTGCTTTAATACCTTCAAAAATGAATGTTTCACGTGAAACACACCCAAGTCGATAAATGAACGTCTGCTGCTAGAGCCGTTTTCTAATAAAGATTGTGATTCAGGTCTAATTAAGTGTGTATGTAAATGCCTAGAAAGTTCAGAAGCTTTTTGTTCTATATGTCCATTAATTTTAATAGTTGTTTCTTGTTGGTTTTTTTGTATCGCTATCTTACTCGAAACACCTGAAGCCCAAAGCTCCGCAAACACCACAAGGTCTTTTTTATCATACGATAAGACTTTCCGAATATTATGTGTTCTAAAAGAACGGGCCCTGCTTAAGATATAAAGTGACTCTAATAGCGATGTTTTACCACTTCCATTCGGGCCAACAATCACATTAAGCCCTGGTGAAGGGTGAAAACTCACACTTTCAATATTTCGGACATCTTTGATTTGGACAGCTTTTAAAGACAAGTAAGAAAACTCATTTACTACTAAATTCGCATAGGCATGATGATAAACCGACTACTTTTATCTGTTGGGTTTTCCAATAAGCAACTACTATTAGTATCTGTGAAAGAAACCTGCACATTTTCTGACTCAATTACATTCAAGGCATCCATTAGATAACTGGAATTAAACCCCATACTCATTTCGTCACTATCATAATCCACCATGACCTCTTCAATAGCTTCGTCTTGCTCCGGGTTATTAGCATTAATAGTCATGAGTTGATTTGATAAATCTAAACGAATCCCTTTGTATTTTTCATTAGATAAAATTGAAACTCGAGATAAAGCTGATTTAAATGACTGTTTGTCTATTGTGAAATTATGCTTAGTTTCCTCAGGGACCACGTTTTTAAAATCTGGAAAACGGCCATCAATTAATTTGGCATTTAGCTGAACCTCACCAAAGGTGAAGTTAATATTATTTTTTGCTAATTTAATATCAATGATTCCCTCATATTTATCCATTAGCTTTAATAATTCTTGAGCTGCTTTCCTTGGAATAATAACTTGGTTAATCGATTGAGTTTCATTCTCAAGTTTATTTTTAGATAAGGCTAAACGATGGCCATCAGACGCTACCGTTTGTAATTCACCCTCAACTACCTCCATCATTAAGCCATTTAGATAATAACGGACATCTTGTTGTGCCATACAAAATATTGTTTTGCTAAAGGCCTTAAATAACACTCCTTGTTCAATATTTACTTGGTGAGTGTAATTTGATTCATCGAATAATGGATATTCATCAGCAGGTAAGGTTCTAAGGGTGAACCTGCTTTTACCAGAAGTAATAACTAAAACGGCCTCTTTAAAGGAAAATTTAATTTCAGCGTTATTGGGTAAAGAACGACAAATATCTAATAACTTTCTAGCGGGTACCGTTATTTTAAAATCTTCAGCATTATTAGTGATTGTGTCAGTGCTGATTTGAACCTCTAAATCTGTACCGGTTAATTTCAATCGTCCGTTGTGAATTGATAAATAGACATTCGATAAAATAGGTAATGTTTGTCTTCGTTCAATAACCCCGATTACTTTTTGCAAGGGTTCTAATAGGCTTTCTTTATTAATATTTAATTTCATATTTAAATACTTATTATAGTTATAAGGGTTAAAAAATCAGTTAATAATTTTATTTTATTGATATAAATCAATATGTTATTTAAATTAAAACCATGTTGTTAATCTTAAATAAGGCTGTGGATAAACTCTTTATAAACTCAGCACTAATTTTATCCACAGTTTATCCCTTATTAATGCGATAGGGTTCTCAACAGGTTAGTATAATCTTCATCAATCGTTTGGTCAGAGTCCCGAAGCTCTTTTACTTTTCTTGTAGCATGTAACACAGTTGTATGATCACGCCCACCAAACTGGTTACCAATTTCAGGTAAGCTGTATTGTGTTAATTCTTTAGCTAAGGCCATTGCTATTTGTCTTGGGCGTGCTATAGATCTTGTTCGTTTAGATGATAACAAATCAGACATTCTAATTTTGTAATACTCGGCAACTGTTTTTTGAATATTATCAATACTGATTCGTTTATTTTGCAAGGCAATAAGGTCTCTTAGCGCTTCTTTGGTAAAATCAAGCGTGATGGGCTGACCTGTAAAATTTGCATTAGCCAAAACTCTGCGCAAGGCACCTTCAAGTTCTCTAACATTAGACTTGATTCGATTACCCATAAAAAAAGCAACTTCATCAGCAAGGTCTACACCACTTTGCGCAGCTTTACTTTTTAAAATAGCAACACGAGTTTCAAGATCAGGCGGTTCTACCGGTATAGGTAACCCCCAACCAAACCGAGATTTAAGTCGTTCCTCTAGGCCGTTAATTTCTTTTGGGTAACAGTCACAAGTTAAAACAATTTGTTTATTGTTCTCAATGAGGGTGTTAAATGTATGGAAAAATTCCTCTTGTGATCTTTCTTTTTTGGCAAAAAACTGGATGTCGTCAATTAATAACAGATCTAAAGAGCGGTAGTGGTTTTTAAAATCATTAATCGTATTTTTTTGTAATGATTGAACCATGTCTGAAACAAAGCGTTCAGACGATAAAAAATTGACCCGAGCATTAGGGTTCGTTTGAATAATGGCGTTACCAATAGAATGCATTAAATGAGTTTTCCCCAAGCCTACGCCACCATAAATAAATAGAGGGTTATATGCAGTACCTGGGTTTTCTGAGACTTGAATAGCAGCTGCTTTTGCTAGTTCATTAGATTTACCAACAACAAAGGTATCAAAGGTAAACGCTCTATTAAGGTTATGTGAAAGAACTGTTTTTTGGGAGGTGTTAGTTGTGGCTTCTTTTTTTAAAGGGGTGATTGAAGGGGGTGTTTTAGAGCTTCCTATTTTTAAATAAAGCTGGGTTTTTCTATCAGTTAACTTATTGATTATATTTGTTATATTCTCAATATAATGATCAGAAACCCAATCTAAAACAAATTTGTTTGGAGCAAATAAGTGTAATTCATCATTACTCGCCTGTGCTTGCAAAGGGCGAACCCAAGTGTTGATTTGCTGAGGCGGAATGTCCTCTTCTAAACGTTTTAAGCACTGTTCCCAGAGAGATGACACATTAATCCTTGTTTGAAAGTTAAAATAAATAAAGCACTAGAATATACGTTAATTGGAAAGTTATCCACAGGAAAAACACAATAGAAATAAAATTGGCGGATATACTTAAACTTTATATAAACATTGACTTTTAGCGTAAATAAAACTAACCTTCGCAGTCTTTTTCTCAAAAGAAAACCTTAAGCAATAAAAGTTTTCTTTCGTAACATTTTAATTAGTCATCTACAGGATATTTCAGCATGAAAAGAACGTTTCAACCAAGTAACTTAAAAAGAGCCCGTACACATGGATTTAGAGCAAGAATGGCGACTAAGTCAGGCCGTAAGATCATTAATGCGAGACGCGCAAAAGGTAGAGCTCGTTTATCTGCGTAACACGAGCAAAAGACTATACGTTTACAAAAAAAGTTAGGTTAAACACGGCGTCAGAATATGCCAATGTGTTTAAAGGCGCAAAAAGAAGTACAGACGGCTTATTTACTGTTTTAGCGAAAGAAAATGTGTCTAGCGCAAAGCTTGGTCTTGCAATAGCAAAGAAGAATGTAAAGAAAGCAGTAAAAAGAAACCTTATTAAACGAATAGTTAGGGAATCTTTTCGGCATCAGAAGGAGCAATTATCGGGTTATGATTTTGTTATTCTATGCCGTCAAAAGGCTGCTAGAGCAACAAAAAAAGAGCTCTCCTTGTCTATTAACAGACATTGGGCCAAGTTGATAAGCGATGAATAAGTTATTTATTTGTTTAATTAAATGTTATCAACAATTTATCAGCCCAATGTTTGCTAGCAGGTGTCGCTTCTACCCTACCTGCTCTGAATATGCTCTTGAGGCATTTACGGAGTATGGTGCTAGCAAGGCTATATATTTAACATTGAAAAGACTTTTGCGCTGCCAGCCTTTTTGTAAAGGTGGTGTGGACCCTTTACCAACTTCAGATAAAACACATGGATAATCAAAGAACATTACTCGTTGCAGCTCTTGCATTTATTGCAGTACTTATTTGGCAAGCATGGCAGAAAGATTATGTGTTACCTCAACAGATTGCTAATGCTGAAGGGCAAGTGAAACAACAAGCTGATGTTCCTAATACGGTATCAGCAGATAATACACTACCTAGCACTCTTGGTATTAATGAAAGCGATGGAAGTAACCAGCCTAATGGCGGTGTTATACGTGTTGTTACCGATGTATACGAACTGGAAATTGATACCCAAGGCGGCAGTATTGTTGAGCTATATTTGTCTGATTACCCTGAAAAAAAGGGTGAAGAGGAAAAAGTTCAATTACTAGATAACCAAGCAGCTAAAACCTTTGTTGTTGAGTCTGGCCTTGTGTCCCAAAGTGGGGATAGTCCTAACCACCATGCTTTATGGCATACACCAGAGTATGACTATGTGATGACTGGAGAGGCATTAAGAGTTCCGTTAACGTGGACTAATGATGAGGGTATCACCATTACCAAAACCTACGTTTTCAGCAAAGGAAGCTATAAAGTAGATGTTGAAACAAAAATAGAAAACAACAGTGCTAACAGTTGGTCTGCAAGGGAATATTTGCAAATCAAGCGCAATGACTATACAGATAAAAATGCGAACTCGATGTTGTACACGTATACAGGTGGTGTGCTTTATACGGATGAAGATAAGTATCAGAAAATAGATTTTGATGATATGGAAGATGAGGATTTAAACCGCGAAGCAACAGGTGGTTGGGCAGCGATGATTCAGCACTATTTTGGTGTGGCTTGGGTTCCAGAAAAGGAAAATCAATATAATTATTACACCAAATCGTTAAAAGGCGGTTTATACGTTATTGGTGCATACTCACCTGTTAAATTAGTTGAAACGGGTCAAGTAGAAACTATTCACTCGGTTCTGTTTGCGGGGCCAAAACTTCAAGATCAATTAAGCGCCACAGCTCCAGGTTTGGAGTTAATGGTTGATTACGGCAAACTGACAATTATTGCAGAGCCTATTTTTTGGTTGTTACGCTTTTTTTACGACTTTGTTGGAAACTGGGGAGTCGCCATCATTATGGTGACGCTGACTATTAAAGCGCTATTCTTCAAACTATCTGAAAAAAGCTATAAGTCGATGGCACATATGAAGTTGGTTCAGCCACGAATAGCATCTCTTAAAGAGCGCTTTGGCGATGATAAGCAAGCGCTCAATAAAGCCATGATGGAGTTGTATAAAACCGAAAAAATTAATCCGCTAGGGGGGTGTTTACCGATTTTAATACAAATCCCTGTATTTATTGCTTTGTATTGGACCCTTCTTGAAAGTGTCGAGCTAAGACAGGCACCCTTTGCCTTGTGGATTGATAATATTTCTGCTGCAGACCCTTATTTTGTACTGCCTGTTATTTACGGTATTACGATGTTTTTCCAACAGCGCTTAAACCCTGCACCTGTTGACCCAATGCAAAAGAAAATGATGCAAATGCTACCGATTATGTTTACTGGTTTTTTTGCCTTCTTCCCTGCTGGTTTGGTGCTTTATTGGATTGTGAATAACTTATTAACCATTGCACAACAATCGTACATTATGAAACGTATAGAGTCGGGAAAAGAAAAGTAATACATCGTTATGTCGGCTGATCATGACACCATTGCCGCTATTGCCACAGCCAGTGGTCGTGGTGGCATAGGGATTATTAGGATTAGTGGTGCTAAGACAAAAGAAATAAGCAAACAGTTGCTCGGTAATCAAATACCAGCAAGAGAGGCGTGTTTTAGGCTATTTAAAGAGCACGATAACAGTACTATTGATAGTGGCCTTGCACTGTATTTCAAATCGCCAGCGTCCTATACCGGTGAGGATACACTTGAACTGCAAGGGCATGGTGGCCCAGTTGTTTTAGATATATTGTTGAAACGTGTATTGGCTTTAGGTGCGCGCCTTGCGGAACCGGGTGAATTCACACAAAGAGCCTTTTTAAACAATAAACTCGATTTAGCGCAGGCCGAGGCGGTTGCTGACATTATTGATGCAGGTACTGCTGCAGCGGCAACATCGGCACAGCGCTCTTTGCAAGGTGCTTTTTCTGAGCGAATTAACGATCTACAAGCGCAATTAACTCATCTTCGATTATATGTTGAATCAGCCATTGATTTTAGTGATGAAGAGATAGATTTCTTAGCAGGAGATGAGCTGAAAAAGCTGATTTCTAGCTTACAACAGGCATTCAAAACACTCACAGAAACAGCAAAGCAAGGCAGTTTATTGCGTGATGGTATGACGGTGGTGTTAGCGGGAAAACCTAATGCTGGAAAATCTAGTTTATTAAATGCACTGTCCCAACGTGATACAGCGATTGTGACAGAAGTAGCTGGAACAACTCGAGATGTGCTAAGAGAACACATTGAAATAGACGGTATGCCTGTGCATATTATTGATACTGCGGGTTTGCGAGAAACCAGTGATATTATTGAACAAGAAGGTGTTAAAAGAGCTAAACATGCCATCTCGGAAGCGGATCAAGTGCTGCTTGTGGTAGACGATCGAGAGTCAAGTTCTGAGGATTACTTGGCATTATTAAACGATATACCTTCCACAGCACCAGTGACGATTGTTTTTAATAAGGTGGATATTACTGGGGCAAAGGTGGGGGAAGCCAGGACAGAGGCAGGGCATAAGGTAGTAAAGCTATCCGCAAAACATAAACAGGGCTTGGATGTGTTAACCCAGCACCTTAAAGCACAGATGGGCTTTAATTCAGAAGAGAAGAATGTATTCTTGGCTCGCCGGAGGCACTTAGACGCGTTAGCTCGGTCCAATCAGTTTTTAAATGATGGCGTAGAACAGTTGTTGCATGAGCAAGCGGGTGAAATGTTTGCCGAGGATTTACGTCTGGCACAAAATGCTTTATCTGAAATTACTGGAAAAATGACACCAGATGATCTGCTAGGAGAGATTTTCTCTTCATTCTGTATAGGAAAGTAAAAGCTAATCAAACTAGCTAGTAACAGCAATGGAATATATAGAGCTAAAAAAACCCCTTCAAGCAAAGCTTAAGGGGTTTTTAAATACAGACTCTTTTAGAGCATACGCATAAAGCTGATACCAAAGTCATAACAACGATGGTCAACACCGTATCCAGTACCACCCCACATAGTGCCCACTAAGACGTCAACTTTCCATGTGTCGTATTGTATCCCCATACCTACGTTAGCAATTTGAATATCACCTAGAGTAATGGTTGTAGGGTTCTCAAACTGAGAAGGCACACCCGATGACTCATTGGTATAACCAGCTCGTAAGGTTATTTTGTTATTCAGTAGGTATTCTGTGCCGACGCTATAACCATGAGCTCGCTGCCAGCCTGGGTCTTCATCAATGTTTTGTAAGAATTTGCCAGGCTCATCAAATTTAGCATTAGAGCCAGGCCACTTAAAGTCACTCCAGTCATTTTCTCTATAATCATAGGTAAAGGTTAGTTTGTTTGTTGGCTTATAAGCAACACCGACACCCCATGATGCACCGTATTCAAAATCAGTATGCCCATCACTTTTTTCATTAGTATCAAGGTCAAGGCCATTGATGACACTACCCCCTTTAAGACTGATTCTGGTATCGCCTTTTAGCGTTATATTGCTACCCGTACGGTATGTTGCTCCCACACTCCATTGCTCATTAAACTTGTAGAGCACGCCAAAATTTCCTTGAAAACCATAACCCCATTTACGTATTTCTGCATCATAGTTATAGTTAAACTCAGGGTTGGCTTCAGAGATGTAATCCTTTTTAATATCGCCACGCCAAACATTAATTAGCATATCAACACCAAAACCGACACTTAGTTTTTCTGTTACCTGATAACCGATAGAACCATTAACACTCATCAGACCTAGAATGGCAAAAACATCCGCTTCAATTTCAGCATCATTCGTTGTATCGAATATTTTATCGTTATAACTTGAGTATGCCCCGCCAACACCAAAGACACCACCGGCTAGTGTATAGCGCCCAAAATTTTTAAACATAAGAAACGAAGGCATTGTTGCCGCACCTAACCAAAGTTCTTCATCATCATCAAAACGGTCAGGTTCCGTCGGGTAAATACCTGGAATGAGGTCACCCTTATTAGGGTCATAATCCCCATTACCAAGAGAATGGTTTGAAACACCATTTTTGGCATCAACCAGTGCTGACATAGAATAGATACCGAAAGTATAGCCACTTCCTTTTAATTGGCTTAAACCGGCAGGGTTCCAAAATACAGCAGAAGCATCATCAGCCAAGCCAATAAATGCGCTGCCCATACCCATAGCACGAATACCTAAGCCTTCCAGGTTTACGCCACTGGCGTAGGCTTTGTTTATTGGGAGCGATGAAGAGATGAGTAAGGCGAGGCTGATAAGCCACGTTTTTTTGGAAAGCACACAGTTTCCTTGCGATGAAAAATTCATTTAATAGCCTTGTTTTGTTTGTATTATTGTTAAATATTAGCCAGTCTTATATCATATGAAAAAGAAAAACAGGGTTGATTAAAGGGGGGTGATTAAAGCAGCCAAATATTAGCTTAGTATGTCTAATTGTTTAATATATATCATGTTTTTTAGGAAAAATTGAATGAGCCTTTGTTCACTACAAGTTTACATTGATAACGTAAAACTTGAACGGTCTTGGCTCTAACAAGAAAAAGAATGCGCAACTAAAGGAAAAAGATAACGATGACTCACCCAATAATTGAAAGCCTTCTATGGAGGCATACCACCAAGAAGTACGACACAACAAAAAAAGTTCCTCAGGCAGAGCTTGAGGTGCTTTATGAAGCGATGAGGCTGTCACCTTCGTCTATTAACTCGCAACCTTGGCGGTTTGTTGTAATTGAAAGTGACGAAGCTAGGCAAAGGATGAGCGAAACATTTGCTAACAAATACCAGTTTAATCAGGCACATGTTTTTGATAGTTCTCAAATTATTCTATTTGCTCATAACCCACATTACACACGAGATGACTTCGCAAAAATAATAGATAAAGGTATTGAGGATAAAAGAACAAAGCAAGAAAATCGCGAGAGTGCTTTTGCTCTGTATGGCTTTGCTGAAAGTTATACAGATGAAAACGGTGACAACAGTAAGTGGACCAAAGCACAAACGTATCTTGCTCTTGGCAATACTTTGCACACCTTAGCTCGCCTTAAGATTGACTCTACGGCCCTAGAAGGAATTGATACCGACTTAGTAAATGAAGAGTTTAAAAAAGAGTTGGGTGGTTATCGCTGCGAAGTGGCGCTGGCGATTGGTTATCATCATCCGGATGAGGACTATAATGCAAAGTTGCCAAAGTCACGGCTTAACTTAGACAGTATTTTAGTACGGATATAAGCGTCAAACTGATAAAGCCTGGTTGAGTATAAGCTTGTCAGGCTGTATTTTAAGTACATCAATAAAGCGTTGCCATTTATTATAGTGACGCTTTATTTTAACTACAGTTTAAAATGCTTTACGCCTTGAATAAAAACTTGTTCAGCAGCCTTTCCATACCGAGTGTTTAAATAAAGAGTCTTCAGGGTCTTTAACTGTTCGGTTTTTTCAGGGTAGTTCTTTATTGCTCGGTTAAAATAATCGGTGGCTGTTTCATGTGGCAAATGCACCCCAAATTTTTTTGCGTACTTCTTACAGAAAGCTAAATATGCTTTTTGTACGGGGTCATGCGTTTGATTTTGCCGAATTAGGATAACGCTGAGAAAAATAATTAACGTTAAAACACTCAGTATAGCGAGCCATTTCACCATATCGACCCAATCGAGAATACCAAATCCAGATAGGAAGTTGAGTTGTTTCTCCGGACCATAGGCGAGTACAGCATTTTGCCAGTAATAATCAAAACTATTGATTCCCCATTTAATTTGTTGAATCCACTCGTGAATTCCTTCAGGTGGGTTTAATAGGAAGTTAATATCACTATTGATACGTTGTAATGATGGGTCGATACTGTGTTCAATACGGTTAGGGGCAATCGCTGCGGTTGGGTCTACCCGCAGCCAGCCCTTGTCTGCCAACCAAACCTCAGTCCAAACATGGGCATCGGCTTGGCGAATGTTATAAAAGTCCCCTACTTTGTTATAAACGCCACCTTGGTAACCGCCAATAAGCCTAGTAGGAATACCAGCAATCCGCATTAGCGTAGCAAAACTGGTGGCAAAGTGACCGCAAAACCCCCGCTTAGTTTCAAATAAAAATTTTGCAACGGGGTTTTTGCCTAATGAAGGCGGTTTAAGGGTGTAATAAAACTCATTATTAAAAAATAGCAGAGCACGTTTTACGATAGCGCTTTTATCCGGGCTTGTTTTGACCCAACTGTTTGCTAAAGCAAAGGTTCTAGGGTCTATATTGTCGGGCACTTTTAGTGCTCGTTTTAGGTCGTTATCCGATAGTTTTGTTATAACTTCTTGAGTGGTAGAGCGGATATCAAAAGAAATATTACGGCTTAGTTTATTAGCTAATACCAGTTGGTGATCGTGCGTTAGGCGTGCAGTTTTTGGTGCGCTAGCAGGTATGTCAAGTGCATAAAGCCAAAATTGGTGATGAGGTTCCATCATTAAGGTGTAATGAATATCTGATTTTTTTTCAGCTAGGGGCGTTGCTTGTTTAAACGAATCTTGCTTTGGTGGAGTCAATGTCCAAGACTGGCCATTAGTTTCCCAAAAAACGGGCCCTCGCCAGTAAAGATCCTTTTGTGGAGGAGCTGGACTATTAAATCGGACTCTAAAGGCCGTTTCGTCCGATAGTGCCAAATTAGAAACACTACCAGGGTTAATTGTATTGCTAATGCCACTGATGGCAGACTGCTCATCGGGCATTGCCCATAGTGGGCCAACCATTCGTGGAAACAGTACAAAAAAAATGAGCATTAAAGGAAGAGATTGTAATAGTACGAAGCCAGATAAACGTAGTAAAGGCGGGTTTATTAAAGACTCGCTTTGAGTATTGTTGATGACCAAAGCGAGCAGTAATAGATAAAATATAAAAAGCGCATATAAGGCAATTGTTATCTGTTGCTCAAATAAGAACGGTGTAATGAGAATAAAAAAGCTCATGTAAATAACAGCTTGGGCATCACGAGCGGTACGGCTTTCCAGTAATTTTAAGCCCATTAACAAAATCAACAAGCTACTGCTAGCATCGCGGCCTAAGGACATTCCATACGTTTTTAATACAAAAAAACCTAAACCGATGGCAAGCGGTAATAGGAGCCATTTATTAGGTAATGTCTTGGGAATCCACAGTGTTAGTGCGCGCCATACTAATAAGGTGAACGCAATTAAAATAAAAGAAGTGGGTAAGCTAGCAATATGTGGAACGATTAGAAGGACGCCAATGGCGATTAATAGTTTTATAAGGTTGGGTTTGATGAGCATCGTTGAATGGTTAAATAGGCTCAAATAGAGCGAGTTTTTTCAGGCAAGCGTGCTGGTGGGCTGCGCCATGACTGGGTGCAAGCTCAATATTGGGTAAACGCAAGCCATATTCGAGCCCTTGAGATTCGCATTGGAGCACCCAAAAGCACAGTTGAGATATTTTTTCTTCTAATGCTAACGGTTGGCAAGATTGCCAATCTAACCAAATGCTTGCCGACTGTTCGGCGTTAAACTCATTGCTAAACAAGCCTTTTTCAGCAGCAAACGCTTTCCAGTTAATGTGTCGATAGTTGTGTCCCTGTTGGTAGGGTTTTAATCCAGCAAAATCATCAGTACCTAATTGCTGGCTTTGAAGCTTGTTTTGTTCTTTACTAAAAAGCTGAAAATTTAAGGGCAAGCCCATATCAATTGCTTGAGGGTAAACTAAAATAGGCTGCTTAAAAAGCAAGGGTGACCAGGCTCGGAAAAGCCCAAAGGGAAATGAGGTGGAGAGAGTAATGGTGCTAGGTGTATACCAACCTCGGTGCTTAAGTTTTATGGGTATTTTGATCGATAACAAAAGATCTTTGGCAATATCAAATGTTTTAAGCTGGTTAAGGTGGGCAGCGTGAATGGCCCAGCGTTGCCGTTCACCTGTTTCCTTAATATCAAGGTTAATATACCCAGTTGAACCCGCATAGTAGTTAGGTGTTTTTGTTAATGAGACGACAAGACCGGATAGGTTTTTGAAGCAATAAAAAGCAGACGCTTGTGCCGCAGCGGCTAAGAGAAAAGTAAAAACAAAGCCCATACTGTTGTTATAGTTTATTGAAGCAACCAGCATCAGTAAAATAATAATAGCGAGGGTTAAGCCAGCTTTGTTGGGCAGTACGAAAATACGCCGGTGGTTTAATTTAATAGCTGTGTGTTGAGCGGCCTCCCCTTTTGTGAAGCGTTTTAATGAGAGACGTGCTGAAAGAGCTAAAGGCATATGCGGTAAGATTTTATAGATGGCTTAACTGTAGCATAGCGTCAATTTTTGTAGCGCTAAAAAAAGCCGCATAAGCGGCTTTAATAATATTTTTATAGGTGATTTTACATCGAAGGTGCAGATTCTTTAACGCAGTCTTTTTCTTCCATTCGCGCTTTCCATGCGCTAACGCCTGGGTAGTCGGCTATTAAAGAACCTTCGGGTACCATCCCTAAGAAAGCAATGATCGGGTATAAGAAATAATCAGCCAGTGAAGCGGTATCGCCGGCTAAATATTCAGATTTTGCTAAGGTAGCATCAAGCAGGCTTAGTTGATCTTTGGTGGTCGGAATGGCTGCATCCAGTACCGCTTGATTAAGTGGTTTAATTTCAACGCGAAATAACACCAGATCATGGATCATCGTAGGGAATACATAAGCATTTATATAGCTGATCCATTGGTTCATAATGCCACGTTGCTTAACATCTGATGGTTTTAGGGCTGGCCCATCAAAGGCTTCATCAATATAGTTAGCAATAGCGAGGGTTTCATATAGTGTAAAATCACCGTGACTAAATGCAGGAACTTTACCGGTCGGGTTAACGGCGAGCATTTCACTGGTATTAGGCGCATGGTGTAGGTGCTCGAAAGCAACACCTTTTTCATGTAATGCCATATGAATTGTTCTAACGTAAGTACTTAATGGAAAGCCGTATAAGGTAACATCGCTCATTTCATTTATCCTGTTGTTTAGGTGGGTGGGTCGTTGAATATAATTAAATTTTAATAAACTGTAAATAACAAACTTTAGGGAGATAAAAAATGACACAACGTTTTGAAGGGAAAGTCGTCATCGTGACGGGTGCAGCGCAGGGTATAGGTAAGGCATGCGCAGTAAGATTTGCTGCTGAAGGCGCCAGTGTAATGATAGCCGATCGAGCTGAAGAACAAGCGCGTTTAGTCCAACAAGATATTATTAATCAGGGTGGTAACGCCAGCGTTTGTATTGTAGACCTTGAAACAAGTGCGGGCGCAAAAGAAGTGATGCAAACAACAGTAGATACCTATGGGCGAATTGATGTGTCTGTTCACAATGTTGGCGGCACTATTTGGGCAAAACCTTTTTGGGAATACCCTGACGATCAAATAGAAAAAGAAATTAATCGATCCTTGTGGCCAACGCTTTGGTGCTGCCGTGCGGTGATACCCTTTATGCTTGAACAACAGTCCGGAGCTATTGTAAACGTTGGTTCGGTTGCTACACGTGGAATTAACCGTGTGCCCTACTCCGCTGCAAAAGGCGGTGTTCAAGCGATCACGACCTGTATGGCGCTAGAGTTAGCCGAGCACAATGTGCGTGTAAATTGTGTAAATCCAGGTGGTATCGATCAAGGAGAACGAGCCATTCCTAGAAATACAGAAGCTTACTCAGATGTCGATAAAGCGGGTATGCAAGGTGTATTTGAGCAAACAATGCGTGATACGCCTATGAAGCGCTTTGGCACACCCGAAGAAGAAGCAGCAGCCATTTGCTTTTTAGCGGCTGATGAAGCGTCGTATATAACGGGAGAAATTATCAATGTAGCAGGCGGTGGAATTGGTTAGTAGTTGAGTAGGGAAGTAAACAACAAAAAAAGCTTCTTTATATAAATTTGATTTAAATCAAATTTCTTTTGATGATGTTTTGTTGTAAGATCACCTCATTCTGAGCCATAAAGGCTATCAGAATGAGGTGGTTTTAATGGGTACTGCTGGTGAATTTATAGGTGAGTGATAGCCTTAAGTAGCCCCAAAAATAACGATAAAATGTTAATGAGTTAGAGGAGATTTGTGTATGGGTAATAAAAGGCTCGAGAGTGATTACAGCCGCTATATGGATTTAAAGGAAGGCTGGGTTGATCGTCGTATTTTTTGGGAGCAAG